>NZ_SOBQ01000014.1:0-1262 GCF_004364885.1 Bacillus sp. BK450 | reverse complement strand
TCGGAGAGTTTGATCCTGGCTCAGGACGAACGCTGGCGGCGTGCCTAATACATGCAAGTCGAGCGGACAGAAGGGAGCTTGCTCCCGGATGTTAGCGGCGGACGGGTGAGTAACACGTGGGTAACCTGCCTGTAAGACTGGGATAACTCCGGGAAACCGGAGCTAATACCGGATAGTTCCTTGAACCGCATGGTTCAAGGATGAAAGACGGTTTCGGCTGTCACTTACAGATGGACCCGCGGCGCATTAGCTAGTTGGTGGGGTAATGGCTCACCAAGGCGACGATGCGTAGCCGACCTGAGAGGGTGATCGGCCACACTGGGACTGAGACACGGCCCAGACTCCTACGGGAGGCAGCAGTAGGGAATCTTCCGCAATGGACGAAAGTCTGACGGAGCAACGCCGCGTGAGTGATGAAGGTTTTCGGATCGTAAAGCTCTGTTGTTAGGGAAGAACAAGTGCGAGAGTAACTGCTCGCACCTTGACGGTACCTAACCAGAAAGCCACGGCTAACTACGTGCCAGCAGCCGCGGTAATACGTAGGTGGCAAGCGTTGTCCGGAATTATTGGGCGTAAAGGGCTCGCAGGCGGTTTCTTAAGTCTGATGTGAAAGCCCCCGGCTCAACCGGGGAGGGTCATTGGAAACTGGGAAACTTGAGTGCAGAAGAGGAGAGTGGAATTCCACGTGTAGCGGTGAAATGCGTAGAGATGTGGAGGAACACCAGTGGCGAAGGCGACTCTCTGGTCTGTAACTGACGCTGAGGAGCGAAAGCGTGGGGAGCGAACAGGATTAGATACCCTGGTAGTCCACGCCGTAAACGATGAGTGCTAAGTGTTAGGGGGTTTCCGCCCCTTAGTGCTGCAGCTAACGCATTAAGCACTCCGCCTGGGGAGTACGGTCGCAAGACTGAAACTCAAAGGAATTGACGGGGGCCCGCACAAGCGGTGGAGCATGTGGTTTAATTCGAAGCAACGCGAAGAACCTTACCAGGTCTTGACATCCTCTGACAACCCTAGAGATAGGGCTTTCCCTTCGGGGACAGAGTGACAGGTGGTGCATGGTTGTCGTCAGCTCGTGTCGTGAGATGTTGGGTTAAGTCCCGCAACGAGCGCAACCCTTGATCTTAGTTGCCAGCATTCAGTTGGGCACTCTAAGGTGACTGCCGGTGACAAACCGGAGGAAGGTGGGGATGACGTCAAATCATCATGCCCCTTATGACCTGGGCTACACACGTGCTACAATGGACAGAACAAAGGGCTGC
>NZ_SOBQ01000013.1:0-2542 GCF_004364885.1 Bacillus sp. BK450 | reverse complement strand
TAGAATATAGGTTAAGTCCTCGATCTATTAGTATCTGTCAGCTCCACGTGTCACCACGCTTCCACCTCAGACCTATCAACCTGATCATCTTTCAGGGATCTTACTTCCTTGCGGAATGGGAAATCTCATCTTGAGGGGGGCTTCATGCTTAGATGCTTTCAGCACTTATCCCGTCCGCACATAGCTACCCAGCGATGCCCTTGGCAGAACAACTGGTACACCAGCGGTGCGTCCATCCCGGTCCTCTCGTACTAAGGACAGCTCCTCTCAAATTTCCTGCGCCCGCGACGGATAGGGACCGAACTGTCTCACGACGTTCTGAACCCAGCTCGCGTACCGCTTTAATGGGCGAACAGCCCAACCCTTGGGACCGACTACAGCCCCAGGATGCGATGAGCCGACATCGAGGTGCCAAACCTCCCCGTCGATGTGGACTCTTGGGGGAGATAAGCCTGTTATCCCCGGGGTAGCTTTTATCCGTTGAGCGATGGCCCTTCCATGCGGAACCACCGGATCACTAAGCCCGACTTTCGTCCCTGCTCGACTTGTAGGTCTCGCAGTCAAGCTCCCTTGTGCCTTTACACTCTGCGAATGATTTCCAACCATTCTGAGGGAACCTTTGGGCGCCTCCGTTACATTTTAGGAGGCGACCGCCCCAGTCAAACTGCCCACCTGACACTGTCTCCCTGCCCGATAAGGGCAGCGGGTTAGAAGGTCAATACAGCCAGGGTAGTATCCCACCGATGCCTCCACCGAAGCTAGCGCTCCGGTTTCCAAGGCTCCTACCTATCCTGTACAAGCTGTACCAACATTCAATATCAGGCTGCAGTAAAGCTCCACGGGGTCTTTCCGTCCTGTCGCGGGTAACCTGCATCTTCACAGGTACTATAATTTCACCGAGTCTCTCGTTGAGACAGTGCCCAGATCGTTGCGCCTTTCGTGCGGGTCGGAACTTACCCGACAAGGAATTTCGCTACCTTAGGACCGTTATAGTTACGGCCGCCGTTTACTGGGGCTTCAATTCGCACCTTCGCTTACGCTAAGCGCTCCTCTTAACCTTCCAGCACCGGGCAGGCGTCAGCCCCTATACTTCGCCTTACGGCTTCGCAGAGACCTGTGTTTTTGCTAAACAGTCGCCTGGGCCTATTCACTGCGGCTTCTCGGGGCTTTAACACCCTAAGAAGCACCCCTTCTCCCGAAGTTACGGGGTCATTTTGCCGAGTTCCTTAACGAGAGTTCTCTCGATCACCTTAGGATTCTCTCCTCGCCTACCTGTGTCGGTTTGCGGTACGGGCACCTCTCACCTCGCTAGAGGCTTTTCTTGGCAGTGTGGAATCAGGAACTTCGCTACTAAATTTCGCTCGCCATCACAGCTCAGCCTTTACGGGAAACGGATTTGCCTATTTCCCAGCCTAACTGCTTGGACGCGGATATCCAATACCGCGCTTACCCTATCCTCCTGCGTCCCCCCATTGCTCAAATGGTGAGGAGGTGGTACAGGAATATCAACCTGTTGTCCATCGCCTACGCCTTTCGGCCTCGGCTTAGGTCCCGACTAACCCTGAGCGGACGAGCCTTCCTCAGGAAACCTTAGGCATTCGGTGGACGGGATTCTCACCCGTCTTTCGCTACTCATACCGGCATTCTCACTTCTAAGCGCTCCACCAGTCCTTCCGGTCTGGCTTCACAGCCCTTAGAACGCTCTCCTACCACTGTTCGTAAGAACAGTCCGCAGCTTCGGTGATACGTTTAGCCCCGGTACATTTTCGGCGCAGAGTCACTCGACCAGTGAGCTATTACGCACTCTTTAAATGGTGGCTGCTTCTAAGCCAACATCCTGGTTGTCTAAGCAACTCCACATCCTTTTCCACTTAACGTATACTTTGGGACCTTAGCTGGCGGTCTGGGCTGTTTCCCTTTCGACTACGGATCTTATCACTCGCAGTCTGACTCCCAAGGATAAGTCATCGGCATTCGGAGTTTGACTGAATTCGGTAACCCGGTAGGGGCCCCTAGTCCAATCAGTGCTCTACCTCCGAGACTCTTACCTTGAGGCTAGCCCTAAAGCTATTTCGGAGAGAACCAGCTATCTCCAGGTTCGATTGGCATTTCACCCCTACCCACACCTCATCCCCGCACTTTTCAACGTGCGTGGGTTCGGGCCTCCATTCAGTGTTACCTGAACTTCACCCTGGACATGGGTAGATCACCTGGTTTCGGGTCTACGACCACGTACTCATGCGCCCTATTCAGACTCGCTTTCGCTGCGGCTCCGCATCTTCTGCTTAACCTTGCACGGGATCGTAACTCGCCGGTTCATTCTACAAAAGGCACGCCATCACCCGTTAACGGGCTCTGACTACTTGTAGGCACACGGTTTCAGGATCTATTTCACTCCCCTTCCGGGGTGCTTTTCACCTTTCCCTCACGGTACTGGTTCACTATCGGTCACTAGGGAGTATTTAGCCTTGGGAGATGGTCCTCCCGGATTCCGACGGAATTTCACGTGTTCCGCCGTACTCAGGATCCACTCTGGAGAGAA
>NZ_SOBQ01000012.1:0-6429 GCF_004364885.1 Bacillus sp. BK450 | reverse complement strand
AATGGATTCTTTCAAAGCGAGCATGAGATTTTCATCTCGCTTTTTTTGTTGTTCTTCAAATTGTTCGAGTCGTTTTAGGATGGCCCGATTGAATTCCTCTTGTCTTTGAATGAGATCGGCGACATTGACATCTTGTAGCGGTGTAGCGGTATCCGATATGGACAAGTTTGACCGATACAAGGTCGCTACAAGTTTGGCTACTTCTTCTAGTGATTTACCACTTAATTTAGAGTGTGTGTATATATACTCCATAGCGGATAAATCGGACTCATTATACTGACGCCATCCCTTAGTGTCTCTGGCGAAATTATAGCCGTTTTTCTCAAGCATGGCGGCGTATTTGCGTATCGTGACGCTGGAGACATTGAGCTTGTTTGCAATGTCTTGTGAAGAAAGGTAGGTTTCGGGTTTCATAGCGGGTTCACCTCTTTATGATTCATTCGCTACGATATACGCTACGCCCTCCTAGATCAAAAGGCAAAATGTTTTTGTTTTGCGTAGCGGGTTGAAAGAGAAAAATTTTGATAAGTGTCGCTGGAGACATTTCGGAAAAGGTGAAAAGAGCATAAGGGAAAACTGCAACCACTTTATGTTTGAAATCCCAGTGTGATTTGTTTCGTGGCGGTTGCAATTTTTGAAAAGAATGTGCCTAAAAATGAAAAGCTGACACACCTTTTTTTAGGAGAAAAAGGCGGTGATGTGGCAGAAACGGAAAAACTGCCACACCATAAAAAGGAAAAGTGAGAAGAATGGAGTAACGTTTTGTGTTTGAAAAGGAGCGCACCTGCACACAAAGAAAGGGAGCGTTTTGCAAAAAAATCAGTCGTAACAAGGGGTCAATAATGGCGAATTAAGTTTCGTGTTTGTTTTGTGTTGTTTCGGAAAAGTGTGCACTCAAAAGGAGCGTTACTGTTTAAAAAATGGAATGAAAAACATATGGCATGAGTCAACGGTAAGCGGAACGAAGTGAGCATTAAGGAGTTGACTCATTCACGACACCCAAAAGCCTGTTTATCAAACAAACCCCGTTTGTTTGCGCCTGCCGAAGGGGCATCCCCCGAAGATCGGGGGTAGGGGGTTTGAATATTTGCCATCCAACGTGCTAGCGTTGGCGGGTTTGGGCAGAGCCCAAGAAAGGCGGTCCGATGATGAAAATGACAAGAGAGAGTTTTGAAAAAGGCATGAGATATGCGAAAGCGACACACGCCATTGAAGGAATTTATCTTACAGCTGACGAGGAAGAATTATTATGGCAGCATGCATCCGGTCAGATCACAGATGAGGAATTTGAGAGAAAGGCTCTTGAATTGGCTTATAAAGTGATACAATAGAGTTCTAGGCGAAGGTGCGCAGCGGTAGACGACGGCAGTCGTCGAGTGGCAACGAAAAGCGAAGCACCGTAGCCAGCTGGAACCCCCTCACTCTAACAGGGGGGTAGTAATGTAAGATGAAAATAAAACGCATAAAAAAATATGTCGTGCATTTCAAAAATGCCGTTGAGAGCGTTCAGATTCGATTCTGAGCGCTTTTATTTTTGTTTAGGTAATTGAAATAGGGGGAAGCGTCAAAAACGCTTATAAGGGCTTTAAATGCGTTTTTCGTTTTGTCTGCTGTAATCCATTTGAAAATTCGTTTGCGAGATGCCGAAAATTTGCATAATTGGAAACGCAAGCGGGTTACACCCGTATTTCATATGCTAGGATTTAACATAAAAAGGGACAGGGATCGGGGGATTGATGGAATGGAAACTATTTCAGCAGCGGTGATCGGTCAAAAGATAAATGAGTGGTATCGACATATAAAAAAACTCAATGTGACAGATGCTGAAATGCTTCGGAGCGAGATAAGAGAAGAATTGGATATGATGGAGGAAGATGAGCAAGCTGTTCTTTATTTTCAGTTGATGGATTTTCGTCATGAACAAATGCTTGAATACGTAAATCCAGTTGAGCGGAAAGTGAACAAAGCTGAATACTTAAGAGCAGTCGAAGGTCAGGGAAGAAAGTTCACTGGAATCCTTGAATACTACTTCAATTTTTTCAGAGGGATGTATGAGTTTTCGCAAGGTGAATATATCACTGCGATTACTTTTTATAGACAAGCAGAAAAGCGGTTGGATCGGGTAGCTGATGAAGTTGAAAGAGCTGAGTTTTATTACAAAATGGCAGAGATTTTTTATCACATGAAGCAAACTCAAATGTCCATGTACTACATCATACTGGCTCTTGATACATATAAGGCTAATCCAACTTATGTGATTAGAGAAATTCAATCTCGCTTTGTTATATCAGGTAACTATGATGATTTTAACCGTCCTGAAAAATCTATTCCTCATTTGCAGGAGGCTTTGAAAAGAGCGCAGGCCATTAAGGATGGATTGATGACTGGGATCACTTTGATGAACTTAGGAAATACATATCAGCGACTAGGAAAATATGAAGCTGCCTTGAATTACTTGCAAGATGCTGAAGGTTTTTTGAAAGATCATACTCATATCAAAATCGTATATTATCAGCAGGCTCTTATTAATTTCAAAATGGGTAATGATGAAATAGCGAATGACTATTTGAACGAGGGTATTGAGTATTTGAAGTTAAATCCCGATAAGTTGTTTAGTTCTTTATTTGATTTTCTTATAAATTTATATACGAAGCCATTATGTCTTGATGAACTGATGGAGATATTGAAACGCTTTGATGATGTGAGAGGTTATCCATATTTAGAAGAACTGGCTTTAGAGTCCGCAGAATTTTATACTGAAAATGGGCGTATGGAGGATTCTGTATATTTGTATCAGCAAATGGTGTACGCTCAAAAACAAATTCGAAGGGGCGACTGTTTGTATGAGCATTAGAAAAGGCTTTGGTTTAGTTTCTTTTGCAGTGATGATGTTGATTGGCAGTTTATACGCCAGTCATGCAAATGCTGTGATCGAGCTTGCTGTGAGAAACGGGACATGATTTGAACAGACCTTTAGGGTCTGTTTTTTTGTGGCCAATGTGACGGCAGCTGTATTTTGAAAGTCGGGTTTAGTCAGGTTTGGTATAGAGTTTAAGTTTTATACTCTATGAATGGAGTGGAAAAAATCAAAAAAAAATCTCCCCCTGCGGGGAAATTTGGTTTAGTCTTTGGTCTTTTAGGTTTTGGTTTTTAAAAAAGATGGCGGTTTTGCCAGCTTTTTGGGCGATTTTGACGGAGTCAGAATCGTGTCTTTTCTTATCTTGATACATATAGAAACATTGAGATTTTCAAAAAGTGCGATAAATTCAGTGGTGATAAGGGTTTGGGAGCTCTTTGACACGTCAAAACTCCTTCTGCTATTATTAAGTTACCACACTTAAAATAATAGATAGCTAGAGAACTAGCTTCAGAAGGAGTTTTTTGACTTTGACATATTTATCTGAATCGAATTATAGCATCCTTCAGGACAAAACCGCAACAGGTAAAAAGCGGGATTGGAGAGGAAAAAAAGTGAGATCGTCACTCATGGCGGCTCATTATGAAGGACTTGAACAGCGTACTGGTGCACCTTATTACGGAAAAAAAGCTGAAAAGGTATGTAATTGTGCAGAGTGTCTTGCGTTTAGGAGAGACAAAGAAACGGGCAGACTACGATTATATCAAGCCTATTTTTGTAAAGTGAGGTTATGCCCTATGTGTGCGTGGCGAAGGTCGTTAAAAATTGCTTGTCACAATAAATTGATTGTAGAAGAAGCCAATCGGCAATATAAGCCTGCATGGATATTTCTTACTTTGACAGTAAAAAACGTTGAAGGCGATGATCTAAAACAGACCATTTCGGATATGATGAAAGGTTTTAATAGATTGATGAAGTATAAAAAAGTGGACTCTTCTGTACTCGGTTATTTCAGAGCTTTAGAGATTACGAAAAATCATGAAAAGAATACATATCATCCGCATTTTCATGTGTTAATTCCTGTGAAGAGGAGCTATTTTAAAGGGCAATCGTATATTAAACAAGCGGAGTGGACGAGCTTTTGGAAGCGTGCAATGAAATTGGTTTACACACCGATTGTGCATGTGCAGCGGGTCAAAGGAAAAAAGGGAATCGATGCGGAAGCGATTGAAAAAGAAGTTCGTGAAGCAATGGAAGAACAAAAGGCCATTCTTGAAATCTCGAAGTATCCTGTCAAGGATACGGATGTGATACGTGGGAATGAAGTGACCGAGGAAAATTTGGATACTGTTTATTATTTGGATGATGCATTGAATGCCAGGCGGTTGATCGGCTATGGCGGGATCTTGAAAGAGATTCATAAGGAACTGAATTTGACGGATGCTGAGGACGGAAATCTTATCAGGATTGAAGAAGATGAAGATGAGGTGGCGAATGAAACGTTTGAGGTCATGGCGTATTGGCATGTTGGTGTTAAGAATTACATAATTAATTAAAAGTAGGCTTATTAGGAGCCTACTTTTTTGTTTTTTCTTAATTTTACCTTAAAAAAACATTAATAGATAATTTTATCTAATTTTAATGGTATTATCTTCTTTGTAAATTATTTCTGAAAGGATGAGAGAAGAACTATGAAGTTGAAATTTATTACAATGATTTCTTTAGCTTTTGTATTGATTTTATCTCCTTTTTCTATGGTACAAGCTGATACGAAGGATAGAAGTATAAGTACTTATAAGTATCATGGTTGTACCACTGTTGCAAAAAAAGCAAATAAAAGTGGTGTTTATTTGAAAGTATCAGGTCATGGTTCTGGGCGATTTTTACTCGTTTCTGTTTTTGCTGATGCTAATAAAGGAAAGGGTAAACGAAATTGGGTGAATGTTTCCGGACAGGATTTGGCTAGTTTAGGAAAATATGTAACAAAAGGAAATAAATATCGTCTTACAAATTATGCTGTTGAGAGATATGGAAAGAATGTTCCAATCAGACTTTGTTGGGATGCAGGAAGTAAAAGTACAGGGAAAGTTAGTTTCCTTTGGAGTCCAGATAGTAGATGAAAAAATAAAAATTGCATCTATATTAACATTATTGAAAGGATGAAATAATGATGAAGTTGAAATTCATTACAATGTTTTCTTTGGTCTTTGTATTGATGTTATCTTCTTTTTCTATGGTACAAGCTGATACAAAGGATAGAAAATTTTCTATTGGTAAAGATCAAGGCTTTACTACTATAGCTAAGAAAGAAAATAAAAGTGGTGTTTATCTAAAAGTAACAAAGGGAAAGAAATTTCTTGTTTCTGTTTTTGCTGATGCTAATAAAGGAAAAGGCAAACGAAAATGGGTAAATGTTTCAGGAGCTTCAGGAGGAAGTTTAGGAACTTATGTTACTGCTGGAAAAACATATCGTTTGACCAATTATGCTGTTGAGAGATATGGAAAGAATGTTCCAATACGTATTTTAGTTGAAAATAGAGATCAACGTGGTTCTGAGAGAGCTGAATTTCTTTGGAGTCCAGATAGTAGATAAATAGTTTGTTTCCCTGTCCTGTAAAGATACTTTCTTTACAGGATTTTTTTATTTTTTGTTTAAAAATCTAAGAAATGATAAAGTTGAGTTAAAAATTGCCAAGCAGGAGGAAGTATAAGTGTTTGATAAAGAAAAAAGAAAAAAGTCTAATATCATTGATTGGATAAAAGCTATTTTAATAGCTCTTGTTCTTGTTTTTCTTGTTCGTACTTTTTTGTTTGAACCATACATTGTACAAGGTGAATCTATGAAACCGACATTATTTAATTCTGAAAGATTATTTGTTAATAAATTTGTTAAATATACAGGTGACTTTAAAAGAGGGGATATTGTTGTTTTAAATGGTGAAGAAAAAAAGACTCATTATGTGAAAAGGTTAATCGGTCTTCCTGGTGATACAATTGAAATGAAAAATGATAATCTTTTTGTAAATGGAAAAAGGTTTAATGAGGAATACTTAAAAGAAAATAAAAAAGACGCACACGACAGTGATCTCAATTTGACTGGAGATTTTGGCCCAATTAAGGTACCTAAAGATAAATATTTTGTGATGGGAGATAATCGTCAAAATTCAATGGATAGTCGAAATGGTCTCGGATTATTTAATAAAAAGGATATTGTTGGAGTGGAAGAGTTAGTTTTTTTCCCTCTGGATCGTATACGTCATGCTAAATAATATTTTTATGATGTCCATTGCATGTGTAATTTCAGAAACAGAAGAAGCCGGCTATTAAGGCGGCTTCTTCTTTACACGCTTGACGGAAATCGAGAAATTTTAGCACTCACACAGGGGTGTGTATAAGTGCGCCATTTTCATGGGTGTCCTATTTCCAAAATTGCCACCACTTTTTTTGTTGAGCAGCAGCAATCATTTTTTTTGCTTCAATGGATTCTTTCAAAGCGAGCATGAGATTTTCATCTCGCTTTTTTTGTTGTTCTTCAAATTGTTCGAGTCGTTTTAGGATGGCCCGATTGAATT
>NZ_SOBQ01000011.1:0-13104 GCF_004364885.1 Bacillus sp. BK450 | reverse complement strand
ATGCTGAAATCATGGTTGAGAAAGAAGAAGACCAAAAAGAAAAAGTGCTTGAAATGACAAATGAAGAGCTTGATCTATCTTATCGTTCTTACAACTGTTTGAAGCGTGCGGTTATTAACACTGTTCAAGAGCTTGCTAACAAGACAGAAGAGGATATGATGAAAGTTCGTAACGTTGGACGTAAATCTGTTGAAGTAGTGAAAGCGAAACTAGAAGAACTTGGACTGGGTCTTCGTAAAGACGATTGACTAGTTTCATTGTGAACTAGGATTTTCGTGTGTTTTTTATTCATACAGCATCTCTAATTAAGGAGGGGACATCACATGGCATACAGAAAGCTAGGACGCACTAGTGCACAACGTAAAGCAATGCTTCGTGACCTAACGACTGATTTGATCATCAACGAACGCATCGAAACAACTGAAACACGTGCGAAAGAACTTCGCTCTGTAGTTGAAAAAATGATCACTCTTGGCAAACGCGGAGATCTTCATGCTCGCCGTCAAGCTGCAGCTTACATTCGTAATGAAGTAGCTAACGCTGAAACAAACCAAGATGCACTTCAAAAATTATTCGCTGACGTTGCAACTCGCTACGAAGATCGCCAAGGTGGATACACTCGTATCATGAAGCTTGGACCTCGTCGCGGCGATGGCGCACCAATGGCTGTCATTGAATTAGTTTAATCACATATCGTGTATCTAAGAAAGGGCGGGACAGTTCATAACTGGATCTATGCCCTTTTTTAGGTACTACGGCTTTTTTTAGGAATAAGCAAAGAAGAGGTTGAGCTGAGAGGAGGTCCGGTAGAGATGGGGAAGACATTAATTGACGTAAAGGACATTGTATTTCGTTATCACAAGGATGCGGACAAGCCCGCTTTAGATCAAGTGTCACTGCATGTGAATCAAAATGAATGGCTCGCCATTGTTGGTCATAACGGTTCAGGTAAATCCACACTTGCCCGTGTGCTGAATGGGCTCATTTTACCGGATGCTGGTACGGTCAAGGTTGGAGAGATTGAGCTCAAAGAAGAAAGTGTTTGGGATATTCGCAAAAAGGTCGGAATGGTCTTTCAAAACCCAGATAACCAATTTGTGGGCTCAACAGTTCGTGATGATGTGGCTTTTGGTTTAGAAAATAACGGGGTTGAGCGGGAATTGATGATAGAACGTGTAGATTGGGCTGTCAAACAGGTCAATATGCAGGAGTTTCTTGATCAAGAGCCGCACCATCTATCAGGCGGGCAGAAGCAGAGAGTCGCCATTGCAGGTGTGCTTGCCGCAAGCCCTGACATCATGATCTTGGATGAAGCAACATCAATGCTTGATCCGATTGGCCGTGAAGAAGTGTTAGAAACTGTTAGACTACTGAAGGAACAAGGAACCGTCACAGTCATTTCCATCACACATGATTTAGACGAGGCTGCCAAGGCAGACCGCGTCATTGTGATGAATGGCGGGAAGAAATTTGCCGAGGGAACGCCAGAGGAAGTATTTGAACTAGATGAACAGCTGGTTCAGATTGGACTTGATCTGCCATTCTCTTATCGATTGAGCAAGCAATTGAAGCAGCAAGGTGTGCCGCTTGCAAATGCCCATTTGACACAAGAAGGATTGGTGAAAGAGCTATGGACATTACGATCAAAGAATTAGAGCATCGTTATCAAATGAAAACGCCGTTTGAGCGTCTCGCTTTGTATGATGTCAATGCTTCCATCAAAGAGGGCAGCTATGTCGCTGTCATTGGTCATACGGGCTCTGGCAAGTCTACATTGCTGCAGCATTTAAATGGATTGCTCAAACCAACGAAGGGGAGCATTGCGCTTGGAGAGACCATTTTACAAGCCAATAAAAAGCAGAAGGATATGAAACCTCTCCGGAAAAAGGTAGGCATCGTGTTTCAGTTTCCTGAACATCAGCTCTTTGAGGAAACCATCCTCAAGGATATCTGCTTTGGTCCAATGAACTTCGGTGTCCCTCAAGAGAAGGCAGAAGCGAAGGCGAAGGAGATGCTGAAACTGGTGGGTCTTCCTGAATCCCTATTATCTCGATCTCCCTTTGAACTAAGCGGCGGTCAAATGAGACGTGTGGCAATTGCAGGCGTTTTAGCGATGGAGCCAGAAGTGCTTGTGCTTGATGAGCCGACTGCTGGGCTGGATCCACGCGGACGGAAGGAAATCATGGACATGTTCTATGACCTTCATCAAAAGGCAAACCTTACCACGATCCTGGTCACACATAGTATGGAGGATGCCGCTCATTATGCGGATCAAATGATTGTGATGCATAAAGGGACAGTGAAGGCGACAGGCACGCCGAGAGAGTTGTTTGCTAATCGTACAGACATGTCTTCGTTTGGTCTCGACCTCCCAGAAACGATTAAATTCCAGCAGACTGTAGAAGAAAAGCTTGGTATTACGTTTCCAAGGCCGCTTCTGACCATGGATGAGATGGCAGAAGCCTTAACAGCTCTTTATCAGGAGGACACGACATCATGATGGATAGTATGATTATCGGCAAATATGTGCCAGGCTCATCCTTTGTCCATCGTCTTGATCCAAGGACAAAGCTGTTATCAATTTTCTTTTTTGTCTTTATTGTCTTTTTTGCTAATAATTACATCACTTACGGGCTGTTAGGTGTCTTTACCATTCTTGTGGTGATGGTTTCTCAGGTGCCGCTATACTTTATTCTCAAGGGAATGAAGCCGATCCTATGGATTGTCCTGTTTACCTTTATTCTGCATATTTTCATGACAAAGGATGGCGCCTTGCTATTCCACTTTGGTTTTCTGAATATTTATGAAGAAGGTCTAAAGCAGGGGATCTTCATTTCACTCCGTTTTGTCTATCTCATTATGATGACGACACTTCTTACGTTAACCACAACGCCTATAGAAGTGACAGACGGGATGGAAAAACTGCTGCACCCATTCCGTAAAATCAAACTGCCTGTTCATGAACTTGCTCTCATGATGTCCATCTCTCTTCGGTTTATTCCGACGTTATTAGAAGAGACGGATAAAATCATGAAGGCACAAATGGCACGAGGCGTTGATTTTACAAGCGGACCTTTAAAGGATCGCCTGAAAGCTATCGTTCCTTTGCTTGTTCCGCTTTTCGTCAGTGCGTTTAAGCGTGCAGAGGAACTGGCGACCGCGATGGAAGCGAGAGGCTACCGCGGGGGAGAAGGACGGACGAAATACCGTCAGCTTGTCTGGGGCATGAAGGACACGTTCACGCTGCTTCTATTCATCCTGTTAACAGCACTCCTTGTGCTGCTTAGAAATTAGGTGATTCCTAGATGAAGGTCAAATGTACCGTATCCTACGATGGGACACATTTTAAAGGCTATCAGGTGCAGCCAGGGCAGCGAACCGTTCAGACAGAGATAGAGTCTGCCCTGGCAAGAATGCACAAACAGGATGAACTGATTCCGATTGTGGCTTCCGGCCGGACGGACAGCGGTGTTCATGCAAAGGGACAGGTCATCCATTTTGAGACCCCGCTCTCGATCCCGATGGAGAGATGGCCTTTTGCCCTCAACAGCCTGCTGCCGGGTGATATCCGTGTTCTAAAGGCTGAGGAGGTCGATGATTCGTTTCATGCCAGATTTGGTGTTGTTTCGAAGGAGTACCGTTATAAGGTCTCAACAGAAACCCACCAAAATGTGTTCACGAGACAGTATGCCTGCCACTATCCTTACCGGCTGGACATCGATAAAATGAGAGAAGCCGCAGAGCACCTGATTGGGACACATGACTTTACAAGCTTTTGTGCGGCCAATACAGAGGTTCAGGACAAGGTGAGGGATATTTATGCCCTCGAGTGGAGAAACGTCTCAGACGGGCTTGAAATGCGTGTGAGAGGGAATGGTTTTTTATACAACATGGTGCGGATTATCGCTGGAACGTTGCTTGAAATCGGTTCTGGTAAATTTCACCCTGAGGAGATAAAAGCCATGCTTGCCGCCCGAAATCGCGAAGCGGCAGGCAAGACTGCGCCTAGTCACGGACTGTATTTATGGGAAGTTTTCTATGACAACTAAACCAGGTGTAACATGTTCTTGACACAGGAAGCAGAAAGTTATAAGATATCATATGGTATGTATTTCAACCCCACAAATAAGCCCCGGAAGACTTATCTGTGTTTTGAAATAGAACGTAGCATTTGATTCAAGGAAAATTCATTGATTTATTTAGGAGGGAAACTCATGCGTACAACACCAATGGCGAACGCAAGCACAATTGAGCGCAAATGGCTAGTTGTTGATGCGGCAGGCAAGACTCTAGGTCGTCTTTCTACTGAAGTAGCATCACTTTTGCGCGGTAAGCACAAACCAACTTATACACCACACGTTGATACAGGTGATCATGTGATCATCATCAATGCTGAGAAAATCGAATTAACTGGCAAGAAATTGACGGACAAAATTTACTACCGTCACACGATGCACCCAGGTGGTTTGAAACAAAGAACTGCTCTTGAGATGCGTACAAACTACCCTGAAAAAATGTTGGAGCTTGCTATCAAAGGTATGCTTCCAAAGGGTCCACTAGGTCGTCAAATGTTCAAAAAATTAAATGTGTACCGTGGTTCTGAGCATCCACATCAAGCACAACAACCTGAAGTTTACGAACTTCGCGGTTAATTATAAGGGAGGTTAACAATTTGGCACAGGTTCAATATTACGGTACAGGTCGTCGTAAAAGTTCTGTAGCGCGCGTTCGCTTAGTTCCAGGTGAAGGCCGTATCGTCGTTAATAATCGTGAAATTACTGAATACATTCCATTCGCTGCTTTAATCGAAGACGTGAAACAGCCTTTGAACATCACAGAAACAGCTAACAGCTACGATGTTCTTGTAAATGTTCACGGTGGTGGATTCTCTGGTCAAGCTGGAGCAATTCGTCACGGTATCTCTCGTGCTCTTCTAGAAGTAGATCCTGAGTACCGTACACCACTTAAACGTGCTGGACTTCTTACTCGTGACTCTCGTATGAAAGAGCGTAAGAAATACGGTCTTAAAGGCGCTCGTCGCGCACCTCAGTTCTCAAAACGTTAATCAATTTTATATTGTATGGACGTTTTACAAAGGTTTGTTACAGACAAACCTTATAAAAAAAGCATCAGCATCCTGCTGGTGCTTTTTTATTTGTGTTTTTTTCTGTATGGAAACATATAAAATAGGATTATAACAAGGTTTCTGTTTAAAAAACGAAGTCTATGGAGGGGGTGTCATATGAATCTAACAACAGAAAGGTGTATCATTCGCTCATTTGCTGAGGATGATTGGCAGGATGTCTATGCATATACTTCTGATCCGGAAGTGATGAAGTATATTCCGGAAGGTGTTTTTTCTAAAGAAAATGCGCAGGAATTTGTTAAAAATAATCGTCTTAAAACAGCCAAGAATTTTGCTGTTCTATTAAAAGAAGACCAGATTTGCATCGGGCATATCGTGTTTCATTCTTACTTTGGTGAGCACACTTATGAGATTGGCTGGGTTTTCAATCCTGCCTATCAAAACAAGGGATATGCATCAGAAGCGGCTTATGCTGTCCTGCATCATGGTTTTCACACACTAAACTTACATCGGATCATTGCCACTTGTCAGCCTGAAAATGTGCCATCGTGGAGAGTGATGGAGAAAATGGGGATGAGGAGAGAGGGGGATTTTAAAAAATGTATACCACAAGGACATGAGTGGTGGGATGAGTTTTACTATGCCATCTTACAAGAGGAATGGTTCGTGAAGAGGGCTTGATCAGTTTTCATGATATGAAGTACTTTGATGAAAAAGCAGCTGATCAAATTTTTATATGAGAACGCTCTTAACTGGTATTTTAGTAAGTGAAAAACAGTCTTCCATCTATCATAGGAGGTGCTTTCATTGAATTTAAATCAATTGACATTTAGAGAAGCTGTGCAAGAAGATCTCGACAAAATCGTCTTCATGCTTTCAGATGATAAGTTAGGTCAAAAGAGAGAGCGTTACACTCGCCCATTATTAGAAAGCTATATCAAAGCCTTTCAATCAATCGATGCTGATCCAAATATTGAACTCATTGTTGCGTGTGATCAGGAAGAAGCAGTTGGTGTTCTTCAGTTAACCATGACGCCATTTCTTACTTATCAAGGAGGATGGAGAGCATCCATCGAAGGAGTTCGTACGGCTTCGAGTCATAGAGGAAAAGGAGTCGGTTCGCTGCTTATAAAGTGGGCCATTCAACGCGCAAGCGACCGTGGCTGTCATATGATTCAACTGACAACAGATAAACAGAGGCCAGAAGCACGACATTTTTATGAGAAATTAGGGTTTGAAGCCACTCATGAAGGAATGAAGCTGCATTTGCCCCATGAATAAGGACATCAAGAAGCGGAGGATTCACGAACCTCTGCTTTTTGGTTCCTTTATTTGAAATATTTGTTATATTGAATATGTAAATCCTCTGTTATTTGGAAAGGAGAAACATGTTACTCAAAATCGGTCTAATTGTCATAGGTGTGATCATACTTTACATGGTGGTTCAAGTCTTGCTGTATAAAAGAGATATGAAGAAAACGAAGGAAGATCTTTTGACATTTGTCGCAAAAAACAAAAAGGACGTTTCAGTGACAATCATTGAAAATGATGATGTGATGTTAGAGTGGAATGCTGATCAAAAAACACCACTTGCAAGTACGGTGAAATTAGTGGTTTTATTTCATTTTGTTAAAGCTGTATCGAGCGGCGCCATTAAGCTAGAGGAAAAAGTGGCATTGTCTGCTATAGAGCGGTTTTATATTGATAGACAGACGGTGGTGCGCACGCGTACTGGCTGGAGGTCAATGATTTTTCTGAGCATGCGACTTTATTAGATGTTGCCAAAGGGATGATGCAATTCAGTTCGAATGCTTGTACGGATTATTTGATTGACCGGCTGGGCTTAGAAAAGATCAATGATCAGATGAAACAAGCAGGTCTTACAGAACATGATGAACTCATGCCGCTGACGCCAATGATTTTGTGGTCCGCTTATGTATCTGATCGTCGGCGGGATGCATTCAAGAAAATGAGCGGTGTATCCGAAGAACAATACAAATCTCTAATGAATGAGATTTTTAATATCATGAAAAATGACCCAGAGCATAAAAAGGCGTTAGAAGAAAAAATGAAAAAAAAGAACTTATTAGGCTGGCGTATTCAATCATTACTGACGCAAAAGTTGACAAAGTCTACAACCAATCAATATGCACATTTTATGAAACGTCTCCAGGATGAGCTGTTAACAATAGAAGAAAAGAGTCTTTTTAGCCAAATCGTACTGGGAGAAACAATGAAAAAGGAAACAGATCAATATCTTTGGTATAAAGGCGGAGCAACATTGTTCGTTTTCACAGGTGCTTTATATCGAAGAATAGATACATCCTCTATATCCATTTCTCTTTTTATCAATGATCCGAAAGCGAACAATTCTCACTGGATTGGGGGAGTATTCAACGAATTTATGCTTACTGCAGCAGTGGATCAAAACTTTCGACAACGATTGATACAGGCTTTCAATACATAAACATCAAAAAACAGAGGGAAACATCCCTCTGTTTTATTATTTCTGCATTGGAAACGCTTTGTATACATCTTGGCGTTTCTTTTTTGACTTCACAACTCCATCAACCAGTTCCTTTTGCCAAAGCGCAGTATCGTCTTTGTACTTTTTAAAAGGGTGAGGGAGCTCTTTTTCTAGCTGTTTTCTTTTAAACGTGACGGACGGCTCGTCTTTAGAGCTCATGTTAAGTGTCACTTGCTCTACGTTATCGACAAGAATAAAAAGTGCGATGGCGTTGTATAAATACGTTTTTTCGATCGTATCCTTTTGATCAAACCAGAAGGCGTCAAACTGTTCTTCTGTATAGCCTGCATTTTCTTTTACTCCATACGTGACGTCTAATGCTTTTCCATCGATGATTTCAAATTCACGTATTACGCCTCCAGGAAGATCTGATAAGATTTCACGAATGGCTGAATTGTCACCGAGATACGTGTTTTTGTGTGTTGAAAGTTGTTTTAAGGATATGTCTTCTATTCCTTTTATATCGCTCTTTTTCTCTGTGGCTTGACTGCTGCATGCAGATAAGACGACTGTTAATAGCAGCAGGATATACATCCATTTCTTCATTGATTTTGCCCCTTTATTGTTCTTTCTATATGTAAATGTCTATTTTATCACAATTTTCCATTCCGATCGTTCACAGGCCGTCATTTCCATTTACTGAACTGCATGTTTTGTTCAAACCAACGAACAATACAAAGAAAAAAGGAGTTCAGTCCATGGCAGAAGTGCTTTCATTTTATCAACTAAAAACAAAAAGAGATGTCACGCTTGAAAAGAAGCTTTTGCGTACATTGTCTCTTCAACAAGTAACGGCCGCTTCTGAGAAATTCACAAAGAAGCTGTTTCCATTTGCAGATGATCCAGCTGGGATTATGAGTGATGGCTGTATCGATTTCGCCATTGAAGCTTTTTTAGCTGGCGGGAGATACGGTGAGTCGAGTAAATACGGGGAATCGTTCGACGATATCAAAAAACGGTCCTCCCAGGAGGAAGCTGAGCTGATTGAAGAGCTCGCAGGATGCTTGCAATCGTGGGGGAATATGTTCCGTATGGAGCGGAAGATGTCATGTTTATATCCATTTGCGAAAGATTTTTTAAGTATGTGGTGGCAGGAAGGCTTTCGTGAATCAGAAAAAAGACACAAGCTTCGGCTGCACTAAGCATATTTCCAGCCCTTGTCCCATATCTATAAAATAATGGTGTATGGGAGGGACAGGGATGAAAAGAAAGCTGAAGTGGACAGGGTTTTTAATCGGGTTTATTGTCCTCTTATTCTTATTCAGGTTTCAATTTCTAAATGATGATTCTTGGAAATCGTGGAATTTGCCTCTAAGCGGGAAGATCATCTATTTAGATCCGGGTCACGGCGGTCCAGATGGCGGGGCTGTAGGAGGAGAGCTGCTTGAGAAAGAGATTGCGCTAGATGTATCCATGAAGATACGTGACTATTTGCAGGAGCAGGGAGCACTTGTTCTCATGACCCGAGAGGATGATTCTGATTTATCATCAAAGAATACAAAGGGTTATGCCCGGAAGAAAGCGGAGGATTTAAGGAACCGCGTTAAAGTTATCAATGAATCTGAAGCGGACCTCTATTTAAGCATTCATTTAAATGCGATACCATCGAACAAATGGAGCGGAGCGCAGACGTTTTTTTACGGAAAGTATGAAGAGAATGAAAAGGCGGCGAAGTTCATTCAAGATGAATTACGCAGAAATCTTGAAAACACAGATCGAAAAGCGAAGCGGATCAACGGCATTTATTTAATGCAAAATGTCACAAAGCCAGGAGCTCTTGTGGAAATTGGATTTCTCTCCAATCCGAAAGAGGCTGGCCAGCTGGCAACACCTAAATATCAGGATCAAATTGCTGCCTCTATTTATAAAGGGATTTTAAGATATTTAACAGAGCAAAAAGAGCCGCCTGAATAAGGGGCTTTTTCCTTTTGATCGCAGGCAAACAGGACAGACATTGTAAGGATATGTATGATATACTTGGATTGTAAACGAATTCAATAAAGGGTGAGGTTCTGCTATGATCGGACAAGATGATGTAAGAAAACTAGTTGGGAAGATGGACGAACCTTTCCTTCATATACCGCTTGGTGAGCTGGATGCCATCAAGGAAATCAGCCTAAAGCCTGAGAAAGAGCATGTGAGTCTAAAGGTGGCTATTGCCAAAACAGGCACTGCTGAGCAGATGAAGCTGCAGCAAGATATCGTACAAGCCTTGAAAGCAGCTGGCGCTAACACAGTAGGACTTCGTTTTGAAGAACTTCCTCAGGAAACACTTGAAAAGTTTATGCCATCACAAGATGAGGAAGAAACCCTGCTTAACTCTAAAAATCCGCCTGAGTTCTTAGCGATTGCGAGTGGAAAGGGCGGCGTTGGTAAATCGACGGTTTCTGTTAACCTTGCTGTAGCGCTCGCTCGTCTAGGGAAAAAAGTCGGACTGATTGATGCTGATATTTATGGCTTTAGTGTACCGGATATGATGGGAATCACTGTCAGACCAACAGTTAAAGGGGAAAAAATTATTCCTGTGGAGCGCTTTGGTGTCAAAGTGATTTCAATGGGCTTTTTTGTTGAAGAAAATGCACCGGTTATTTGGAGAGGACCGATGCTTGGAAAAATGTTAAATAACTTCTTCCACGAAGTTGAGTGGGGAGAATTAGATTACTTACTATTAGACCTTCCGCCTGGAACGGGAGATGTAGCGCTTGATATTCATACAATGCTGCCTAGCTGTAAAGAAATCATTGTCACTACACCACATCCAACGGCTGCCTTCGTTGCAGCAAGAGCAGGCGCAATGGCACTGCAAACAGATCATGAGGTGCTCGGGGTCGTTGAGAATATGAGTTATTATGAAAGCAAAAAAACAGGTGAAAAGGAATACGTCTTTGGAAAAGGCGGCGGGGACAAGCTGGCTGAAGAGCTGCGTGTATCAGTTCTTGGCCAAATTCCTTTAAGACAGCCTGATTGGAATGAGGATGATTTCGCGCCTTCTGTCTATGATGCAAGTCATCCGACAGGAGAAGTGTATCAACACATTGCGAATAAAGTCATTGAACAATTAGCAGTGAAAGCATAATGAAAGCCCGAGTGGATGAACGCCACTCGGGTGATGTTTAACTAATCGCTTCCTTCGCTATCTTTCGAGCCGGAATCACTGCCGCTTTCAGATGCTGCCTTTTTGAGCTCATCTTCGAATTTCTTCTTATAAAGAGGGCTGCTCAATGTTTCCGTAATGACTTTTTCTAAGTGCTTTCTAAACTCTTTGCTTTTTACAAGTTCACCGTATTTCTTTTCCATCTCAGGATCCTTGAGAATATCCATCATCAGCTGTTGATAGTCAGGATCCTTCATTAACTGTTTTAACATTCTTTCATGCTGTTGCTGCATGGATTTTGCGAAAGTCTCGGCAAATTTAGAATCCTCAAAGACCTTTTTCCAGAACTCTTTGCCTTTATCAGAAGTCAGTGTTTTCTCTATCGTTTTTTTCACAGTTTGTTCATCCATTACCAAAGCTTCATTCATTGCCTCGTCATTTAATAACTGTTGAATGGCCTTTTTACCGTCATCTGTCTTTAATATATCGACGACCATTTTTTTTGTTTCGTCATAGTCCATATTAGATGAGGATTGGGTTTTGGGAGCACAAGCTGTTAGAGATAAAAGAAGAAAACAGCTCATTATACGCAAGATGCCTTTTGACATACTGTGGCTCCTTTCGTTACATGTCTTACTTTTAATATGAATGTTTCACGTAAATTTATACATAACAAAAATAGGGGTTGGATCAATTCAATGAAAAGTCGGGATTTAGTTCGTTTTTTCTTCTCTGTGCTAGCTGTTGGAGCGGTCATTACAAGCGTGGTAGGCTTTGCGCTGGAGTGGGGGAAATATCAGAAGCTTTTTATATCTTTTGAAATTCTAGAGATCGCATCTGTGTTGTTTTGGTTCATTGGTGTAGGGATGATCTTTAGTGTCATTAGCCAGATGGGGTTTGTTGTCTTCTTGACGGTGCACCGGTTTGCGTTAGAGATTTTTCGGTCGCATTCTTTATGGAATACCATTCAGCTGTTTCTTGTGATTTTTGTGCTGTTTGATTTAGCTTACTTGCGATTTTTGTTTTTCGGGGAGAATGAATCATTTCTTCCATACTTGTGGCTGCCTTTATTTATCGGTGTGTTTGCATTGATCGTGGCTTACTTTAAACAGCAGCAGTCCTCTAAGAAAACATTTGTTTCTGCAATGTTTCTCATGGTCGTCATCACGTCGTTAGAATGGTTCCCGGCGCTCAGAGTCAATGAAGAGGACTGGCTGTATTTAATGCTATTCCCGCTATTAGGCTGTAATGCGTTTCAGCTGTTAGCGATGCCGCGGTTTTCAAAAGCGAAAGCTACTTAACTTCCGATGACTTTGTTTTCGTATTGGAGATCAGTTCGCCAACCGTCACATTTTTTAAATGCTTTTCTTTTATTTGTTTCAAAATAGCGGGTAAGGCTTGAGCGGTTTGGGTTGCTGAATCTGAGGCGTGAAGGAGAACAATGTCTCCGCTTTTCATTCGATCATTTACATTCTGAACAATCTGGTCGACACCCGGATTCAGCCAATCCTGTGAATTGATACTGTAATGAACAACGGTATAACCGTACTGTGTGGCAATTTTCAGTGCTCTTTCGTTAAACTGTCCAGTTGGCGGTCTTAATAGTTGAATGTCATCTAGTCCAAGCTTTTGAAATGTATTTTGTGCACGGACAAGATCTTGCTTAATCTCACTATCTTCAAGCTGGCTATAATTTTTATAAGCATAGCCGAGGCTTCCGATCTGGTGGCCGTCCTCCCTAATTTGTTTCACGATATCAGGATGACGCTCAGCCCAAGAAGCAGACAGAAAGAAAGTGGCGTTCTTTATACCGTACTCTCGAAGGACATTTAAAATAGGAACAGCCTTCTCATCCCCCCAGCCAATATTAAAAGTGAGAGAGACATGTTTTGATGAAGTCTCGCCTTTATAAATGGCTCGGGGTCCATGTTCAGTTTTAAATACCGACAGCGGCGGTGCCTTTTGTACATAAAAAAAGGTTGCAGCTGCAAGGGCTGCTACAAGAATAATGACAACTTGCTTCAGCCGTTTAATAGGCAACACATATAATCGACTCAATTCAAACACTCCTGCCTTGTCCAAGATTGTTACTTGATTGTATGCAGGACAAGGGTTTAAGATGCTTAATAAAACTATTTCAAAAAAAGTTTTGAAAAGGCGTTGACCAATAGAATGTTTTCGTGATATATTATTAATCGTCGCTGACACACAGTGATAAACACAAAACGCTTCGGGAAATAAACTTGAAAAAAGTTGTTGACATAAGATGAAGCGAAATGTTATATTATTAAAGCCGCTAAGAACGGCGGAGATGATCTTTGAAAACTAAACAAGACAAAACGTACCTGTTAATTCGAGTTTTTATAAAAAATCCTATGATACTTCATAGGTAGTCAG
>NZ_SOBQ01000010.1:0-18499 GCF_004364885.1 Bacillus sp. BK450 | reverse complement strand
CCGATGGTAGTTGGGGGTTTCCCCCTGTGAGAGTAGGACGCCGCCAAGCTTCTATAAAGATCAGTTCCAGTCGGAACTGGTCTTTTTTGTTTTTTCTTCTAACAGCATCATGATGTAAGCTGGGAACTTCTCTTCTGCAATCTCCATGTAGCGTTCAATCATGACGTAATCATCGCTAATGTATTGAGACAGCAGCTCGTACCACCATTCTGTTTCGTAGCGGGCAATCATACTAAGGTTATACATCAATAAGTAATGGCTGATGATCTCAGGAATCCCTAGAAAAGCATCTCGTGTTGACGGTATAAACCATTGATCCATTTCTAAATCATAATGAAGATGAGTAGCAAGTGCTGGGTTTTCTTCAAGAAATACATCAAACGTCAGTTTTTTAGCCTCTCTCTGTTTGAGTTTCCAGCTTGTATGAAACTCAAAGTATTCAATAAAGCGTTCAGCAGACATGTTATAAAGTAATGGAATATGATCTTGAATCATCATTCCATTAGCCTTTTCTACTTTAACTAAAGTCGAGGGCTGCTTTTGAAACTCCAGAATATGACTCATTTCAGGTATTTTAGACAGGAGATGGATCATCGTAAATCGCTCATCTTCAAGACCATTTAATTGAAATAGATGCTTTAACACATGCATACATAGCCCATTTCTTTGGATTTTCACCTCATCTTCACTAAAACGGTAATGCTGTTTCTTCCTCTTTCTCGATGTTACGCCATGAGCTAAAACAGAGGTTTGAGAAGGATAATGAGGGTCCACTGTCAGCAAACATGCTTTTAGCAGCTGTGCCATTCCATAAAACAATAAAATGGGTTTAAGTTCTAGAGGCGCGATCTCAGCCTGTTCATAAAACGTGTGGCCATGTTTTAGAAAGTAAATAAATCGTTCACAGTTTTTATAGGCTTGCTGGTTTGCATCTTGAATGTTCCGTTTCTCATATTGTTGAAATAGAAACTTTTGGGAGGTTTCGAGCGAGTAAAAACGTTTTAAATCCTTCCATCCTGAACTTTTCATCTTCTTCCTCAACTCTCTTTATATTTTCTAAAAATTGCAACTGTTTGTTGCTTCCTTGACATGCTGTTTGCTAGTTGATAATCTACATATAATATTTTGCCGAAAAGAGGGGGATTTACTAATGTGGGAAAGTAAATTTTCAAAAGAAGGTTTGACGTTTGACGATGTTTTGCTTGTTCCAGCAAAGTCTGAAGTACTTCCGCGTGATGTCAATTTATCAGTGGAGCTAACAAGCACATTAAAGCTTAACATTCCAATTATCAGTGCGGGAATGGACACAGTGACGGAATCACAAATGGCGATTGCAATGGCACGTCAAGGTGGTCTTGGTATTATTCATAAGAACATGTCCATTGAACAGCAAGCAGAGCAGGTAGATAAAGTAAAACGCTCAGAGCGCGGCGTTATTACAAATCCATTCTTCTTAACACCAGAGCATCAAGTATTTGATGCAGAGCATTTAATGGGTAAATACCGTATTTCAGGTGTGCCGATTGTGAACAACGAACAAGACCAAAAGCTTGTTGGTATTATTACGAACCGTGACCTTCGTTTTATTTCGGATTATTCAATGAAGATTAGCGACGTGATGACAAAAGAGGAACTTGTGACAGCTTCTGTTGGTACAACATTAGAAGAAGCTGAAAAAATCCTACAGCAGTACAAGATTGAAAAATTACCTCTTTTAGATGACGAAGGAACGTTAAAAGGTCTTATCACAATCAAAGATATTGAAAAAGTGATTGAATTCCCTAACTCCTCTAAAGATGCACATGGCCGTTTAATTGTTGGTGCCGCTGTTGGTGTCACTGGCGATACAATGACACGTGTGAAAAAATTAGTCGAAGCCAATGTGGATGTCATTGTCATTGATACAGCACACGGTCATTCTCAAGGTGTTCTAAACACTGTATCGAAAATCCGTGAAACGTATCCTTCTCTTAACATCATTGCTGGTAATGTTGCAACAGCCGAAGCAACAAAAGCATTGTTTGAAGCAGGAGCAGATATTGTAAAAGTCGGTATCGGACCAGGATCTATTTGTACAACACGTGTTGTTGCAGGTGTCGGTGTACCACAAATCACAGCGATCTATGACTGTGCAACAGAAGCAAGAAAACATGGTAAAGCTATTATTGCAGATGGTGGAATTAAATATTCAGGTGATATCGTGAAAGCATTAGCATCTGGCGGACATGCTGTTATGCTGGGAAGCCTTCTAGCTGGTACATCTGAAAGCCCAGGAGAAACAGAAATTTTCCAAGGTAGACGATTCAAAGTTTATCGTGGTATGGGTTCTGTCGCTGCAATGGAAAAAGGAAGTAAAGATCGTTACTTCCAAGAAGATAATAAAAAATTCGTTCCTGAAGGTATTGAAGGCCGTACACCATACAAAGGGCCAGTCGTTGATACAGTGTATCAACTAGTTGGCGGTATTCGTTCTGGTATGGGTTATTGTGGAACACAGGATTTACGCACTCTTAGAGAAGAAGCACAGTTCATTCGTATGACGGGTGCAGGACTTCGTGAGAGTCATCCACATGACGTACAAATTACAAAAGAATCACCAAACTACACAATTTCTTGATAAATTGTGACAATCAAATTACATTTGACAGGGTCTAAGACTCTGTCTATTTTTTTTGTCTTTATTGTGATAAAATTTATACTGTTGTGTTGAGATAAGCCCTTGTGGATTACATATATATGAAAAACGTCGAAAAAAGATGAATACGGAGGTATGACGATTGAACAGCAAGATGTTGAAACAGCTTATGGTCTCTATCCTTGCATTGGCATTGATTGTTACAGCATTTACACCAATGTCCAAAGCAAAAGCTGCTGAAGATCCATTCAGTGTGAATGCGAAAGCAGCGATCCTTATTGAAGCTTCTACAGGTAAAATTCTTTATAGTAAAAACGCAGATCAAAGACTGCCTATTGCAAGTATGGCAAAAATGATGACAGAGTATCTATTACTAGAGGCAATTGCTGAAGGAAAAGTGAAATGGGATCAAAAGTATACGCCAGATGATTATGTATACGAAATTTCTCAGGACCGCAGCTTATCCAACGTTCCTTTGAGAAAAGATGGTTCGTATACAGTAAAAGAACTTTATCAAGCAACGGCTATTTATTCGGCAAATGCAGCAGCGATTGGTTTAGCAGAAGTGATCGCTGGATCAGAATCGAAGTTTGTTGAAAAAATGAACGCAAAAGCAAAAGAACTTGGTTTAACAAACTACAAATTCGTGAATGCAACTGGTCTGGAAAATAAAGACTTACATGGCCAACAGCCAAAAGGTACAGGTCCTGATGAAGAAAGTGAAGTATCTGCAAAAGATATGGCTTTGCTTGCACAGCATCTCATCAAAGACCATCCAGAAATTCTTGAAACAGCAAGTATTGCGAAAACAAAGTTCAGAGAAGGCACAGACGATGAAATGGACATGCCTAACTGGAACTTCATGCTTAAAGGACTTGTGAAGGAATATAAAGGTGTTGACGGTCTGAAAACAGGATCTACAGATTCAGCCGGTTCTAGCTTCACAGGTACAGCAAAACAAGGGGACATGCGTGTCATCGCAGTTATCTTGAATGCAAAAGGTAATCTTCATACAGCACGTTTCGACGTGGCAAAAAAACTGTTCGACTATGCGTTTAAAAACTTCACGATGAAAGAAATGTACAAAAAAGGCCAACAAATTAAAGGACATGAAAACATCGAAGTGGATAAAGGCAAAGATAAAGAAGTACCTGTTGTGACGAAAGAAGCATTTTCTGTGCCAGTAAAAAATGGTGACGAAAAGAGCTATAAAGCAAAAGTAAATATGGAAAAAAAGAACCTAGAAGCTCCTATTAAAAAAGGAACGAAGGTTGGCATGCTGACGACTTCTTATTCTGGTGATGAGAAGGACTACGGCTATTTAAATAAAGACCAATCAGGTGTTGAGCTTGTGACGAAAACAAGCGATGAAAAAGCAAACTGGTTCATCCTTGCAATGCGCGGTGTAGGTGGATTCTTCGCTGGCATTTGGGGCGGAATCGTTGACACAGTAAAAGGCTGGTTCTAATAAAAAAACTGCTCTCTATACATGAGAGCAGTTTTTTTTATCGTTAAAAGAAGAGCGATTGCTTCTGATTTTGAGGAGTGGACAAGGCTTGCTGAAAAATACCACATAACTTTTCCACGCCCTCGGTCAGTGCTTTTTCATTCACATAGGAAAAGCTGAGGCGGATATAATTCTGTTTTGGCTCTCCAGGATAGCAGACAGAGCCAGGCAGAAAAGTAATTTGCTGCTTACGTGCTTCATGTAAAAGTGCTCGTGTATCGACCCAGGAAGGAAAACTGAGCCATAAATTGAGCCCGCCCTGTGGAATTTGCCACATTACATCTTTCGGTGCGTGCTTCGTTAACACATCCATCATCAAATCGCGTCTCACCTTCAAGGCGGTTCTTAGCTTCTTCGTATGATCAATCATTTTCTTCGATGTCAGAAACGGCAATATGGCCTTTTGTGTGAGGAGAGGGCTGCCTAAGTCATTATTAGCCTTTGCAGCTAATAAACGGTTAAATATCGAGCCTGACGCGGTGATAATCCCTATTCTGCATCCTGGAGCCAGTGTTTTACTTAATCCTCGTAAATAAATGACGTGTCCATCATGATCCAAGCTTTTAATAGGTGCTGGCGGTTTCTTTTCAAAATAAAGCTCACGATATGGGTCATCTTCTACAATGAGACAATCTATGCTTTGAGCCAGTAAGAGAAGCTGTTTTCTGCGTTTCATCGACATACTGGCCCCTGTCGGACTGTGGAAAGTAGGAATCGTATAGATCAGCTTCGGTTTATATTTATCACAAATGCTTTGAAGCTGCTTCATGTTCATCCCTTCATGATCGACAGGGACGGTAATGATTCTTGCTCCTCTGCCCATAAAGACATCAATGGCCCCGGGATAGGTCGGTGCTTCCATGACAACCACATCATCCGGCCCAATAAACGTACGTGCCACCAAATCAAGCCCTTGCTGAGAACCACTTGTTACAAGGATATTTTCAGGGGTAGACGGCACATCCAACTTTTCTAAAAAGGACTGAATGACTTGTCGCAGCTGAAGATCACCTTGTATTTCACCATATTTCGACATGATTTGAGGATGTCTGGCTAGCACATGCTGCATTTCTTTTTCTAAATACCGGTTTGGCAAAAGACCTGGATCGATCATAGAGGAAGAAAGGTTAATGGCTTCTTCGACATAGTGATACTGGGCGAATTGAGACCGTGGTAAATAATCTGGAATCGACAACTGCCAATCGAAAGAAGTAGATGATGGAACCGGGGTCTCTGCCTGCTCTTGCTGCTCATCCACAAAAGTTCCTTTACCTTGCACTGTCGTTAAATATCCATCGTCCTTTAATCGGGTATATGCCTTAGCTGCCGTGACAAGACTCACATTGAGCTGCTTAGCTAAATCACGGACAGTTGGCAGCTTTTCTCCTTGCTGAAGCAAACCCGATTGAATGTGATCGATGATTGAAAAGTAAATTTGATTTGAAAGAGATGTATCAGAGTGCCGATGGATATCAATATGCATGAAACCCCTCCATAGAATGCAACATTGTTATACATGATTTTTAATTGTTATAGTTGTATTATAGCATGTAAATCACACTTGAAAGAGAAAACGACATGTTTTTAGTTGGAAATCCTTTATATACAAGGGTTTATTCTTTTTTATCCGCTGGTTGAATTGTTATACTATTGTCTTTATTGTTATACTTCCTCGCTTGTATGATAAAGATGTTGAATGAATCGAATAGACAAATGGGAGGAAACTATTGTGAGCAATAAGGGAACTGAACGAGTGAAACGTGGAATGGCAGAAATGCAAAAGGGTGGCGTCATTATGGATGTCGTCAATGCGGAGCAGGCAAAAATTGCAGAAGAAGCAGGTGCGGTGGCAGTCATGGCACTAGAACGAGTACCAGCTGATATCCGTGCAGCAGGCGGTGTTGCCCGTATGGCAGACCCAAGAATCGTAGAGGAAGTACAAAATGCAGTAACGATTCCAGTCATGGCAAAAGCACGTATCGGCCACATCGTCGAGGCTCGTGTTCTTGAAGCACTTGGTGTTGATTATATCGATGAGAGTGAAGTGCTGACGCCCGCAGATGAGGAATTCCATTTAAATAAAAATGAATACACAGTACCTTTTGTCTGTGGATGCCGCGATTTAGGTGAGGCAACCCGCCGTATCGCAGAAGGCGCTTCTATGCTTCGTACAAAAGGAGAACCTGGGACAGGCAACATCGTAGAAGCTGTGCGTCATATGAGAAAGGTCAATGCTCAGATTCGTAAAGTATCGGCTATGAGTGAAGATGAACTGATGACAGAAGCCAAGAATCTTGGCGCGCCTTATGAATTATTGCTGCAAATCAAAAGAGACGGCAAGCTGCCAGTTGTGAACTTTGCAGCAGGAGGCGTTGCGACACCAGCAGATGCTGCATTAATGATGCAGCTTGGAGCAGACGGTGTATTTGTCGGGTCTGGTATTTTCAAATCAGACAATCCAGCTAAATTTGCAAAAGCGATTGTTGAAGCAACGACTCATTACACTGATTACCGTCTCATTGCAGACCTTTCAAAAGAGCTTGGAACAGCTATGAAAGGAATTGAAATTTCAAATCTACTGCCAGAAGAACGTATGCAAGAGCGTGGCTGGTAATTAAGGGAGCGCAAACGAACATGCTGACAATTGGTGTACTTGGGCTTCAAGGAGCGGTGAGAGAGCATATTCAATCGATTGAAGCCTGCGGCGCAGAAGGAAAGATCATCAAACGCGTAGAAGAGCTAGAATCCGTTGACGGTTTGATTATCCCTGGTGGAGAAAGTACGACGATGAGGAGACTTATGGATACGTACCAATTCATTGAACCGATCAAAGCGTTCGCTGCTCAAGGGAAACCGATTTTCGGGACATGTGCCGGTTTGATTATGCTGGCTAAGCATATCGAAGATCGAGAAGATGCTCATCTTGGCCTGTTAAATGTATCTGTTGCACGGAACTCTTTTGGCAGACAGGTAGACAGTTTTGAAGCAGATTTAAAAGTAAAAGGACTGGATGCGCCGTTTACAGGGGTATTCATCCGTGCGCCTCATATCATCAGCGCAGATAATGACGTAGAAATCATGGCTGAATATGATGGCAGGATTGTGATGGCGAAAGAAAACAATATCTTAGGCTGCTCTTTTCATCCAGAGCTGACAGACGATCACCGGTTAACACAGCTGTTTGTAGACATGGTGAAGTCCTACAAAACGAAGCTTGCTGTATAAAACGGTTGAAAAGAGATAAAACTTATAGTACATTAAAATCACAATCAAAGATCGAAAAAGCGTTGACGGGAAATAGTAAGAAGCCCCTCTTTCTCAGAGAGCCGATGGTTGGTGAGAATCGGTGAAAGATGCATTCTGAATCCATCCTTGAGCGAAATGCTGAAACACGAGAAGTAAGCATTTACGGTGATACCGTTACAGAGGAAAGAGGAAAGCATGCTTCTGCATGTTTTCAATCAGGGTGGCAACGCGAGAGCTCTCGTCCCTTTCATGGGATGAGGGCTCTTTTTATTTTTCGATAAAAAAAGGAGTGTTACACATGCTTGATATTAAACAACTGCGCACGGACTTTGATCAAATCAAAGAAAAATTAGCACACCGAGGCGAAGATTTAGCGGATTTTGATAAGTTTGGTGAGCTAGATCAAAAAAGAAGAGAATTAATCGGGAAAACAGAAGAATTAAAGAGCCGAAGAAATGAAGTATCACAGCAAGTGGCCGTTCTAAAAAGAGAAAAGAAAGACGCCGATCACATTATTCAAGAAATGCGTGAGGTAGGAGATGAGATCAAGAAGCTGGATGATGAGCTAAGAACAGTAGAAGAAAGCTTGCAGCACATCCTGTTCTCAATTCCAAATATCCCTCATGACTCAGTACCCGTTGGTGAAACAGAAGACGACAACGTGGAAGTGAGAAAATGGGGCGAACAGCCAGCCTTCTCATTTGAGCCAAAACCACATTGGGACGTAGCTGATGAGCTAAAAATCCTTGATTTTGAACGTGCAGGAAAAGTGACAGGAAGCCGTTTCGTTTTTTATAAAGGGCTTGGCGCACGCTTAGAGCGCGCATTGTATAACTTTATGCTTGATTTACATGTGGATGAGTTTGGTTTTACTGAAGTGCTTCCACCTTATATGGTCAACAGAGCAAGTATGACAGGAACTGGGCAGCTTCCAAAATTCGAAGAGGATGCCTTTAAAATTCGTGAAGAAGATTACTTCCTCATTCCAACAGCTGAAGTGCCAATTACGAACATGCATCGTGACGAAATTCTTGAAGGTGAACAACTGCCGATCAACTATGCAGCATTCAGTGCTTGCTTTAGATCAGAAGCTGGATCTGCTGGAAGAGATACACGTGGACTCATCCGTCAGCATCAATTTAACAAGGTAGAGCTTGTGAAATTTGTCAGACCAGAAGATTCTTATGAAGAATTAGAGAAACTAACAAATCAAGCAGAAAAAGTTCTTCAGCTATTGAACCTGCCATACCGTGTCATGAGCATGTGCACGGGAGATTTAGGATTCACAGCTGCGAAGAAATACGATATCGAAGTGTGGATTCCGAGCCAGAATACGTACCGTGAAATTTCTTCTTGCAGTAACTTCGAAGCATTCCAAGCAAGACGTGCAAACATTCGTTTCCGTCCAGAACCTAAAGCGAAGCCAGAACATGTCCACACATTAAATGGATCTGGATTAGCGGTAGGAAGAACTGTAGCGGCTATTTTAGAAAACTATCAACAAGAGGACGGCACAGTGATCATTCCTGAAGTACTGCGTCCTTATATGGGAAATAAAGAAGTGATGAAATAAGGTGCCGTCAAGGAATCTTTTTCTTTTTACCAAAAGTCCTACAGTTTTCCTAAATTTAGCCGATAAAAAAATTAAAAGCTTCTAGGAAAGAAGGAATAACCTTGAATAGGCTTGACTATTATGTTGAAATGGCTCATTTACTTAGAAAGGTACTAGATGAAAGTATTCTTTTCGGCATCACAGATACAGAGAAGATACTTTGTTATTACCCGTCTAACACAATAGATTTTGGTATGAAAGTTGGAGACCCATTGAACCCAGAAGACCAAAATGTGGCGACGACATTAAGAGGACAAGAATATGACGGTCATTTACCAGAGCATTTATATGGTTATGAAATTGCTGTAAAAGGTTACCCAATTTTTGATGAAGATAGAAAAGTAATTGGCTCTTTTTTAGTGGCATTTTCACATCATCGTGAAAAGAAATTAAGCGGTTATATGGAGCAAATCAATAAAGTAGCGAAAGAACTCCAAGGTGGAATTGAGCAAATTGCTGCACATTCTCAAGAGCTGGCTGCCACAAGTTTAGAAATAAGCGAACAGGCAGGAAGAGCGGAAGAGAAATCTGCGAATATTGAAGAAGTCGTCAAAACCATTGGCGGGATCGCTAGACAAACAAATCTGCTCGGTTTAAACGCTGCAATTGAAGCCGCAAGAGCAGGCGAGAACGGAAAAGGGTTTGCTGTCGTTGCTGATGAAGTTCGCAAATTATCAGATGGCTCGAAGGAAGCGGCTGAAACCATTAATACATTTTTAAAAGAAATCCAAGACAGCATTGGCACTTTGTCTGAAAACATCTCACAAATCAGCAGTTCAACAAATGAACAAGCCAAACAAGTGACAGACTTTACGAAGATTATCGAGTCATTAAATGAGTTTAAAGTAGAGATGAATCAGTTTATTGAAGAAATTAGACAGGATACGAAATAGATCAAGAGCAGCCGTCAATGGCTGCTTCAGCGTGTAGACAAATCCTCGCATTCGTTGTCAGGTCTGCGCTTCGGTGCTCACGAATGTCAGATTCGCTCCGCTCCGGTGCTCGCCCTTCCTAGGGCTGCAAAGGTTTTCTATCACGCTGAAAAGAAGACAAAGGGGCTAAAATCAAAATCATTTTAGCCCTTTGTCAACAATCTGGAGCAGCCATCAATGGCTGCTTTTTTATAGGCAATCATCATGCCAAAATCACATATTGAAATTTTTTTCGAAAAGATGTTGACTTCAAATAAAATGATATGGTATATTAATTCTTGTCGATACGGAGGAATACCCAAGTCCGGCTGAAGGGATCGGTCTTGAAAACCGACAGGGGTGTCAAAGCCCGCGGGGGTTCGAATCCCTCTTCCTCCGCCATATTGATTTTTTACCTTAGTTGAATTGAACGCAAGCATAAAAATTGGAAATTGTCAAACCGCTGCATTTCGCGAATGCAGCGGTTTTTTTTATTTTGTTTTAGAGCGATTTTTTTGAATAACAGAAGCTATTTCATGAAGAATGGGATCAAGTGAGCTTTCATCATGAAGTAAGTCGTAATCTTCAATATTAATTTTAATCACAGGGCATAAATCAAATTGTTCGATCCATTCCGTGTATCGAGTGTACATTTCTTCCCAATAAGCGCGGTCAGTTTGAGTTTCCATCTCTCTGCCGCGTTCCTCAATACGATGTAAAATATGATCTAAATCCCCGTGTAGATAGATGAGGACATCAGGGTGAGGGAAGTAAGGTGTCATCACCATCGCCTCAAATAGGCTTGTATACGTTTCATAATCAACCTCAGACATCGTACCTTTGTCCGCATGCATTTTTGCAAAAATGCCAGTATCCTCATAAATGGAACGATCTTGTACATATCCACCGCCAGATTCAAAAATCCGCTTTTGCTCCTTAAAACGCTCAGCTAGGAAATATACCTGTAAGTGGAAGCTCCATCTTTGGAAATCTGAATAAAAAGGCTCTAAATATGGGTTATCATCTACTTTTTCAAGAGAGGTTTGAAACCCTAGCTTGTCCGCTATTGTTTTGGTCATAGTTGATTTGCCGACACCAACAGTCCCGGCAATTGTGATGACTGCGTCTTTTGGTATTTCGATATTGTTCATAGCACTTGCTCCTTTATGTTCTGTACAATTTGCTGGTAATCTTGCTGTGAGGAAACGAAGTCTGTGTGATCTCCTTCAATTGTAATGATAGGAAGCCCTGGCTCAGTCTGTTTTAAATGTTCAATGGCCAGCTCGTAATCTTCAATGAGTGTTTTTAAATAAGCTGGGTCGATGTCTTCTTCAAAAGAGCGTCCTCTCATCTGTATTCTTTCAAGTAAGGTGGGAAGGCTGGCTTTTATATAGATCATGGCATTTGGTTTAGGAAGATCATCTGTTAGCAGGTGATAGATCTTTCTGTATTTATCCATGTGCTTTTTTGATAATGTTCTTTCTGCAAATATCATATTTTTATAGACGTGATAATCAGTGACAACTGGTTGCTGTTTATTCACATAGTTTTCTTCAATTGATTCTAACTGTTTGAACCGATTGCATAAAAAGAACATCTCAAGCTGAAAGCTCCATTGTTCCATATCTTCATAAAATTTATCTAAGAATGGATTTTCTTCTACAATCTCTTTTACTAAAGGAAATTGAAATTCCTTCGCAAGCATTGTAGCCAAAGTTGTTTTTCCGGCTCCAATCGGGCCTTCCACTGCAATAAAAGGGGCAGGATACATAGGCGTTCTCCTCTATCTATAAAGTTAAAGTTGTCAAACCAATGTATATTGTACCATACCCCTTCTAATAGATAGAGTGAATGGATTACGATGTCGTTCTTTTTTCAATATTAAATTGATCTGATAATAAGAGCCAGTTTTGTGGGAAAGATAGACCTAATTTCCAATAAGCAATGCCGTTCAAATTTAGCTCTTTGATGAGGTTGAACTTTGCTTGAATTGATCTAGCGTCTTCGAACCAGACCTCATGCTCTTTGTTGTCGGCATCTGTATAACGAAAATGGGGTGCTTGTGCTGTTTCGTCGTATAAGATAGAGACATTGTGCTCTCTAGCAAGTGCAATTGCTTGTTGAGGACTGACGGCTTTGGCTATGGGACCGCCCTGGACGAAAGGAAGTGTCCAATCATAGCCGTATAAATTCTGCCCCATTACAATTTTATTGGCCGGTATGACAGTTAATGCATATTCAATGACTTGGCGGACAGGTCCAATTGGAGAGACAGCTTGTGGAGGGCCGCCGCTGTATCCCCATTCATAGGTCATCAACACAACGTGATCGACAATCTTACCGATCGCTTCATAGTCATGGGCTTCATACCATTTGCCCTTTTGCTGACTACTTGTTTTTGGTGCAAGTGCAACAGATATTGTCCATCCTTCTTGATGGAAACGGGCTGTTGCTTCTCTTAAAAATTGAATATAAGCATCTTTATCAGCAGGGCGTAAATATTCAAAATCAAAATGGATTTCCTTGAATTGATACTTTTTGGCAACTCGAACAATTTCATTTAAAAATGCCGTTTTGACAGATTGGTTAGTTAAAAGAATACGCCCAAGTTCATCACTGAATTTTTCATTCTCTAGATTTGTCACCACCATGGTTAATACAGTTCTGTTCTGAGCGGCAATCTGGGGTAGTTGGTCTATCGGTGGTTCTCGCAGTGTCCCATCTCTTTGTGCTTGAAAACTAAAGACGTCTAAATGGGTTAAGTATGGGGAGGCCTCTCTAGCTGCCTGCTTTAAGTTTTCACTGACTTGATTTCCCCGTGGTTCAATATAAGCATTGGAATTAATGTTCCTTTTCGGTCTTTGTGGAATATAGAGCAAGAAACGAATAGGCAGTATCGCTTCAGGTCGAATTCTGTTCACGCGTGCCAATTCTTCCACTGAGATTTGAAACCGTCTACCAATTTGATATAGTGTGTCATTTTGTTTGACCTCATAAAATTGACCTCTAATTGGAATGACAATTGTTTGTCCAATGACGAGTTGATTTGGTGTTTCGATTTCGTTAGTACGGATGATTTCATTGACTGTCGTTTTAAAACGCATAGCAATGTCGTTTAAAGTATCTCCTCTTTTGACAACATAAATTTGAATAGTCAACGCCCCCTTTGTTATTGCTAACAATTTATGAGGGTTATAGCTAAATCATGTTTGATTTTCATTCGTGATTTCCTTAGCGGTAGTGATTTTGGCTAGAAGAACGTTCTCCATCATCGTTAAAGCGTAGTCGTTATCTCTGTCGTCGTTTGAAGCGATACAATCTTTAGGTACAATTAGATTGTATTCTCGCATGTATGCGTCATTTGCAGTGAACAAAACGCAAATGTTTCCGGCAATTCCAGTTAGAATAATGTCCTCAACACCTAATTCATTTAAGAGTGTCTCTAGTGCGTACCGTAGAAGGCAGAATGCTTAGGTTTAATTAAGAAGTAATTATCTTTTGATGGTGTCATTTTCTCTAAAATAGGAGCGCTTCTTTCGTTTTTGCATGTTTCCAAAACAGCTTGGATATCAGCCTTCCAAAGTCCGTAGTGATCGTTGATATAAATGATTGGCCAATTTTCCTTGAAAGCATGTTGTTTAAGAGCTAAAATTTTATTGGTCATTTGCTCTGTTTTTTCTGCAAGCACATGTCCCATTTCAAAATCAAAATCGTTAATCATGTCGATAATAAGCAGCGCCTTTTTTTGCTTTGACAAAATAAGACCCCCTTTAAAAGATTGTGATAATATGTTAACCTCAATTTCCTTTTAAAAAACATGAAAAGAGAGCCATGCCATGACGAAAGATGAAAAGTTTATGCAAGAAGCCATTTCTGAAGCCTTAAAAGCAGAACAAATAGGGGAAGTGCCGATTGGTGCGATCATTGTTGTTGATGATCAAATCGTGAGCCGGGCTCATAATTTAAGGGAAAGTGAGCAGCGTTCGATTGCACATGCAGAATTACTTGCTATTGATGAAGCATGTAAAGCGACAGGGAGCTGGCGTTTAGAAGATGCTGTGCTTTACGTTACGCTTGAGCCATGCCCAATGTGTGCGGGTGCTATTGTTCTCTCTAGAGTGAAAAAGGTCGTTTTTGGTGCATACGATCCAAAAGGTGGATGCGCAGGTACTTTAATGAATTTACTGGATGATGAACGGTTCAATCATCAGTCTGAGGTCATCGGTGGTGTACTTGAAAATCAGTGTGGTGAGCTGTTAAGTCAGTTCTTCCGAAATCTCCGTCAGCGAAAGAAACAAGCCAAAAGTAAATGAATGGATGTCGTTTGCAATTTGAGCTATAAGAAGGTATACTTATGTCTGCGTCACTAACAATTTAATATTTATTTTGCCGTGCTAAGCGGGGAGGTAGCGGTGCCCTGTACTCGCAATCCGCTCTAGCGAGGCCGAATCCCTTCTCGAGGTTCGTTTACTTCAAGGTCTGCCTTAAATAAGTGGTGTTGACGCCTGGGTCCTGCGCAATGGGAATTCATGAACCATGTCAGGTCCGGAAGGAAGCAGCATTAAGTGAAACCTCTCATGTGCCGCAGGGTTGCCTGGGCCGAGCTAACTGTTTAAGTAACGCTTGGGGTAGCGAATCGACAGAAGGTGCACGGTAAATCAATATTAAATGTAACTCATCTAGTTTAACTAGGTGAGTTTTTTGTTGCTGTTCCAAGAATAGCTTAACTGCTTTGGTTATACAAATAGATAAAAAGTCTTTTTGGAGCCATTTGTTTTTTTCACTAACCGCAAAAAGAACTGGTGTTCTGTTTTAGGGTTTCAGGTCTTTTTACAAAGCTAGAAAATACGTTTTTAATACATAGAAAGTAGAAAATCTCTAGTTGAAATCATCTTTTTGGCATATTAGAAAATAAAGGTGTGCTTTTGAATTGATCGGTGCATCATGTATAATGAAAAGGATGATAAATGGAGGAGGGCGTATTTGTGAGTTATCAAGCTTTATATCGAGTGTTCAGACCTCAAGTTTTTGAGGATGTTGTTGGACAAGAACACATCACAAAAACGTTGCAAAATGCCCTTTTGCAGAAAAAGTTTTCTCATGCTTACTTATTTTCAGGTCCTAGAGGAACAGGTAAAACAAGTGCTGCCAAAATCTTTGCTAAGGCAGTGAACTGTGAAAAGTCACCTGTTAGCGAGCCGTGTAATGAATGTGATGCCTGTAAAGGGATTACAAACGGTTCAATTTCAGACGTGATTGAAATAGATGCTGCCTCGAATAACGGGGTAGATGAAATCCGGGATATACGTGATAAAGTGAAATTTGCTCCTTCGGCGGTTACATATAAGGTTTATATTATAGATGAAGTACATATGCTCTCTATCGGTGCATTTAATGCTCTCCTTAAAACGCTGGAAGAACCGCCTGCTCATTGTATCTTTATTTTGGCTACCACAGAGCCCCATAAGATTCCTCTTACCATCATATCTCGTTGTCAGCGATTTGATTTTAAACGAATCACGACTAAAGATATTGTTGGAAGAATGGAGAAAATTGTAGATGCAGAAGGCCTTGACGTACAGGAGGGTTCGCTCGAGATTATTGCTAGTGCAGCTGATGGCGGTATGCGTGATGCACTAAGTCTCTTGGATCAAGCGATCTCATTTAGTGGTGAACAATTGACAATTGATGATGCGCTGCTCATTACAGGTGCTGTATCTCAGCATTTCATTAGTCAGCTTGCTGAAGCAATTTTTGATCAAAATATTGCCACAGCGTTAGATACATTAAATGAATTGCTCCAGCAGGGGAAAGATGCTGCTAAATTAATAGAGGATATGATTTTTTACTTTAGAGATATGCTGCTTTATAAAACGGCACCAGATCTCGAGGGGGTCCTTGAAAAGGTAAAGGTCGACGAAAGTTTCGTGGCGCTGTCAGATCGTGTGACACCTCAGTTTCTGTATGAAACCATTGAAGTCCTGAATAAAAGCCACCAAGAAATGAAATGGACAAATCATCCAAGGATTTTCTTTGAGGTAGCTGTTGTAAAGCTGTGTCAGTCAACAGCAGGATTGACACAAGGCCATGCTGACGCTGATTTAACGGCGCTAACAGATAAAATAAACAGGCTGGAACAGGAACTATCGAGGCTAAGAGCCGAAGGTGTACCAATGTCTCCATCTCATAGCCCTCAAGAAAAAAAGGAAGCGCCTCGACCACAAACGAGTAACAAAAATGGCTATCGTGCTCCTGTCGGCCGAATTCATGAGATTCTAAAAGAAGCGAAACGGCCTGAGTTAGAAAAAATTAAAGGCAAATGGGGAGAGCTCCTTGCCCAGTTGAAACAGCAGAATAAGGTGTCTCACGCTGCGTTATTAACGGACAGTGAGCCAGTTGCGGCTGCTTCGCATGCCTTTGTTTTAAAATTCAAATTTGAAATACATTGTAAAATGGTTGCTGAAGATAAAAGCGGTGTTCGGACCAATCTTGAACAACTGCTAGAGTCTATGTTAGGAAAAAGAGTGGAATTAGTTGGCGTTCCTGACGCTCAATGGGGTAAAATAAGAGAAGAATTTTTAAGAGATCATCAGCCGGATGAACAAGCAGATGGTCAGGGAACTTCTACTGAAGAGGATCCATTGATTGCGGAAGCAAAAAAATTAGTAGGAACTGATTTAATTGAAATTAAAGATTAATAAAAATGAAAGAGAGTGGTGTTCATATGCGCGGTGGAATGGGAAATATGCAAAAAATGATGAAACAAATGCAAAAAATGCAAAAGGATATGGCGAAGGCTCAAGAAGAGCTTGCAGAAAAAGTTCTTGAAGGTACAGCTGGTGGCGGTATGGTCACTGTCAAAGTAAATGGACAAAAAGAAGTCGTTGATGTAGCAATTAATGAAGAAGTTGTTGATCCAGAAGATATCGATATGCTTCAAGATCTTGTACTTGCTGCGACAAACGATGCATTGAAAAAAGTCGATGAGCTAACGAATGAAACGATGGGTCAATTCACAAAAGGAATGAACATGCCAGGTTTATTCTAGGAGGAATAACTGAAGATGCAATATCCTGAACCAATATCAAAGCTGATTGACAGCTTTATGAAATTGCCAGGAATCGGACCGAAAACTGCGGTCCGTCTGGCTTTTTTTGTTCTTAGTATGCAGGAAGATGTCGTACTAGATTTTGCGAAGGCGCTTGTAAATGCAAAGCGTAATTTAACTTATTGTTCGGTATGCGGTCATATCACAGACCAAGATCCTTGCTATATTTGTGAAGATACAAGAAGAGATCAATCTGTTATCTGTGTAGTGCAGGATCCAAAAGATGTAATCGCAATGGAAAAAATGAAAGAATACAACGGCTTATATCATGTGCTTCATGGTGCCATTTCGCCAATGGACGGAATTGGCCCAGAGGATATTAAAATTCCTGACCTATTAAAAAGATTGCAAGACGATCAAGTGACAGAGGTGATCCTTGCAACCAATCCAAACATTGAAGGAGAAGCAACAGCCATGTATATCTCCAGATTGTTAAAACCATCAGGAATTAAACTCTCTCGCATTGCTCACGGACTTCCAGTAGGCGGGGATTTAGAGTATGCGGATGAAGTTACACTGTCTAAGGCTCTAGAAGGCAGACGTGAGATGTAGGAAGGAGAAGTACGGTACATGGGTTTTCTTCGCAGAAAATCAATTCGAAAAGAATTCGATGAGAAATTAATTCAACAGCTTTTTAAGCAAAAGGAAGAATGGAACAGACAAAAAAAGCTTGTCGCAAATAGCGTTGAGCCTTCACCGGACATTCTATTCGAATTAAAGCTTGCTCAAGCAAAGTACTTTTTCTATCTGAGAGAAGCGAAAAAGAGGAATTTACGTTTAAACAACTGGAAATAGCAGGTCTATTATACATAGTCCTCTCATATGCTTGTACTATTCATATGAAGAGGAGATGAGAGGATTATGGAACCTGTTATTGTGATCGGGTCAATTTTGCTAGCTGTGCTATTGTTGTTTATGTCAGGTGGGCAGGCGAATCCATTCAAATGGTTAGGGCTTATCGGAGTGAAGTTTATAGCAGGCGCTCTTTTTTTATTTTGCCTCAACCTATTTGGCGAGAGTCTAGGATTACATGTCTCTATTAACCCTGTAACGAGTGGAATTAGTGGTTTATTGGGTATTCCGGGCGTAGCAGCTTTAATCGTTATTGAAAAGTTTATTATTTAATGAAAAATATTATTGACTTTGATTCGATAGGGTGGTAAATTAATATACGTCGCTGATGACGAAGAAACGAAAAAACATAATAACAAAAAAGTTGTTGACACTAACAACTTGGATGTGATAAGATGTTCTAGTCGCTTCTGAAGCGGTAAACAAGTTCTTTGAAAACTAAACAAGACAAAACGTACCTGTTAATTCGAGTTTTTTATAAAAAAATCCTATGATACTTCATAGGTAGTCAGTCAAACTGGCGAGGCAGGAAATGATCACATGCTAAGTTCGCTACATCGTGTAGCAACGCATGTGTGATATGCATCCTGCATACCTCGGAGAGTTTGATCCTGGCTCAGGACGAACG
>NZ_SOBQ01000009.1:46080-47833 GCF_004364885.1 Bacillus sp. BK450 | reverse complement strand
TTCGATTTTTGGTTTTTCAATTTCGATCATCTAATAAAACCCTCCTTCAAAACGTCGAAACCTCGAATAGAATCATATGAGATTCCATCCGAAATTCCTCATTGTTTAGTCCCGTATGTGCTCAGGCAACGAGTCGTGTATTCGTCTCATAAATAACTGTATCATAACCCATTATTGACAGGGACACAAAATCTATACAAACAAATTACACGCGGCGACGTTTTGGTGGACGGCATCCGTTATGAGGAACTGGAGTTACGTCTCTAATTGCAGTAACTTCAAGACCTGCAGCTTGAAGTGCACGAATTGCAGCTTCACGACCAGAACCAGGACCTTTAACAGTTACTTCAAGTGTTTTAAGACCGTGTTCGATAGAACCTTTAGCAGCTGTTTCAGCAGCCATTTGTGCAGCGAAAGGAGTAGATTTACGAGAACCTCTGAATCCTAATGCACCAGCACTTGACCAAGAAATTGCGTTTCCATGAACATCAGTAATCGTTACAATCGTGTTGTTGAAAGTGGAACGGATATGAGCGATTCCAGCTTCAATATTCTTTTTCACGCGACGTTTACGCGTATTTTGTTTACGAGCAGCAGCCATTCTTTAACTACCTCCTTTACTTATTTTTTCTTGTTAGCTACAGTACGACGCGGACCTTTACGAGTACGCGCGTTGTTTTTTGTGTTTTGTCCACGAACAGGAAGTCCTCTACGATGACGGATTCCGCGGTAGCTTCCGATTTCAATTAGACGCTTAATGTTAAGTGAAACTTCACGACGAAGGTCACCTTCTACTTTAAGTTTGTCAATAATATCACGGATTTTACCAAGTTCGTCTTCAGTTAGATCGCGAACGCGAGTGTCTTCAGAAACACCTGCTTCTTTAAGGACTTGTTGCGCAGTCGTACGACCAATTCCAAAAACATATGTTAAAGAAATGACAACACGCTTATCACGTGGAATATCTACACCAGCAATACGAGCCATGATTTGGGCACCTCCTTGTTATTAGCCTTGTTTTTGTTTATGTTTTGGGTTTTCACAGATCACCATTACTTTTCCTTTTCTGCGAATCACTTTACATTTTTCACAGATAGGTTTAACAGATGGTCTCACTTTCATGTGTTTCCAACCTCCTTCTTCCGGAGTTGCTTTATTTGTAACGGTACGTAATTCTACCACGAGTTAAGTCATATGGAGATAATTCTACCGTAACTTTGTCTCCAGGTAAAATGCGAATGAAGTGCATACGGATTTTTCCTGATACATGAGCCAAAACTGTATGACCATTCTCTAGTTCAACTTTGAACATTGCGTTTGGCAAAGTTTCTGCTACAGTACCTTCCACTTCAATTACATCGTCTTTCGCCATTCAAGTGTTCTCCCTTCTTCAAATCAGTAACTTGCTCTCTGACAAATGTCCAAATGAGAATCTCTCAATTGTTCATCTATCACCCGACCTGTTTTGAATATACTGTTCTGAACTTCCGGAGATACGCAATCATAAAAGGTTATATGATTGATATTTTTTCTTAGGAGAATGAAATTTACGCTTTTCTCCGTCTGCGATTAGTACATGGCAGTCAACGAATATGCCGATGACACCTGTATACTGATCTTGTTCTTTCTTTGGACTATACAGACAACCTGCCCGATTTGGGCCTGAAAGGCTTCAGTGAAGACCTAAATCTTAGTCAGTATATCAAAACCTGTATCTGTAATCGCAATCGTATGCTCAAAGTGAGCACACTTT
>NZ_SOBQ01000009.1:45554-46070 GCF_004364885.1 Bacillus sp. BK450 | reverse complement strand
GTCCAGTTATCAGCCAATGTTTTCACATATCGGCTGCCTGCGTTCACCATCGGTTCGATGGCCAACACCATTCCAGGTTTTAGCCGCGGGCCTTTGTTGGGCGGACCATAATGAGGAATTTGAGGGTCCTCATGAAGATCCTGGCCGACCCCATGTCCAACATATTCTCTAACAACTGAAAAATTCTCATTTTCAACATACGTTTGTATGGCATGGGAAATGTTCGACAGACGTTCGCCTGGCTTTGCTTCCTGTAAGCCTTTATATAGAGATTCCTCTGTGACTTCCAGTAGTTTGCGGTCTTCATCACTGATTACCCCAACTGGATAAGTCCAAGCAGAGTCACCATGATAGCCATTTAACTTTGCGCCAATATCGATACTAATGATGTCACCATCACGTAAAACCCGTTTACCAGGAATACCGTGAACGAGTTCTTCATTCACCGAAACGCAAATGCTCCCGCGAAAACCATTATACCCTTTAAAAGATGGGATTGCACCCTGCTTAGTAATA
>NZ_SOBQ01000009.1:0-45544 GCF_004364885.1 Bacillus sp. BK450 | reverse complement strand
ATTTGATCCAATTCTTTTGTCGAAATACCTGGTTTTATGTGTTTCTTCAGCTCTTCATGAGTCAGTGCGACAATACGTCCAGCTTCTCTCATAATCTCAAGCTCGCGAGGAGTTTTACAGATAATCATTTATTTAATCCTCCAAGCAGGTCCTTGATATCTGCATATACATCGTTAATGTGCTTCGCACCATCAATGTTTGCAAGATATCCTTTTTCTGAATAGAAGTTCAGTAAAGGTTCAGTCTGCTTTACGTTTACTTCAAGTCTAGTCGAAACGGTTTCTGCATTATCATCTGCACGTTGATAAAGCTCGCCTCCGCACTTGTCGCAAACATTTTCTTTCGCAGGTGGATTGAATACTAAATGATATGTTGCTCCGCAATTTTTGCAAATTCTTCGGCCAGTCAGACGCTCCATCAAAGCATCTTTATCGACTTTAATATTAATGACATAATCAATCGTTCTGCCAAGGTCCTTTAGAATTTCTTCTAAAGCTTCAGCCTGAGCGACTGTTCGCGGAAATCCGTCCAGAAGAAAACCTTGTTCACAATCATTTTTGCCAAGTCTTTCTCTAACAATACCGATTGTGACCTCATCAGGAACAAGCTCTCCTTTATCGATAAAGGATTTTGCTTCGAGCCCAAGTTGTGTCTCCTCTTTCATAGCAGCGCGGAACATATCTCCTGTTGAGATATGAGGGATCCCATAATCATCAACAATTCGTTCTGCCTGAGTGCCTTTACCAGCACCCGGAAGCCCCATTAAGACTAAGTTCATTTCGGATTTCCCCTTCCTTACTTAGAGAGGTTGGGCAGCTGCCCAGCCCTCTGTTTTATTTCATAAATCCACGGTAATTTCGTTTCACTAATTGGCTTTCAAGCTGTTTCATTGTTTCAAGTGCAACACCTACAACAATGAGAAGACTTGTGCCGCCAATTTGTGCAGCGGAAGGTAATCCAGCGAATTGAATGAAAAAGATAGGAAGTATTGAAATCACGGCTAAGAAAATGGCGCCCACAAACGTGAGTCGGTACAAAATGCTCGTAATTCTATCTTGAGTCATTTTCCCTGGACGAACTCCCGGGATATAGCCACCCTGCTTTTGCAGATTTTCAGCCATTTGTTCAGGATTGACTTGGACAAAGGCATAAAAATATGTGAAAGCAACAATCAGTGCTACATAAATCGTCATACCGATTGGCTTAGTATAGTCAAAGTTGTTGGTTATCCAAGTTGTCACATTATTGGTTCCGAAGAACGATGCGATCGTCTGCGGAGTAATAATGAAAGAAACGGCAAAGATGACTGGAATCACCCCTGCTGGATTCACTTTCAATGGAAGGTGCGTTGCTTGGCTAGCAGACATTTGTGCACGGCCAGTTCCTTTTGAATATTGAATTGCAATCTTTCTCACTGCCATTTGAATGTAAATAACACCGATAACAATGACAAGAATGGCAATGACAATAAGGGCAATTTTAAGGATTTGCATGAACAGCTGTCCATCTCCACCTACAAATTGTTGAGCGTACACTTGTTTTAATGTTTGAGGGATACCAGCGATGATACCGGCAAAGATAATAATCGAAATACCATTACCAACACCGTGAGCAGTAATCTGCTCACCCAGCCACATTAAAAATGCTGTTCCCGCAGTGAGTACGACCGCAATTAAGAGATACGTTGAAACACCAGGGTTTTCAATCAGCATGCCTCCTGCCATATTGTTGAATCCATATGACATTCCCAGCGCCTGGATAAATCCTAGAACAATTGTAAAATACCTTGTGAATTGTGCTAATTTTCGGCGGCCAACCTCTCCTTGCTTTGACCACTCAGTAAACTTCGGAACAACATCCATCTGCAAGAGCTGAATGATGATCGAAGCAGTGATATACGGCATAATCCCCATTGCAAGAATGGAGAATTGGAAAAGTGCCCCGCCCCCAAACGTGTTGAGGATTCCGAAAACACTCATTTGATCCTGTGCCTGGAGAACTTCGGCGTTCACATTAGGCACAGGGATGAAAGCACCTATACGAAAGACGACTAACATTAAAAGTGTGAATATAATCTTATTCCGTATATCTTTCACGCGCATAAAATTGGAGATTGTCTTAAACAAGTTAGATCACCTCGGCTGTACCGCCAGCAGCTTCAATCGCTTCTTTCGCAGAAGCAGAGAATTTATTGGCTTTTACAGTTAATTTTTTTTCTAATTTACCGTTGCCAAGAATTTTTACTCCTGCTTTTAACTTGCTTATTGCACCAGTCTCTAGAAGAAGTTCAGGAGTTACTTCCGTTCCTTCGTCAAAACTGTTTAATCTGTCTAAGTTGATTACCGCGTAATCTTTACGGTTGATGTTTGTAAAACCACGTTTTGGAAGGCGTTGGAATAAAGGCATCTGACCACCTTCGAAACCAGGGCGTACACCGCCGCCAGAACGAGCGTTTTGACCTTTATGACCTTTACCAGAAGTTTTACCGTTACCTGATCCAATACCACGACCAACACGGTTGCGTACTTTACGTGAACCTTCTGAAGGCTTCAATTCATGAAGTTTCATTTGGGCACCTCCTTATCGATTAAAAATGTTTTATTGTTCTTTAACAGAAACTAAATGAGACACCTTGTTAATCATGCCGCGGATCGCTGCATTGTCTTCATGTACGACTGTTTGGTTTGTTTTCTTAAGACCAAGAGTACGAACAGTGACACGCTGATCTTCAGGGCGACCGATTACACTGCGTTTGAGGGTAATTTCTAATTTATTTGCCATTATTGTTCCCTCCTTATCCTAACAGGTCTTCTACAGATTTTCCACGAAGCTTCGCTACATCTTCAGCACGTTTAAGCTCACTTAAACCTTGAAGTGTTGCGCGGATCATGTTGATCGGTGTATTAGAACCTAGAGATTTAGAAAGGATATCAGCTAGACCAGCAAGCTCAAGTACCGCACGCACTGGGCCTCCAGCGATAACTCCTGTACCTTCTGAAGCAGGCTTCAATAGAACGTTTCCTGCACCGAATCGACCGATGATTTCATGTGGAATTGTAGTTCCAACCATTGGTACTTCAATTAAATTCTTTTTCGCATCTTCAACAGCTTTGCGGATCGCTTCTGGTACTTCTTGTGCTTTACCAGTACCGAAACCTACATGACCGTTTTTGTCACCGACAACAACTAAAGCTGCAAAACGGAAACGACGTCCACCTTTAACAACTTTCGCTACGCGGTTAACCGTAACTAAGCGTTCTTCTAACTCTAATTTGCTTGGGTCAATACGACTCATTCGGATGTGTCCCTCCTTCTTTTATTAAAATTTAAGTCCAGCCTCACGAGCAGCTTCAGCTAGAGCTTTTACACGTCCATGATATAGGTATCCTCCGCGGTCAAATACCACGTTAGAGATTCCTTTTTCAACAGCACGTTTTGCAACAAGTTCGCCAACTTTTGTAGCAGCTGCAGTGTCAGAACTATTCTCGATCTTTAACTCTTTATCAAGAGTAGAAGCACTTACAAGTGTTACACCGTTAACATCATCAATTACTTGAGCGTAGATATTCTTGTTAGAACGGAAAACGTTAAGGCGAGGTCTTTCAGCAGTACCTGAAAGTTTCGCACGAACACGAGCATGTCTTTTAAGACGAGTAGCGTTTTTGCTAGTTTTCGTAATCATCCGAGTCACTCCTTTCTTCACTTTAAGCGATCTTACTTACCAGTTTTTCCTTCTTTACGGCGAACGAATTCACCTTCGTAACGAATTCCTTTACCTTTGTAAGGCTCTGGAGCACGGACAGCGCGGATGTTAGAAGCTAGAGCTCCTACACGCTCTTTATCGATACCTTTAACGATTACTTTCGTTTGAGATGGAACTTCTACTTCAACTCCAGCCTCAGGAACGATTTCAACTGGGTGAGAGTATCCAACGTTAAGAACAAGTTTGTTTCCAGATTTAGCTGCACGGTAACCGACACCGATAAGTTCTAAACCTCTTTCGAAACCTTTAGATACACCTTCAACCATGTTTGCAATCAAGCTACGTGTTGTACCATGTAATGCACGGTGTTCTTTATTTTCAGACGGACGGCTTACAGTTAAGACGTTGTCCTCAATTTTAATTTCCATATCAGGGTGAAATGCACGAGTTAGTTCACCTTTTGGTCCCTTTACTGTCACTGTGTTATCGTTGTTTGTCACAGTTACTCCTGAAGGGATCTCGATTAGTTTTTTACCTATACGAGACATACCAAGCACCTCCATTCATCTTAAACTTTTTTTACCATACGTAAGCAAGTACTTCTCCACCAGCTTGTTTAGCACGGGCTTCTTTGTCCGATAAAACACCTTGTGATGTAGAAATAATTGCGATTCCAAGTCCGTTAAGTACACGTGGTACTTCATTTGATTTCGCATATACGCGTAAACCAGGTTTACTGATTCTTTTAAGACCAGTGATAACACGTTCGTTGTTTTGGCCGTATTTAAGGAACAAACGGATAATTCCTTGTTTGCTGTCTTCGACGTACTCAACGTCACGGATAAAACCTTCACGCTTTAAGATTTCAGCAATTTCTCTTTTGATTTTTGAAGCCGGTACTTCTAGCTTCTCATGACGTACCATGTTCGCATTGCGAATACGAGTCAGCAAATCTGCAATCGGATCTGTCATAACCATTATTTAATAACCTCCTTCCCATTTATGGGGATTACCAGCTGGCTTTTTTAACGCCAGGAATTTGTCCTTTATATGCAAGTTCGCGGAAACAAATACGGCAAAGTTTAAACTTACGAATAACTGAATGTGGACGTCCACAACGTTCGCAGCGCGTATACTCTTGAACTTTAAACTTTTGTTTGCGTTGTTGTTTCGCAATCATAGACTTTTTAGCCACGATTTCGCCTCCCTTTCATTGATTATTTCTGGAACGGCATACCTACTTGAGTTAATAACTCACGTGCTTCTTCGTCCGTATTGGCAGTAGTAACGATAACGATATCCATACCGCGGACCTTTGTTACTTTATCGTAATCAATTTCTGGGAAGATTAACTGTTCTTTAATACCAAGCGTGTAGTTTCCACGACCGTCGAAAGATTTCTTAGAAATCCCGCGGAAGTCACGTACACGTGGTAAAGACACAGAAATAAGTTTATCAAGGAAATCATACATGCGCTCTCCGCGAAGTGTTACTTTCGCACCGATTGGCATTCCTTCACGTAGACGGAATCCAGCAATAGACTTCTTCGCACGAGTAACGACAGGTTTTTGACCAGCGATAAACGTTAATTCTTCAACAGCAGTATCGATTGCTTTAGCGTTTTGAACGGCGTCACCAACACCCATGTTGATCACGATTTTTTCGATTTTTGGCACTTGCATTACTGAAGTGTATTCAAACTTAGAAACTAATGCAGGTGTAATTTCTTTTACATACTTTTCTTTAAGGCGGTTCATGAGAAAGACCTCCCTTCCTTATTTACTATTTATCTAGAACTTGCCCAGATTTTTTCGCTACACGGACTTTCTTTCCGTCCTCAACTTTATACCCAACACGTGTCACTTCACCCGTTTTAGGATCAAGCGGCATTACGTTTGATACGTGGATCGGCGCTTCTTGTTCAGAAATTCCGCCTTGAGGGTTAGCTTGGGTTGGTTTAGAGTGTTTTTTCACAAGGTTAATACCTTCTACTAAAACACGTTCCTTTTTAGGGAAAGCAGCAAGGATGACACCTTGTTTACCTTTATCTTTACCAGAGATAACCACTACTTTATCGCCCTTTTTAACATGCATTTAATCGCACCTCCTTGAGTCGCGGATTGTATTCATTAAAGTACTTCTGGTGCTAGAGAAACAATTTTCATATAGTTGTTTTCACGAAGTTCACGTGCTACTGGTCCGAAGATACGAGTTCCACGTGGGCTCTTGTCGTCACGGATGATGACACATGCATTTTCGTCGAAACTGATGTAAGATCCATCGTTTCTGCGAGCTCCGCTCTTAGTACGAACGATAACTGCTTTCACAACTTCACCTTTTTTGACAACGCCTCCAGGTGTTGCTTGTTTAACCGTACAAACAATGACATCACCGATGTTAGCCGTTTTACGTCCAGAGCCACCAAGAACTTTAATCGTTAGTACTTCGCGTGCGCCAGAGTTGTCAGCTACTTTTAAACGAGTCTCCTGTTGAATCATTAATGTTACCTCCTTTCGGAAAAAGAAATCCGAACTTTATTAGATAATAACGGCTTCTTCGACAACTTCAACTAGACGAAAGCGTTTAGTCGCAGATAAAGGACGAGTTTCCATGACCTTTACGATGTCTCCGATTTTTGCTTGGTTGTTTTCATCATGTGCTTTGAACTTTTTAGAGTATCTTACACGTTTGCCATAAAGTGAATGCTTTTTGTATGTTTCAACTACAACAGTGATGGTTTTATCCATTTTGTCAGAAACAACACGACCTTGATACACTTTACGTTGGTTACGTTCGCTCATGTTTGCGGGGCCTCCCCTCTAATTATTATTTATTAGCAGCGATTTCTCTTTGACGAATCACAGTTTTCATGCGTGCGATTGATTTACGCACTTCACGAATGCGAGCAGTGTTTTCAAGCTGCCCAGTCGCTAATTGGAAACGAAGATTGAAAAGTTCTTCTTTAAGAGACTTTACTTTTTGTTCAATTTCAGCAGTGGTAAGGTCACGAATTTCATTAGCTTTCATTTGATTCACCACCAATTTCTTCACGTTTTACGAACTTCGTTTTAATTGGCAATTTGTGAGATGCAAGACGAAGAGCTTCACGAGCAACTTCTTCAGACACACCTGAAATTTCAAATAAAACTTTGCCCGGTTTTACTACAGCTACCCATCCTTCTGGAGCACCTTTACCGGAACCCATGCGGACCTCTAGAGGTTTAGCTGTGTATGGCTTAGAAGGGAAAATTTTAATCCAAACTTTACCGCCACGTTTCATGTAACGAGTCATAGCAATACGAGCAGCTTCGATTTGACGGTTTGTGATCCAAGAAGCTTCAAGAGCCTGGATACCGTACTCACCGAAATGTACTTCAGTACCGCCTTTTGCACGACCACGCATTTTTCCACGATGTTCTCTGCGATACTTCACGCGTTTTGGCAATAACATATTATTTTCCTCCTTCCGCAGTATTCTTCTTAGTTGGAAGGACTTCTCCACGATAGATCCATACTTTTACGCCAAGCTTACCATAAGTAGTGTCAGCTTCAGCAGTAGCATAGTCGATGTCAGCACGAAGTGTGTGCAATGGAACAGTACCTTCACTGTAATATTCAGAACGAGCAATATCTGCACCGCCAAGACGACCAGAAACCATTGTTTTGATTCCTTGTGCTCCAGCACGCATTGTGCGTTGGATTGTTTGTTTTTGTGCACGACGGAATGAAATACGGTTTTCAAGTTGACGAGCGATGTTTTCAGCAACTAGCTGAGCATCAAGATCTGCTCTCTTGATTTCAAGAATGTTGATGTGTACACGTTTGCCAGTTAGGCTGTTAAGAGCTTTACGAAGTGCTTCAACTTCAGATCCGCCTTTACCAATTACCATACCTGGTTTAGCCGTGTGGATTGTGATATTTACGCGGTTTGCAGCACGTTCGATTTCTACTTTAGAAACAGACGCGTCAGACAAACGCTTGCTGATGAATTCACGGATTTTCAAGTCTTCATGTAAGAAGTCAGCGTAATCTTTTCCTGCGAACCATTTAGATTCCCAATCACGAATGACGCCAATACGAAGACCTACTGGATTTACCTTTTGACCCACGGATTATCCCTCCTTCTTTTCTGATACAACGATTGTAATGTGGCTAGTACGTTTGTTAATTGCGCTCGCACGACCCATAGCACGTGGACGGAATCTCTTAAGTGTTGGACCTTCGTCAACGAATGCTTGAGTAATCACTAGGCTGTTAGCGTCCAACTCGTAGTTGTGCTCAGCGTTTGCGATAGCAGATTTTAATACTTTTTCAATAATTGGTGAAGCAGCCTTAGGTGTAAGGTTTAAGATAGAAACTGCTTCTCCTACTTGCTTACCTCGGATCAGGTCCATTACTAGACGTGCTTTACGAGGAGCAATACGGACTGTTCTTGCGACAGCTTTAGCTTGCATTTAAAAGCCTCCTCTCATTAGCGTCTTGTTTTTTTATCGTCACTAGCATGACCTTTGTAAGTACGGCTTGGTGCGAATTCGCCCAATTTGTGACCTACCATATCTTCAGAAATGAAAACAGGTACATGTTTGCGTCCGTCATAGACAGCGATTGTGTGACCGATGAATTGTGGGAAAATTGTAGAACGACGAGACCAAGTTTTTACGACTTGCTTTTTGTCAGTTTCATTCAATTTCTCGACTTTAGCCATCAAATGATCATCAACAAATGGTCCTTTTTTTAAGCTGCGAGCCATTGTGGAACCTCCCTTCGTGATTGAACTACGGTCCTAAATGAACCGTAGACAACCCCGTTACTTGTTTTTACGACGACGTACAATGAATTTATCAGACTTGTTGGTTTTCTTACGAGTCTTGAATCCAAGAGTCGGTTTACCCCATGGAGACATTGGTGATTTACGTCCGATTGGAGCGCGTCCTTCACCACCACCGTGTGGGTGATCGTTAGGGTTCATTACAGAACCACGAACTGTTGGGCGTACGCCTTTCCAGCGAGAACGTCCAGCTTTACCGATGTTGATTAATTCGTGTTGCTCGTTTCCAACTTGACCGATAGTCGCACGGCAAGCAGAAAGAATCATGCGAACTTCTCCTGAGTTCAAACGTACAAGAACGTATTTACCTTCTTTACCTAGAACTTGAGCAGAAGTACCAGCAGAACGAACTAATTGTCCACCTTTACCTGGTTTTAATTCAATGTTATGCACAACTGTACCAACTGGGATGTTGATAAGTGGAAGAGCATTACCTGGTTTGATGTCAGCTTCTGGTCCAGAAGTAACTTCAGTACCAACTTGGATTCCTTTCGGAGCAAGAATGTAACGTTTCTCACCATCTGCATAGTTTACAAGAGCGATGTTAGCTGAACGGTTTGGATCATACTCGATTGTAGCAACGCGTCCAGGTATACCGTCTTTATCACGCTTAAAGTCGATGATACGGTATTGACGTTTGTGACCGCCACCTTGATGACGAACAGTTAATCTACCTTGGTTGTTACGTCCGCCTTTTTTGTGTAGCGGTGCAAGCAACGATTTTTCTGGTTTGTCAGTCGTGATTTCAGCAAAATCTGAAGTAGTCATGCCACGACGACCATTACTGGTTGGTTTATACTTTTTAATCGCCATTTTGAATTTCCCTCCTTCTTTTTAAGATTTACGCTTCAAAAATTTCGATTTCTTTGCTGTCAGCAGTTAATTTCACGATCGCTTTTCTGCGACGGCTAGTCATACCAGTGTAGCGTCCAACGCGTTTTGATTTTCCTTTGTAGTTTTGAACGTTGACTTTCTCAACTTTCACTCCAAAGATTTCTTCAACAGCGTCTTTCACTTCTGTTTTGTTAGCTCTGACATCAACTTCGAACGTGTACTTCTTCTCTGTCATTAGATCAGCAGAACGTTCAGTAATGATAGGGCGCTTTAGAACATCACGAGGATCTTTCATTATGCAAGTCCCTCCTCTACTTTTTCAACCGCTGCTTTAGTGATCAGAAGTTTGTCGTGGTTGACAACGTCAAGAACGTTGATACCGTTAGCTTCAACAACTGTTACTCCAGGGATGTTACGAGCAGATAAAGCAACTGTTTCGTTTGCATCCGCAGTGACGATCAACGCTTTCTTCTCAACAGATAATCCTTTAAGGATGCCTGCGAATTCTTTCGTTTTCACTGCATCAAGAGTCAGATCTTCAAGAACGATGATGTTGTTGTCGATTACTTTAGAAGACAATACTGACTTGATAGCCAAGCGGCGAACTTTTTTAGGTAATTTATAAGAATAACTGCGTGGTGTTGGACCGAATACGATACCGCCTCCGCGCCATTGTGGTGAACGGATAGAACCTTGACGAGCACGACCTGTACCCTTCTGTCTCCAAGGCTTACGACCTCCGCCACGTACTTCAGAACGAGTTTTTACTTTGTGAGTTCCTTGACGTAAGGAAGCTCTTTGCATAAGAATAGCATCGAATACTACGCTTTCGTTTGGCTCGATTCCAAACACAGAAGCGTTTAATTCGATTTCACCGTTAGTAGAACCGTTTTGGTTATATAATGCTACTTTTGGCATGACTTGTTTCCTCCTTTCCTAAGAGAGTTATTTAGATTTAACTGCACTCTTTACAGTTACTAGAGATTTTTTAGCTCCTGGTACGTTTCCTTTGATCAATAGAAGATTGCGTTCTGCATCAACTTTAACGATCTCAAGGTTTTGGACAGTGATTTGCTCTCCGCCCATACGACCTGGAAGAAGTTTACCTTTGAATACACGGTTTGGATCAACAGGTCCCATTGAACCAGGACGACGGTGGTAACGTGAACCGTGAGTCATTGGTCCGCGTGATTGTCCGTGGCGTTTGATAGCCCCTTGGAATCCTTTACCTTTTGATGTTCCTGTTACATCTACGATATCTCCATTTGCGAAAATATCAACTTTGACTTCCTGACCAACTTCATACGCATCTAACTCCGCACCGCGTAATTCTTTTACGAAGCGCTTAGGAGCAGTTTCCGCTTTAGCAACGTGGCCTTTCTCTGGTTTGTTAGAAAGCTTTTCACGTTTGTCATCAAAACCGATTTGGATTGCTTCATAGCCATCCGTGTCAACAGTCTTCTTTTGAAGAACAACGTTAGCAGCAGCCTCAACAACAGTTACAGGGATAAGATCACCGTTTTCTGCGAATACTTGCGTCATACCAATTTTTCTACCTAAGATTCCTTTGGTCATTAGTCACACCTCCTATAATATGTGTTTTCTATTTGAATTAAAGTTTGATTTCGATATCTACACCAGATGGTAAATCTAAACGCATAAGTGCATCAACTGTTTGCGGAGTTGGATTCACGATGTCGATTAGACGTTTGTGAGTACGCATCTCGAATTGCTCACGAGAATCTTTGTACTTATGCACCGCACGAAGGATTGTGTAAACTGATTTTTCAGTTGGAAGCGGGATTGGACCAGATACACTAGCACCAGAACGCTTAGCCGTTTCAACAATCTTCTCAGCAGATTGATCAAGAATTCTATGATCATATGCTTTTAAACGAATACGAATTTTTTGTTTTGCCATTATTTTCCCTCCTTTTCGCCTACTTACGTTAGACAGTTCTCCGTGAGAAAAACCTGATCACCTCGCCATGGCAAAGCGGCCGGGTGTGTCAGCAACCTCTCACTTCATCGCAGTCAAAGACCAACATGCACTATTGTACCAAATTGGCCTGCGTGTTGCAATAATAAATCGGATAAATTTATGATTTGCACACTTTTCATATTATACAGGGATTCAGCCTATAAATCAAGCTTTCCCTGAAGATGATGTATAGCAGTCTTTCTTATGATACGTATAAATTCATCTGGCTCTTCGATATGCGGAGAATGTGCAGAGTCTTTAAAGGTAAACCATTCTTTGATTGGCGCTTTTAATTGATCAACATACGGTTTTGATACAGCAGCCGGTGTAATCATGTCGTGATCGCCAATGAGAAAGTAGCACGGTATTAATATAGTAGAAACTCGGTATTGAATACTCTCATTCATGAGCTGATCCCATAACTTGTCTTGACTAAACTTCTGCCCTTTTATGAACTTCCATTTATCTTTCAGCTGATATTGCTTACTAAAAAGAAACCCTTTTAGTATTTGAAAAACCGGCTTCCATCTATGTGTGAGACCTACGCTCGCAAACTCTTTATATAGAGAAAACAAGGCATGAGCTGATGTCCGTTTCCATGGAGGAGGCGTCAGTAATCGCAGACACCCAGCAAACAGCCGATTGCGATGGTATTTCTTCAAAAGGAGCTCGTACGATACGATATCTTCCTTTAACACATCTACTACCTGACTAATCCCATAATAAGCATGATAAAGATCCGGACGCTTATGTACTGCTTGTATGGCAATTAATGATCCCCACGAGTATCCTGCGATATACAATTTTGAATGACCTAGATAAGATAGGATCTTCTCTGTCAATTCAATCGTGTCTTCAATAAATTGCTGAATGGTCATCGATGCATCAGGAAGATTCTTTTGATAAGAAAGTCCTGCGCCCCGCTGATCCCAATGCACAACTGTAAAGTCCTGATCAAGTTCCTCGTGAAAGGAATCGATATAACTGATTTGAGCCGAGCCGGGCCCGCCGTGTAAAAATAAAAGTACAGGCTTCGTTTCACTCGTCTGATCTTCTTTCATCCTAATCCATTGGTCAATTCCACCGATCGACCATTTTTTCAAATATGTCTTTGCCATTCCAGCGATCCTCTCGGTTCCATTTAGATTCTATAGCTTATAGTAGCCGTTCTGATCTGGAAAAGCAAAAAAAGAGACCCTTTTGCAAGGAGTCTCTTTTATATGTTTATTACTTAATGATAGTTGAAACGACACCAGAACCTACAGTACGTCCACCCTCACGGATAGAGAAACGAGTTCCTTCTTCGATAGCGATAGTAGAGATAAGTTCAACTTCCATCTCAGTGTTATCGCCAGGCATTACCATTTCAGTACCTTCTGGAAGATGTACGATACCAGTTACGTCAGTTGTACGGAAGTAGAACTGCGGACGGTAGTTAGCGAAGAATGGAGTATGACGTCCACCCTCTTCTTTAGAAAGTACATAAACTTCAGCTTTGAAACGGCTGTGTGGAGTGATTGTACCTGGTTTAGCAAGTACTTGACCACGTTGGATATCTTCACGAGATACACCACGAAGTAGTGCACCGATGTTGTCACCAGCTTCAGCATAGTCAAGAAGTTTACGGAACATTTCAACACCTGTAACAGTTGTTTTACCGTTTTCTTCTTGAAGACCGATGATTTCAACTTCGTCACCGACTTTAACTTGTCCACGCTCAACACGACCAGTAGCAACTGTTCCACGACCAGTGATTGAGAATACGTCCTCAACTGGCATCATGAATGGCTTCTCAGTGTCACGCTCTGGAGTTGGGATGTACTCATCAACCGCATCCATAAGTTCAAAGATTTTTGCTTCGTAATCAGCATCTCCTTCAAGAGCTTTAAGAGCAGAACCTTTGATAACTGGTACATCGTCACCTGGGAAGTCATAGTCAGAAAGAAGGTCACGAACTTCCATTTCAACAAGTTCAAGTAACTCTTCATCGTCAACCATGTCACATTTGTTAAGGAATACTACGATGTATGGTACACCTACGTTACGAGAAAGTAGGATGTGCTCACGTGTTTGTGGCATTGGACCATCAGCAGCAGATACTACTAAGATCGCGCCGTCCATTTGAGCAGCACCAGTGATCATGTTTTTAACATAGTCAGCGTGTCCTGGGCAGTCTACGTGTGCATAGTGACGAGTTTCAGTTTCATACTCAACGTGTGCAGTTGAGATTGTGATTCCACGCTCGCGCTCTTCTGGAGCACCATCGATTTGGTCATAAGCCATAGCTGTACCTTTACCAGATTTCTTATGAAGAACTGTTGAGATAGCAGCAGTTAGAGTTGTTTTACCATGGTCAACGTGTCCAATTGTACCAATGTTAGCATGCGATTTGGAACGGTCGAATTTTTCTTTAGCCATTCTAAAAATCCTCCTTAAAGGTTCATTGTATTTGGTATAGAGTGATAGAAAGTGAAGAGTTACCTCTCACTTTCTGATCTTCAATAGTAGTTATACTTTAGTTTAAAGGCAAAATCAATTATTCACCTTTATTTTTTTTGATGATTTCTTCACTGATGCTCTTAGGCACTTCTTCGTAGTGATCCATGTGCATAGTGAAAGTACCGCGTCCTTGTGTGTTAGAACGGAGTGCAGTAGCATATCCGAACATTTCAGAAAGTGGAACCATAGCGCGAACAACTTGAGCGTTACCGCGAGCTTCCATACCTTCTACACGTCCACGACGAGATGTGATATCACCCATGATGTCTCCCATGTATTCTTCTGGGATAACAACTTCCACTTTCATCATTGGCTCAAGTAGAACTGGGTTACATTTGCTGACAGCATTTTTCAATGCCATAGATGCAGCAATTTTGAACGCCATTTCGTTAGAGTCAACATCGTGGTAAGATCCATCAAATAATTTTGCTTTGATGTCGATTAATGGGAATCCAGCTAATACACCATTTTCAAGTGAATCTTCAAGACCTGCTTGAATTGCTGGGATGTATTCACGTGGAACAACCCCACCGACGATTGCATTTTCAAACTCGAATCCTGCGCCTTCTTCGTTTGGTTCGAACTCGATCCAAACGTGTCCGAACTGACCGCGTCCACCAGACTGACGTACGAATTTACCTTCAACTTTTGCACCAGAACGGAATGTTTCACGGTACGCAACCTGAGGAGCACCTACGTTAGCTTCAACCTTGAACTCACGCTTCATACGGTCAACAATGATATCAAGGTGAAGCTCACCCATACCAGAGATGATCGTTTGACCAGTTTCAGGGTTTGTTTGTGTACGGAATGTTGGATCCTCTTCAGCTAGTTTAGCTAAAGCGATACTCATTTTATCTTGGTCAGCCTTAGATTTAGGCTCAATAGCTACATCGATTACTGGCTCTGGGAATTCCATAGACTCAAGGATAACAAGATTTTTCTCGTCACAAAGAGTGTCACCAGTAGAAGTATCTTTAAGACCTACAGCTGCTGCGATATCCCCTGCATATACAGTAGAGATTTCTTCACGGCTGTTTGCGTGCATTTGAAGGATACGTCCAACACGTTCACGCTTGTTCTTAGAAGAGTTCTTCACGTATGAACCAGAATCAAGTGTTCCAGAGTATACGCGGAAGAAAGTTAGTTTCCCAACATAAGGGTCAGTCATAACTTTAAATGCAAGAGCTGCGAATGGTGCGTCATCAGTAGACTCACGAACAACCTCTTCATTTGAATCTGGCAGGATACCTTTGATTGCAGCAACATCAGTTGGTGCAGGAAGGTAGTCAAGCACAGCGTCAAGTACAAGCTGAACACCTTTGTTTTTGAAAGCAGATCCAACAAGAACTGGGTAGAATTCAACATTCAATGTTCCTTTACGGATTGCAGCTTTCAATTCAGGAATTGTGATTTCTTCACCCTCAAGGTATTTTTCCATAAGCTCTTCATCAAGCTCAGCGACAGCTTCAATTAGGCTGCTGCGAAGCTCTTCAGCTTTGTCTTTATACTCAGCAGGGATTTCTTTAGCATCAGAGCGAGTTCCAAGGTCATCTTCGTAGAAGTATGCTACGTTTTCTACAAGGTCGATGATTCCTTCGAATTGATCTTCAGCGCCGATCGGCAATTGTATTGCATGAGCGTTCGCTTGAAGACGATCTCTTAATGTGCTTACAGAGTAAAGGAAGTCCGCACCGGTTTTATCCATTTTGTTAACGAATACGATACGAGGTACTCCGTAAGTTGTTGCTTGGCGCCAAACTGTTTCAGTTTGTGGCTCTACACCTGATTGTGCATCAAGAACAGCAACCGCACCATCAAGTACACGTAAAGAACGTTCAACTTCAACAGTGAAGTCTACGTGTCCTGGTGTATCGATGATGTTTACACGGTAACCTTTCCATTGTGCTGTAGTAGCAGCAGAAGTGATTGTAATACCACGTTCTTGCTCCTGCTCCATCCAGTCCATTTGTGAAGCTCCTTCGTGAGTTTCACCAATTTTATGGATACGACCAGTGTAGTATAAGATACGCTCAGTCGTTGTCGTTTTACCGGCATCGATGTGAGCCATGATACCAATATTACGAGTTTTGTCTAAGGAGAACTCTCTTGCCATTGGGTAATTTCTCCTTCCTCATTAGGGAATAGTTTTTTTAGTTTGGTATAAATCCTACCAGCGGTAGTGAGCGAATGCTTTGTTCGCTTCTGCCATTTTATGTGTATCTTCACGTTTCTTAACAGCAGCACCAGTGTTGTTAGCTGCGTCAAGAATTTCGTTAGCAAGACGCTCTTCCATCGTTTTTTCTCCACGAAGACGAGCGTAGTTTACTAACCAGCGAAGACCTAAAGTAGTACGACGGTCTGGGCGAACTTCTACAGGAACTTGGTAGTTAGCTCCACCTACACGACGTGCTTTAACTTCAAGAACTGGCATGATGTTTTTCAAGGCTTGTTCGAAAACCTCCATCGCTTCATTACCAGTACGTTCTTTGATGATATCAAATGACTTGTAGAGAATTGTTTGTGCTTTTCCTCTTTTACCGTCGATCATCATTTTGTTGATCAAACGAGATACAAGTTTAGAATTGTAAATTGGATCTGGCAATACGTCTCTTTTTGCTACAGGACCTTTACGTGGCATCTGAATAGCCTCCCTTCTCTTTTAAAAGGATTTCTATCTGTCTCTCATCTCAATATCATTGTCAGTTACCTGACTCCACTGATCTGATATCAACTTCTAAAAACCCTTATGTTTGTTTGTATTATTTGCTTTGTTTAGGGCGTTTTGTTCCGTATTTAGAACGTCCTTGCATACGACCGTCAACTCCGGCAGTATCAAGCGCACCACGAACGATGTGGTAACGTACACCCGGTAAGTCTTTTACACGTCCGCCACGGATAAGTACTACACTGTGCTCTTGTAGGTTATGTCCGATACCAGGAATGTAAGCTGTTACTTCAATCAGGTTAGACAAACGTACACGAGCATATTTACGTAGTGCTGAGTTTGGTTTTTTCGGTGTCATTGTACCGACACGAGTACAAACCCCGCGCTTCTGTGGAGATGTTACGTTAGTGTGCTCTTTTTTGAAACTGTTGTATCCTTTGTTAAGTGCAGGTGACTTTGAGTTTTCAACTTTACTCACGCGTCCTTTGCGTACTAGCTGATTAATTGTAGGCATGTTGTTATTCCTCCCTTCATTACTTTTTTTATAACCCACATACCCAGGTGGTTCATCAAAAGGCAAAAAACAATGCTTTTGCATTTTAAGCATGCAAAAACAAAACAAGTACGTTATAACATAATGGCAACAGCTGCTGCCCCAACTTCAATTCCGCAGGCCTTGCCGAGCTTTTTCATGGAATCTACCACTAAAATGTCTACACCCTTCTCTTGTGCTAGTTTCAATACACTAGCAGTTAAAGCAGGATCAGCATCTTTCGCTACGACGACTTCCTTTACTGAATCTCGTTTCAGAGCTTTTACTGTTTGCTTCGTACCGATAATAATGGATTGAGCCTGTGATACTTTATCATAAGACATCGAATATCCTCCAAAGTAACAGGTTTTATTTTGAGCACCTTGGTTATATTATCATCATGGCAGAAGGATGTCAATATCGTATGACAGATTATCTTGACATCCTTCACCATTTTTGATGATTTTATAGGAATCTCACGAGAAAGATTACTCTACAGGAACCATATCGTCAGACGGCTGCACTTGCGAAACCGGCTTAACTTTACGGTAGTTTGGCATTCCCGTTCCAGCAGGAACAAGTTTACCAATGATCACATTCTCTTTCAAGCCAAGCAGTTCATCACGTTTTCCTTTGATCGCCGCATCTGTTAGGACACGAGTCGTTTCTTGGAAGGATGCCGCAGACAAGAATGAGTCTGTTTCAAGCGAAGCTTTTGTAATACCAAGAAGAACTGGACGGCCTGTTGCAGGACGTTTGCCTTCGAATAGTACTTTTTTGTTCGCTTCAGTGAATTGATGTACATCAAGAAGTGTGCCTGGTAATACGTCTGTATCCCCTGCATCAGCGACACGCACTTTACGAAGCATTTGGCGAACCATTACCTCTACGTGCTTATCTCCGATTTCTACCCCTTGCATACGGTATACTTTTTGTACTTCATGAAGCAGATATTCTTGAACAGCTGTCATGTCAGTCACTTTAAGAAGTTCTTTCGGATCGATCGAACCTTCTGTCAGTACTTGACCACGAGTAACTGTGTCACCTTCAACAACTTTTAGACGCGCATTGTAAGGAGCTGTGTATGAGCGAGTTTCAACTTCGCCTTGAACCACAATTTCCTGCTGCTTGTCACGAACATCGTTAATTTCAGCAACGACACCATCAATTTCAGAAATTGTCGCTTGCCCTTTCGGATTACGCGCTTCAAATAGCTCTTGGATACGAGGTAGACCTTGAGTGATATCGTCTCCTGCTACCCCACCGGTGTGGAACGTACGCATTGTAAGCTGTGTTCCTGGCTCACCGATTGATTGTGCAGCGATGATTCCAACTGCTTCACCGACTTCAACGTCAGTACCAGTTGCAAGGTTACGGCCGTAGCATCGTTTACATACACCATGAGGCGTGTTACATGTAAATGCAGAACGGATCCATACTTCCTCAATTCCTGCTTCAACTACTTCAAGTGCTTTATCTTCATCAATTAGTTCGTTTTCGGCTACAATGACTTCGCCTGTTTCAGGATGAACAATTGGTTTTCTTGCAAAACGTCCGATCAGACGTTCTTCAAGTTTCTCAATAATTTCATTTCCTTCTTTAATAGACTTCGCCAAGATTCCACGGTCTGTACCGCAATCTGTTTCACGGATGATGACATCCTGTGCAACGTCAACGAGACGACGTGTGAGGTAACCTGAGTCAGCTGTTTTAAGGGCTGTATCGGCAAGACCTTTACGCGCACCGTGAGTGGAAATAAAGTATTCCAATACGGTTAAACCTTCACGGAAACTAGATTTAATCGGAAGTTCGATAATACGTCCAGCCGGGTTGGCCATCAGACCACGCATACCAGCCAGCTGAGTAAAGTTAGATGCGTTACCACGCGCTCCAGAGTCACTCATCATGTAGATTGGGTTGACTTCATCAAGGGACTTCATCAGTTTACCTTGGATCACATCTTTAGAAGAACTCCAGATTGAAATAACTCTCTCATAACGCTCTTCTTCAGTAATCAAACCACGTCTGAATTGCTTCATGACGTTATCTACTTTTGCTTGTGCTTCTTCAAGAATTTGCTGCTTATCATCTAATACGACGATATCAGACACACCAACCGTAATACCGGCTTTAGTAGAGTATCTGAAACCAAGATTTTTCATGCGGTCAAGCATTTTAGATGTCTCAGTGATATGGAATCTCTTAAAGATTTCAGCAATGATTTTACCTAAAATACCTTTTTTGAACGGCGCATTGATTTCTTGTTTCTCGATCGCAGCTTTTACATCCTCACCTTTTTCAAGGAAGAAACGATCAGGCGTTTTTTCTTCAATATTGCTCTTTGTCGGCTCATTCATGTATGGGAATGATTCCGGTAAGATTTCGTTAAAGATCAATTTTCCAACTGTTGTAATCAACAATTTAGAACGCTGTTCATCAGTAAATGTGACATTCTTCAATGAGCTAGCTGCAACAGCTACACGTGTATGAAGATGCACATAACCATTTTGATAAGCTAGAAGGGCTTCGTCAGTATCTTTGAAGACCATACCTTCTCCGATAGCACCTTTGCGCTCAAGTGTAAGGTAGTAGTTACCAAGCACCATATCCTGAGATGGCGTAACAACTGGTTTTCCATCTTTCGGATTCAAAATGTTTTGAGCAGCAAGCATTAAGATACGAGCTTCAGCTTGAGCTTCAGCAGATAATGGTACGTGAACCGCCATTTGGTCACCGTCAAAGTCAGCGTTGTAGGCTGTACATACAAGTGGATGCAGACGAATTGCGCGTCCTTCCACAAGTGTAGGTTCAAACGCTTGAATACCAAGTCTGTGAAGAGTCGGTGCACGGTTTAGTAAGACTGGATGCTCACGAATAACTGATTCTAAAACATCCCATACTTCCGGCTGCACGCGCTCAATTTTACGCTTCGCACTCTTGATGTTGTGAGCTAATCCTTTTTCAACAAGCTCCTTCATCACGAATGGTTTGAATAATTCAAGAGCCATTTCTTTCGGAAGTCCACACTGATACATTTTCAAATGTGGTCCTACGACGATAACGGAACGTCCAGAATAGTCAACACGTTTACCAAGCAAGTTTTGACGGAAACGTCCTTGTTTCCCTTTCAGCATGTGAGAAAGAGATTTCAATGGTCGATTTCCTGGTCCTGTTACTGGTCGGCCTCTACGTCCATTATCAATCAAGGCATCGACAGCTTCTTGAAGCATACGCTTCTCGTTCTGAACGATGATGCTTGGCGCGCCAAGATCTAATAAACGCTTCAGACGATTGTTACGGTTGATGACACGACGATAAAGGTCGTTCAAGTCAGAAGTAGCAAAACGTCCACCATCAAGCTGAACCATTGGACGTAATTCTGGCGGAATAACCGGAAGTACATCAAGAATCATCCAAGATGGTTTGTTTCCTGAGTTACGGAAGGCTTCTAACACTTCAAGGCGTTTGATCGCACGTGTACGGCGCTGTCCTTGAGCAGTTTTCAGCTCTTCTTTCAGTGTATCTACTTCTTTTACAAGATCGATATCTTGAAGAAGTTTGTTGATTGCTTCTGCACCCATAGCTGCTTGGAATGTATTACCGTATTTATCTAAATAAGCACGGAATTCTTTCTCAGAAAGAAGTTGTTTCTTCTCAAGCGGTGTGTTGCCCGGATCTGTCACGACGTAAGAAGCGAAGTAGATCACTTCTTCTAACGCACGTGGTGACATATCAAGAACAAGACCCATACGGCTTGGGATACCTTTGAAATACCAAATGTGGGAAACTGGGGCAGCCAGTTCGATATGCCCCATTCTCTCACGACGGACTTTTGCCCGTGTTACTTCTACACCACAACGGTCACATACAACACCCTTATACCGAACGCGTTTATACTTCCCACAATGACATTCCCAGTCTTTTTGCGGTCCGAAGATACGTTCACAAAAGAGACCATCTTTTTCAGGTTTCAGTGTACGATAGTTAATCGTTTCAGGCTTTTTCACTTCACCAAAAGACCAAGAACGGATTTTATCAGGTGATGCGAGACCGATGTTCATATACTCAAAATTGTTCACATCTAGCAAGGGGCCTACCTCCCTTTTAATCTTCGGGTTATACCCTAGTCACTTGCTCTAATCGTTTCTGCTATTCTTTTGTGACTGCGTCACGTTCAAGATCGACAGGTGCGAGGTCTGCAGCATCTTCGTCATTAGATAACGCTAATCCGTCTGCTTTCTTCGTTTCCTCATCGTCTTCTAAATCTCTCATTTCTATCTCTTCTTCATCGCCAGATAGGATTTTCACATCCATACCTAAACTTTGAAGTTCTTTGATTAACACTTTGAATGATTCAGGGACACCTGGTTCAGGTACGTTATCCCCTTTGACGATGGCTTCGTATGTTTTCACACGACCCACAACGTCATCCGATTTAACTGTTAAGATCTCTTGAAGTGTATATGCTGCACCGTAAGCTTCAAGTGCCCATACTTCCATCTCTCCGAAACGCTGACCACCAAACTGTGCTTTACCGCCAAGTGGCTGCTGCGTAACAAGTGAGTATGGTCCAGTTGAACGAGCGTGAAGTTTATCGTCAACCATGTGAGCCAGTTTGATCATGTACATGATTCCGACAGATACACGGTTGTCGAATGGTTCACCAGTTCGACCGTCATAAAGGACTGTTTTCGCATCACGGGACATACCTGCTTCTTCAAGCGTTTCCCAAACATCTTCCTCGCGCGCACCATCAAATACTGGTGACGCAATGTGGATGCCAAGGTAACGTGCAGCCATACCCATATGAAGCTCAAGTACCTGACCGATGTTCATACGAGATGGTACCCCTAGAGGGTTTAACATGATATCGATCGGTGTTCCGTCTGGAAGATACGGCATATCTTCTTCTGGAAGGATTTTAGAGATAACCCCTTTGTTACCATGTCGTCCGGCCATTTTGTCACCTTCAGAAATCTTACGCTTCTGAACGATGTATACGCGGACTAACTGGTTTACACCTGGAGGTAATTCATCTCCATCTTCACGGTTGAAGACTTTTACATCGTGGATAATTCCGCCGCCGCCGTGTGGAACACGAAGTGACGTATCACGAACTTCACGAGCCTTTTCACCGAAGATTGCATGTAATAGACGTTCTTCAGCTGTTAGTTCAGTTACACCTTTAGGCGTTACTTTCCCTACAAGAAGGTCTCCGTCTTTTACTTCTGCACCAATACGGATGATTCCGCGCTCGTCAAGGTTGCGTAAAGCATCTTCCCCAACGTTTGGAATATCACGAGTGATTTCTTCTGGTCCAAGCTTTGTATCACGAGCTTCTGATTCATATTCTTCAATATGAATAGACGTGTAGACGTCATCTTTTACAAGGCGCTCACTCATGATGATCGCATCCTCGTAGTTGTAACCGTCCCAAGTCATGAAGCCGACCATGACGTTACGTCCTAGAGCCAATTCACCTTTTTCCATAGAAGGACCGTCTGCAAGGATTTCCCCTTTAACGACTTCATCTCCAACACTTACGATAGGACGCTGGTTGTAGCAAGTCCCTTGGTTAGAGCGAACAAATTTCAGCAGGCTGTATTTGTCTAGGTTTCCTTTGACTTGTTGTCCGTCAACGTCTTCATAACGGCGAACCCAAATATTTTTTGCTTCTACACGTTCTACAACACCTGGGTAGCGGCAGATGACAGCAGCACCAGAGTCTTTACCTGATACGTACTCCATACCTGTACCAACAATCGGTGATTCTGGCTGCATCAAAGGCACAGCCTGACGCTGCATGTTCGCTCCCATTAGAGCACGGTTAGAGTCATCGTTTTCTAAGAATGGGATACATGCTGTCGCTGCAGAAACAACCTGCTTTGGCGAAACGTCCATGTAGTCAACGCGGTTTCGAGGAACAACGGTGTTTTCCCCTCTGAAACGAGCAATGATATTATCATCGATAAACGAACCATCATCAGCTAACTGAGCGTTCGCTTGTGCTACTACGTAGTTATCCTCTTCATCAGCAGTTAAGTAATCGATTCTCGGTGTCACTTTACCAGTTTCAGGATCAACCCGGCGGTAAGGTGTTTCGATAAATCCGAAGCGATTCACTTTTGCAAATGAAGATAGAGAGTTGATCAAACCAATGTTTGGACCCTCTGGTGTTTCAATCGGACACATACGTCCATAGTGAGAGTAGTGAACGTCACGAACTTCCATTCCTGCACGCTCACGTGTCAAACCACCCGGTCCAAGCGCTGACAGACGACGTTTGTGCGTCAATTCAGCAAGCGGGTTTGTTTGATCCATGAACTGAGAAAGCTGAGAACTACCAAAGAACTCTTTGATAGAAGCGATCACAGGACGAATGTTGATCAGCTGCTGAGGTGTGATCGTGTTTGTGTCTTGAATTGACATTCTTTCACGGACAACACGCTCCATTCTGCTTAGACCAATACGGAATTGGTTTTGCAGAAGTTCACCTACAGAACGCAGACGACGGTTACCAAGGTGGTCGATATCATCTGTGTCACCTACACCATGAAGAAGGTTGAAGAAGTAACTGATTGACGCAATGATGTCAGAAGGCGTGATGTTTTTCACAGCTTCCTCTACATATGCATTACCAATCACGTTGATCACTTGCTCGCCTTCTTGATCAGTCGGTGCATAAATCTTAATAGATTGAAGTTCTACTTCATCTTCTACTACGCCACCATTAGGATAAAGCTTTCTAAATCCGATGCCGTTTTCTAAGTATGGAAGAACTTTATCAAGAACTCTTCTGTCTAAAATTTGACCTTTTTCTGCTAGAATTTCACCTGTTTCAGGATCAACTAGCGTTTCAGCCAATTTTTGATTGAACAGTCTATTTTTAATATGAAGCTTCTTATTAATCTTGTAGCGTCCAACATTTGCTAGGTCATATCTCTTCGGATCGAAGAAGCGAGAGTCTAGCAAGCTTTTCGCATTTTCAACAGTTGGCGGTTCTCCAGGACGGAGGCGCTCGTAGATTTCGAGAAGTGCTTTATCCGCATTCTCTGTATTGTCTTTTTCCAGTGTGTTGCGTAAGTATTCATTCTCGCCAATGAGGTCAAGAATCTCTTGATCAGAGCTGAAGCCGAGAGCACGCAAAAGAACCGTAACCGGCAACTTACGTGTGCGATCGATGCGTACATAGACTACATCCTTCGCATCAGTTTCGTATTCTAACCATGCGCCACGGTTTGGAATGACAGTCGCAGTAAAACCTTTTTTACCGTTTTTGTCTACTTTACCACTGAAATATACACTTGGAGAACGCACTAACTGAGAAACGATTACACGTTCCGCACCATTAATGATAAAAGTACCTGTGTCTGTCATGATTGGGAAATCCCCCATGAACACATCTTGGTCTTTTACTTCTCCAGTTTCTTTGTTAATTAAACGAACTTTTACTCTTAGTGGAGCAGAGTAAGTTACATCACGTTCTTTTGATTCTGCTACAGGATACTTAGGATCCCCTAGGCTGTAATCAATGAATTCAAGAGAAAGGTTACCAGTAAAATCCTCAATTGGGGATATATCTTGAAACATCTCTCTAAGACCCTCATCAAGAAACCACTGATAAGAAGAGGTTTGAATTTCAATGAGATTTGGTAATTCTAACACTTCGCTTATGCGTGCGTAGCTTCTGCGCTGGCGGTGTCGTCCATACTGAACTAGTTGACCTGTCAACTGATTCACCCCTCAAATCATGCGTATTATATGTGTAAAAAGTATTTCTGTCTTTCAAATGTCAGTAAAGAAATACTTTTACAAGACAAAAGAAAAAAGGGTTTCTAAAATAAGAAAACCACATCCAAAAACAAATACCGATTTTATTAGTTTTCCCAAGTATGCATAATTTATACAAAATAGTTGTTTTTTAAGCCTATCAAGCAAAATATACACATTGGCATTTTATAATGTTAACACAGCTAGGAAACTGCGTCAAACTTTTTTAGCTTTGATGATATAGTAGCCCTTTTTTTTCAGCACAACCTCGACTTCTCCAAAGAGCTGCTCTAATTTTTCAATCGCAGATGGTCCACCTTGCTTTTTCTGAATAACCACCCACAACTCACCTTCCGGCAATAAATGATCAGCACTTTTTTCAAAGATCGCATGTACAACTTTCTTCCCTGCCCGTATTGGGGGATTGGTCAGTATAGAGGCAAAAGCAGCTGAGGAATGAACATTCGAGAACAAATCACTTTGATAGATGCGAACATTATCAATGCGATTATGTTTAGCGTTTTCCTTTGAAAGTTCGACTGCTCTTTCGTTCACATCAATCATATGAATGGTACGGCTAGTCATTTCGTTTGCTAACGATAAGCCGATCGGTCCATAACCGCAACCGACATCTAAGACATCGCCATCCAAGTCAGGTTCTTCGAAAGCTTCAATTAAAAGCCTTGAACCAAAGTCGACTTCTTTCTTAGAAAACACTCCACTGTCACTTGTAAAAGTAAAGGTACGGTTTCTCAAGGTGAAGTCCCATGTCTGTTTATTGCTTTTCACTGATGGCTTTTCCGTATAATAGTGGTCACTCATGGTGAATGGACCTCCTCTGGATTCAATCGTTTCAGGAGATTAGAAAAGAAAAAGCCCGCCAGTAAAAGCGAGCTTTCCCAAAAGATTAGGCGAAGATTACTTAACTTCTACAGAAGCGCCAACTTCTTCAAGCTTAGCTTTAAGTTCTTCAGCTTCTTCTTTAGCAATACCTTCTTTAAGTGGTTTTGGAGTGTTGTCAACAAGTTCTTTAGCTTCTTTCAAGCCAAGACCAGTGATTTCACGAACCACTTTGATAACTTTGATTTTTTGGTCTCCAGCACCAGCAAGTACTAGATCAAAATCAGTTTTTTCTTCAGCAGCAGCACCGCCACCAGCAGCTACAGCTACAGGAGCAGCAGCAGTTACGCCAAATTCTTCTTCGATTGCTTTTACTAAGTCGTTTAACTCAAGTACAGTTGCTTCTTTAACTGAAGCAATGATTTCTTCGATATTTAAAGCCATTTGTAATTCCTCCATTTTAAGTTTTTTTACGTAAACGTAAAGTACGCATTAAGCGCCTTGTTCTTCTTTTTGATCTGCAACTGCTTTAGTAGCAAGAGCAAGATTACGAACTGGAGCTTGAAGAACGCTAAGCAACATAGAAAGTAAGCCTTCGCGAGACGGAAGTTCCGCAAGAGCCTTCACTTCTTCTACAGTCGCTACGTTTCCTTCGATGACACCAGCTTTGATTTCTAAAGCTTCGTGGCTTTTCGCAAATTCGTTGATGATTTTCGCAGGTGCGATAACATCTTCGTTACTGAATGCGATAGCGTTTGGACCTGTTAAGAAATCGTTTAAACCCGTTAGTTCAACTTGTTCAACTGCACGGCGAGTCAAAGTGTTTTTGTAAACTTTGAATTCTACGCCAGCTTCACGAAGCTGTTTACGAAGTTCAGTCACTTCAGAAACTGAAAGACCGCGGTAATCTACAATGACAGTAGACATACTATCTTTAAATTTAGAAGTAATTTCATCAACGACAACTTTTTTAGTATCGATTGCATTGCTCATGGTTACACCTCCTGTACATTCTTTGTGTAACACTTATACCGATCAGGCCATCACGTTCCTAACGAACGGTTCTCCATATAAAAAGCCTCCATTAAGACATGGAGGCTGTATATACAAGCATACGTTAACGTAAGACTGTGACATATACACCTCGGCGGGTTAATTAAGCCATAAGGCCCCTGCTGTCTACGGTATAAATGGACATTATTCTATTTTACAACATTTTGATATTATCAAAATGGTTGTCATAAGTCAAGAATTATTTTGCAGAGAAAGAAGATGGATCCACTTTCACGCCTGGGCCCATAGTAGATGTAACAGAAACGTTTTTCACGTATACACCTTTAGCCGCTGCAGGTTTTGCTTTAAGGATTGTGTCATAGATTGTTGCAAAGTTCTCAACAAGCTTTTCGTCCTCGAAAGAAACCTTTCCGATTGGCGCGTGGATGTTACCAGCTTTATCAACGCGGTACTCTACTTTACCAGCTTTGATTTCATTGATTGCTTTTTCAACTTCGAACGTTACAGTTCCTGTTTTAGGGTTTGGCATAAGACCTTTTGGTCCAAGTACACGACCGATCTTACCAACTTCACCCATCATGTCAGGTGTCGCAACGATTACATCGAATTCGAACCAGCCTTGTTGGATTTTAGTGATGTAATCAGAATCTCCAACGTAGTCTGCTCCAGCAGCTTCTGCTTCTTTTGCTTTTTCGCCTTTAGCGAACACAAGAACGCGTTGAGTTTTACCAGTTCCGTTAGGAAGTACAACTGCACCGCGGATTTGTTGATCGTTTTTACGAGGGTCTACGCCCAAACGAAAAGCAACTTCTACAGTCGCATCAAATTTAGCTGTATTTGCTTTTTTTGTAAGAGAAACAGCTTCAGCTACATCATACGCTTTTGTACGATCGATCAGCTTAGCAGCTTCTACATACTTTTTACCTTTTTTAGCCATTATAAAAATCCTCCTTATGTGGTTTTAGCGGAATAACCTCCCACGAATAAGGGTTGCGAACTTGTCAAAACCAAACTCGCAACCCAACAAGACAAAAAATTAATCTTCGATGACAATACCCATACTGCGTGCAGTACCTTCAACCATGCGCATAGCTGATTCAACGCTAGCAGCGTTTAAGTCAGGCATTTTTGTTTCCGCGATTTCGCGTACTTTATCACGCTTAACAGTTGCCACTTTATTACGGTTAGGTTCACCAGAACCAGACTCAATACCAGCTGCTTTTTTAAGTAAAACTGCAGCAGGTGGAGTTTTAGTAATAAATGTAAATGAACGGTCTTCAAAAACCGAAATTTCAACAGGAATGATAAGACCAGCTTGGTCAGCTGTACGAGCGTTAAACTCCTTACAGAATCCCATGATATTAACACCGGCTTGACCTAGTGCAGGTCCAACTGGTGGAGCTGGGTTAGCTTTTCCAGCAGGAATTTGCAATTTAACAACTTTAACTACTTTTTTAGCCACGAGACACACCTCCTTAAAGTCCGTGATGTGGTAATAGGGGAATCCCCCTCCCACTCAACAACTTCATTCTTTATATGAATGACGAAATAACTAGCTAGCGATCTTGAGTGAACTCAAGACGTACCTTTGCTATATTACCACTTCTATACACTCATTTCAAGCTCTTTTAAATTACAATTTATCGATCTGCGTGAACTCAAGTTCAACAGGTGTTTCTCTACCAAACATATTAACGAATACTTTGACTTTGCTTTTATCGTAATCAATTTCTTCAATCGATCCAGTGAAGTTAGCAAATGGTCCATCAATGACCTTAACTGTTTCTTTCAGTTCAAAGTCGATTTCTGTTTTGCGTTCTTCAAGACCCATTCTCTTCAGAATGGTTTCGGCTTCGCCTGGCAGCAGTGCAGTCGGCTTTGAGCCTGATCCAGCTGATCCAACGAATCCAGTGACACCTGGTGTATTACGAACAACATACCAAGAGTCGTCAGTCATCACAATTTCCACTAGAACATAGCCAGGGAATACCTTCTTTTTGACGACTTTTTTCTTACCATTTTTAATATCCGTTTCTTCTTCTTCTGGTACGACGACGCGGAAGATTTTATCCTGCATGCCCATTGATTCAACACGCTTTTCCAAATTCGCTTTTACTTTGTTTTCATAGCCAGAGTACGTATGCACAACATACCAATTCTTTTCCATTTTCGTTCAGGACTATTTAGTCCTTCCCTCCCCACATTTCATAATGTCTATTTGACGAATCTCGAGTAACGGTAAATATTTTCAAGCAATTGAAAAAACCCGTAAAACGGGTTTTTTGGCAAGTCATATTATGATCTATTATAGCACGTTCAGCAGACCATTATTCAAGTATTAATGAATTAATTCGATTAATTGTGAGATTCCTATATCAAGAAAAGAGAAAAAGATGGCAAAGAATACGACTGTTAAAATAACAGTGATTGTGTAGCGGACCATTTCGTTCTTCTTTGGCCAGCTGACCTTTTTCATTTCTTTTCCGACACTTTTTAAGAAACTGATAATACGCATGTAAAAGACCTCCACAGATTAAAGAACGCAAATCTTACTTCGTTTCTAAATGTGTTTTATGTGAATTACAAGTCTTGCAATATTTCTTAACTTCTAATCTTTCAGCTGCTGAAGCAACACTTTTCATTGTCGTATAATTGCGGCTTCCGCAGTCTTTACAGGCTAGAGTAATCTTTTTCCTCATATTTACACCTATTTTCTCGACATCATTTCATTAGTACCTTATCACAGTGTCGAAAAAGCTGTCAATATAGGTTTGATTAGAGACTAATCTCGCGAAGCTCTAAATATTTCTCTAATTTTCTCTTTACTCTTTGGAGTGCGTTATCAATTGATTTCACATGACGGTTTAAATCTTCCGAAATCTCTTGATAGGATCTGCCATCGAGATAAAGCACAAGTACCTTTCTTTCCAGCTCGCTTAGCAGTTCACCCATCTTCATTTCGATATCATCAAATTCTTCTTTGCTAATGATTAAGTCTTCTGGGTTAAGCGCTTTAGCACCGGAAATGACATCCAATAATGTTCTGTCCGATTCTTCATCGTAGATCGGCTTGTCTAATGATACATAGGAATTTAACGGGATATGTTTTTGGCGAGTAGCTGTTTTAATTGCGGTGATAATTTGGCGGGTAATACATAATTCTGCAAAAGCCTTAAATGAAGTAAGCTTGTCCTCTCTGAAATCGCGGATAGACTTATAAAGTCCGATCATTCCCTCTTGGACAATGTCCTCTCGATCCGCTCCTATCAAGAAATAAGATCTTGCTTTCGCACGTACAAAATTGCGGTATTTCGTTATTAAATAATCTAGCGCATCACTATCTCCGACATGAACCCTTTCAATGACTTGTTCATCTTCCAACTGGCAAAATTGCTCTCTGATGGACTTACCCTTGCTGTTGTTTAGATTCACTTCGATCCCCCCGACCGCACCTAGATAGAAATATTATACATTAATGGTTGAAATATCGTCAAGCTATTCCAGATTCCCGCGCCGCCATTTTTCAAACGTTTTCAATACATCTTCTGACAATTCAATCTTAGATGCTGGTTTATCAGACGTAATCTTTTTGACCCTCGTTTCAATCTTTCGTTCTATCACTTCAATCTCTCTTAAAAGCTCACGAGCCGACTTCCGAAGAGCTCCTTGTCCAAAAATAGCCCATTGTTCCGTAAAATCTGAGGTTGCCACATGAATTTGCGTCCGAATATTATTCAAATCCTGCGCCAGCTTTTCAATCCGCTCATCTGCCGTTTCATTCTCTCTCGTAAAGATGACCTCTACTCGGTGGTTAGTCCGCTTCTTTTCAATTCCTTTGACCATATGGGCATCGAATACGACAATGACTCGATACCCAGTGTAGGCTTGATATTCTGCTAAATGTTGAATCAGCACGTCTCTGGCTTCTTCAAAGCTGTTTTCCTTTAAGTGCTGCAGCTGAGGCCATGCACCTATCATGTTGTATCCATCGACTAAGAGGATATCCATCTCTATTCTCCTAACGGATAACGTTTTCGATACACTTCATACATCAATAGACCAGCAGCAACTGATGCGTTTAACGAAGTAACCTTCCCGGCCATAGGCAGTTTAATCAGAAAATCACACTTTTCCTTAATCAATCGGCCAATTCCTTTTCCTTCACTGCCAATCACAAGAGCCAGCGGCATTGTGCCATCAAATTGTCTGTAATCCTGTTTAGCAGACGCATCTGTTCCCGCAACCCAGATTCCTCTTTCTTTCATTTCATCAAGGGCTCTTGAAAGATTGGTCACTTTTGCAACAGGGATATGCTCAATTGCTCCAGTGGATGCCTTAGCAACTGTTGTTGTTAGACCGACCGCTCTCCTTTTCGGAATGACAATCCCGTGTGCACCTACAGCATCTGCCGTACGCATAATAGATCCTAAATTATGCGGGTCTTCAATTTCATCTAAAATCAGAAAGAAAGGCTGCTCATTCCGCTTTTCAGCGATTTGATACAGATCGTCCAATTCTGCATATTCATATGCTGCTACTTGTGCAACGATTCCCTGGTGCTGACCTGTAACCATTTGATCAAGCTTTTTCCTCGGAACATACTGAATGGTGATATTTTGCTTTTTAGCGAGTTCAATGACCTGCTGGGCTTGTCCTTTTACAGTGTTTTCCGCCATCCAGAGCTTGTATAACTCCCGATCTGACTTCAGTGTCTCAATCACTGCATTTTTCCCAATGACATAATCATGTTGCTGACTCATTTGTCTTCCTCCCTGACGTTCCGATTTCAATCGCCTGACCAATCAGCTCTTCTAAGCGTTCGTCCTGCTTTTCGATAAATAAATAACCCATAAGCGCTTCAAACGCTGTACTATAACGATACGTTTGAACGTCTGTGTTTTTAGGCACTGTGCCTGATTTTGCGTTTCTTCCTCTTTTCAGCACCGCTTCTTCTGCTTCAGTGAAAAAGCCTTGCTGCTGAAGCGTAAATAAAATAGCAGCCTGTGATTTAGCTGAAACAATTTTGCTTGCTCGTTTGTGCAGCTCATTGGGTTTTGTCGCCCCCGTTTGGAGGAGGTGATGCCTCACATATACTTCAAAAATGGCATCACCCATATAAGCCAGCGCAAGTCCGTTCAGCTGTTTACCGTCTTTCAGCTTTTCAAAATTCAACATTGCCTATTCTCCTCTTTTCCAGCGAGTACCTTGAGGAGTGTCCTCCAACACAATATTCATGTTCTTTAATTGATCACGAATTTGATCAGATAGAGCAAAGTCACGATTTCTTCTAGCTTCATTGCGTTTTTCAATTAACGCTTCTACCTCTTCGTCAAGCGTGTGCTTTTCTTCTAATGAGAAGCCGAGAACAGACGTAATTTCTTGGAACAAGCCGATAAATGCCTTGATCACTTCCTCCGAAGTATGATCATTTTCCATATAATAATTCGCCTGTTTTGCTAATTCGAATAAAACAGAGATCGCATTTGCCGTATTGAAGTCATCATTCATTTCAGAAACAAATGTCGCACGCTGCTCTTCAATTTTTTCCAGCCATTCAGCATTATCTTCCGTAATATTCGTACTGCTCTCAAGACGGTGATGTAAATTCGCATACGATGTCTTGAGTCGGTTAAACGCACTCTTTGTACTTTCTAATAAATCCATTGAGTAGTTAATTGGGTGGCGATAGTGAACCGACAACATAAAGAAGCGGAGCACATCAGGATCTTGTTCTTTCACAATGTCATGCACCAGCACAAAGTTGCCAAGTGATTTTGACATTTTTTCATTATCGATATTAATATACCCGTTATGCATCCAATACTTCGCAAAAGGCTTCCCTGTCAAAGCCTCAGATTGGGCAATTTCATTCTCATGGTGAGGGAATGTTAAATCCTGTCCGCCAGCATGAATGTCGATCGTATCACCTAAATATTTTTTGACCATTGCCGAGCATTCGATGTGCCATCCTGGGCGTCCTTTGCCCCACGGGCTATCCCAAGAGATTTCCTGATCCTTTGCAGTCTTCCAAAGAGCAAAGTCCAGCGCATCTCGTTTCTTTTCACCTACACGAATACGAGCACCCGTCTTCAGTTCATCAATTGATTGGTGAGAAAGCTTTCCATAACCTTCAAATGATCGTGTGCTGTAATACACGTCACCATCTGCTTCATAGGCGTAGCCTTTTTCAATCAATGTCGCAATAAACGCAATGATATCATCCATGTTTTCCGTCACTCGCGGGTGAAGGTCTGCTTTTTTGCAGCCGAGCGCACTGACGTCTTCGAAGTAAGCTTGGATAAAACGATCAGCAATTGTCGGCACATCTTCTCCGAGTTCATTGGCTGCTTTGATGAGTTTATCATCCACATCTGTAAAGTTTGATACAAAGTTCACATCGTAACCGCTGTATTCTAAATACTTACGTACAGTGTCATAAACAATAGCAGGTCTAGCATTCCCGATATGAATGTAGTTATAAACGGTTGGTCCGCACACATACATCTTGACCTTTCCTGGCTCAAGCGGGACAAATTCTTCCTTCTTACGTGTCAATGTATTATAAATATTGATTGTCATGATTGTTCTTCCTTTCTGCTCAATGAAGCCAGCTCACCTTTTAGCTTTTCCATTTCTCGTTCCAATTCTTTAAAACGATCGGAAACTGGATCTGGCAAATCTTGATGGTTGAGATCACGATTGATTTTCTTTCCATTTTGAACGACCACTCGCCCAGGTATACCTACAACAGTGGAATGGTCTGGGACGTCTTTTAACACGACCGACCCTGCACCAATCTTGGACCCTTTTCCAACCGTGATAGAACCAAGCACCTTGGCACCTGTCGCAATGAGGGCATCATCTAAAATGGTCGGATGCCGCTTTCCCTTTTCTTTCCCTGTTCCCCCTAATGTCACGCCTTGGAAAACAGTGACGTTGTCTCCAATTTCACATGTTTCCCCGATCACGACGCCCATGCCGTGATCAATGAAGAACCGCCTGCCAATGGTTGCCGCCGGATGAATTTCCACCCCTGTGAAAAAGCGGCTGACCTGAGAAATGATCCGCGCAATAAAATACAGCTTCCGTTTATAAAATGCGTGCGCAATACGGTGAGCCCAAATCGCATGAAGCCCTGAATAGGTAAGCACTACTTCAATATAGCTTCTAGCAGCAGGATCTTGATCAAACACAGTATCAATATCTTCTTTCAGCATTTTGAAAAACACATGCTCCCCCCGTTCTTCCCCATGAATCTCTCTTAGGACTTGCTCTCTTTTTTTGGACAAATAAAAAACGCCTCTGCCAAATGACAGAGACGTTTTGAAAACGCGGTTCCACTCTGTTTAGAAAGCTACTTATCTTTCAGCCTTCTCAACTTAATCCCATAACGGAGGGTACCGCCCTTGCATACTAACGTACGTGTTCCTCAAGGGTCTTGAGGGTGCATTTCCAATGTCTGTCCATAAGTCTCTTTCAGCCGGTGGAGACTCTTTCTGTGATGGACGAGTACATTGTACTTCTCCCTCGCAACGATTTCCTTATATTTGTTTAATGCGGTTTAATACCGTTTCTTTACCTAGTAATTCAATACTTTGCGGAAGTTCTGGGCCATGCGTTTGTCCTGTGACAGCCACACGAATCGGCATGAATAGTTTCTTGCCTTTATGCCCTGTTTCTTTTTGTACCGCTTTAATGGCAGCCTTGATTTCATCAGGTGTGAAAGACTCAAGCTGTTCAAGCTGACGTGCAAAGGATGCCATCACTTCTGGTACTTGCTCCTCTGCTAGAACTTCCTTTGCCTCTTGATTATACTCAATTTGCTCCTTAAAGAACAACTCTGTTAACTCAACAATTTCTGCTCCGTAGCTTAATTGTTCGTGATACAGAGAAATAAGCTTGCGTACCCACGTGTTTTCTTCTTCAGTCAGCTGCTCACTTACCTTGCCTGCTTTTTGAAGATGCGGAAGTGTTAGTGCCACTACCTGATCAAGATCAAGTGCTTTCACGTATTGGTTGTTCACCCATTTTAGTTTATGCATATCGAATAGAGCTGGTGACTTAGAAAGTCGGTTTACATCGAAAATGTCGATGAATTGCTCTTTTGTAAACAGTTCTTCTTCGCCTACTGGAGACCATCCAAGTAATGCAATGAAGTTAAACAGGGCTTCAGGTAAATAGCCTAAATTCTTATATTGCTCGATGAATTGAATAATTGATTCATCACGTTTACTTAATTTCTTGCGGTTCTCGTTCACAATCAACGTCATATGTCCGAATAGCGGAACATCCCAGCCAAATGCATGAAAAATCATGATTTGTTTAGGGGTATTTGAAATATGATCTTCTCCGCGAAGAACGTGAGTCATTTTCATCAAATGATCATCCACGGCTACGGCAAAGTTATAAGTTGGCGTGCCATCTTTTTTCACAATAACAAAGTCACCAATGCCGTCTGTTTCAAATGAAATTTCACCTTTGACCATGTCGTCAAATTTGATGATTTCTCCTTTTGGCACTCGGAAGCGGATGCTTGGCTCTCTTCCTTCAGCAATCAGTTTGTCCTCTTCTTCTTTTGATAAATGACTGCATTTACCAGAATATCGAGGCATTTCACTGCGGGCGATTTGTGCTTCACGCTCTGCCTCTAGCTCTTCAGCCGTACAATAGCACTTATACGCCAAGTCCTTCTCTAACAGTTCGTCATAATATTTTTTGTAAATATCATTACGCTCTGATTGTCTGTAAGGACCGTAACCGCCATCTTTATCAATGCTCTCATCCCAATCAATACCGAGCCATTGCAGGTGGCGAAGCTGGCTTTCCTCCCCGCCTTCTACATTACGCTTTTGGTCCGTATCCTCGATTCGAATAATAAATTTGCCGCCTTGGCTGCGTGCGAACAAATAGTTGAAAAGAGCCGTTCTAGCATTCCCAATATGTAAATGACCAGTTGGACTCGGTGCATAACGAACACGCACTTCATTTCCCATGAGTTTAACTTCCTTTCATCTGCATCATGTTGTCTGACACCAATTTTTTATAAACGTATTTTATCATCAAAACCTATTCTCATCAAAATGGATTTTACTTTTTCTGAAGAAGCACTGTTGCCTGAGAGGCAATTCCTTCTCCTCTTCCTGTAAATCCGAGTTTCTCTGTCGTTGTTGCTTTGACATTCACCTGTGTGACATCTGCCTCAAGCGCTTCTGCAATTTTCTCACACATCGGTTGTATGTAAGGTGCCATTTTTGGCTTTTGCGCCATGATGGTGCAGTCAATATTCACAAGAGTGTAGCCCTTTTCTTTCACAAGTGCCCACACATGCTGCAATAATTTAAAAGAATCTGCATCCTTAAACTCAGGATCTGTGTCTGGGAAATGTCTGCCGATATCTCCTTCAGCAATCGCACCCAGGCATGCATCTGCCACTGTGTGAAGCAGTACGTCAGCATCTGAATGCCCTAGCAGTCCCTTTTCATAAGGGATGGTGACCCCGCCGATAATTAGAGGTCTTCCCTCTGTTAATTGATGTACATCAAAACCTTGTCCTATTCTCAACATGATCTAGTACCCTCTTTCCGCATCCATAATTGCCTTGGCAACCAATAAATCATCCGGTGTTGTCAGCTTAATATTGGTATAGTCTCCTTGGACAATATACACATTCTCACCTTGTAATTGTTCAACAAGACTGGCGTCGTCTGTTCCAAGGAAGCCTGTCCGCTCCGCATATTCATGCGCCTCTTTTAAAATAGAATGACGAAAAGCTTGTGGGGTCTGGACTGCCCACAAGCTCTGACGTTCAATGGTTTGTTCCACTTTGCCTTCTTGAACGCGTTTGATTGTGTCTTTCACTGGTACCGCTACAACTGCGGAGCCTTTTTCAATCGCCGCTTTAACGAGCAAGTCAATCTGTGTATGCTTAATAAAAGGCCTTGCCCCATCATGAACAAGCACGATGTCCGCATCTTTCACAGCCTTTAATCCTTCGTATACACTTTGCTGACGTTCTTCACCGCCAGTGACAAGTGAAACAGGCGTTTGAAAAGCGTGTACCTTGAGTAGCCTTTCAAAGTCTTGACGCTCCTCTTCATTGATCGCTAGGATCATTCGTTTGCATTGCGCATGAGCGTCAAACACCTTTAGTGTATGAATGATGACCGGCATTCTTTTCAGCTCAATAAAAAGCTTATTGCGGCCGGCCTTCATTCGTTTCCCCTGCCCCGCAGCCGGAATAACTACTTCATAATACATGTTCGTTCTCCCTTTAGAGCGCCTTCTCCAGAAGTTTTGGCTTCGCAAAAATCATTCTTCCAGCAGCAGTCTGCAGCACACTTGTGACGAGCACGTCAATGTCTTTTCCAATGTAATTGCGTCCTTCCTCGACCACAATCATCGTCCCGTCATCTAAGTAAGCAACACCTTGGTTATGCTCTTTCCCATCTTTGATGACCTGTACCTTCATTTCTTCCCCAGGCAGTACAACCGGCTTAACGGCATTGGCTAGATCATTGATGTTTAACACTGCTACTTTTTGAAGTTCGCATACTTTATTTAAATTAAAATCATTGGTCACAACTACACCTGAAGTTAATTTCGCCAGCTTCACAAGCTTGCTATCAACCTCTTGAATGTCTTCGAAGTCACCTTCGTAAATTTCAACTTTGATATCCAATTCTTTTTGAATACGATTTAAAATATCAAGACCTCTTCGGCCTCTATTTCTCTTTAATACATCTGAAGAGTCTGCAATATGCTGTAATTCCTCGAGTACAAATTGAGGAATGACCATGACACCTTCTAAGAATCCAGTTTGGCAAATATCTGCGATTCTTCCATCAATGATAACACTTGTGTCTAAAATTTTCAGCTTTTTATCTTCTATTTCAGGTTCATCATCAGCTGCTCCTTTTTTCTTTGTGACCTTTGCAGATCGGGAGAACAGCCCTATCATTTCATCCTTCTTCTTAAAGCCTACCTGAAACCCAAGGTATCCTAAAAAGAAAGCCAGGAAAATCGGAATAATGGTACCAAAAATATGATATGGGATATTGTTTAGCGGGATCACGTTTACAATAAGATATGCTAGAATAAGTCCAAATACTAATCCGAAACTTCCAGATATAAGATCAGGAAGAGGCGCCTTCAATAGAGAATCCTCGATCCATTTCACCCAATTTACCACATAACCTGTGCACCATTTACCAATGATGAAGAACACAACGGCTCCTATTAGTGCTGAAGAGTAAGCATTTGTTATGAAAGGTATGTCCTTTACATTTAAAAGCAGAAATAACTCTGGAATGATAAAAATCCCCACAACTGCACCCAAAATGATAAAAAACGCCTGAACGATTCTTTTTAACATACCTTCACCTCCTTTATTTTTCATCTGTCAATCCACCTTCATCTGACATTGATATATGTTTAAGTTTCCTATCATGAACAACAGAAAACAAAACCATCATTAATATACCCATATTCATCCATTTTTAACCGTAGTAGAGGAAAATTTCTCTTCTTAAAGCTGACGGTCGATATAATGTTTTTCTTGTAACCTTTTTAATCCTTTTTTTATCTTTTTCGCTCTTACTTCTCCAATTCCTTCTACTTCATCCAATTCTTGTACATCTGCTTCCATAATTCGATCTAGCACACCAAATGCTTCAACCACATTTTCGACGATTGGCATTGGCAGTCTAGGGATTTTATGGAGCAATCTGTATCCTCTTGTGTACACATATTCGTCAATATTTGTAGAAGCGGGATATCCAAGTAACTTGTACAGAATGGAATCATCTAACAGCTCAAAGCTCGACATATCTTGAAGTTGTTTAAGCAGCACATACGGATCTTTGATCTTTTCTTTCACGTAATCTTTAATAAATAAAGCCGCTTCCTGCTCCATATCTGTAATCAATTCATTGACCTGCAGACGGATCAAGTGTCCCTCTGTTCCAAGCTCTTTGATATACATATTGATCTCATTTTTGATTCTGAGTACCATTTCGTAGCGGTGCAGCACGGATAATACATCCCCAAAGGTCACAAGTTCTTCGAATTCTAGGGCGCTTAATGCAGAAATGGCGTGATCTAAAATCGTTTTATATTTCTCAAGTGTTTGAATGGCTTGATTAGCCTTTGTTAAAATAAAGCCAATATCTTTCAGCGTATAACGACGATTCCCTTGGTATAAGGTAATGACGTTCCTCCGTTCAGAAATAGCAATGATTAAGCAGCCTGTCTGCTTTGCTACACGTTCAGCCGTCCGGTGCCTCATGCCAGTTTCCGATGAATGGATGGTTGCATCTGGCATCAGCTGTGTATTCGCATACAAGATTTTTTGACCAGAATCGCTAAGAATAATGGCCCCATCCATCTTCGCCAATTCATATAAATGTGCTGGGGAGAAGGCTGAATTAATGTGAAATCCTCCATCTACTACACTCTTTACTTTGTCATTATAACCAACAACAATGAGCCCGCCAGTATTGGCTCTCAGGACGTTTTCAATTCCTGCCCGCAGAGGTGTTCCTGGTGCCACAAACTGTACAATATCTAAGAGATCGAGTTCTCTCGCTCCTTTTTTCTCTTTTTCCATTTCTATGATCCCCCTAGTGAAATTCGAAGTGCCTCCGCTACATTTTCTACACCAACTAACTCAATCCCTCTCGGCTTTTTCCATCCGTCTATATTCGCCTGAGGAATAAACATTCGCTTAAATCCTAGTTTTGCAGCTTCCTGCACTCGCTGTTCAATTCTTGATACTCTTCTGACTTCTCCCGTCAGACCGACCTCTCCTATAAAGCAATCCGCTTGATGCGGCGCTGCATCTTTAAAGCTTGATGCAATACTGACGGCAATAGCTAAGTCAATCGCCGGTTCGTCAAGCTTCACACCGCCTGCGACCTTTAAATAGGCATCTTGGTTTTGCAGCAGCAGCCCCACGCGTTTTTCTAAAACTGCCATGAGCAGCGATACTCGATTATGATCAAGGCCAGTGGCCATTCTTCGCGGATTCCCAAAGCTTGTCGGGGAAATTAACGCCTGTATCTCGACAAGTACGGGTCTTGTTCCTTCCATTGAGGCAACAACACACGAACCAGATACACCTGCCGACCGCTCTTCTAAAAAGATTTCTGATGGGTTTAATACTTCCGTGAGCCCTTCTTCTCTCATTTCAAAAATTCCCAATTCATTCGTTGAACCAAATCGGTTTTTGACCGCCCGTAAAATACGAAACGTATGATGACGCTCGCCTTCAAAATAAAGAACTGTGTCCACCATATGCTCTAAAAGGCGTGGACCTGCGATCGAGCCTTCTTTGGTCACGTGACCAACGATAAAAATAGGAATACCATTTGTTTTGGCAATCTTCATCAGCTGCGCTGTACATTCTCTAACTTGAGATACAGAGCCGGGAGCTGACGTGATATCGCTTTGGTAAACGGTTTGAATCGAATCCACCACAACAAAAGCAGGTTTCATCTCCTGTATAGCAGACGTTATATACTCCATATCGGTTTCAGCCAAAACATGTAAAGAGGCGCTTTCAATGCCAAGGCGGTCCGCTCTTAGCTTCGTTTGTTTAATGGACTCCTCACCAGATATGTATAACACATTCTGATTTTTGTCTGAGAGCTGTGCTGATACTTGTAATAACAATGTGGACTTCCCAATCCCAGGATCTCCGCCGATGAGAACAAGAGAACCTTTGACAATTCCACTTCCTAATACTCGGTTAAATTCTTCTAAATTTGTTTTAATTCGGGGTTCTTCGGATGTTTCAATTGCAGATATAGGTGAAGGTTTTTGAATGGTTTGAACAGAATGATTAAAAGCACTTCGACGGTTTGCCGGCTCTTTGCGAACGACCTCTTCTGTCATACTGTTCCACGTGCCGCAGCCTGGACATTTCCCCATCCATTTGGCTGACTCATAACCGCACGATTGGCATATAAATTTTGATTTTGTCTTAGCCATAGATTGAAGAATACAACTCCTTATACTGGTCAGAAAATAAGTAAAGGGAGGCATACACCTTACTGGTATGCCTCACACTTTTTTCTTACTATATTAGTTCGTAGCAGCCGTCGCTTTTACGACAATTTCTCCATCTTCCACATCTAATACGATATGTTGACCTTTTTCAATATTCCCCTTCAGAAGCTCCTCAGAAAGTCGATCTTCTACATGCTTTTGAATCGCTCTTCTTAACGGACGCGCACCGTACTCAAGATCTACTCCTTCGTCGGCAATTTTCGCTTTTGCTGCTTCCGTCAATTCAATTGATAGGTCTTGTTCTTTTAATCGTTTTGTCAATTGATCAGACATGAGAGACACGATCTCTTTGAGATGTTTCTTCTCAAGCGAGTGGAAGACAATGATTTCATCAATACGGTTGATAAACTCAGGTCTAAACGCACGTTTCAACTCGCCCATCACTTTGCCTTTCATATCCTTGTAATTTTGACTTTCATCCTGCACGTTAAAGCCAACATATTTATTGCGCTTCAGCTCACTAGCTCCAACGTTTGATGTCATGATCAAAATCGTATTTCTAAAGTCAACGGTACGCCCTTTAGAATCAGTCAGACGACCATCTTCTAACACTTGTAGTAAGATATTAAATACATCTGGATGAGCCTTTTCAATCTCGTCTAAAAGAACGACAGAATAAGGTTTTCTTCTCACTTTTTCAGTCAGCTGTCCACCTTCATCATAGCCCACATAGCCTGGAGGTGACCCAACAAGTCTGGATGTAGAGTGTTTCTCCATGTATTCAGACATATCAATACGGATCATTGCTTCTTCATCACCGAAAATAGACTCAGCGAGTGCTCTTGCAAGCTCTGTTTTACCAACCCCTGTTGGACCCAAGAAGATAAAGGAGCCGATTGGACGCTTCGGATCTTTCAGGCCAGCACGCGCACGTCTCACCGCTTTGGCTACAGCGACAACCGCTTCATCCTGTCCAATCACGCGAGAGTGGAGCAATTGTTCCATGTTCAGAAGCTTATCTGTCTCCGTTTGAGCAATTTTCGAAACAGGCACTCCCGTCCAGCTGGAAACAACCATTGCGATATCATCTACAGATACCTCTGAATTCTCTTGTCCCTGCTTTTCTTTCCATGATTTCTTTGTCACTTCTACTTTTTCACGCAAACGCTGTTCTGTATCGCGAAGAGAAGCTGCTTTTTCAAATTCTTGACTTTGAACTGCCGCATCCTTTTCCTTGCGTACTTCATCCAACTTTTGCTCTAATTCTTTTAGATTAGGCGGTGTTGTGAACGAACGTAAACGGACTTTCGAACCTGCCTCATCAATTAAATCAATCGCCTTATCTGGAAGGAATCGGTCAGAAATATAACGGTCAGACAGCTTCACCGCCGCCTCAATCGCTTCATCTGTAATAGACACACGGTGATGTGCTTCATACCGGTCTCTAAGCCCTCTTAAGATTTGAATACTTTCATCAACAGACGGCTGATCTACTTGAATTGGCTGGAAACGTCGTTCAAGCGCAGCGTCCTTTTCAATGTATTTACGGTACTCATCTAACGTTGTTGCCCCAATACATTGAAGCTCACCACGTGCTAAGGATGGCTTCAAGATATTAGACGCATCAATCGCGCCCTCTGCTCCACCAGCACCAATGAGTGTATGAAGCTCGTCGATAAAGAGAATGATATTTCCTGCCTGACGAATTTCATCCATCACTTTTTTCAAACGATCCTCGAATTCACCACGATATTTCGTCCCAGCTACAACAGTTCCCATATCCAGTGTCATCACTCGTTTATCGCGCAGGATTTCAGGCACTTCGTTATGAATAATTTGCTGTGCAAGACCTTCTGCGATGGCTGTTTTACCAACACCAGGCTCACCAATCAGCACAGGGTTATTTTTTGTTCTTCTACTTAGAACCTCAATGACACGTTGGATTTCTTTGCTTCGGCCAATGACAGGGTCCAAGCTGTCCTCTTTTGCAATAGCTGTCAAATCTCTTGCCAAGCTATCTAGTGTTGGTGTATTGGCATTGCTATTAGAGCCTGCCGCAGATGCACCTGTTTCATTGCTTCCAAGCAGCTGCAGGACTTGCTGACGTGCTTTATTTAAGCTCACTCCAAGGTTATTTAATACACGGGCAGCGACACCCTCTCCCTCACGAATAAGACCTAATAGAATATGTTCTGTCCCTACATAGGAATGACCTAGCTTTCTTGCTTCATCCATTGAAAGCTCAGTGACCTTCTTCGCTCTAGGCGTATAATGAGGAATAGCTTGAGACACCTCTTGCCCTCTTCCAATCAAGCTTTCGACTTCTTTTTGGATTTTATCTGAAACAAGGCCCAGTGCTTCTAACGCTTTGGCAGCGATGCCCTCACCTTCACGTACAAGGCCAAGTAAAATGTGCTCAGTACCTATGTTTTTATGGCCTAGGCGAATGGCTTCTTCTTGTGCAAGTGCTAATACCTTTTGAGCTCTTTCAGTAAATCTTCCAAACATCATATCGTTTCATCCTCCTGTCCATTCCTATGCATTTCTAAGCGCAGCCTTTCTCTAATAATCGCTGCTCGTTTTATATCTCGTTCATTTGGCTTCAATGCTCCTCCTGAATATTGTTGAAGGAAGCCAGGCTGAGTCAAAATCATGAGTTCATTCAGTATATTACTTGAAAGCCCCTTAATGATACCTAAATCAATTCCAAGCCGCACATCTGACAAACACTTTGCTGTTTCCTTTGATTCAATCATACGACAATTGGCCAAAATCCCTAAGGAACGGTACACTCTGTCCTCAAGTTCAATTTTAGATGTTTGATATAAAGCTTTTCGTGCAGATCGCTCTTGTTCAATGAGCTGAGCGGTCACACTATTCAAGTCATCTACAATGTCCTCTTCTGATTGACCAAGTGTCATTTGGTTTGATATTTGAAAGATGTTTCCTATTGCTTCGCTGCCCTCACCATAAATTCCTCTGACCACAAGACCTAATTGATTAATGGCCGGAATAATCCGATTCATTTGTCTTGTGAGCGCTAATGCTGGTAAATGCATCATGACCGAAGCCCTAATACCTGTACCTACATTGGTCGGACAGCTTGTTAAGTATCCTCGCTTTTCAGAAAACGCATAATCCACTTGCTCTTCAATCCAGTCATCTACCTGATTAGCCGCTTTTAGTGCATTGGCTAGCTGAAAACCTGGGAATAAGCATTGGATTCGAATATGGTCTTCTTCATTCAGCATCACACTGATTTCTTCATTTTCAGAAAGCAAACAGCCGCCAAATCTTGATTCAGCTAAATTGGGGCTAATCAAATGCTTTTCAACAAGTACCCTCTTTGCTAAAGGCTGCGTTTCATTCATTCGAATCAGAACAAAGTTTCCAATGTCCTTCACTTCCTGACTAGCAAACTTTTGCTCGAATTGCTGGAGAACAGCTTCAGCTTCAGCTTGAGAAAACTGAGTTGGGAAACGAACATGCTCTAGATTGCGAGCTAGCCGGATGCGACTGCTTAGAACAATGTCACTTTCTGGTCCTTTTTGTTTCATCCACTGACTTAGAGCGTCTTGAATAAAATGCTGGAGCGACATGTCGTTAATCTCCCTCCCTCTGCTGAGATTGCTCATGCTCTAATGCACGAATTTGATCTCGAACTTCCGCTGCCTTTTCGAACTCTTCCTGTTCAATCAGCTGCTTCAGCTCTTGCTGCATTAACTCAAGTTTCCGGCGAACATGCAGGCTGCCGGCAATTCGTTTTGGGACTTTCCCATTATGGACTGTATTTCCACTATGGACTTTCCGTAAAACAGGGTTCAGATACTGATCAAATGTACGATAGCATTCTGCACAGCCAAATCGGCCTGTTTTTCTGAACTGCTGAAAGGTTAAGCCACACTTAGGACATTGATCCACTTCTTTCGCTTCTTGAAAAATAGACGAGCCCTTGTTAGCACTTGTGGTGAAGCTAGGATCAATATTCAATAAGCCTGATAATAAGTTGTGAATCGAGAAACCTTGGTTTCCACTCATAGCATATGAATCACTGTTTTCTTTTGCACATTGTTCACATATGTGCATTTCTTGTTTTTCTCCATTTATAACTTTCGTAAAGTGAAAAGTGGCTGGTCTCTCATTACATTCTTGACAAATCAATCTTTTCACCCGCTTTACTTTAATTTCAAAGCATTTAACATCGCTTTCATCATCCGAGCACGCAGTTCATCACGTTCAGGTAAATCAATATGCAATACAGAACGGTCCATGACACTAATCATCATCTTAGCTTCTCTTTCAGATAAAATGTTATTTTCAACAAGACGCATGATGATATGATCAGATGCAGCCTGTGATAAACGATGATATATTTGGGAAATAATGTTGTTCAATAAGTCGACTTCATCATTCATTTTGACTTTAATGATGCGGATATAGCCACCGCCGCCACGCTTACTTTCAACGATATAGCCTCTCTCGCTCGTAAAGCGTGTATTGATAACATAGTTAATTTGTGAAGGTACGCATTGAAATTTATCTGCAATTTCATTGCGCTTAATTTCTAATATTTCTCGACCGTTCTGATCCAAGACTTCCTTCAAATACTGCTCGATGATATCAGAAATATTTTGTGCCACTCCGCCTCCTCCTCCATTGACTTTGACTATATTTGACTTTAATCTTACTATAAATTTTTTCGATCGATTTTTCAAGATAATCGCTCAACTAACAATATTATTTCCACATTTATATGGTATCAAACCTCTCAAAAACACAAAAAAGACCAGTTCCGACTGGAACTGATCTTTATAGAAGCTTGGCGGCGTCCTACTCTCACAGGGGGAAACCCCCAACTACCATCGGCGCTG
>NZ_SOBQ01000008.1:0-55314 GCF_004364885.1 Bacillus sp. BK450 | reverse complement strand
CACACCCGTTCCCATACCGAACACGGAAGTTAAGCTCTTCAGCGCCGATGGTAGTTGGGGGTTTCCCCCTGTGAGAGTAGGACGCCGCCAAGCTTCTATAAAGATCAGTTCCAGTCGGAACTGGTCTTTTTTGTTTTTTAAGAAAAGGAACAAACACTCGATCTGACATGGATACATATACTAAACTACCATCTAAAACATTCTTAATTTTGTATACAATTGAAAGCGCTAGGGCATACTGAAGCTATAAGTGGAGGTGTCACAATGAGCAAAAAAGAGCGAGAAGCGATTTGTTTGATTTGTGAAGAGAAAAAAACAAAGGGAATTTATTTATATCATCAGTTTTTGTGCCGAGAATGTGAGAGAAAGTTAATTTCTACATCGACCTCGGATCCTAGCTATGCCGATTATGTTAGAAAGCTAAAAAATCTTCATACGCCGCCTTTGTATTCATAGACCATTAGATGGTCTTTTTTTATGAGCTATGGAGGATTGGGCCTGTTTTTTGGAACTTAGTTTGGACATCATCCGTAATTAATAATAAGATAAACAGAGAGCCTGATTATTCATAGGAGTCGATGAACATGAAATCAATCTTTTATACATTTATATGGGCCATCCTCTCTACTTTTTTTTCGCTTGTGATTTTAACCGTCAGTATTGGGGTTTTCCATCATCATGTTGGATTATCGATACTGTATGCGATGATGGGGTGGGGCGTGATGTTTGCAGGGAGCAGATGGGTTGCTTTCCAGTTGTTTTTAAAGAAACACGGACTGTCTCGTAGTGATTATGTATATATCAAACAGCATTTAAAAGAAGCAGGACAAAAGCTCGTACGTTTAAAGAAGGCTTTATTTGCTGTGAAGAACGTACAGACGATCAAACATAATTATGAAATTCTCCGACTTGCACGACGAATCTATACGATTACAAAAAAAGAGCCGACCCGGTTTTATGATGCACAACGTTTTTATTTTGAAAGCTTGGATTCTGTCGTTGAACTAACTGAAAAATATGCACTATTGTATAACCAGCCTGATCGCAGTCATGAGCTGGAAATGACACTAAGCCAAACTCGAGTGACGCTGACAGAACTGCAAAAGCAATTGACGAATGATTTGCAGCAAGTATTAGGAAGAGACATAGAAGCCCTTCATATTGAGCTTGAAGTGGCAGATAAAATGATAAAGAAATAATGAAAGGAGTCAAACGTAATGAAACCAGAAGATCACATCCCAACAGCACCTGCTTCCACTACAGATCTTCAGTTTCAGGTGTTTGATACCTTATCTGATGAGGAGAAACAAGTAGCCATACAGCGTGCTGAGCAGATCCCTGACAATCCGCAAAAGCTGCTTTTCTTTGGTACACGTGTTCAGGAACGATTATTGGAACAATCACAACAAATGATGAAATATGTTGAGAAAAAAGATATCGATCAAATAGGAGACGTGCTTGAGGCCTTTTTGCACCAGCTGCATGTAGTAGAACCGGAGGACTTACTGCCAAAGAAGCAGGGCTTTTTTTCGAAGTTATTTCGGCGGGAGAAGCGTTCTACTCAGGAAATCATATCGCGTTTTCAACATGCAAAATCACAGATCGAGAGATTATCAGCAAGGCTTCGTTACGCAAAAGGCGGATTAATTTCGGATCATATGTTATTAGAGCGTTTATTTGAAGAAAATCAAACTTTTTTCCAAGAGATGACGCTGCAGGTTGCAGCAGTTGAAGCGAAAATGACCACTTTAGAGAAGCAGATCATATCAGAACCGGAGCAGATTGGTAATCGGACTATAGAGGAGCAATTGATGAGTCAGGAAGTCAATGCAGAAGAATATATGGAGAGGTTGAAAGAACGGAAATATGATTTGCTGCTAAGCCGGCAAATTGCGTTGCAATGTAATGCCCAAATTCGAATGATCCAGCATACGAATCATACATTGGCCAATCACATTCAATCAACAGTTTCTGCATCTATTCCTCTATGGATCAACCAAATGTCGATTGCATTAACGCATATTCAACAGCGTGCCAATTCAGCTCTTGAGAATCGAATCCAAAAAACATATGAAAAGGTATCAAAGCAGCAGGGGGAGCTTCTTGAAGAGGCAGCTTTTGCACCTATAGATACGTTGAAAAAGGTTCAACGCCAATTAGCTGAAACCCTACAGGAAACGTTACAGGTAAAAGAGCATGGAAGCCAAGAGCGAGCCCAATTGAAAAACAGCATGTATGAGGCAGAACAGCAGCTGGCGAATCACCAGCCAATAAAGGAATGAGAATCCATCTTTCGGTTCCCTTGTATGAACGTTATAATAGACATAAGATATCGTTAAAGTGAAAAGGGTCGATTTGTTTGAAAACACCTTTATATACAGCATTAGCACAACATGCGGAAAAGAAACCTTATTCTTTCCATGTTCCAGGACATCACAATGGAGATGTCTTTTTTGATGAGGCACGGACTTATTATGACTCAATTCTTCAGCTGGATGTAACAGAACTTGAAGGATTAGATGATCTCCATCATCCAACTGGTGTGATTCAAGAGGCTGAACATTTATTGGCAAAGCTATATGGTTCAGATCAAAGCTTTTTTCTTGTGAATGGGACAACTGTCGGAAATTTAGCGATGGTGATGGCAGCCTGTCGTGCGGGAGATGAGATTTTCGTCCAGCGAAATTGTCATAAGTCTGTTTACCATGCAATTGAGCTTGCAGGAGCAACGCCTATTATGGTAGAAGCTGAGATAGATCAACACCTGCATGTTCCAACACATGTGACGGATGAAACAGTCAAAAAAGCCATTGCCAAACATCCTAATTGCCGGGCGATCGTTTTGACTTATCCAAACTACTACGGACATGCAGCTGATTTATCAAAGCTGATTGATATGTGCCACGAAGCAGGCATGATCGTTTTAGTTGATGAGGCACATGGTGCACATTTTGTATTAGGCGGCGCTTTTCCTCCATCTGCTCTTTCCTATGGAGCTGACGTGGTGGTACAATCAGCACATAAAACCCTTCCGGCCATGACGATGGGATCCTACCTTCATCTACAGGGGGAGCGAATGGATGCAAAACGTTTGAAAACATTCCTCGCGATGCTTCAAAGCAGTTCTCCATCCTATCCAATTATGGCCTCATTAGATGTGGCAAGAGCTTATGTCGAGGAGATCAAGAAAAAAGAGATCTTGGATGGAATCATGAAAGGGCTGGCAGAGCTGAAAAATGAGTTCAACCGTATACCTCAACTTGAAGTGGTCGAGTCTGAATTGCTTTCTAACGATCCATTAAAATGTGTGATTCGTTCAACAAAAGGGCTGACTGGCTATGAACTAAAACGAGTACTTGAATCAGTGGAGGTTCACCCAGAGCTTGCCGACGAACATCAGGTTTTACTTGTCTTTGGTTTAGAACAGAAGAAGGATATACCTTTTAAACGAATAGAGCAGGCCCTTAATCAAAGCAATTCATTGCTCAAAGGAAAAGATCATTTCCTAAGAGAGGCGCTGGCTGATGACAACGAGGAGCATAGACAGGATATAGAAGCCGTCCCATTTGAACATGCAGCAGGACGGGTTAGTGCAGAATCGGTGATTCCATATCCACCGGGTATTCCTTTGATCGTTAAGGGAGAGCGTATTGAAATCGATCAGATTGCGGCTTTAAGCCGTTTGCTTGGACATCAGGTTCATGTTCAAGCCAGTCAGGTGATTCATCAGAGAAAATTATATGTTTATATAGAAGAGGAGACACTATGAGCGGTATGTTTATTACGTTTGAAGGGCCAGAGGGTGCCGGAAAAACGACAGTGATTCGAAAAGTGTATGAAGAAATGGAACGCCAAGGATATGCAGTGATGGCGACACGTGAGCCTGGCGGCATTGACATTGCAGAGCAGATTCGTGAAGTCATTTTAAATGAAAAAAACACAAAAATGGATGCGAAAACAGAAGCTTTGCTGTATGCAGCCGCAAGAAGGCAGCATTTGGCTGAGAAGGTAGAACCGGCATTACAGCGCGGGCAGACAGTTTTATGTGATCGTTTTGTTGATAGCTCCCTTGCTTATCAAGGCTATGCGAGAGGGCTTGGGATTGAAGAAGTAAAGTCAATTAACGACTTTGCTATCAATGGCACGATGCCGCAAATGACCATTTATTTTTCAATTACACCTGAGGAAGGGCTAAAGCGAATTAATGCCAATCAGGGGAGAGAAAAGAATCGATTAGACATGGAGACGCTGAATTTCCATCAGCTTGTCAGAGAAGGCTATGAACTGCTTATTGCTCAATCGCCAGAACGATTTCGTGTAGTGGATGCGTCTCAGCCGATGCAGGCTGTCTATGAAGAAGTCCTTCAATTGATTCAGGACACATTAAAGCAAAATCAAATATGACCTAATTCCCAATCGTTGTTATAATATAGAGGAAGACATCGGCATGTCATCTGTGCCTAAAATAAAGGAGGCCAATCAAATGAAATTAATTGTTGCCGTTGTACAGGACCAAGATAGCAGCAAGTTGTTGAAAATATTGACTGAACATCATTTCGGCGTGACAAAATTAGCTTCAACTGGTGGGTTTTTAAAGTCTGGGAATACGACTTTTATTATTGGTTGTGATGATGTCCGAGTGGATAAAGCATTACAGCTTATAAAAGAAAATTGCCGTAAACGTGATCAAATGATCGCGCCTGTATCCCCAATGGGTGGAAATGCAGATTCATACGTACCATACCCTGTTGAGGTTGAAGTTGGCGGAGCTACTGTTTTTATTCTGCCAGTTGAACAATTTCATCAATTTTAAGGATGGGTTGCTGTGAAAATTAATCAAGATATGCGGCTGCGTCTAGAAAAGCGTGAACTTCAAGCATTGAAAGGAAACCAAACATCTGCTTCCTTTAAAGCTTCGATGGAGACGCAAAGCGGCAAACTGCGCTTAGAACAGCTGACGGTCATGCTCAGTGATATCGAAGTGTTCGGTAAAAAGCTCGCAAAGTCACGAAACCTAAAGGATTTGGCTAGGTTTAAAGGACTGGTGAAGCGCTTTGTGAAAGAGACAGTCGATAATGGTTTAAATATAGAAACATCAAGGAGCTTTGACATTTATGGCAACACACGTACACTTGCTTTGGTCAAAGCCTTAGATGAAAAGCTGATTGAATTAACCGAGGAAATGATGGATCAAGAGAAACCATCTATTGATTTGCTTGAACGTATTGGAGAAATAAAAGGTTTATTGATTAACCTTTACACATAGAGAGTGATAACATGGCAATTAGCTGGGATGACATGAATGATTTGCAGCCGCGCGTCATGCGGCTGATTTTTAATAGTATTGATAAAGACCGACTTGCGCATGCCTACTTATTTGAAGGAAAAAAAGGAACCGGAAAACTGGATGCAGCGATGCTTTTGGCTAAGAGCTTTTTTTGTTTGGAATCAGGAGTGAAACCATGTGAATCCTGTCAAAACTGCAAAAGGATTGCATCAGGAAACCATCCCGATTTACATCTTGTGCAGCCAGATGGCCAATCAATTAAGAAGGCGCAAGTGCAGGCATTGCAAGAGGAATTTACAAAAGCAGGTGTAGAATCTCACCGGAAAATGTATATTATTCTTCATGCGGACAAAATGACGGTCAATGCCGCGAACAGTTTATTGAAGTTCCTAGAGGAGCCTAATCGGGAAACGATGGCGGTTTTAATCACTGAGCAATCGCATAAAATGCTGGATACGATTATTTCAAGATGTCAGATGCTCAGCTTTCAGCCGCTGCAGCCACAATCCTTAGAGCAGCAGCTTTTACAAGAAGGCGTATCTCAGCATCTCGCAAGGCTTTTGTCGAATTTAACCAATAATTTAGCAGAAGCACTCGAATTAAGTCGAAATGATCAGTTTGCAGAGTCTAGAGCGAAAGTGATAAAATTGTATGAAGTCTTACACCAGCGAAAAGAACATGCATTTTTTTATATACAGGATCAATGGATGCCTTTTTTCAAAGAGAAAGACCTTCAAGAAACAGGTCTGGATATGCTTTTATTTATATATCGTGATGTATTGTCGATTCAAATAGGAAATGAAGATAAAGTCATTTATCAAGACTTATTCCAGACAATGAAGCAGCATGCGCTGCATTCCACACAGCAGATGGTGACCAGCCAGATCCTTGCTGTATTAGAAGCGAAAAAGAGACTTCAATCCAACGTGAATGCCCAAGGGCTGATGGAGCAATTGGTGTTGATGTTGCAGGAGGGATAAGCTTGTACAACGTAATTGGTGTTCGCTTTAAAAAAGCGGGCAAAATCTATTATTTCGATCCTAATGGATTTCATATAGAAAATGATAGTTGTGTCATTGTAGAAACGGTTAGAGGGGTTGAGTACGGACAAGTGGTCATCGCCAACAAAAAAGTAGATGAACACGATGTGGTTCTCCCTCTGCGTAAAGTCATTCGTGTAGCAGACGAACGTGACCGGCTCATCGTTGAGGAAAACAAAGAAGCAGCGATGACAGCCTTTGATACATGTCTTCAGAAAGTAAGTGAACATGGGCTGGAAATGAAATTGGTTGATGTTGAATTTACATTTGACCGAAACAAGGTCATCTTCTACTTCACAGCAGATGGGAGAGTTGATTTCCGTGAGCTAGTGAAGGATCTTGCATCAATCTTCAAAACGAGAATTGAACTTCGCCAGATTGGCGTAAGAGACGAGGCAAAAATGCTTGGCGGCATTGGTCCTTGCGGGCGAATGCTTTGCTGTTCGACATTCTTAGGAGACTTTGAACCAGTGTCGATTAAGATGGCAAAGGATCAAAACTTGTCGTTAAATCCGACAAAAATTTCAGGCCTATGCGGACGTTTGATGTGCTGCTTGAAATATGAGAATGATGAGTATGAAACAGCGAAGGAACAATTACCGGATATCGGCGAAACGATTCAGACGTCTAATGGCTCTGCAAAGGTAGTAGGGCTCAATATTTTAGAACGAATTTTGCAAGTCGAATTAACCGGGCAAGAAAAAGTGATAGAATATACATGGGAAGAATTATTACAAGAAGGCGTTGTATCTGCACAAACAACTGAGTAACGAGGTGTGCCACCTTGGATAAAAAGGAACTATTTGATACGGTGATTAATTTAGAAGAACAAATCGGTTCTCTTTATCGCCAGTTAGGTGATTTGAAAAATCATATCGGTGAAGTGATTGAAGAAAATCATCAGCTGCAGATGGAGAATCAGCACTTGCGTGAACGTCTGGATCAGTCCGATCGAGACAAATCGTCTGAGGCAGAGAATGATTCTGCCCAGAAGCCAAGTCATTCTGATATAGGAGAAGGTCATGATAACCTGGCCCGGTTATATCAGGAGGGCTTCCATATTTGTAATGTACATTATGGGAGCATTCGTAAAGAGGGAGACTGTTTGTTCTGTCTGTCATTTTTAAATAAAAAATGAGAAAAGGCTTCCGCTGAATCGGGAGCCTTTTTCACAGGAAAAGAAAGGATACATCATGGTTTCGTTAAGAGAAGATGAACGGTTAGATTACCTGCTCGCCGAAGATATGAAGATTATTCAAAGTAAAACTGTGTTTGCCTTTTCATTGGACGCAGTGTTATTAGCTAAATTTGCGTATGTGCCAATCCAAAAAGGAGAGATCATTGATCTTTGTACCGGAAATGGCATCGTGCCATTACTGCTTTCAACTCGTTCTAAGGCCTCGATTACGGGGGTTGAAATCCAAGAACGGCTGTTTGATATGGCAAAAAGAAGTGTGGAGTATAATCAACTTGCGCACCAGATCGAATTGATTCATGGTGATTTGAATGATATGCCGGAACGCTACGGTAACCATAAAGTTGATGTAATTACATGTAACCCGCCATATTTTAAGACACCCTCTAAGGATGAAATCAATGAAAATGAATATTTGGCGATTGCACGGCATGAAATTCATTGTACATTAGAAGATGTCATTCGTGTTTCTTCAACGCTGCTAAAGCAAGGGGGGAAACTGGCGATGGTTCATCGACCAGGACGGCTGCTTGAGATTGTGGAATTAATGAAGAAATACCGAATAGAGCCAAAACGAATTCAATTTGTTTATCCCAAACAAGGGAAAGAAGCCAATACCATCTTGGTAGAGGGTATAAAAGATGGAAAACCAGATCTGAAAATTCTCCCGCCTCTTTTTGTTTATGGGGAAGATCAGGAGTATACAGATGAAATCAGGACGATACTGTATGGAGAAGCATAATCATTATTTCTATGTATTAAAATGTGCAGATGGCAGCCTGTATGCGGGTTATACAAATGATTTAAAAAAAAGATTGATGACCCACAATAGTGGAAAGGGAGCAAAGTATACAAGAGCGAGACGGCCGGTTGAGCTTTTTTATCATGAATGTTTTGCAACCAAAAGAGAAGCCATGCAGCAAGAATATCGTTTCAAAACGTGGACGCGGAAAAAGAAAGACATTTATATAGAAGAAATGCGAATGGAAAAGGAGGCGGCACATGAAAAAGACACAGAAAAGCTTTGATGGTCAATCTGATATGGGCATTCTTTATCTCGTTCCAACCCCGATTGGAAATCTAGAAGATATGACGTTCCGAGCGATACAAACATTAAAAGATGTAGACCATATTGCCGCAGAAGATACAAGGCAAACGAAAAAGCTTTGTCATGTATACGAGATTGATACACCATTAACGAGTTATCATGAGCATAACAAAGACAGCAGCGGCCACAAGTTAATCGAATGGCTAAAAGAAGGGAAAAATATCGCACTCGTGAGTGATGCTGGTTTACCGACGATTTCAGATCCAGGGGCTGAAGTGGTTCGAGATTTTACTAGCATCGGAGGCTATGTCATTCCGTTACCTGGCGCAAATGCTGCACTAACGGCACTCATTGCATCAGGAATCGCACCTCAGCCATTTTTCTTTTACGGTTTTCTCGACCGTCAAAAAAAAGAAAAGAAAAAGCAGCTTGAAGCCTTGAAGAAACGCCAAGAAACGATCATTTTCTATGAAGCACCCCATCGATTAAAAGAAACGCTGACTTTGATAAAGGAAGTGTGGGGGAACCGGAACATCGCCATTACGAGAGAACTGACGAAAAAATTCGAAGAGTTTATTCGTGGAGATTTAGAGTCTGTGATGACATGGGCTGCGGAGAATCAAATCCGAGGTGAGTTCTGTCTTGTGGTACAAGGAAATGATCAAGCTGAAGAAGAGATGAATGAAGAAGCATGGTGGACGTCCTTATCTGAAAAAGAACATGTGATCCATTACATAGAAGAAGGATTAACGTCGAAGGAAGCCATTAAGCGTACAGCTGTCGAACGTGGTGTGCCAAAGCGCACGATATACGATGCCTATCATATTGAACAATAAAGAAAGGTTCTTGCAAACGGTGCAAGAACCTTTTTTATATGAACCTTATTTTTGTGATTGAAGTTGGTTTTGGATTTCGTTAATGATTTGCTCTGCACCTTCACGGCTAAGAACTAATTTACCATTAGCAAGTTTAAGGTTATCGTCTGATACTTCACCTGTTACTTGGCAAGTCATGTTTGGTTTATATTTTTTTAAGATAATTTTTTCATCATCAACATAAATTTCCAAAGCGTCTTTTTCAGCGATTCCTAGCGTACGGCGAAGTTCGATTGGAATCACCACGCGCCCTAATTCGTCAACTTTACGTACAATACCTGTAGATTTCATCTTCATTCTCCTCCCAAAAAGTTCTTATTCTTAAAATAATATTATCTTCGTCATTATTCGACAAATTCCTTACATTCCTAGCATAACAAGGTTTCCATAAATCGTCAATCATTTTGTTTACTATTGTTTGTAAAATATGACTCTTAAAGTCAAAAGACCTTGAAACTACTGGTGTATAAGGATTTTGTAGGCTTTTCCTATGAAAATATAAGAAATGACGAGATCAGATTAACAAGACTTTTGCCCTAATTTAGCCAATTGTAAATCTGGAAATAGATTTAATACGACAATATTCGACAAAATGTCGACGGGTTTGTCGTTTTTTTCGAAAAACTCATCTTTTTCGATCATTTCATCTTGTTCTATGTATATATGCTTGATCTTAAAGGCTAAGATGGTATCATAGAGAAAGCACAAGTGCAAAATTAAATGAATTGATCTGACACATTTTCATGTAATGATGATAACCGCTCTCGTCCATTGGGCGGGAGTTTTTGACATTTACACACACGCAGGAGGTTCCGACATGCCGGAAAAGAAAAAAACGTTTTATCTGACAACACCTATTTACTATCCGAGCGGAAAATTACATATTGGACATGCTTATACGACAGTAGCAGGAGATGCTATGGCTCGTTATAAACGTCTTCAAGGCTATGATGTGATGTATTTAACAGGTACAGATGAGCACGGACAAAAAATTCAGCAAAAAGCTGAAGAACAAAATATCACACCGATCGAGTATTTAGATCCAGTCGTTGAAGACATTAAATCATTATGGAAGAAACTCGACATTTCGAATGATGACTTCATCCGTACAACAGAAAAAAGACATACGAAAATCATTGAGCAAGTCTTCCAAAAATTGCTTGATCAAGGCGATATTTATTTAGATCAATATGAGGGCTGGTACAGTATTCCTGATGAGACATTCTATACGGAAACACAGCTTGTTGATGTTGAGCGTAATGAGAAAGGGGAAGTCATTGGCGGGAAAAGCCCTGACAGCGGCCACCCTGTTGAATTAATTAAAGAGGAATCATATTTCTTCCGTATGAGTAAGTATGCGGACCGTTTGCTCGATTATTACGAAAAGAATCCATCGTTTATTCAGCCTGAATCAAGAAAGAATGAAATGATTAATAACTTCATTAAACCAGGTTTAGAGGATTTAGCAGTATCAAGAACAACCTTTGATTGGGGAATTAAAGTTCCTAACAATCCAAAGCACGTCATTTATGTATGGATTGATGCGTTATTCAACTATTTAACTGCGATTGGCTATGGAACAGATCAAGATGAAAAATATAAAAAATATTGGCCAGCCAACGTACATCTCGTAGGAAAAGAAATTGTACGCTTCCATACGATTTATTGGCCGATTATGTTGATGGCATTAGATCTGCCTCTGCCGAAACAAATTTTCGCACACGGCTGGCTGCTCATGAAAGATGGCAAAATGTCTAAATCAAAAGGGAATGTGGTAGATCCGGTCACATTAATTGATCGCTATGGCCTCGATGCCCTTCGTTATTACCTGCTTCGCGAAGTACCATTTGGTGCAGATGGTGTGTTTACACCAGAAGGATTCGTGGAACGTGTAAACTATGACCTTGCCAATGATTTAGGTAACTTGCTTAATCGTACAGTTGCGATGGTCCAAAAATATTTTGACGGCACATTAAGCAGCTATAAAGGTCCTGTTAATGAGTTCGATGAAGAGCTGAAAGCAGTAGCTGAACAAACAGTCAAAGCCTATGAAGAAGCGATGGAAAATCTTGAATTCTCTGTGGCTCTTTCAAATGTTTGGACATTAATCAGCAGAACCAATAAATATATTGATCAAACAGCCCCGTGGGTGCTGGCAAAGGATGAAACAAAACGAAAAGAATTGCATTCTGTTATGTATCATTTAGCAGAATCACTTCGAATCACTGCAGTACTCTTAACGCCGTTCCTAACGAAAACACCTGAGAAAATCTTCTTCCAGCTTGGAATTGAAGAAGAGAAGCTCAAAAGCTGGGATAGTATCCTATCATTTGGTGCGATTCAACAAGCAACGGTACAAAAAGGAGAGCCTTTATTCCCGCGTTTAGAGGTTGAAGAAGAAGTAGCCTACATTAAAGAAAAAATGCAGGGAAGTGCACCTAAGGTAGAAGAAGAGAAAGTAGAAATCGAAGAAACGGAATTACCTGAGCTGGGAGCAGAAATTGCATTTGATGATTTCTCAAAAGTTGATCTTCGAGTTGCACAGGTATTGGAAGCAGCCCCAGTGAAAAAAGCGGATCGTCTTTTAAAGCTTCAGCTTGATTTTGGATTTGAAAAAAGACAAATCGTCTCTGGGATTGCCAAGCACTATCAACCAGAAGAATTAGTAGGGAAAAAGCTTGTTTGCGTAGCAAATCTTACCCCAGTTAAACTCAGAGGGGAAATTTCCCAGGGAATGATTTTAACTGGAGAAACAGGCGGGAAATTGCAGGTTCTTGAAGTAGATCAAACTCTAGCAAATGGAACAAAAATTTTATAAATCAACAAAGGTGTTCCACGTGTAACATTTCGTCGAACACCTTTTGTTTTTTAGCAGAATTGTCGAAAGGAGCAATCAACCATGTTATTTGATACACATGCCCACTTGAATGCAGAACAATACAATGAAGACTTAGAACAGGTGATCGAAAGAGCAAAAAGCGAAAAAGTTGAGAAAATCGTGGTGGTAGGGTTTGACCGCCCAACAATTACGAGAGCGATGGAATTAATTGAGGAGTATGATTTCATATATGCAGCTATCGGCTGGCATCCAGTCGATGCTATTGATATGACAGATGAGGATTTGGCTTGGATCAAAGATTTATCTCAACACGAAAAAGTGGTTGCGATTGGAGAAATGGGTCTGGATTACTATTGGGACAAGTCGCCAAAAGATGTGCAAAAGGAAGTCTTTAGACGCCAAATTGCTCTTGCGAAGGAAGTGAAGCTTCCAATCGTTATTCATAATCGTGACGCAACGGAAGATGTTGTGACGATTTTAAAGGAAGAGGGAGCAGCTGAAGTTGGAGGTATTATGCACTGCTTTACTGGCAGTCTAGAAACTGCAAAAGCGTGTATGGAGATGAACTTTTATATTTCATTCGGTGGACCCGTGACATTTAAAAATGCCAAAAAGCCAAAGGAAGTTGTAAAGGAGATACCGAGTGACAAACTTTTGATTGAAACAGACTGCCCATACTTAACGCCAGTGCCATTTAGAGGGAAACGTAATGAGCCAAGTTATGTCAAATATATTGCAGAACAGATTGCGGAGCTGAGAGAAATCAGATTTGAAGAGCTTGCTGAATTGACAACAAAAAATGCAAAAAAAGTTTTCCGTATAAACTGACAGTATATGATGTCAATCCTTGTTTAAGCTTGTCCAATTGTGAAACATAACGAAAAAGTTCTACACGTTTGCGCCTCCTCATAGGATAAGTTGTCGATAAGTCTTTCTTCCCTTCCTTCCATAAATCTCCCATAATAGGTTTACAATCGAGCATTTTTGTACAGTGGGTGGAAGGGTTGACAGGTTTTGAGATACTCTATATAATCTCTCCGAGGAGAAGGAGGCGTTTTTCATCGTACAAAAAATGAAAAATCTGTTTTCTGTGAAGCTAGGAAAAGGCAAGGTTTTATTACTAGTTGTTTGCTTGCTTTTAGCTGGAACTGGAACGGCTTACGGTGCGCATGAGCTCACTAAGCAGTCTATTACCATTTCAATCAATGGTAAAGAGAAGACAATTCGTACACATGAAGAGACAGTAGCTCAGCTGCTTTCAGACCTTGGCATAAGGACCAAGGCGGAGGATCATATCTCTCCAAGTCTAAATACAAAGATTCAAGACAACATGAACATTGTGTATGATGCGGCTATACCGGTTCATCTGACCCTAGATGGGAAAGAGAAAACGATATGGACAACAGATCAGACGGTTGGAGCATTATTGAAGAATGAGAAGATAGATATTGGGAAGCACGATCAAGTAACTCCAGGAAAGAATGACAAGTTAACAAAGGATATGAATCTTGTGGTTCAGCAGGCCTTCCAGGTCAGCTTAAATGATGGAGGAAAAGATAAAAAAGTGTGGACCACTTCGACTACGGTCGCTGACTTTTTAAAGCAACACGAGCTAAAGCTCAAGAAGCACGATAAGATCAAGCCTGCGTTACATAGTAACCTTTCTAAAAAGAGCGCAGATATAAAGATCACTCGGGTGGAAAAAGTCACCGATGTAGTGGAAGAGAAAATTGCTTTTGATACCAAACATAAAAAGGATCATTCTCTTGAAAAAGGGAAAGAGAAGGTACTTAAAAAAGGTGAAGAAGGTAAATTGAAGAAGCACTATGCCATTGTGAAAGAAAACGGCAAAGTGGTGTCTAAAGAATTGATTAAAGAAGTGACCGAAAAAGATAGTAAGGACCGATTAGTGGCTATTGGTACACAAGTGGCCAAAAAGGAGCCTACAGCGTCCCCTGCGGTTTCACGAAGCAATGAATCGTCAGGAAAAGAATTTTATGTGGCGTCAACAGCCTATACAGCGAGCTGTGCTGGATGTACGGGCAGAACGTCTACAGGCTTTAATTTAAAAGCAAATCCGGGTGCAAAGGTCATAGCAGTTGATCCGAGTGTCATTCCGCTGGGCTCAAAAGTGTATGTGGAAGGCTATGGATATGCCGTTGCATCAGACACTGGATCTGCTATAAAAGGGAATAAAATTGATGTGTTCGTCCCAAGTAAGTCGGCAGCTTATCAATGGGGAAATAAACGAGTGAAGATTAGAGTACTCAAATAAACACATCAAATCATTTATATGAACAGAGGGCTTTGCGCACCCTCTGTTTTTTTGGTTATAATAGAAGCACTGTTTTCTAATTAATTAGACGCAAAAGCAGCATGAAAGGTTTCGTTTTTTTAACCAAAAAATGTAGATTGTTTTTGCAAGCGGAGGAATACATGAAAATCAAAGAAATCATTGTGGTGGAGGGTCGTGATGACACTGCCAGAGTGAAGATGGCGGTTGATGCAGATACGATCGAAACAAACGGATCCGCCATTGGCGATACAGTCATTCAACAAGTGCGTCTTGCGCAGGAGACGAGAGGGGTCATTATTTTAACAGATCCTGATTTTCCTGGTGAGAAGATCCGTAAAACCATCGCAGAGGCAGTTCCTGGCTGTAAGCACGCTTTTTTGCCAAAACATCTTGCGAAGGCGAAGCGGGATAAAGGAATTGGTGTCGAGCATGCTTCCTTGGACAGTATTCGGGAATGTCTTGCCCATGTCCATGAAGAAATGGAAGAATCGGAAAGTGACATTACATTAGACGACTTATTTGACGCAGGCCTTATCGGTGGCGAAGCATCGAAACGCCGCCGCGAACGACTAGGAGTGCTTTTAAATATAGGATATACCAATGCGAAGCAGCTGCAAAAGCGCCTTCACATGTTCCAAATAACCAAACATGATTTTATTGCGGCCTTAAAGACCGTCATGCAGGAGGAAGCCGATGAATAAAGATATTGCGACACCCGTCAGAACGAAGGAAATACTGAAGAAGTACGGTTTCTCTTTTAAAAAGAGCTTAGGGCAGAACTTCTTAATTGATACAAATATTTTAGATCGCATTGTTGATCACGCGGAGGTTACAGATGAGACCGGCGTCATTGAAATTGGGCCTGGTATCGGCGCATTGACAGAGCAGCTCGCTAAACGTGCAAAGAAAGTCACCGCTTTTGAAATCGATCAGCGTTTATTGCCTATTTTAAACGATACGCTCTCTCCATATGATAATGTCACGATCATTCATCAAGATGTATTAAAGGCGGATGTGAGAAAGGTCATCGAGGAAAATTTTGCTGATTGTAAAGAAGTGATGGTCGTAGCCAACCTTCCATATTATGTGACAACACCGATTATTATGAAATTGCTTGAAGAAAACCTTCCATTGAAAGGGATTGTGGTCATGCTGCAAAAAGAAGTAGCAGATCGTATGGCAGCTGCCCCTTCATCTAAGGAATACAATTCACTGTCTATTGCAGTTCAATTTTATACGGAAGCAAAAACGGTGATGGTTGTGCCTAAAACGGTTTTTGTTCCTCAGCCAAATGTCGATTCGGCTGTGATTAAGCTGACTGTTCGTGAAACGCCTGCTGTCTCAGTAGAAAATGATGCGTTTTTCTTTCAATTGATCCGAGCGAGCTTTGGCCAGCGCCGGAAAACATTGATGAATAATTTGATGAATAATCTACCTGATGGAAAAAAACATAAAGCGATCATCGAAGAAGCACTTCAAACAGCAGATATTGATGGAAAGCGCCGCGGAGAATCATTATCCATTGAGGAATTTGCCCGTTTGTCGAATGTTTTACAAAAAGCCCTATCGTAAGGGCTTTTTTCTTTTGTTTTTCACCACTTCAACTGTTCGGGCATAGGCTAGAAAGAACAGCATATATGAAAGACGATCATGTGTAGTGCAAGACGATACCAACAGGATATGAGCCTGATTGTGGAGTGAACAGCATGCAATTTCAAATAGGAGATATGGTGACGAGGGCATCCTATCAAATGGATATTATGTTTCGAATCATTCGAATTGATGAGACAGATCAGCACGAAGCCACTGCCATATTGCATGGGAATGAAGTAAGGCTGATTGCTGATGCTAAGATGTCGGATCTCGTCTTAATTCAAAAAGAGGAGCAGCTGACAAGGGAGAAGGACGACGAACGGAAAATTAACGAATCGCTCGACTTACTAAGACAGGATTATCAGCTGCTGCGTGAAAAACAAGAGTATTATACTTCTGGACAATATCAGCATCAGGAGCAGTATTTTCACATGCCTGGAAAGGTCCTTCATTTAGATGGAGATGCTTCATACTTAAAGAAATGCTTAGATGTATATGAACGAATTGGTGTGCCTGTATATGGAGTGCATTGTCATGAGAAGAAAATGCCAAGCGTGATCGATTCGTTACTTGATCAATATCGGCCTGATATTTTGGTCATTACAGGGCATGATGCGTATTCCAAGCAAAAGGGCGGCGTAAATGATATCGGTGCCTATCGCCATTCTCGTCATTTCGTTGAGACGGTTCAAAAAGCAAGAAAGAAAATTCCTCATTTAGATCAGCTTGTGATCTTTGCAGGCGCCTGTCAATCTCATTTCGAATCATTGATCCAAGCAGGTGCCAATTTTGCAAGCTCACCTTCACGTGTGAACATCCATGCGCTCGATCCCGTCTATATCGTTGCGAAGATCAGCTTCACTCCATTTGTAGATCGAATCAACGTGTGGGATGTGCTTCGTAATACATTAACAAGAGAAAAAGGCCTTGGAGGCATCGAGACGAAGGGTGTTTTAAGGGTAGGTATGCCATATAAAAAAGACCATGAATCGACATAACCCGACTGATTTCAGTCTGGTTTTTTTTATGTGTAAAAAGAAATTTCAAACGGATACATAATTCACCGGAATTTGAGAAAAATAGGGAGGAGAAAAGGTAGAAGTTTGTCAAAATTATTTTGTTGACAATGGCTCGTGTTGGTTGATATAATTTAATTTTTATTTGACAAAAATGGGCCGTTGTTGTATAATTATCTCAGTGAGGTGGATGCAATGGCGAAGACTTTGTCCGACATCAAAAGATCGCTTGATGGTAACTTAGGTAAACGTTTGACGTTAAAGGCTAACGGAGGCCGCCGTAAAACAATTGAGCGTTCGGGCATTTTAGCTGAAACGTACCCTTCTGTATTTGTGATTCAATTAGATCAAGATGAGAATTCGTTTGAAAGAGTTTCTTACAGTTATGCAGATATACTGACTGAGACGGTCGAATTAACGTTCGATGATGCCGCTAGCTCAGTCGCCTATTAATGGGCAGTGAACTTCTTGTTTACTGCTTTTTGTTTTGCCTTTTTTTCTGAATGGGAGTCTGTCCATTTTTTGAAAGGGGTAAAAGAAAGGATTCGATACAAAATAAGAAAGCCACAAAAGCAGTGGCACTGATTCGAATTCTCGACTAAAGGGGCTGTTTCGTTTGGGTAGACGCCGAGGCATTATGTCAGATGAGTTCAAATACGAGCTGGCGAAGGATCTTGGATTTTATGATACCGTCAAAAATGGAGGCTGGGGAGAAATTCGTGCGCGTGACGCAGGGAATATGGTCAAACGTGCCATCGAATTAGCTCAGCAGCACATGGCTCAGGAAGAGAATCAACGATAGAAAAATGGTCAGGGATACCTCAGGTGTCTCTGGCTTTTTTTGTTGAAAAAGTGAGTGTGCTGGGCGTAAAAGCCAATATTCATCAGATCCATCAAATGTGATACAATATTGATACTTATGTTTAGATGGAGAAGTAGGTGAAATGTTTGCGTATTTTAGAAAAAGCACCGGCAAAAATTAATCTCTCACTTGATGTCCATGGAAAAAGACCGGATGGATATCACGAAGTAGAGATGGTGATGACAACAATAGACCTTGCAGATCGACTTGAGCTGACGGAGCTGGATAAAGACGAAATCCGTGTATCATCTCATAATCGATTTGTGCCAGATGATCAGCGTAACTTGGCTTATCAGGCGGCTAAATTACTCAAAACAAGGTTCGGTATTCAAAAAGGAGTATCGATTGTCATCACAAAAGCAATTCCTGTTGCAGCAGGTTTAGCTGGAGGCAGCAGTGATGCTGCAGCAGCGCTTCGCGGTTTAAACCGTTTGTGGAAGTTGAATCTCACGTTAGATGAACTGGCTGAGCTTGGAGCGGAGATCGGCTCAGATGTGTCTTTTTGTGTACACGGAGGCACAGCACTAGCGACAGGACGTGGAGAAAAACTGAAGCATATCGCGACACCGCCGCATTGCTGGGTGATTTTAGCGAAGCCGGTGATTGGGGTATCTACAGCTGAAGTTTATAGACAATATGACGCAAGCAAAGTAGAACACCCAAATGTACAGCGTATGATTGAAGCCATTGAGGCGAAAGATTATAAAGAGATGTGCGGCTCACTCGGTAATGTTCTGGAGTCTGTGACATTAAAGATGTATCCAGAAGTAGATATGATCAAAAGACAGATGAAGCGTTTCGGTGCTGATGCTGTATTAATGAGTGGAAGCGGCCCAACGGTATTTGGCTTGATTCAATATGAATCGAAGGTACAAAGAATATATAACGGACTGAGAGGATTTTGTGATCAAGTATACGCTGTCCGCATGATCGGCGAACAAAATGCCCTTGATTAAATCCGTATATTAAGTTATATTATTCATAAATTATTCGGGTTCTGGGGGGTAAGTTCATGAAGTTTCGTCGAAGCGGCAGATTGGTGGACTTAACAAATTATTTGTTAGCCCACCCGCACGTACTAGTACCTTTAACTTTTTTTGCAGAACGTTATCAATCTGCAAAGTCCTCCATTAGTGAAGACTTAACGATTATCAAACAGACCTTCGAACAGCAGGGAATAGGCACATTGCTTACTGTACCTGGCGCTGCTGGCGGAGTGAAATATATTCCAAAAATACACCTAAAAGAAGCAGATGACGTAGTAAACGATATCGGAGAGGCATTATCAACTCCTGAACGTGTACTTCCTGGCGGTTATTTATATTTAACCGATGTTTTAGGCAATCCATCGATACTTGCGAAAATCGGTAAGCTGTTTGCGACCATCTTTGCGGACCGTGCGATTGATGTCGTCATGACCGTTGCGACAAAAGGTATTCCGATTGCCTATTCTGTTGCGGGTTATTTAAATGTGCCTGTTGTGATCGTTAGAAAAGATAATAAGGTAACCGAAGGATCAACTGTCAGTATTAATTATGCGTCAGGTTCTTCTAACCGAATTCAAACCATGTCCCTTGCAAAGCGAAGCTTAGATAAAGGCTCCAATGTGTTGATCATTGATGACTTTATGAAAGCGGGCGGAACCATTAACGGCATGATGAATTTGCTTGAGGAATTTAATGCAAATGTTGCAGGGATCGGTGTTCTTTTAGAAGATGAAGGCGTAGATGAACGTCTTGTCGATGAATATGTCTCGTTGTTAAAGCTTTCTACCATTGATATGAAGCAAAAAATCATTGAGATCAATGAAGGCAATTTCCACGAGTTTTTTCATTCGAAAGCGTAAGCTTTGATTAAACATGTATTTGAATGGGAGAGATTAATATGACAAAAGTTGTTCAAACCAAACATGCACCAGCAGCCATTGGACCTTACTCTCAAGGAATTATTGTCAATAACATGTTTTACAGCTCAGGGCAAATTCCATTAACCCCAGCTGGAGATTTTGTAAATGGAGATATTAAAGAACAAACACATCAAGTATTCCGTAATCTTGAGGCTGTACTTGAAGCAGCAGGTGCTTCCTTTGAAACAGTCGTGAAAGCAACTGTTTTCATTAAAGATATGGAACAATTCGCTGAAGTGAATGAAGTGTACGGTGAGTATTTCCATACACATAAGCCAGCTCGTTCATGTGTGGAAGTGGCAAGACTTCCAAAGGATGCGCTTGTAGAAATAGAAGTAGTTGCATTAGTTAAATAAACAGGCACTCTCAATGAAAGCCGTTTGGTTTCATCATATGCAGGGAAAGACATCATCATGATGTCTTTTTTTATGCTGAGAATGTAAGCGTCGTCACGAATATGACAAATAATGTATTAATATCCCGATATTTCAAAAAAGTTTAAAAAAAGAGCAGGAGAATCACCACGATCGTTGAATACCTAAGTAATGCTTTTATATTGGGAAAAGGTGGTGAACTACTGTGGAAGTTACTGACGTAAGATTACGCCGCGTGAATACCGATGGTCGCATGAGGGCGATTGCATCCATCACGCTGGACCACGAATTTGTTGTTCATGATATTCGTGTGATTGATGGAAACAATGGGTTGTTTGTAGCAATGCCTAGCAAACGCACGCCTGATGGAGAGTTTCGCGATATTGCACATCCAATTAATTCAAGCACTCGGGGTAAAATCCAAGATGCTGTATTAAATGAATATCATCGCTTAGGCGAAGAGGAAGAAACAATTGAATATGAAGAAGCTGGAGCTTCTTAATCATACGTGAACCTAAAAAGACGGCTTTAAGAGAAAATGAATGTTTTCTTTTAAATGCTGTCTTTTTTGCGTTCTTTCTCTTGTTTCTTAAGTCTTTCATCTGTTAGAAAATTATTGTACTTCCTTATGTATCCTTGAAATCACTCTTTATTTAGGATATATTTTTCTATGGATAATAGGGATATTGGAGGCCAATCAATGGATAAGCGGTTCGCAGTGATTTTAGCAGCGGGAAAAGGAACGAGAATGAAGTCAAAGCTATATAAAGTACTTCATCCAGTTTGCGGAAAGCCAATGGTCGAGCATGTGGCAGATGAAGCGTTAAAGCTTTCTTTAGCCAAGCTGGTGACGATTGTCGGTCATGGTGCAGAGGACGTGAAAGAGCAGCTTGGAGACAGAAGTGAGTATGCACTTCAAGAAGAACAGCTGGGAACAGCCCATGCCGTCAAACAAGCAAAGTCGTTCCTCGCGCAGGAAAAGGGAACAACCATTGTCATTTGTGGTGATACGCCATTATTGACAGCGGAAACAATGGAAGCCATGTTAAGCGAGCATCAAAAACATCAAGCGAAAGTCACTATTTTAACAGCACATGCGGATGATCCGACAGGCTATGGCCGTATTATTCGTGACGAAACAGGTGCTGTCGTGAAAATTGTGGAGCATAAAGATGCGAACGATGCAGAGCGTCAAGTGAATGAAATTAATACAGGGACTTATTGCTTTTCAAATGAAGATCTCTTCCGTGTGATTGAGCAAGTGTCGAATGAAAATGCACAGGGTGAATACTACTTGCCAGACGTTATTGAAATTCTAAAAAATGAAGGGCAAACAGTTGCAGCTTATCAAACACCGCATTTTGAAGAAACACTTGGAGTTAACGATCGTATCGCTCTATCACAAGCAGAGCAATTCATGAAGCGACGTATTAATCATCAGCATATGAAGAATGGTGTGACCTTGATTGATCCTGAGAACACGTATATTTCGCCAGATGCTGTCATCGGTGAAGATACAGTTATTTATCCTGGGACGGTCATCAAAGGGAATGTAAAAATCGGTGCAGACGCCACGATTGGGCCAAACACTGAAATTGTTGACAGCATCATCGGAGATCGAACAGTCATTAAGCAATCTGTCGTCTGCGATAGTGAGGTTGGAGTTGATGTGACAATTGGACCGTTTGCTCATATTCGCCCGTTGTCGAAAATTGGCGATGAAGTAAAAATCGGGAATTTTGTCGAAATCAAGAAAACAGTTTTCGGAGACCGCAGCAAAGCATCTCATCTAAGCTACATTGGAGACGCAGAGGTCGGAACTGATGTAAACCTTGGCTGTGGTTCCATTACAGTCAACTATGATGGGAAAAACAAATTCTTAACGAAGATTGAAGACGGCGCATTTATTGGCTGTAATTCAAATCTGGTTGCACCAGTCACTGTCGGAAAAGGGGCATATGTTGCAGCCGGTTCAACGGTTACAGAAGATGTACCGCAGGATGCATTGTCTATTGCTAGAGCAAGACAAGTCAATAAAGAAGATTATGTGAAAAATATTCATAAAAAATAATCCAAATACCCGGAGGTTTACCATACCATGTCTAATCGTTATGCTGATGCGAATTTAAAGATATTCTCTTTGAATTCAAACCCTGAACTTGCCAAAGAAATTGCCGATCGTATCGGAGTTGATGTAGGAAAGAGCTCTGTTAAACGCTTTAGTGACGGTGAAGTCCAAATCAATATTGAAGAAAGTATCCGCGGCTGTGATTGTTATGTCATTCAATCAACAAGTGCGCCAGTCAATGAGCATATTATGGAACTGCTCATTATGGTGGATGCACTAAAACGCGCTTCTGCGAAAACTGTCAATATTGTGATCCCTTATTACGGATATGCACGTCAAGATCGTAAGGCAAAACCTCGTGAGCCAATCACTGCGAAGCTTTTTGCGAACTTGCTTGAAACAGCAGGTGCTACACGTGTGATTGCACTTGATCTTCATGCGCCGCAAATCCAAGGTTTCTTCGATATTCCAATCGATAACTTAATGGCTGTACCAATCTTAACAAACTATTTCGAACAGAAGAACTTGAATGATATCGTTGTTGTGTCTCCTGACCACGGTGGTGTGACACGTGCGCGTAAAATGGCAGACCGCCTGAAAGCGCCAATCGCAATTATCGACAAACGCCGTCCAAAGCCAAACGTTGCTGAAGTCATGAACATTATTGGTAACATTGAAGGCAAAACGGCGATTCTGATCGATGATATCATTGATACAGCTGGTACTATTACACTTGCAGCAAATGCGCTAGTCGAAAATGGAGCAGCTGAAGTATATGCTTGCTGTACGCACCCAGTATTGTCTGGACCAGCAGTAGAACGCATCACAAACTCTAAAATTAAAGAATTGGTTGTGACAAACAGTATTCAATTAACTGATGACAAGAAAGTTGGAAAATTCATTCCGCTTTCGGTTGGGCCTTTGCTTGCAGAAGCCATCATCCGTGTACATGAAGAAGAATCTGTGAGCTACCTTTTCAGCTAATTTTCTGATTAAAAAAGGCCCTAGGCATCAAGCTTGGGGTCTTTTTGCTATCATCATTCACGGCAAATAGGTTTAAAATGATTCGGTTATGGGTAATTATGAGAGTAGTGACAAAAAAGAAATAGGATGGTGCTGAATATGGCAACTTTAAAAGCAAATAAAAGAACTGATTTCAAACGTTCCACACTGCAAAAAATCCGTCATTCAGGACACGTTCCTGGTGTCATATACGGAAAAAATACAGACAGCCTGGCTGTTTCATTAGACAGCATCGATTTATTAAAAACCTTACGTGATGAAGGGAAGAATACAATTATCACCTTAGATGTGGGTGGTGAAACGAAATCTGTGATGGTGACAGAATTACAAACAGATCCGTTGAAAAACGAGCTTGTCCATGCTGATTTCCAAGTCGTTGACTTACAGCGTGAAATTGAGGCAGATGTACCAATACAGCTGATTGGCGAGTCTAAAGGGGTAAAAGATGGCGGTGTGCTTCAGCAGCCACTATTTGAACTATCTGTTACAGCCAAACCAAAAGATATCCCGCAGAATATTGAAGCTGATATTACAAACTTAGAAGTCAATGATGTCTTAACAGTTGCTGATCTGCCTGTTCAGTCATCTTATCAAATCAATAACGATCCAGAAGAAGTCGTTGCTTCCATTCTGCCGCCTCAGCAATCAGAGGTTCCTGAGCCGGATAGCGAAGAAGAGCCGCAAGAGCCTGAGGCCATTAAAGAAAAGGATGACGATGGAGAATAACTGGTCATTTAAAGACGTAACCCTCCCGCGGTTGCGTCTTTTGTGCTAGAATGAAAAGAATTCATACGTTTTTACATGAGGCAATCTGATTGGCTCATTTTTTAGGCGTGTGCTGTGTGACAAAGGAGGTTATTGGTTTCATGATTGCATTCGTTGGATTAGGCAATCCAGGAAAAGAATATGAAAAAACAAGACATAATGTCGGGTTTATGACAATAGATGAATTATCGAAAAAATGGGACATTCCTTTAAATCAATCAAAATTCCATGGACAATTTGGAACTGGGTTTGTTTCGGGGCAAAAGGTTCTACTTGTAAAGCCGCTTACATATATGAACTTATCAGGAGAATGTGTGCGTCCGCTGATGGACTATTACGATATTCCCCTCGAACATTTGAAAGTGATCTATGATGATCTTGATTTGCCAACTGGGCGGATTCGCCTACGTACAAAAGGAAGTGCAGGCGGGCATAATGGAATCAAATCATTGATTCAGCATTTAGGTTCACCTGAATTTGACCGATTCCGTATCGGCATTGGACGTCCTCAAAACGGCATGAAGGTCGTTGATTACGTGCTAGGACGTTTCTCAGAAGAAGAACAGCCTGACATCGCATCAGCCATTCAATCGTCTGTCGAGGCTTGTGAAGCGGCTTTAAAAAAGCCATTTTTAGAAGTGATGAATGATTTTAACAAGAAGGTATAAGAATGATAAGCGAAGCACATACTGATCATAAAATCTCAGCATGGGAGGATCACGTATGGCTTTGCATTATTACTGCCGCCACTGTGGTGTAAAGGTTGGCAGTCTAGATGAATCCGCTGTCCAAAGTGAAGCACTTGGATTTCATCACTTAACAAATGAGGAAAGAAACGATATGATTTCTTATAGGGAAAATGGTGATTTACATGTACAAACCATTTGTGAGGATTGCCAAGAGGCGCTCGAAAGAAATCCTGATTACCATCAGTATCATACTTTTATTCAATAAAAAAGCTTTGGTGTAGATATTAGACCAAAGCGTTTTTCTGTTTTAAACAAACAGGGAGGAGGAGCCAAATGAAAAACATACAATCATTTATCAAACAAAGTGATGATTTTCAGTCCATTTTTAATGGGCTAAAGGAAGGGTTAAAAGAACAGCTGCTTGCCGGACTATCAGGCTCCGTCAGATCTTTATTTACAGCCGCGATATCAGACGAACTGAAGCGGCCAATGTTTATTGTGACTCACAATTTATATCAGGCGCAGAAAGTTACAGATGATCTAGCAAGTGTGATGCCGGATCGCTCGGTCCTTCTTTATCCTGTCAATGAACTCATCGCTTCAGAAATTGCAGTGGCCAGTCCTGAGCTGAGAGCACAGCGTTTGGATGTCTTGAATCGACTTGCGAATGGAGAAAACCCCATTATCGTCACTCCCGCTGCTGCGGTGCGCAGGATGCTTCCGCCAGTTGAGCTCTGGAAGGAGAGTCAGGTCCATTTAAAGATCGGTGAAGAAATTGATTTGGAGGCGTTTTCAAAACAACTCGTACAAATTGGTTATGACCGGACGTCGATGGTTGCAGCGCCCGGAGACTTTAGTGTGCGCGGAGGAATCATCGACATCTATGCGTTAACGGAAGATCATCCAATCCGTATTGAACTGTTTGATACAGAAGTAGACTCGATTCGAACGTTTCATTCAGATACACAGCGTTCATTAGAAACCCTTCAAGAAATCAAAATAGGTCCTGCAAAAGAGTTAATTGTGAGAGGTCCTGAACGAGTGAGAGCCATTGAACAGCTTGATCAAGGGCTGGCGAAGAGCTTAAAGAAATTCAACTCAGATCAGCAAAAAGAACTGCTTCATCAAAATATATCTGCTGATCGCGAGAAGCTGCTAGAAGGCATCGTGACACAGGAAATGACGAAGTACTTGTCCTATTTCTATGAAAAGCCTGCTAGTTTGCTAGATTACACATCGCAGGATACGATTATTATTTTAGATGAAATCAGCAGAATTCAGGAGATGGAAGAACAGCTTGAACAGGAAGAAGCCGATTGGACAATTAGTCTGCTTGAAGAAGGCAATATTCTTCATGATTTATCTCTATCTTTCCCGTTCCAAGAACTGATCAATCAGCAATCGAGATCCATTCTGTACTACTCTTTGTTCCTGAGACATGTCCAGCAGACAAATCCGCAAAATATCGTCAATGTATCTAGTAAGCAAATGCAGAATTTCCACGGACAGATGAATGTGCTGGCGAGTGAAATTGAACGCTATAAAAAACAGCAGTACACGGTTGTCTTCTTAGGTGCTGATGAAGAGCGGACAGAAAAGCTGTCGTCTGTTCTGCATGATTATGACATTGAAGCCGCTCTTGCTAAACCGGACGCTGAGCTTGTGAGCGGACAGGTGTATATTTTACAAGGTGAGCTGCAAACAGGCTTTGAACTGCCGTTATCAAAAATTGCTGTAATCACAGAAGGTGAACTCTTCAAGAAACGTGTGAAAAAACAGGCGCGTAAGCAAAAGCTGACCAATGCAGAGCGGATCAAGAGCTATTCAGAGCTTCAAGTCGGTGATTATGTGGTGCACATTAACCACGGGATCGGTAAATATTTAGGAATTGAAACGCTTGAAATCGGCGGCATTCATAAAGATTATTTAAATATTCATTATCAAGGAAGCGACAAGCTTTATGTACCGGTTGAACAAATTGATCAGGTGCAGAAATATGTAGGATCAGAAGGTAAAGAACCAAAGCTGTACAAACTAGGCGGCAGCGATTGGAAACGCGTGAAGAAAAAAGTCGAAACATCTGTACAGGACATCGCAGATGATCTGATTAAACTGTACGCAGAACGCGAGGCAAGCAAAGGATATGCTTTCTCGCCTGATCATGAGATGCAGCGCCAGTTTGAATCTGCGTTCCCTTACCAGGAAACAGATGATCAAATCCGTTCGATTCACGAAATTAAACAGGATATGGAGCGGGAACGTCCAATGGACCGTCTGCTTTGTGGAGATGTGGGTTACGGAAAAACGGAGGTGGCTATTCGTGCGGCCTTCAAAGCGATTGCTGACGGGAAGCAGGTAGCCCTGCTTGTTCCGACAACCATCTTAGCACAGCAGCATTTTGACACAATCATGGACCGATTCCAAGACTACCCTGTCAAAATTGCGCAGCTGAGCCGTTTCCGTACAAGAAAAGAGACAACTGAAACGTTAAAAGGGCTGAAAAACGGAACGATCGATATGGTTATCGGCACACACCGCCTTCTTTCAAAAGACATCGTCTACAAGGATTTAGGACTGTTGATCATTGATGAGGAACAGCGTTTTGGTGTGACGCATAAAGAGAAAATTAAGCAGATGAAAGCCAATATCGACGTACTGACATTAACGGCTACCCCAATTCCGCGTACGCTTCATATGTCCATGCTTGGCGTACGGGATTTATCAGTGATTGAAACACCGCCTGAAAACCGTTTCCCTGTTCAAACCTATGTGGTTGAGTACAATGGCGCTCTAGTCAGAGAAGCGATAGAGCGAGAATTAGCACGCGGCGGTCAAGTGTACTTCCTTTACAACCGTGTTGAGGATATTGAACGAAAAGCAGATGAAATCTCCATGCTAGTCCCAGACGCAAAAGTCAGTTATGCGCACGGGAAAATGAGTGAGAACGAGCTGGAATCAGTGATGATCAATTTCCTTGAAGGTGAATCAGATGTATTGGTTAGTACCACCATCATTGAAACGGGAGTCGATATTCCAAATGTGAACACACTCATCGTCCACGATGCCGATAAAATGGGGCTTTCTCAGCTGTACCAGCTAAGAGGACGAGTCGGGCGTTCGAACCGTGTTGCTTATGCTTATTTCACGTATCGAAAAGATAAAGTTCTTTCTGAAGTTGCGGAGAAAAGACTTCAAGCTATTAAAGAATTCACAGAGCTCGGATCTGGGTTTAAAATTGCGATGCGTGATTTAACAATTCGAGGAGCAGGGAACTTACTTGGTGCTCAGCAGCATGGCTTCATTGATTCGGTTGGATTCGACCTCTATTCTCAAATGCTGAAAGAAGCCATTGAGGAAAGAAGAGGCGATACAACGGCTCAAGATAAATTCGAGCCAGAAATTGATCTGCAAATTGATGCTTACATCCCAGACACTTATATTTCGGATGGCAAGCAAAAGATTGAAATGTATAAACAGTTCAGAGCAATTGGATCGATTGAAGAGAGAAAAGAGCTTCAGGATGAAATGATCGACCGATTTGGTGAATATCCGCAAGAAGTGGCTGACTTGTTTACGATTGCGACAATGAAGGTGTACGCTGTCCAGGAACGTGTCGAGCTGATCAAGATGGAGAAAGGCATTGTCAGAATGACTCTTGATGAGAAAGCAAGCAGTGAAATCGACGGTCAAAAATTATTTGAGCTCGGCAGTAAATATGGACGTGAAATCGGGTTAGGAATGGAAGGCAGCAAGCTGATTATTTCTGTCCAAACGAAAGGCAAGAAGACGGAGGAATGGCTTGAGGTTGTTCTTAACATGCTTCGAGGCCTTCAAGATGTGAAAAAAGAAACCATTCCATCTTCATAAAATTTTGTTTGTCTCTCGTGTATATTACGTTTGATGTGACGGATACTAAACTCAGGGTCAAGTGGTGAATGTTGCATAAAGTGGACGCTTTTGTTCCATTCACCCAACACATCATCAAACGAAAGAGAGGCAGCAGTGAATGAAAGCAACTGGAATTGTACGCCGCATCGATGATTTAGGTAGAGTGGTTATTCCGAAGGAGATTCGCAGAACATTGCGCATCCGGGAAGGAGATCCGCTTGAGATTTTCGTCGACCGCGATGGAGAAGTGATTTTGAAGAAGTATTCGCCGATTAGTGAGCTAGGAGACTTTGCGAAGGAATATGCTGATGCATTATTCGACAGTTTGGGTCATTCCATCCTGATCTGTGATCGAGATACGTATATTGCTGTATCCGGCAGTTCGAAAAAAGAGTACTTGAACAAATCCATCAGTGATTTACTTGAACGAACAATGGATCAGCGTAATTCTGTGTTAGAAGAAAATAAAAAAGAAATTCAACTTGTCGATGGTATTGATGATGACGTATCTGCTTATACCATTGCACCTATTGTTGCGAACGGAGATCCAATTGGCGCCGTCGTCTTATTTTCTAAAGAGCGTTCAATGGGGGAAGTGGAGCATAAAGCGGCAGAAACGGCAGCTGGCTTCTTAGCCCGTCAAATGGAACATTAGGTCTAATAACTCTATATCATCTTGATAAAATGAAAGAATGCCGATGAAATCATTTGATTTTGTCGGCTTTTTATATGGGATGAAACAAAACGAGACATGTGCCGTCTACTCCTTAGAAAGAAACGCCTTTTCATTCACGTATGTTATAATGAGTGCGTTTAACTGTAGATTTATTTTAAAGGAGTCATCCATGAAAAATGCTGTGAATCAGCCGCATTGGCTTTTCCAGGGTGCGGTGATTTTGACCATCGCAGGCTTGTTATCAAAGATATTAAGTGCCGTTTACCGTGTCCCGTTTCAAAACATCGTAGGGGACACAGGGTTTTATATTTATCAGCAGGTATATCCTTTCCTTGGCATTGCCATCATGCTTGGTACAACAGGTTTTCCTGTCATGGTGTCCAAGCTTTTGAGTGAGCATGGGGAAGAGAATCGACGGATCATTACAAGGGTATCCTTGGTCTATATCACTTTACTGAGCCTAGTCTTATTTCTTTGTCTTTACATAGGAGCAGGCACAATTGCGAGTCTTATGGCAGACAGTCAATTAATTCTGCTCATCCAGATGAGTGCTTTTGTGTTTCTATTTCTGCCGTTCACTGTGATGCTGAGGGGAGTTTTTCAGAGTGACGGTCTGATGCTTCCAACAGCTGTTTCTCAATTGGTTGAGCAGCTCATCAGGGTAGGTGTCCTGCTTGTTTTATCCTTCTATTTCGTGAGGCACGGCTATTCGCTTTATGAAACAGGGGCGGGTGCGGTGTTCTCTTCTATCGTAGGAAGTGCGGCCTCGCTCATTTTGCTTCTTTTCCTTTGGCTGACCTATCGAAAGCAGTCTGCTACAAGTATGTCAGGCAAACAGGCGACACTTCGAAAAAAAGATGTTATGAAGAGTTTGGTGCTGTATACATTGACGATTTGTGTCAGCGGTTTGCTCATTTTATGGATGCAAATGATTGATGCTTTTCATCTGTATGCGTTGCTGCGCAGCGAGGGTCTCAGTGAAGCGGCGGCAAAGGCGGCGAAAGGTGTATATGACCGAGGCCAGCCTTTCTTACAGCTCGGAACGGTGTTTGCCATCAGCATCGGAACCTCTCTTGTACCATTTTTATCGGCAGCCATGAGGAATGGAGAGCATGAAACGATACGGCAAAAAGTTCGCTCATCGGTTAAGACCACGTCAGTATTAGGGATAGGGTCAGCGGTTGGACTGATTTGTATTTTAGCACCAGTCAATACAATGCTTTTTCGTAATGACTTAGGCACCGATGCTTTGCAAATATTCTGTATATCGATCGTCTTTACGTCGATTGCCATTACGCAGGCGGCTTTACTGCAAGGGCTCGGGCATACTGTATATCCTGCTGTTGTGGTGGTTCTCAGCGTGCTGGTGAAATGGATTCTAACGATTGCGCTTGTACCGTTATTTGGCATCCACGGTGCCGCATGGTCAACTGTATGTGGTTTTCTCACAGCAGCCGTGCTCAATGCCGTTTATTTGAAGCATAAAGGATGGATTTCGTTGAGAGAGCTGTTCCCGGTGAAAATTCTTTTATCAGCCGCCTTCATGGCTGTGGTCTTAATAGGATATCAGGCTCTGTTTTCATGGGTGATTCCCTTTGAAAAACGTCCGTTTTCCGTTTTAGAGAGCCTGACATCAGTTTTTATTGGTGGTTTCGCCTTTTTATATAGTATTCTTAAGCTAGAAGTATTTACGGACGAGGAATGGAGACTCATTCCATTAGGAGAAAAGATTTTATATTTTAAACAGATGAGAGGGAATCAAAATGGCAGGTAAGATTACCGTCGTCGGTCTCGGGGCAGGCGACATGGATCAGCTGACGCTCGGTGTATATAAGCAGCTGAAGCAGGCGAAAGAAGTATTTATGAGAACGCAGGATCATCCGCTTACCGCAGAGTTAATGCAGGAGGTCCCATCTCTCACCTTTTTTGATGAAATTTATGAAAAGCATGATCAGTTTGATCAGGTGTATCAGGAAATTACCGAAATATTATTTGCAGAGGCAGCGGAAAAAGACATTGTGTATGCTGTACCTGGTCATCCATTTGTGGCAGAAAAGACCGTACAGCTGCTCGTCGCTGGGCAGAAAGAGCGCGGGATTGAGGTGTCTGTCGCTGGTGGACAAAGCTTTCTAGATGCGACATTCAACTCCTTGCAGATTGACCCCATCGAGGGATTACAATTCGTTGATGCAGGGGATATGAGAGCGGATGATCTGAAATTAACCCAGCACGTCCTGATTTGTCAGGTATATGATCAGATGACAGCTTCGAATGTGAAACTCACGCTGATGGAAAAGCTCCCCGACGATTATGAAGTTTATATTGTGACTGCAGCTGGAAGCGGTCAGGAACAGATTACTGCCGTTCCTTTATTTGAACTTGATCGAGATGTGTCGATAAATAACTTAACGAGTGTTTATGTTCCTCCAATTCAAGATGAACAGCTGCTTTATCAACAATTTGACACCTTCCGTGACGTCATACGTACATTAAGAGGTCCGGGCGGCTGTCCATGGGATCAAAAACAAACCAATGAATCACTCAAACCATATTTAATTGAAGAATGCTATGAACTGCTTGAAGCGATAGATGAAGATGACCCAGATCATATGGTGGAAGAGCTTGGCGATGTGCTGCTGCAGGTGTTACTTCACGCTCAAATTGGCGAAGATGACGGTTATTTCTCAATTGATGACGTCATTCAGCATGTCACAGAAAAAATGATTCGGCGCCACCCCCATGTGTTTGGTGACACGAATGTTTCTGAGGCAGCAGATGTGGTGGCCAACTGGGAAAAAATCAAACAGCAGGAGAAGCCAGAGCGGACCGGTTCTATTTTGCAATCGATTCCGGCGACACTTCCGGCACTAACAAAGGCATATAAGCTCCAAAAGAAAGCTGCCAAAGTAGGCTTTGATTGGGCAGATGTTCAAGATATTTGGAACAAATACGAAGAAGAAAAGCAGGAATTTCTCGTTGAAGTGGCAGAGAAGACGGACGAAGGTGCAACGAAGCAGATGAAAGATGAATTTGGAGATCTTTTGTTTGTTCTCGTCAATATTGGCAGGTTCTATCACCTAGAGCCTGAAACGGCACTCGCTTCTGCCAACACAAAATTCATACGGCGCTTTCAGCATATCGAACAAAAAGCAAAGGACATGGGCCGTTCATTAGATGACTTAACGCTAGAGGAAATGGACGATCTATGGAACGATGCGAAACGCATAGAAAGAGGTGAACACACATGAGACTAGATAAATTTTTAAAAGTGTCCCGTTTAATTAAAAGAAGAACATTGGCAAAAGAAGTAGCTGATCAAGGCAGGATATCTATTAACGGAACACAGGCGAAAGCAAGCTCTGACGTGAAAGAAGGAGATGAGCTGCAAATCCGTTTTGGTCAAAAACTAGTGACTGTTCAAGTCAACGAGTTAAAGGACACGACGAAAAAAGAAGAAGCGGCTGGCATGTATACTGTGCTAAAAGAAGAAAAAACAGCAGAATAGGGCTTGTTCTAAAAGACCCTCTTATCACATACAATGCAGTAACATGCAAGTATGAGATATGGGGGATGTATAGATGAATCAATATTATAATCAACCTCAAGGTACGAAGCTGTCATCAGACGCGGAGCACAATGTCACAATGCGAAACAGAAAGCATTTAGATATTACTGGTGTCAAACAAGTGGAAAGCTTTGATAGTGAGGAATTTCTGCTGGAGACGGTCATGGGGATTCTCGCCATCCGCGGAGAAAATCTGCAAATGAAAAACCTAGACGTCGAAAAGGGCGTTGTGTCGATCAAAGGGCGTGTCTTTGATTTAATCTATGTTGATGAGCAGCACGGGGAGAAAGCTAAAGGATTTTTTAGCAAGCTGTTTAAATGACGCTGACAGTCCAGTTTTATACGATGCTTTCCATGGCGGCGATGGGCATCTGGCTGGGCGCATCGCTTGATACGTACAAGCTGTTTGTGAACCGGGAAAAAACAGCAAAATGGCTTTTGGTTATCCACGATCTCCTTTTTTGGATGGTACAGGGTCTCTTATTCTTTTACGTCCTGTTGCTGACAAATGAGGGAGAATTTAGGCTTTATATTTTTCTAGCCGTTGCTCTAGGTTTCTCGATGTATCAGGCATTGATGAAACATTTGTATCTCAAGATTCTCAAGTTTATCATGATGTGTGTATATCAGACTGTTCTCTTCCTAAAAAGGCTGGTCATGTCGGTTGTCTTCCAGCCGATCCGCTGGATGATCACATTGGTCATAAGTGCTTTTCTATTCTTGCTCCACTCGCTCTTACGTCTAGTTCGTTTTACGTTTCGGCTCGTGTGGAAGGTGCTGTCGATTGTTTGTTATCCGCTCATCTGGTTACTCAATGTGACCATTATTCATCGGATTCCCGAAAAATGGCGAACATCAATGAGATTGTTTTTCTCAAAAGGAGCAGGAATTTTACAAGGGGCCAAGAAATTATCTGGTACCATCAAAACGAAATGGAAACAATTCTGGACAAAGTAAGAGAGGAGGCCTTCAATCTTGAACAAGAGAAAAAGAAATATCGCACAAATTCAAAATGATTACCAAAAACAAATGGAACAGCAAGCGCAGCGCTTAAAACGCAAACGTCGCGGACTCCTTAGAAGGCTTACCGTGTTTGGTGTAATCGTGCTCATGTTTGCTGTCTTGGTGACAAGTGCCCTCTGGTCGCAATCGTCTTCACTAAAGGAAAAAGAAGAGAAGAAGGTTGCGCTCGAAAAAGAGTTGAAGCAATTAAAAACAAAGCAGGAAGATATTTCTGATGAAATTAAGAAGCTGAAAAGCAAGGAATACGTACTCGAACTGGCACGACGGGACTATTATATGTCCAAAAAAGGCGAAAAAATCTTTGATGTGGGCAATAAGAGCGATTAGCCTTGTTGACACTTAAAATTCAGTTTATGTATAATTGAACAAATGAGATTTTTTTATAAGTCTAAGGAGGAGCACTTTTTTTATGTCGATTGAAGTTGGCAGCAAGTTACAAGGGAAAGTTACGGGCATTACAAATTTTGGAGCTTTTGTGGAGTTGCCAGGCGGTTCAACTGGTCTCGTTCATATCAGTGAGGTAGCCGATAACTATGTAAAAGATATTAATGAGCATTTAAAAGTCGGTGAACAAGTTGAAGTGAAAGTGATTAACGTTGAAAAAGACGGTAAAATCGGCTTGTCCATTAAAAAAGCAAAAGATCGTCCTCAACAACAATCAAGACCAAGCAGAAATGATTTCCGTCCGAAGGAATCGTTTGAACAAAAAATGAACAAATTCTTAAAAGATAGCGAAGATCGCTTAACATCTTTAAAACGTAACACGGAATCAAAACGTGGGGGGCGCGGAGCAAGAAGAGGTTAACTTGTTGCTGCTTTCTATATATTTTCACAACAAAGCATCTGCTGTTCAGCAGGTGCTTTTTTTCATGATCCATCCGACATTTTTTGAGATTTCGTCATTTAATTTAAAACTTTCTATTGACGGACAAGCGAATCCTTTGTATTATAGTTCTTGTGCTTCTTAGCGCATTTTCATTATGGCGGTGTAGCTCAGCTGGCTAGAGCGTACGGTTCATACCCGTGAGGTCGGGGGTTCGATCCCCTCCGCCGCTATCCTTTTAACTAGAACATAAAGCAAGGCCCGTTGGTCAAGCGGTTAAGACACCGCCCTTTCACGGCGGTAACACGGGTTCGAATCCCGTACGGGTCATCTTCGAAACAGCTTTCTATAGGAAAGCTGTTTTTTTGTGCCTTCGTAAAATTCTGATGAAAGACATCGACTTTCATGAAAGTATGCCTCTTTGACGAATAAAGCGTCGAACGTTTTATGGAAACGACAACTTCTTTTGACAAAATTTCATTTTCACCTTCGCTATAATGACAAGCAACGAATATCAGGTGGGGGATGAGAAGATGGAAAAACTAGAAAGAAGAACTGATTTAACAGGAGCGGGGTTTGAAAGAATCAGTGCGGGGTTAAAAAAGATGAAAAATCTGTTTCTTCATCACACGCATTCTCTTTTTTTCTATAAAGGGTTTATTTATGTTGTTCTAGGCTTTTTATTAGGACGAGCCTTTATATTATCTGAAATTATGCCGTTTGCTCTGCCTTTCTTTGGCTCCATGCTGCTTATTAAAAGAGATAAGGCGATGCTTGCTTGTCTAGCATTACTCGCTGGGGCGATGACGATATCACCTCAAAATGCATTGTTTGTGTTTGCGTCGCTGCTCATGTTTCTCCTTATGTCAAAGGTGGTTTCATTCATCATCAAAGACCCAGTGAAAACATTACCGGTTGTCATTGTTCTCTCAATGCTGATCACCCGAGGAGCGTTTGTTTACTTAGAGCAAGGTGCTGTGCAAAGTTATGATTACGTCATGGCGGGTGTCGAAGCAGGACTTGCCTTCATTTTGACTCTGATTTTTCTTCAAAGCCTGCCGATTTTTACAGTCAGGAAAATTAAACACTCTTTAAAGGTCGAAGAAATTATTTGTTTTATGATTTTAATTGCCTCAGTTTTAACTGGTCTTGCTGGGATCACATTTCAAGGAATGCAGGCAGAGCATATTTTGTCACGTTATGTAGTGCTGACATTTGCCTTTATTGGCGGAGCCAGTATTGGTTGTACGGTCGGTGTTGTGACAGGATTAATTCTTGGTCTCGCTAACATCGGAAACCTTTATCAGATGAGTCTTCTTGCCTTTTCAGGCTTATTAGGCGGATTGCTGAAAGAAGGGAAGAAAGCAGGGGCAGCCATCGGCTTAATTGTGGGTTCCTTACTCATTTCACTGTACGGGGAAGGGTCAGCAGGTCTCATGACCACACTGTATGAATCACTTATAGCGGTTGCGCTCTTTTTACTCACGCCGCAATCAGTTACTTCCAAGGTAGCGAAATACATTCCTGGTACGGTAGAGCATGTACAAGAGCAGCAGCAATATGCTCGGAAGGTACGAGACGTGACAGCAAAAAAGGTAGATCAGTTCTCTCATGTATTTCATGCGCTGTCTGAGAGTTTTGCGACATTTTACGAATCCATTCCTGAAGAGAAGAAGCAGGAAGAGGATGTAGATCTTTTTTTAAGTACGATCACAGAACGATCCTGTCAAACGTGCTATAAGAAAAATAAATGCTGGGTGCAGAACTTTGATACAACCTATGAACTAATGAAACAAGTTATGCATGAATCTGATGAAAAAACGTATGAGCATAACCGGAAATTGAAAAAGAAATTTAGTCAGCACTGCTCAAAATCAAAACATGTTGAGGAATTGATCGAAGAGGAGATCGCTTACTATAAAGCCAACCAGACACTGAAGAAAAAAGTCCAAGACAGCAGGCGTCTTGTGGCTGAACAGCTGATGGGGGTCTCACAAGTGATGGAGGATTTTTCCCGGGAAATAAAACGAGAAAGAGAGCAGCATTTTATTCAGGAAGAGCAGATGATAGAAGCACTTCAGCACTTTGGCATTGAAATTCAGCAAGTTGAAATCTATAGCTTGGAGCAGGGAAATGTCGATATTGAAATGAGAATCCCATATTGCCAAGGGCATGGGGAATGTGAAAAAATCATTGCGCCAATGCTTTCAGATATATTAGAAGAACAGATTTTAGTCAAAGCAGAACAGTGTGCAGAGCATCCAACAGGCTATTGCCACGTTGTATTTGGCTCTGCTAAATCATACCGAGTGGCTACAGGCGTGGCACATGCAGCAAAAGGCGGAGGACTGGTATCTGGAGACAGTTACAGCATGATGGAGCTTGGAGCAGGCAAGTATGCCGCAGCTATTAGTGATGGAATGGGCAACGGAGCACGTGCTCATTTTGAAAGCAATGAAACGATTAAGCTGTTAGAAAAAATATTGGCGTCAGGTATCAATGAAAAAGTGGCGATTAAAACCATTAATAGTATTTTATCTTTACGAACGACGGACGAGATCTATTCAACATTGGATTTATCGATCATTGATTTACAGGATGCAAGCTGTAAGTTCCTCAAGATTGGTTCAACACCCAGCTTTATTAAACGGGGTGATCAGGTGATGAAGGTACAAGCAAGCAACTTGCCAATCGGTATTATTGATGAATTCGAGGTCGAGGTTGTGAGCGAACAGATGAAGGCAGGAGACCTATTGATTATGATGAGTGACGGTATTTTTGAGGGGCCAAAGCATATTGAAAATCATGATCTGTGGGTGAAACGGAAAATGAAAAGCTTTAAAACAGAAGATCCCCAAGAAATTGCTGATTTATTAATGGAAGAGGTTATTCGAACAAGAGCAGGCCAAATTGACGACGATATGACAGTTGTTGTCATCAGGCTCGACCACAACACACCAAAATGGGCTTCCATTCCGACCGGTACATTCTATCTTGAGAAACAAGAGATTTCTTAAAATATCGTATAATATGAATTTCTTCTGGCGATGATGGGGATATAAGCATTCAGTTACAATCCCAGGAGGAATGAAGATGCGAAAAGGTCACGTCAACCAAATCTTATTGATTACAGATGGCTGCTCAAATCACGGGGAGGATCCGCTTGCGATTGCCTCATTGGCAAAGGAACAAGGGATTACAGTCAATGTCATTGGCATTATGGAAGAAAACAGACACGATCATGAAGCAATGAAGGAAGTAGAGGGGATTGCTCTCGCAGGCGGAGGCATCCATCAAGTTGTCTACGTCCAGCAGTTATCTCAAACAGTACAAATGGTCACGAAAAAAGCAATGACACAAACCCTGCAAGGTGTTGTGAATAAAGAATTGCAGCAAATACTCGGCAAAGACACTGAAATTGAAGAGCTTCCACCTGATAAGCGCGGGGAAGTAATGGAGGTTGTCGATGAGTTAGGAGAAACGGTTCATCTTCAAGTACTCGTGCTTGTTGATACAAGTGCAAGTATGAAACCGAAGCTGCCAACCGTCAAAGAGGCACTTATCGACCTTTCCATCAGTTTAAATTCAAGAATTGGAGAAAATCAGTTTGGGATGTGTGTATTTCCCGGGAAAAACTCAGATGCTGAAATTGTGTTGAATTGGACGCCTCGATTCGATTCATTATCATCTATTTTCCCAAAACTGACCACTGGAGGCATCACCCCAACGGGACCAGCGCTTCGGGAAGCACTTCAGCATTTCAAATTAGTTCGTTCACGCAAAGGGCTGCTTGAAGCAAAGGAAGAGCATAATGATGAATTCGGCTTCTAACATCCCGTTAGGCACGGTGATTCAAGGGAAATGGCACCACCATCATTACCGTATTGTAAAAGAGCTTGGAAAAGGGGCGAACGGTGTTGTCTATTTGGCCGAATCGCCACATGGGCAAGCGGCCCTTAAAGTGAGTGATGACAGTATGCTCATTGCATCTGAAGTCAATGTATTAAAATCCTTTTCAAAGGCTCCTGTGAAAACCATGGGGCCTTCTTTTTATGATATGGATGATGCAATTTATCCCGGTATGCCTCAAAAACGCTCTTTTTATGTGATGGAATATGTCAGAGGCCCATTACTGCTTGAATTTGTGAAACAAAAGGGTGATGAGTGGATTGTGGTTTTAATGATTCAGCTTTTATCTAGCTTGGCTCATTTACATCAGGAAGGATGGATTTTTGGTGATTTAAAGCCGGATAATCTTATTGTTTCTGGTCCCCCTGCCACAATCCGGTGCATTGATGTGGGAGGAACGACGAAAGCGGGCAGGGCAATTAAAGAGTATACCGAGTTTTTTGATCGAGGCTATTGGGGATTCGGTACACGAAAAGCTGAACCAACCTATGATTTATTTGCCCTGACCATGGTGATGGTCAACTGTGCGTATAAGAAAGAATTCAAAAAAGGAGCAGAACCAGAAAAGCAGCTTTATCGAGCCATTGAAGGACATCCTTTATTAAAGCGATATGAAAGGGTGTTAAAGGCTGCTCTACAAGGTAAATATCAATCAGCAGCAGACATGAAAAGTGCGATGCTGAAAGAAGGACAGTTGATTGCATCAAGAAAATCGCGCCAAAAGAAGCAGCAGCCAAAACCCGCGCCAAAACCCGCTGTTAATCAAAATCAACAAGTGACTTCACGATCGCGGGCTGCAGCAGCAAAAAGAACGTCAGTACGTAAAAAATCAGGCGGGCTTTTTGAAACCATTCTTATCGTATGCAGTGTACTCGCCCTTTACTGTGCATATGTGGTTTTGTTCCTGTTGTAGAGCTGTAAAAAAGCAGGCTTCTTCTTTGCTTGGAGCTACTGAAAGTGATAGGATATGTATATCTTTAAATTACCTGCTCTTTGTGAGGAGGAAGTTGTGAATAGAATTGAATCTTTTTTGAAAAAACATGATGTTTACCTTGAAAATACGACAGTCATTGTCGGGGTTTCCGGCGGACCGGATTCCATGCTCTTACTGCATGAACTTAACAAGCGTCGCAAAAGTTCCTATCAGCTGATTGCAGCCCATGTAGATCACATGTTCAGAGGAGAAGAGTCCTTTGCTGATTTGGCATTTGTTGAGGCTTATTGTAAGGAGCACGAGATCCCTTTTGAATCGTCCCGCATACAGGTCACCCAATATGCAAAAGAAAACCGCTTAAACAAACAGGCAGCTGCAAGGGAGTGCAGATATGCTTTCTTTCGTCAATTGATGGAGCAATACAACGCTCAATTTATAGCGCTTGCACATCATGGAGACGACCAAGTAGAAACAATGTTGATGAGACTTGCGAGAGGGACTGTTGGTATAGGACTCGCAGGTATCCAAGCAAAACGTCCTTTTCAAAATGGGTGGCTGATTCGTCCGCTCATTGGATACTCTAAGGACGACGTACTAAAAGCTTGTGAAAAAGAACATGTCCCCTATGTCATTGATCAAAGCAATCATACGGATGACTACTTGAGAAACCGGGTAAGAAGACACATTCTTCCCGTGTTAAAAGAAGAGGCACCTCATGTACATGAAAGCTTTCAGTTTGTAAGTGACATGCTGACTGAGGATGAGCAATACTTGCAGGCTTTAACAAAGGAACAAATGAACCAAGTGATAACGAGTCAATCGCCTAAGCAAATTGAGATTAAAACGAAGCCTTTGCTTGACCTGCCTTTGCCTTTACAAAGAAGAGGCATTCAACTAATATTAAACTATCTTTATGAAAACACTCAATCAGCGTTTTCAAACCAGCATATTCTAGGGACTTTAGACTGGTTATCTCATACCGATCAACCGTCTGGATCATTAGATTTGCCAAAAGGTTTACAAGCTGTCAAGTCTTATGATCACTGTATGTTTACCTTTGAGCGATCGCATGTATTAGACCAGTCTTATGCTCTTCACTTAAAGGTTGAGCTCGGAGAAGAGCTTTTTCTCCCAAATGGACAGTCTATCGCCGTATCAAATCATGTTCCGAAGGATGCACGGAACGGAAACCATTTTTTCTTGCTTCAAAAAGATCATGTTCGTCTCCCTTTGATCATTCGCTCACGAAAAAATGGTGATCGAATCAAACTTAAAGGGATGAATGGATCAAAAAAGGTGAAGGATATATTTATTGATAAAAAAGTGCCTCTTGCAGAAAGAGACAGCTGGCCGATCGTCACTGACTCGGATCATCAAATCATCTGGATCCCAGGTCTGAAAAAATCCGTTTTTGAAGAAATTGATATGACAAACAGCGATCTCATTGTATTACAATATAGACAGCACGAAAATTTGTAGGGGGCAAGCAAAAGCATGAAACAAGATATTGAAAAGATTTTGATCTCAGAAGAAGAGATCCAGCAAAAAGTGAAGGAACTGGGTGCAACATTAACCAGTGATTATGATGGTAAATTTCCCCTGGCTATTGGTGTTTTGAAAGGGGCTCTTCCATTCATGGCAGACCTGATCAAACACATTGATACATATTTAGAACTTGATTTTATGGATGTATCTAGCTACGGAAAGTCTACCGTATCTTCTGGAGAAGTAAAGATCATTAAGGATCTAGATACTTCTGTTGAAGGAAGAGATATTTTGATTATGGAAGATATCATCGACAGTGGGTTAACTTTGAGCTATCTGGTAGAGCTTTTCCGATACCGTAAAGCAAATTCCATTAAAATTGTGACATTGCTTGATAAACCAAGCGGCCGCAAAGCAGACATCAAAGCAGATTATGTTGGATTTGAAGTACCAGATGCATTTGTTGTCGGCTATGGATTGGATTTCGCTGAACGTTACCGAAACCTCCCGTATATTGGAGTGTTAAAACCATCTGTTTACGAAGGCTGATCAGCATACGTATACATGAGGTTATTGGTTGTGTTGGAATGATTTTCTATGATACTATTGAACATAGTTGTGCTTACTGTGGGAGGAGGTAAGGAATGAATCGGGTTTTTCGTAATACGATTTTTTATATACTTATTTTATTACTTGTGATAGGGGTCGTCAGTTGGTTAGGATCCCCAAATCAAAAGCCTGAGAACATGTCTTACAGCAAATTTTCGCAAAATCTAAGTGCGGGAAAAGTGGAGAGTATCTCCATTCAGCCTGTAAGAGGGGTTTATGAAATTCGTGGTCAATTAGATGGCGCGAAGAAAGATCAATACTTCATTACCCATGTTCCAGATGGTCAAGGTGTTGACCAAATTTACAGTGCACTGAAGAATACAGATGTAAAAGTAGAACCAGCACCTGAAACAAATGGATGGCTGCAAGTTCTGACAACCATCATTCCGTTTATCATCATCTTTATCCTGTTCTTCTTCTTATTGAACCAAGCTCAGGGCGGCGGAAGCCGAGTCATGAACTTCGGTAAGAGTAAGGCGAAGCTTTACACAGAAGAGAAGAAACGTGTGAAATTTAAAGATGTTGCCGGTGCAGATGAAGAAAAGCAAGAGCTTGTAGAAGTGGTTGAATTCCTGAAGGACCCACGTAAATTTGCGGAGCTTGGCGCAAGAATCCCTAAAGGGGTTTTACTAGTAGGACCTCCAGGTACAGGTAAAACATTGCTTGCGAGAGCATCTGCAGGAGAAGCAGGCGTTCCTTTCTTCAGTATCAGTGGTTCTGACTTCGTCGAGATGTTCGTCGGTGTCGGTGCATCACGTGTACGTGATTTATTCGAAAATGCGAAAAAGAATGCACCTTGCTTAATCTTTATTGATGAGATTGATGCAGTGGGTCGTCAGCGTGGAGCCGGTCTTGGCGGTGGTCATGACGAGCGTGAACAAACGCTTAACCAGCTTCTTGTTGAAATGGATGGTTTTAGTGCCAACGAAGGTATTATTATCATTGCTGCGACAAACCGTGCAGATATTCTAGACCCTGCATTGCTGCGTCCGGGACGTTTTGACCGTCAAATTACGGTTGACCGCCCAGATGTTATTGGCCGTGAAGAAGTACTGAAAGTTCATGCGAAAAACAAACCGCTTGACGAGTCAGTTAACTTAAAAGCCATTGCAAGCAGAACACCAGGGTTCTCTGGAGCAGATCTTGAGAATTTACTAAACGAAGCAGCACTTGTTGCTGCCCGTCATAACAAAAAGAAAATCGATATGCGTGATATTGACGAAGCGACTGACCGTGTCATCGCTGGGCCGGCGAAGAAAAGCCGTGTCATTTCGAAGAAAGAACGTAATATCGTGGCTTACCATGAAGCAGGTCATACCGTCATTGGTCTTATCCTAGACGAAGCGGACATGGTGCATAAAGTAACGATCGTTCCTCGTGGTCAGGCAGGCGGATATGCGGTCATGCTTCCAAGAGAAGACCGTTATTTCCAAACGAAGCCAGAGCTTCTTGATAAGATTGTCGGCTTGCTCGGCGGTCGTGTTGCAGAGGAAATTACGTTTGGTGAAGTAAGTACAGGCGCTCACAACGACTTCCAGCGTGCAACAGGCATTGCAAGAAGAATGGTCACAGAGTTTGGTATGTCTGATAAACTTGGTCCGCTTCAATTCGGTCAATCACAAGGAGGTCAAGTCTTCCTTGGACGTGATTTCAACAATGAACCGAATTATAGTGAAGCGATCGCTTACGAAATTGACCAAGAAGTTCAGCGTTTCATTAAGGAGAGCTACGAACGTGCGAAACAAATTCTCACTGAGAATAAAGATAAGCTAGAAATCATCGCACAAGCCCTTCTAGAAGTTGAAACATTAGATGCTGAACAAATTAAATCTCTTTACGAAACTGGAAAGCTTCCAGAGCGTGTATACGCAGATGACGAAGAGAAAAACGATGATGTGAAAGTAAACATCAAGAAAAAAGAAGATGAGGAGATCTAATCTCCTTCTGTGAAAGCTGTCGGGATCACCGGCAGCTTTTTTTATTTCGATTCATGAATGGATCGGTTTCGAATTGTTTACAAATGGAACTCAATTCGTGTATGGTATGATAGAAAGTCGAAAAATGCTCTTTTTGAGAAACTATTCAAAGTGGTGATGAAGTTGTTACTCGTGATAGATGTAGGAAATACAAATACCGTTTTAGGTGTTTATCATAATGGCGATCTAAACTACCATTGGCGAATTGAAACAAGCCGTCATAAAACAGAAGATGAATTTGGTATGTCCATTAGGGCCTTATTCGATTATGTGGGGCTGATGTTTGACCAAATAGAAGGAATTATCATCTCCTCTGTTGTCCCGCCAATGATGTTCGCACTTGAAAGAATGTGCGAAAAGTATTTTCACATAACACCCCAAATTGTAGGGCCTGGAATGAAGACTGGATTAAACATTATGTGTGACAATCCAAAGGAAGTCGGGGCAGATCGAATTGTCAATGCAGTAGCAGCAATTCATCTATATGGGGCACCTCTAATTGTGGTAGACTTTGGAACAGCAACAACCTACTGTTATATCAATGAACAAAAACAATACATGGGTGGAGCGATTGCACCGGGTATTACCATTTCAACTGAGGCTTTATATACAAGAGCGGCGAAGCTGCCGAGAATTGAAATTGTCCGTCCTGATCACATTGTTGGAAAAAACACCATCAGTGCGATGCAATCCGGCATCCTTTATGGATATGTTGGCCAAGTCGAGGGAATAGTGAAACGGATGAAGCAGCAAGCCAAACAAACACCGAAAGTCATTGCAACAGGCGGTTTGTCTACATTGATTGGAAATGAATCAGACTGTATTGATATTGTCGATCCGTTCCTTACATTAAAAGGACTGCAGCTCATTTATGAACGTAATCGTGTCGGTGTATTATAGGAGGTTTAAATCAAATGGATTATTTAGTTAAAGCGTTAGCATATGACGGAAAAGTCCGCGCATATGCTGCAAACACAACAGATACAATCAACGAAGCACAAAGAAGACATCATACGTGGCCGACTGCATCAGCAGCCATCGGCAGAACGATGACAGCAACAGTCATGATGGGTGCTATGCTGAAAGGTGAGAATAAGCTAACTGTCAAAATAGAAGGCGGTGGACCAATCGGGGCCATTATTGCTGATGGAAATGCAAAAGGCCAGGTACGAGGATATGTCTCAAACCCACAAGTTCACTTTGACTTAAATGAACATGGCAAGCTGGATGTTAGACGTGCAGTCGGAACATATGGAACATTAAGTGTTGTCAAAGATATCGGGCTGAAGGACCACTTTACAGGACAAACAGAAATTGTCTCAGGTGAAATTGGAGATGACTTCACTTATTATCTTGTTTCTTCTGAGCAAGTGCCTTCCTCTGTAGGCGTAGGCGTCCTTGTCAACCCAGATAATTCGATTCTCGCAGCAGGCGGTTTCATCATTCAATTGCTGCCTGGTACAGAAGATGCTGTCATTGAAAGACTAGAAAAGCGCCTGTCAACCATTGAACCAATCTCTAAACTCATTGAAAAAGGGATGACACCAGAAGAAATATTAGAAGAAGTACTTGGTGAAAAGCCTCAAATTTTAGAAACTGTACCTGTCGAATTTTCTTGTAACTGCTCAAAAGAACGGTTTGCAAATGGCATTATCAGCCTAGGGAAAGCCGAAATTGATGATATGATTGAACAAGACGGACAAGCAGAAGCTCAATGCCATTTTTGTAACGAAACGTATGTCTTTACAAAAGAAGAGCTAGAAGAGCTACGTGAAGAATTAACCCGCTAAGCTCTAAGCAGCGGGTTTTCTTTTTAGAATGGAAAGGAGACGAAAGATGAGACTAAAAGCAAGAGTGGTATGGACATTTATTCTCGTGTTGCTCATGATTAATGCCGTTGTCATTGCATATGTATTAACAAAGTCACAAATGTCACAGGCTTCTTCTAACGGGAAGAGTGGTGAAGAAATTGCGTCGATTGGAAAAGAGAAGGTGACGCGTCAAGAATGGCTAAAGAAAATGGAAGACCGCTACGGAAAGGCGACTCTTGAGCAAATGATCAATCAGAAAGTGGTCAATCAGCTTGCCAAGCAAAACAAGCTGGAAGTGTCTTCAAAAGAGATCAATCGTGAATTGCTCATGCTCAAAGCGGTGTCTAATAATTTCTATGAAGATGGACATACAAGTGAGAAGGAATGGAAAGAACAGATTCGTTATCAAATTTTATTAGAGCAGCTTTTAACAAGAGATGCCGTCGTTTCTGAAAAAGAAGCGAAATCGTTTTATGAAAAAAACAAGGACTTATATCAATATGATGATTCATACCGCATTCGCCATATCGTCGTGAAGACAAAGAGCGAGGCTGAAAATGTATTAAAAGATTTAAAAGGTGGGTCTAGCTTCGAAGCCGTGGCAGCTGAACGTTCAATCGACCGTTACACCTCACCATACGGCGGAGATCTTGGATTTGTGACAGAAGAGCAGGAAAGTATCCCAGCCCTATACATACAAGAAGCTCAAAAGCTTCAGCCAGATGAATGGACGAAAGAGCCGATTCAGACCAAAAACGGGTATGCCATTATTCAGTTAAAAGAAAAATTAAATGGCCGCTCTTTCTCCTATGACGAAGTCAAAGACCAGATTAAAAGGCAGATCGCCATGGAAGATCTAGGTGAAAAGGCGAATGTCAAAACCCTGTGGAAAGAAGCAAAAGTCACATGGTTTTACGATGGAGAGCAGGACTAAAAGCATTGACAAAATTTTTTGAAATTGATAATTTAATATTAATACAATAAAATTACTCGGAGATAGAGGTGTTAGTGATGGCTCGTATTGCAAATTCAGTTTTTGAACTAATAGGAAATACACCAGTCGTTAAATTAAACCGTTTAGTAGATGAAGACAGTGCGGATGTCTACTTGAAACTTGAATATATGAACCCGGGCAGCAGTGTCAAAGATCGTATTGCTTTAGCGATGATCGAAGATGCTGAAGCAAAAGGTACATTAAAAGCCGGCGATACGCTTATTGAACCAACAAGCGGAAATACAGGAATCGGCCTTGCAATGGTAGCGGCTGCTAAAGGAATCAATGCGATTTTGGTTATGCCGGACACAATGAGTCAGGAGCGTCGCAACCTTTTACGCGCTTATGGTGCGGAACTTGTCTTAACACCAGGTGCAGAAGGAATGAAAGGTGCCATCAAAAAAGCAGAAGAATTGGCAGAGGAGCATGGTTACTTCATGCCTCAGCAATTTAGCAACGAAGCCAATGCAGAGATTCACCGTCGTACAACTGGGAAAGAAATCCTTGAACAGTTTGACGGCGAGCTTGATGCATTTATTGCAGGTGTTGGTACGGGCGGTACGATTACAGGAGCTGGTGAAGTCCTAAAAGAAGCCATCCCATCCATCCAGCTTTATGCAGTAGAGCCGACAGATTCTCCTGTATTGTCAGGCGGTAAGCCGGGTCCGCATAAAATTCAAGGAATTGGAGCAGGTTTTGTTCCTTCAATCTTGAACACAGAAATATATGACGGCATCATCCAAGTGAAAAACGAAGATGCATTTGAGCTTGCAAGAAAAGCAGCGAAAGAAGAAGGAATCCTTGGCGGTATTTCTTCTGGAGCAGCTATTTACGCAGCGCTTCAAACAGCGAAGAAGCTTGGTAAAGGGAAAAAGGTTCTGGCCATCATCCCAAGTAATGGTGAGCGTTACCTCAGTACACCTCTTTATCAATTCGATTAAACCAATCACCCCAGCATTTGCTGGGGTTTTTTTATGAATTCTGAAGATGGAAAGCAAATACTATTTTCTAAATAAAATGGATTGCATTACAATAAGGTTAATGAAAATGAAAAAGGATGATAACATGACACAACGCAGGCCGATGGGCATCAAAATTCCTTTTACGAAAGATGCATTTTTGAAAAGATACGAACAATTAACTGCTCGTGAAACACATCATGTGCTTCTTGAAAGTGCGCGCGGCGGTTCTTATAGCATCGCTGGTATTCACCCGATCGCAAAAGCGAAGGGGAAAGATGGAATGACGACTATCCATTATCAAGATGAGGTGCTGTTCAAAGAAGGTGATCCATTCAGAGCATTTACGGATTGGTTTCAAACCCTTCGAACTGAAACGAACGACGAATATCCCGACTTTCAAGGCGGAGCCATTGGGTTTTTAAGCTACGATTATGCTAGATACATCGAACATTTTAAGATGCTGTCAATTGATGATCTTCAAACACCAGACCTTTATTTCCTCGTATTTAACGATGTTGCAGTTTTTGATCATAAAGAGCACGCGCTGTGGCTGATTACGCACATAGAGGAAGCGGAATCAGGGAGTGAAGCGAACCAAAGGCTTGAAGAATGGAAGCAAAAATGGACAAGCTCTTCAGAAGAATCAGCACAATCACCTGTCAGTGAACCTTCTACAGAATTTGTACCAGCAGCACCATTCACTGAAGAAACCTTTGGGGAAGCAGTAGAGAAAATTAAGCAGTATATCGCAAACGGTGATGTGTTCCAAGTGAACTTATCCATCAGACAAGATGAACAGCTTCACACTCATCCGTATGATTTATACAAAACGTTACGTCAGGTAAATCCATCTCCTTACATGTCTTACTTGCATACGCCTGACTTCCAGATTGTTTGTGGATCTCCAGAGTTGCTAATTAAGAAAAAAGGAACTCAGCTAGAAACAAGACCAATTGCCGGAACAAGATCACGAGGCAAAGACGACGCTGAGGATCAAGCTCTGGCAAAAGAGCTCATTGAAAATGAAAAAGAACGCGCAGAGCATGTGATGCTCGTTGATCTTGAGCGGAATGACCTTGGACGCGTATCCACTTATGGATCCGTAAAAGTGAACGAATTTATGGCGATTGAGAAATATTCACACGTGATGCATATTGTATCCAATGTACAAGGAGAGCTGCGTGATGAATGTGACGCGGTAGATGTCATGAGAGCTGTATTCCCAGGTGGAACGATTACAGGTGCTCCAAAAGTAAGGACGATGGAAATCATAGAAGAACTTGAGCCAACAAGACGTGGGCTTTATACTGGATCTATAGGCTGGTTTGGATTCAATCACGATATGCACTTTAATATCGTCATTCGTACTGCGTATTGTACAGAAGGAAAGGCCTTTATGCAGTCAGGGGCGGGGATCGTCATAGATTCTGTCCCAAAACACGAATACAAAGAATCAATTAAAAAAGCCTATGCAGTGAAAAAAGCATTACAGCTGAGCAAAGAAGAGACTATTTTGAGTTAGAGGTGAGCAGAGTATGATTTTAATGATTGATAATTATGATTCATTTACGTACAACCTGGTCCAGTATTTAGGTGAGCTTGGAGAAGAATTGATCGTAAAACGGAATGATCAAGTAACCATTCAAGAAATTGAAGAGCTCAAGCCGGATTTCCTCATGATTTCTCCAGGGCCATGCAGTCCTGATGAAGCGGGGATTAGTATGGAAGCCATCAAGCACTTTGCAGGAAGTATTCCGATCTTCGGTGTGTGTCTAGGTCACCAATCCATCGCACAAGTCTTTGGCGGGGATGTCGTTCGAGCAGAGCGCTTAATGCACGGTAAAACGTCAGAGATTAAACATGACGGAAAAGGTGTCTTCACAGGACTTCAAAATCCGCTCGTTGCAACGAGATATCATTCGTTAATTGTCAAAAACGAGACATTGCCAGAGTGCTTTGACGCAACAGCCAGCACAAAAGAAGGCGAGCTCATGGCGATTCGCCATAAAGAACTGCCGATTGAAAGTGTGCAATTCCATCCTGAATCGATTATGACATCCTTCGGAAAAGAAATGCTGAAAAATTTCATTGAAACCTATCGAAAAAAGGGGCATGAAGTAAACGCATGATCATTTATCTGAACGGTCAGTATATAGAGGAGAAAGACGCGACTCTTTCTCCTTTTGATCATGGTTTTCTATATGGCATCGGTGTATTCGAAACATTTACCAGCCTGGCAGGACAAGTCTTCCTGTTAGATTGGCATCTTGAAAGGCTCAATCAATCATTACGTGACCTTTGCATCGAATCCACAATAGAGAAACCATTTGTACTCGACATCATTCATACTTTACTGAATAAAAACCAAATAGCCGGCGGCCATGCGAGAATTCGCTTGAATGTTTCTGCGGGCAGAGGCAATGGGTTTTCTGCAGATCCTTATGAAGAGCCTGTCGTTTTTGTCATGATCTCTCCATTCCGTCCAGAATCTATTTTGGATGAGAAAAAGGGAGTCATTCTTCAAACAAGAAGAAATACACCAGAAGGGCCAAGGCGCCTCAAGTCTCATCACTATATGAACAACCTGCTCGCGAAAAGAGAAGTGGGGAACGACCCGGCGTTAGAAGGCATCTTTTTAACGAAAGAAGATGATGTGGCAGAAGGTATTACCTCGAATGTTTTTTGGCGGAAAGATGATGTGGTCTATACACCGTCACTTGATACAGGCATTTTAAATGGGGTCACTCGTCGATACTGTATGGAAACGCTCCACGCGATGGGGGTCTCGCTAAAGGAAGGACGATACCCAGTCTCACATTTGCTCTCAGCTGATGAGGTATGGATGACTAATTCTGTTCAGGGAGTTGTACCTTTCGGGAGTATAGGAGACATCCACTTGCCCAAAAACAGCCGGACCATCTCAACAAAGTTAAGAATGCAATACACAAAAGAACGTCAAGACCATAAAGAGTAGGTGGACACAATGACACAACAATTGATAAAACAGCCTAAAATCATACAGGCCAAGCATCACACCCTTAGTTATGAAGAAAAGACATTGGTCATGGGCATTTTAAATGTCACTCCTGACTCTTTTTCAGATGGAGGAAAGTTTAATCAAGTAGATAAAGCGCTGGCTCATGCAGCGCAGCTGATAGAAGACGGGGCGCATATTATTGATATTGGCGGAGAATCGACTCGCCCGGGAGCGGCACTTGTCTCGGAAGAAGAGGAGCTTTCGAGGGTCATTCCTGTCATTGAGAAGATCACAAAAGAATTAGATGTACCTATCTCTATTGATACGTATAAAGCCCGTGTCGCAGATGAAGCGGTGAAAGCTGGAGCCTCCATCATTAATGATGTATGGGGAGCGAAGGCAGATCCCCAAATGGCACATGTGGCAGCGAAGCACAATGTCCCAATCATTTTAATGCACAATCGGCCAGAACGAAACTACACACATCTGATTTCAGATATGATCGCCGATTTGAAAGAAAGTGTCCAAATTGCCCAGCAAGCGGGTGTCCGTGATGACATGATCATATTAGACCCAGGGGTAGGATTTGCGAAAAATAAAGAGGACAACCTGAAGGTCATGAATGAACTTGAACATTTTTGTCACCTTGGGTATCCACTGCTGCTAGCTACATCACGAAAACGATTCATTGGTGCTGTCTTAGACCTGCCCCCTGAAGAACGTACTGAAGGAACAGGTGCGACAGTTTGCCTTGGGATTCAAAAGGGCAGTGCGATGGTCCGTGTACATGATGTAAAAGAAATAACAAGAATGGCAAAAATGATGGATGCCATGCTGAATAAGGGAGGCGCTTATCATCGATAAAGTATATGTAAATGGAATGGAATTTTACGGGTACCATGGTGTATTTGCAGAAGAAAATAAATTAGGGCAGCGATTCCGCGTGGACTTAACAGCTTCACTTGATTTAAGTAAAGCCGGACAAACTGATGACCTCAATGAGACCATTAACTATGCAGAGCTTTACCAAATCTGCAAAAGCATTGTAGAAGGTAAGCCGGTCAATCTCGTTGAAACACTGACAGAAAGAATTGCAAACCAAGTGTTAAAGGACTTTCCGACAGTTCAGGAATGTACAGTGAAGGTGATCAAACCAGATCCGCCAATTCCAGGACACTATCAGTCCGTTGCAATTGAAATGACGAGATCGCGCACATGAACAATACAGCATACATCGCATTAGGCTCAAACATAGGTAAAAAAGAAACCTATTTAAAAGAAGCCGTCAAAAAACTGCATGAACATCCAGAGGTTCAAGTGGAATTAATCTCATCGATATATGAAACAGCACCTGTAGGATATGAAAACCAAGATGACTTTTTAAACATGGCCGTGAAAATTACCACTTCACTTCGTCCGGAGGAACTACTATCTCTTACTCAGAAAATCGAGCAGGAGTTAGGCAGAACAAGAGAAGTGAGATGGGGACCACGAACGGCTGACCTTGACATTTTACTTTATAATCGTGAAAATATTGAAACAGAACAACTTGTAGTACCGCATCCTAGAATGTACGAACGTTTATTCGTTCTTGTCCCGATGAGTGAGATTTGCCCAGAAATCGGCGAAGTACAAATAAATGCCGTAACAGACCAAGAAGGTGTAAGCATATGGAAAAAGACATGTGGGGTAGAAGAATTCGTGCATACCGAAAGCTAAAAGGGTATACTCAGGAAGGGTTCGCGAAAAGACTGGGCATCTCTGTCTCTGTCTTAGGAGAAATTGAGCGAGGCAATCGATTACCAAAAAACCAATTGGTTGGTCAAATAGCAGATGCTTTAAATATAACGGTGGAAGAACTTTCGCCAATTCTTGAGGAAGAAAGGAGGGGGAAAAATGTTTAAAATCGGAGATATCGAGATTAAAAACAAAGTAGTGCTCGCACCAATGGCGGGTGTGTGCAACTCTGCCTTCAGACTGACGGTGAAAGAGTTTGGAGCGGGCTTAGTCTGCGCTGAAATGGTCAGTGACAAAGCGATCCTGATCAACAACGCGAGAACAATGGGTATGCTATACATTGATGAACGGGAAAAGCCTTTGAGCCTTCAGATATTTGGAGGGGAAAAAGACACACTCGTCGAAGCGGCAAAGTTCGTAGACCAGAATACCACAGCTGATATTATTGATATTAACATGGGCTGTCCTGTACCAAAGATTACGAAATGTGATGCAGGAGCGAAATGGCTCCTTGATCCAAACAAGATTTATGAAATGGTCTCTGCTGTCGTAGAAGCTGTAGACAAACCAGTTACTGTGAAAATGAGAATGGGCTGGGACGAAGACCATATATTTGCTATCGACAATGCCCGTGCTGTTGAACGAGCAGGTGGACAAGCGGTTGCGCTTCACGGACGGACACGCGTGCAAATGTACGAAGGAACAGCGAATTGGGATATTATTAAAGAGGTGAAACAATCTGTTTCAATTCCTGTCATCGGCAATGGCGATGTCAAAACCCCTCAAGATGCAAAACGTATGCTTGATGAAACAGGCGTGGACGCTGTCATGATCGGAAGAGCTGCACTAGGAAACCCGTGGATGATTTATCGAACGGTTCATTATTTAGAAACGGGTGAACTGAAAGAAGAGCCAAACGTGCGTGAGAAAATGTCAGTGTGCAAGCTTCACTTAGACAGACTCATCGATCTAAAAGGCGAGCATGTGGCTGTTAGAGAAATGAGAAAGCACGCAGCATGGTACTTAAAAGGTGTCCGAGGCAATGCGGACGTAAGAAATCAAATCAATCAAAGTGAAACGAGAGCGGAGCTTGTACAAGTTCTTGATGACTTTACGATCGAAGCCGAGGCAAAAGAGCTTCAAAGTATAAAAGTAGGATAAGATTATCTTTCTTTTTGTAGCTCACTGCTAGTGCATGTACTGGCAGTTTTTCTGCTTTTCTCTGCAAAATACATTATTGGAGTGATATAAATGAGTAATGAAGGGCTTAATAACGAAGAATTAAATGACCAATTCCAGGTCAGACGTGACAAAATGAATAAAATGAGAGAAGAGGGTATCGATCCATTCGGTGAACGATATGACCGTTCTCATCAATCTGCGCAAATTATCGCTGAATATGACGAGTTTTCTAAAGAAGACTTAGAAGGAAAAGCGGCTCAAGTAACAATCGCTGGACGTATGATGACAAAGCGCGGAAAAGGTAAAGCTGGCTTTGCGCATATTCAAGACTTAGAAGGACAAATTCAAATCTACGTTCGTAAAGATAGTGTAGGGGAAGAAGCTTACGAATTATTTAAAAGCTCAGACCTAGGCGATATCATCGGTGTAACAGGAACTGTTTTTAAAACAAATGTAGGAGAACTTTCTATTAAAGCGACTAGCTTTGAGGTTCTGACAAAAGCACTTCGCCCGCTTCCTGATAAATATCATGGATTAAAAGATGTTGAACAACGCTATCGTCAGCGCTACCTTGACCTCATTGTAAATCCAGAAAGTAAGCAGACATTCATTATGCGAAGCAAAATCATTCAATCCATGAGAAGATACTTAGATTCTAAAGGATACTTAGAAGTTGAAACACCAACAATGCACAGCATTCCTGGTGGTGCATCAGCGCGTCCTTTCATTACTCATCACAATGCACTTGATATGCCGCTTTATATGCGTATTGCGATCGAGCTGCACTTAAAACGCCTAATTGTCGGTGGTCTAGAGAAAGTATACGAGATTGGCCGCGTATTCCGTAATGAAGGTGTATCGACTCGTCATAACCCAGAATTCACTATGATCGAGCTGTATGAAGCATACGCAGACTACAAAGACATCATGAATCTGACTGAAAACTTGATTGCCCATATTGCCCAAGAGGTGCTGGGAACAACAACCATTCAATATGGAGAAGATGAAATAGATCTCAAACCTGAATGGAAGAGACTGCATATGGTTGAAGCGGTCAAAGAAGCAACAGGTGTAGACTTCTGGCAGGAGATGTCTATAGAAGAAGCAAAACAGCATGCTGCTGATCATGGTGTTGAAATCACGAAAAATATGACAGTAGGTCATATTATCAATGAGTTCTTCGAGCAAAAAGTAGAAGAAACATTGGTTCAGCCTACATTCATTTACGGACATCCAGTGGAGATTTCTCCATTAGCTAAGAAAAATCCTGAAGATCCTCGCTTCACAGATCGCTTTGAGCTGTTTATCGTGCGCCGTGAGCATGCAAATGCATTCACAGAGCTAAACGATCCAATTGATCAAAGAGAACGCTTTGAAGCTCAATTAAAAGAACGTGAAGAAGGAAATGACGAAGCACATCTAATGGATGACGATTTTGTTGAAGCATTAGAATACGGCATGCCTCCAACAGGTGGTTTAGGAATCGGGATCGACCGATTAATCATGCTTTTAACAAATTCTCCATCAATCAGAGATGTACTGCTTTTCCCGCAAATGAGAAACCGCTAATACATCAATCAAAGCGCCATTTTATCTATGGCGCTTTTTATTTTTCATAAAATGAAACTTTTTTTAAAAAAACTATTGCAAGGAAAGATTCCAGGTGGTATATTATTATTCGTTGCCGCAAAACAGCAACGAGGTTAAAAAAAGAAATTGAAAAAAGTTCTTGACTTTAACCGATGTAAAATGGTAAGATATTAAAGTCGCTTACGAGCGATAACGAACATGATCTTTGAAAACTAAACAAGACAAAACGTACCTGTTAATTCGAGTTTTTATAAAAAAATCCTATGATACTTCATAGGTAGTCAGTCAAACTGGCGA
>NZ_SOBQ01000007.1:0-82256 GCF_004364885.1 Bacillus sp. BK450 | reverse complement strand
GGTTTATATGGACTCACCGCCACCAACGGATTCAGCGAAGCGATCACAGGCCGAGACATGTTTGGAAACAAGATCTCGAAAGAACAGCAGGAAGCAAGTATGAACGCGGCGCTTGGAATGCTTTTGCCGTTTGGAGCGAAAGGGTTTCATGGTAAAATGGGGATTAAGGGTACGGGTGAAATTGGTTGGAATATGTCAAAAGGTGGAGGAGAAATAAATGGAAGAAAGTATTCTCAGCATGCTTTGGAAAGAATGGCACCTGATATTCCTGAAGTACAAGCTACTTTAACAAGTAGAGCAATTAAAAAAGCTGAAGAATTAGGATTTAAACCACAAACAAAAGAATTTAGTGATTTCATCAAAAAATATGTTGATCCAAGAAATATTCCACCTTCAGTTATTGAAGACGCTATAATGAATACGAAAAAGATACCTGGTAATAGAAGCGGAACGTTTGTTCATGAAACAATGGATGTCAAAGTAATTATAAATGAAGCTGGCGATGTTATCACAGTTATACCGAAATAATTAATAAAAGGATGAATACGAATGTTTATCAAGTATGATGAATATGATCTATTAGAACTTTTTCAAAGTGAGCCGGTGAGTATAACAGGCAATATAGATGATGGAGAATTAATCTATACTTACAAAGATGACCAAAATTTCAAGGTGATTTTAACTTTAGATGTATATAAGCAAACGAGTAGTCTAAGTATTACATTTAATGATTCTATAGTATTTACAGGTGATTTTAATAATGTAACAAGTATAAAAAAAGATGACAATGCTATGGTAATGAACGTGGGCGAAGAAGAGAAGCTAAAAGTTAAATTTTATAAACAAGTTGGAGTGGAGTTACTTTAAAATAGCCTTATTATATTAGAAAGAAATATAAAACAATTATGATATTCTCTCAGATAAATCAGTAGGTGAAGTAGTTGATACTTCTAAATATAATGTTATTGTTATCATACCTTGACTGGCTATATGCCTTTCAAGGTTTTTGTGTTTATTGGCTTTCATACCGAGAAAAACCGTTAAAATGGGAATCTTTTTCCTGAGTGGTTCATCGTATGATAGAGACAAGCAAAACGAACGTATTGAGCACTCTAAGTGCCTTAATTGGTGTCTCCTTTTTTTATTTGGAGACGCGCCTCTCCCTTATCAATGGCGTATCTGGATACGGAACAAAAGTGTTGAGGAATGTGGCTATACGAGAGGGACATTCTGAGCCTGAATAGCAGCTGGTCTGCGGCAGCCGTATCGAGGACAGTTTTTCATTTCAATTGATGATTGACTGTAATTGGCATCCTCTCGGAGTGTAGTCATCATTTCAAAATCTATTTAAGCGAATAGCGTAAGGTGGTGTTTATTCAGCTAACAGTGTTCTGTTTCGAAAGAGACAATAAAGCAATCGAAAAGCATTGCAGCTTGATCAAAATAGCGAAATCTACAAGGCAAAAAGTGATATTGAGAAGCAAACTTCTGAATATCTGAACATCAAAAAAGAACAAGAAGAAGCCCGCGAAATCGCAAAGGAACAAGAAGCACTCGCCAACCGCCCTTGGTATGAAAAAGCCCTCGATTATGGTGGAAACATCGTGAATGAACTGACCGGCGTGAACGATGCAAAACGTGCCGCAACAGGCGTTGATCCAATCACAGGCGAAGAGCTCACGGCAGGACAGCGAGTCGCCGCAGGAGGCATGGCAGCCGCAGGCTACATCCCAATCGTCGGCTGGGCAGGCCGTATTTTCAAAGGCGGAAAAGCTGTCTATAAAACCACCCAAGCCACATCAGCTGCAGTCAGGGCAGTCGACATCTACAAGACATCGCAAAAATCCTTTGACGCCTTAAAAACATCTCAAAAAGGACTATATGGCCTCACTGCCACCAACGGATTCAGCGAAGCAATTACAGGCCGAGACATGTTTGGAAACAAGATCTCAAAAGAACAGCAGGAAGCGAGTATGAATGCGGCTCTTGGAATGCTTTTGCCGTTTGGGGCTAAAGGGTTTCATGGGAAGATGGGGATTAGGAGTACGAGAGAACTTAAGCATCCAGTTTTAGATAATCCACGAGTAGGTAGTGCTTTAAAAGATGATTTTTATCATAGCTTTAATGATATAATTGACAACTACGCAGTTCATTCTAAGAGATTTGATTTACCAAATAGAAAAGGCCATATGGATTCGTTGTATCAAATAGAGGGCTCGGTGGTTAAGTACGAAACCAAATATGTAAAAGTAAAGAACAACGCCCCAGAAATGTTACAGTCGAAAGAAATAAGGAATGGCGTGTTTGAATGGGTGGTAGATCCAACAACGAATACAGTAACCCATAGAACTTTTATACCTGGTGGCAAAGTGACAGGAAAAATAAATCAATGGGGGAAATAGAAAATTGTATAAAACGGATATAATCACGAAAAATGGTTTTGATTGTAACTGGTCTACACTGTTTGTTGGTAGACAGTTTAATTTAATTTCGGCAATAGAAGTAACAAACTATGCTGTTAAATATCTAGAAAACAACCCTAATGCTAACAATGAATTAATCCTTGAATTAGCTTGGGAACAAGAAGAAGTTAAAGTAGATCATATACTTGAAAGCATAGTCTCTGACAAATCATCGGAAGACATGAAGAGAGAGTATCATAAGTGGCTATATAGCACTATGAAAGAGGTTTATACTAATTCAACTGATGAAAACATATTTGAAGAAATTGAAAATATGTTTTCAATCTTTAATACGCCCGAAAATATGTATGATTTTTTTAGAAAAGTTTCAGACGCATTTTATTACCCTCACGATTCACAAAATACAATTAAAGAACTTGTAGAAAAGTTTTTAGAAGATGAAAAGAAATTGATTTTATAACTAGAGAGTTTAATAGAACGATGGACTAATGGTCCATCGTTTTCTTTCATTCATTGCTGGTAAAGAGATTGGTATGATAAAAAATAAAGTAGATTTGTTAGATCTCGAAAGCAATTGAGGAGAAAACAATGAGTGACTATAAAATAAGCATCCTGTCTGAGAAGTTTGAAAATGAAAATACTGGTGAACTCGTAGAAGGAATTACGATTATGATAGACGGTAAATTAAAAAGATGCAAAAAAATACAACAAACCTGAATGAAACAGTCACCTTGATTTTTACCTGCACAAGCCATTCCATTCCCGTCAGAAATTAATGTGTTAAAATAAACCAATAAAAAGGAGCTAAAACCATGCTATGGATTTTCACACAAAACCAGCAAAGTTTCGTTCATGTCCACGAAATCACAGTAGCCGGCAAAAAGATTGAAGGGATGATCGCAGGAAGCGATACTTGGGTCAAGACGCTCGGTAAGTATGACTCAAACGATCGTGCAGCAGAGATCCTTGAAGACATTGTGAAAACAATTGAAGCCAATCAAGATGCCACCGCGACTTACAGAATGCCAAATCAATAAAAAAGAAACCACCTTTCCATTGCGAAAAGGTGGTTTTTGTTTATGATGGTGTTTTTGTAAAGGCTAAAAATAAAGGGATGCCTGTGCCGACAAGGGTGGTGGCAAATAGGAACATACCGCAAATGAATAGAAAATGACTGGCTGAAAAGACAAGTGCCAGAATAAGAAAAACGATGCTGAGTCCTGCCATGCTATATGATGGGACAAAGCGGCGTTTGTATGTGGCTTTCTTTGTTAAGAATGAGAAGAAAATGCCAAATAATAATGGGACAATCCATAAGTAAAATAAAATAATAAGAGACATACTTCATACCTCGATTTTTCCTTCTATTTTATCAGATGCTGATCGCAATCGATACTACAAAGCTTCACTTTGTAAAATAATTCATGCAATCGACACAATTACGTGGGCTGATTCATAGAATGCGTTTTTTCTTTCATATATTCAGGCTGCAAAAGGGCGTATACACAATGATCCGTAAAGCGGTCGCCCAGCCATTCACATTGTCTCAAAATGCCTTCAAGCGAAAAGGATAATCGCTCTGCGATGCGTCTGCTCTTCAGGTTATCGACAGCAGCCCTGATTTCAATGCGGTGCAGTCCACAATCTTCAAATAAATAATGAATGACTGCTTTGCACGCTTTTGTCATAATGCCTTTTCCTTGATAGCCTTCTCCGAGCCAATAGCCAATTGAAACAGTTCTGTCGATCCAATGAATTTGGTGGGTGCCGATGATCCCGACAAGTTCTCCATGTGACCAGATGCCCGCTTGAAAACCGTTGTTCTGCATGGCTTGCTGCATTGCGCCTTGAATGAACGCCATGCTGTCTTCTTCTGTTTTCGTTGAATCCACCCAAAGCATCCATTCACGTAAATGCTCTCTTGACCGCTGAATGAGCAAATATAGACTTCGTGCGTCTCTTGGCTCAAGCAGCCGCATGGATATCTCTTGATCTTGATAAAAAAACATGTGCCCACATCCTCTCAGGGGAATTTTACCATAACCATATGAAAAGAAAAAGACAGCATCACTACTGTCTTTTACATAAATGTATCCACAATTAAAAAGAGATTGAGTGCGACAACAAGAGCTGCTATCACCCAAGATATTCCTGTTACCCAGCGGGCATTCGTTAATTCGCCCATAATTCGTTTTTTACTTGTAAATAAAATGAGCGGAATTAAAGCAAAGGCAATACCAAAGGATAAGACCACCTGACTCATCACAAGTGCGGATGTCGGATTCACCCCAGATGCAATGATCACAATAGGGGGAATAATAGTAATCAGCCGGCGGACATACAGTGGAATGCGGTATTGAATAAAACCCTGCATAATGATATCGCCTGACAATGTACCGACAGAAGAGCTGGATAGTCCGGCTACAAGCAGGCCTACACCAAATAAGATAGCTGATACAGGACCTGCGAGTGTGCTAAAATGCTGGAACGCAACATCCAGATCTTCAACAAAGAGACCATTTTTATAAAATAGAGCGGCTGCCACAATCAACATACTGGCATTGATGGCTCCAGCGACTAGCATCGCAATGAGGATATCTAAAAACTCAAAGCGGAAAATCTGTTTTTTCTCCTTTTCCGTTCTGCCGACGACTCTTCTTTGGGTTAATGCTGAATGTAAATAGATCGCGTGCGGCATCACAGTGGCACCTAAAATTCCAGCTGCAAGCAGTACACTATCTGTGCCTTCAAATTTTGGAATGAAAAGCCCGCCTGCGACACTTCCTATATCAGGCTTGGCGACAAAGGTTTGCACAGCGAAAGCGATCACGACAACGAACAGCATGCCGGTGATGCCGGCTTCTAATGCTCGATATCCACGTCTTTGCAATTCTAAAATCGCAAATGATCCGATGGCTGCAATAATAGATGCTTCAAGCAAAGGAATCCGAAAGAGCAAGTATAAACCAAGTGCCGCTCCAATAAACTCAGCTAAATCTGTGGCAATAATAACGAGTTCTCCCTGAATCCATAAACCGATGGAGACGGGTTTTGGAAACTCTTCACGTGCGATTTCAGGTAAGTTTTTCCCTGTCGCTATTCCAAGCTTTGCGGATAAGGATTGGATGAGCAGCGCCATGAGATTTGATATGAGAATGACCCATAAGAGAAGATATCCATATTTAGAGCCAGCCGCAATGTTGGTGGCAAAATTCCCTGGATCAATATATGCAATGGCTGCGATAAAAGCAGGGCCTAGAAAAGGAAGAAGCCTTCTAAATCCTTTGACCTTACCTTCAAGTGCACGCTCAGCTGCCGCTGACATGTGTGCCTGTGCCTCGATGTATTTGTTTGTCATATGTCATCACCTAGATTCTACAAAGTTTTGCTTGGGCACAAAAAGTTTCCTTCATGCAATTTTTAATCATCATATGCCCATCTTCATGAAAAGTCAACTATCTGAACTAATAGGTTTGTTTATCATATGTAAGTGAAAAAAATAGATACCTTGTCAACGCGCAACATAAAAAACACCGCCCCTTAGACGGTGTCCCTACTGCTTCCTCTTTTATTTGTTTTTTTAAGATACCCTTGATCCCACGCTGCGGAAGATCAGGCTTAAAATAATGACAAAGATGGCTGCTCCTAAGATCGCTGGAATGATCGCAAAGCCTGCTAGACTAGGACCCCACGTTCCAAGTAATCCATGACCAATCCAAGCGCCTACAAACCCGGCAATCATTGAGCCGATCCATCCTCCTGGTACACTGCCTCCAGCGAGTGCACTCCCAATGAGACCAATGACAATCGCCACAACTAATGAAATTAGAAATCCTAACATGTTGATCACTCCTCTTTTGTTTGTTTATTAAGCAATAACCGTTTTGAAAAAGATTAAAACCTTTCGGAACCGCTTCAATGTTTTATACGTATGATGGACAAGGATTGTGTATAATAACAGACAAATACTTCAGCGGCATCTAAGGAGGCATATGACATGGAGGAAAGAGAATGGCTAAAAGCACAATTAAAGGAGATTGAAAAGTGGGAGAAAGACCAGCAAAAGGTATGGTTTTGGGAGAAGCTCAGCCGCCTTCCATTTCAAATGCTGGACAAGCTGACGCCTGCTTTTATTCAGAAAAAAATCGGTGTGCTGCTTGATGAAATGGGTCATTACATTCAATCTGGCGGAGCCTATTTGACGTCGGAAAAAGGCATCATTCATCAATTTCAAAAGAAGTGTGCAGACGATTCCATTCAGCGTATAGAGGATATTGGAAAGGCCCCAATCGAAATGATGGATGCCATTAGTGAACATATGGGGAAAAACAGAACGAACCTTGCAACGGTGCAAGGGGCGACAACTGGTGTCGGCGGAATGTTTACACTAGCTGCTGATATTCCTGCGGTACTGGGCCTCTCCCTGAAAACATTACAGGATATTGCCGTCACCTATGGCTATGATCCTAAAAACAAAGAGGAGCGGGTCTTCATCATTAAATGTTTGCAGCTGAACTCTGCGGATGTCGTTGGGAAGAAATCGATTCTAAAAGAACTCAAAAGCTATCATGCATCCGAAGGGAAACATGAAAACATGATTTCCCAAATCCAAGGGTGGCGTGAGGTCGTCTATAATTACCGGGATTCGTTCGGCTGGAAGAAACTATTTCAGCTTGTGCCTATCGCTGGGATTTTGTTTGGTGCCGTTTCGAACCGCTCACAATTAAAAGGAATTGCCGAAACCGGCATGATGCAATACCGAAAGCGAAGAATTTTAACAAGATTAGAAGAGCTCACGCAGCAAGAACAGAGTGAGTCCGGTGCATAAAAAATCCCATATCAAAGGGATTTTTTATTTGCTCTCATCCTCTTCCTGAAAAGCATGAATTGGTGAGTGCTCATAACGTGCACGCAGTTCGCGGATCTGTTTGATGAGGGTGGAGCCGATCGTTTTTTCGGCTTCATCATACAAAGGATCAAGGGCTTTCATCCATTTTTGTCTTTCAGCTGGCGTCAATTCATGAATGGCAATCGGCGATTCACGTTTAATGTCCTCCAGCTGATCTTTGTTCATCTGTTCTGCATGCTTTTCATTCCAAGCCGTTGTTTCCTCCATGGCTTCAAGTAAAATTCGTTTCGTTTCGGGTGTCTGGCGGTCAAAGAAGGATTGATCTGTTAAGACCACATAGCCTAAATACCCGTGATTGCTGATCGTCATATAGTCTTGTATATGATAGAATTTTTTTGAATAAATATTTGAAATGGTATTTTCTTCACCGTCTACTTTTTTTGATTCTAATAGCTGAAACGTTGAATTAAATGATTCCTGATAGGGCTTTGCGCCAAGGAGTTTGAATTGTTTTTCAATCATGTCGCTTTGCATAATGCGGAGAGACTGGTTTTTTAAATCAGCCGGCTGTTTGATTGGCCCTTTATTAGAAGTAATTTGCTTAAAGCCATTCGTCCAATAAGCCATTCCCTTTAACCCATCTTTTTGCAGCGTGCCAAACAACCTTTGTCCAATTGCACCTTGCAGGCCTTCTTGAACCGCATTGTAATTTGAAAAAGCAAAGGGAAGATCAAGTGCCAGCCACTCAGGGGACAGCATGCCGAGCTTCGAGGTAGACGGAGCAATAAATTGAACTTGATTCTCTTTGAGTGCATTTATTTCTTCAATATCAGAATAAAGGCTTCCGTTGGAGAAAATTTGAATGCTGATCTTTCCATCGGATTTTTCGTGCACGAGCTCAGCAAATTTCTTTGCGGCAAGTCCTTTAGGTGTATTGTCTGCCACGACATGGCTGAATTTGAACACAAGCTGGTCCTTCAGTCCTGTCTGTTCATCATCAAAGGTTGTCGCTGATTTTGGCATCATATGATAAAAACCAAAGTATAAAGCGGTTACAAAACCGATCATGAGCAATAGTGTATAAGCGAGTAAATTCTTCATGCGTCAGATCCCCCTTATGTCAAGCATACTTGACAGAGGAAGAATCCGTAAAGATACAGGTGAAAAAATGATGAGAAATCGATTGAAATTACAACAATTATCTATTAGATGGAAGCTTACCATCCTCACATATTTCGTTGTCATTTTCGCCCTTTTAATCGGAGGGATTGTCCTTGTTGGGGGAATTCAGCAAACAGAGGAACGGGAGCTTCGAAAAAGACTCATGAACACGGCGAGAACCGTGGCTGAGATGAATGAGGTGAAGCAGGCGTTAGCTGATCAGACAAAGGATCGTGATCAATTACAGCATGCAATCGAAGAGATTCGGATTATTCAAGACGCTGACTATATTGTCGTGATGGATATGGATCATGTGAGATTAACGCATCCAGTGAAAACAAGGATTGGCCAGCGCTCAGAAGGAACTGATGAAGAGCCGGCTTTTGCAGAGCATATTTATTTCTCAGAAGCAGAGGGAGAGCTTGGAACAGCCATCAGAGCTTTTTATCCAGTCAAGGATGATCAATTTAATCAAACAGGGGTTGTGCTTGTAGGAAGAACTCTGCCAAGTATGGCAGATATATTAGGAGAAATGAAGCAGGATATCCTCATGATCCTCCTGCTGACGCTCAGCTTTGGGCTTGTGGGTTCATTTTTGCTCGCCCGTCATATTAAACAGCAAATGTTTAAGCTGGAGCCGCATGAGATTGTCAGAATGCTAGAGGAACGCACTGCAACCTTTCACTCTATTAATGAAGGGGTCATCGCCATTGATAATCAGCACATGATCACCATTTTTAATGAGAAGGCAAAGCAGATTTTTGGCGTAACAGGTGATGTCGTGGGCCGGAATATTTGGGGTGTGCTGTCTGATACGAGACTTCCTGAGATTATTGATCGCGCAGAACCTGTCTACAATGAAGAAATCCATATGAGCGGAAAGCGGATCATGAGCAGCCGGATTCCGATAGTCATGAAAAAGAAGATCATCGGAGCGGTCGCCATTTTTCAAGACCGGACAGAAGCAGCGAAATTGGCGGAGGAGCTCACAGGGGTTAAGAACTTTGTGGACGGTTTGCGGGTGCAAAACCATGAACATATGAATAAGCTTCATACGATTGCCGGGCTGATTCAGCTCGGTAAAGCCGATCAGGCGCTCGACCTAGCCTTTCAAACAACAGAGGAGCAGGAACATGTGACGGACTTTCTTCATCGCGTCATAGAGCATAATGCTGTCGCAGGGTTATTGATGAGCAAAATCAGAAGAGGCAAGGAGCTTGGCATCATGGTCGAAGTAGATGAACATAGCTGTCTGCGTGATTTCCCTGAACGGCTTGATCAGCATGATATGACAAAGCTGCTCGGAAATCTCATTGAGAACGCCTTTGCTTCGTATGATACTGTAGAAAGAGACACAAAAGTCATTTCCATTAGTATCGATCAAACGGAGGATGTCCTCGCGATTTTAATTGAAGACAATGGCTCCGGGATCGAAGAAGAAATGATTCCTTCTATTTTCGATAAAGGCTTCACACATGGCAAAGAGGGCGGAACAGGCTATGGCCTGTACATTGTAAAAACGATTATCGACAAAGGGATGGGAAATGTAGAGGTCACATCAAGCATCGGTATTGGTACCACCTTCTCAATCGAATTCCCAATGACCATAGAGGAGAGAGACAGATGACTCAGATTAAGGTGCTGTTAATTGAAGATGACCCAATGGTGCAAGAAGTGAATAAAGAGTTCATTATGAGTGTCCCTGGCTTTCAAGTCGCAGCTGTCGCTGGAAATGGGGAGCAGGGCATCCAGCTGATCAAAGAGATTCGTCCAGACCTCGTGGTACTTGATGTATATATGCCAAAAAAGGATGGCGTCAAAACGCTGCAAGACATCAGAAAACAGAAGATGAAAGTGGACGTGATTGTCATTTCAGCAGCGAAGGACAAAGAGACCATCGGCATCATGCTTCAAAATGGTGCGCGGGATTATATTATTAAACCATTCAAATTTGAACGAATGAAAGAATCTCTTGAAAGCTATAAGGTGTTTAAATCAAAAATCCAAACTGCAGCAGAATTCTCTCAGGAGATGCTCGATGATATCATACGAAAGCCTGCTGTTAAGCAGGAAGATACTTGGCTTCCTAAAGGGCTGAATGTGCATACGATGAACGAAATTAAAGCGTATATGGGCTTGCAGGAAGGCGCGCAGTCTGCAGAAGAAGTCGCCAATGCACTTGGCATTGCCCGCGTCACGGCACGCCGGTATTTAGACTTTCTCGTTAAAGAAGGCGAGCTGAAATTAGATATGCAATATGGCGGGGTAGGACGGCCTGTGAATAAATATATCGTACATTCTGACTAAAGACCAAAAAGACCAAAATGTACGATATGTCCATAAGCTTCACAGCCTTTGATGAAATCGCTATCATTTATCTACAGATAATAGTTAAGCGTTTACATCAAAGGGTGAGGGAGTTGATTTTTTATGAAAAGGATTTTGAAGAACCTGACATTTCAGGTAATTGCAGCTGTCATTATCGGGATCATTGTCGGGATGGTTTGGCCAAACGTTGGAAAAGAAATGAAGCCGCTTGGTGATACCTTTATCAATGCCGTTAAAATGGTCATTGCACCAATTATTTTCTTAACCATTGTTCTTGGTATTGCCAAGATGGGTGATATGAAAAAGGTTGGGAAAGTTGGGGGAAAAGCATTTATTTATTTTGAAGTTGTCACGACACTTGCTCTAGTCATCGGTCTTTTTGTGGTGAATATCATGAAGCCAGGTGCAGGTCTTGACTATAGCAAGCTTGAAAAAGGGGACGTTTCACAGTATACCCAAAATGGCGGACAGGGTATAGACTGGATGGAATTTGTTACACACATCGTGCCATCTAACATGGTTGATGCTTTCGCAAAGGGTGATATTTTACAGGTCTTATTCTTCTCTATTCTATTCGGTGTCGCGCTCGCTGCTCTTGGCGAGAAGGGGAAAGGCATCATCGAATGGCTTGATAAGCTGTCACTTGTTTTCTTTAAAATCATTGGTTATATCATGCGTGCTGCGCCTCTTGGTGCATTTGGCGCGATGGCTTATACGATCGGACACTTTGGTTTGGCATCGATTAAACCGCTGGCGAGTCTGATGCTCTCCGTTTATATGACCATGTTCTTGTTCATTTTCGTTGTACTGAACATCATTTGTAAAATGTATGGCTTCAGCCTGCTCGGTTATCTGCGGTTTATCAAAGATGAAATTTTAATTGTACTTGGCACAAGTTCTTCAGAATCCGTGCTGCCAAGAATGATGGATAAAATGGAACGCTACGGGTGCTCTAAGTCTGTTGTCGGTCTTGTCATTCCAACAGGTTATTCCTTTAACCTAGATGGAACTTCCATCTATTTATCAATGGCCGTCGTCTTCTTGGCGCAAGTGTTTGGTGTAGACCTGTCGATCGGTCAGCAGATCACTATTATCCTTGTGCTGATGCTTACATCAAAGGGAGCAGCTGGGGTGACAGGAAGCGGATTTATCGTGCTTGCATCTACTCTTGCGGCACTACAGGTCATTCCGTTAGAGGGTCTAGCACTGCTGCTTGGGGTTGACCGCTTCATGAGTGAAGGAAGAGCGATTACAAACCTCATTGGAAATGGAATCGCAACAATTGTTGTCGCGAAGAGTGAAGGTGAATTTGACGAAGCGAAGAGCAAAACAGCACTTCAGGAAATGCGGAATATGAAGCAGGCTGTTTAGTATAAAAACAACCAAAAACCGAAACCTTATGTTCTACATGGGTTCGGTTTTTTTGTGTAAAAAAGAAAAACCAATAAAATTAATACAAATCGTAAGACCTCTTTGACCTTTTATTATATAATTTACAGAAAGATCCGATATAATGTATATCAGATACGATGAAAAATAGACTTTAGTCCTGGCAGGTGTGTAACGTAATGACGGCATTTTTAAAATTGTTCGAAAAACCTGGTGTTAAGCGGTTTTCAGTATTTGTAGTATTAGCCACAGCATTATATCTATTAAGAGGAATGATGAATTTAATTCTTTTGACCTTCATTTTCACCTTTTTGATGAATCGGTTGGAAGAGGTCATTAGAGGCTTTTTAAATCGCTTCCTGAAAATAGGACAGAAATCGGTCATTACCATTTTGTATATTCTTCTGGCTGGTGGATTAACATTTGGCGGATTCGTTTTTGTACCAATCATCGCCAAACAGGTAGAGCAGCTATTCCGTTTAGGAAAGAAAATTGCAGATCACCCACAAGATTTACCCTTCTTTGACGTCATCACGAACGTATTCGGAGATTTCAAAATATCAGCTTTCTTTGAGAAAGGGTTTAATTTCCTCTATACATACATAACCGATTTCAGCACGTTCAGTATCCAGGTCATTATGTCCTTAATATTAAGCATGTTCTTCCTATTCGAAAAAGAACGCCTCATTCAATTCATGAACAAGTTCAAAACGAGTAAAATCTCCGTGTTCTATCATGAAATTGCCTTCTTTGGACGTAAATTTTCCCGAACGTTTGGAAAAGTACTTGAAGCACAGTTTATTATTGCAACCGTTAACTGTGTGCTAACGACCATTGCGCTAGGCATTATGGGCTTCCCGCAGTTATTTGGATTAGCGGTCATGGTCTTTTTGCTAGGCTTAATCCCAGTAGCGGGTGTGGTTATCTCTCTTATTCCACTCAGCATCATTGCGTATACACTCGGAGGCGGAATGTATGTCCTGTATATTGTGCTGGTGATTGTGATTATCCATGCTATTGAAGCATACTTCTTGAATCCGAAGCTCATGTCAGCTAAAACAGAACTCCCTATTTTCTTCACGTTTATTGTGCTGATCTTCTCTGAACACTATATTGGCATTTGGGGACTTATTATCGGTATCCCAATCTTTGTGTTTATTTTAGATATTCTTGAAGTGACAAATAGGGAAGAAAGTAATTAAAAAGTTCATATGAACCTGTTTACAATTTTCTAAAAATAAGGTATAAATGGTATGAAAATATCATATATCCACACGCTTAATCCTTCTAAAGGAATGGGGGACCCATGTTTTTGGGGTGAATTTTTCTTATCTGAGAAAAAAGGACATCTCTTCGTCCTAACCCGTCAGCTAACCTCATCAGCGTGAAGAGAGTAGACAGTGGTACACGTATGGACACGCAGGCCCACGAGAAAACTCTCTCGTGGGTCTTTTTGACGAGGAAGGGGAGATTTTATTGAAGCTGGCGACAAAAATTATTATTGCCTTGTTTGTAGGTGCAATCACAGGATTGCTGCTTAACCTTTTTGCTCCAAATGTATTCAAAGTGTTAGACCCTTATTTATTTACACCTCTAGGTCAAATCTTCTTAAACCTGATTAAAATGCTGGTTGTACCCATTGTATTCTTTTCGATCACGCTCGGTGTAGCAGGCCTTGGTGATCCGAAGAAGCTAGGCAGAATCGGCGTAAAAACCATTACTTATTTCCTGCTCACTACGACTTTCGCCATTATCATTGGCATTTCATTAGCCTTATTGATTAAACCCGGAGCCTTCGGTAATTTTGATACAAAAGCGGCTGATTATTCCGCAGAGGAAGCCCCATCAATGGCAGAAACACTACTCAACATTATTCCAACCAATCCAGTCCAATCGTTAGTTGAAGGAAACATGCTTCAAATTATCGTCTTCTGCGTATTTTTAGGTCTTGGCATAGCCATGCTTGGTAAAAAAACGGAAGGCTTGCTGAAGCTGTTTGAACAAGGAAATGAATTAATGATGTATCTTGTCGGTGTTGTAATGAAATTTGCACCGTACGGGACATTCGGTTTGATTGCAACCGCGATCGGCAGTCAGGGACTGGATGCCATGAAAGCGATGGGACTTTACTTCTCGGTCGTGTTAATTGCGCTTATCCTGCATTTCTTCCTGACATATGGATCAACCATTGCTATCTTAGCTAAACGAAATCCAATGGCATTCTTTAAAGGATTTTCACCAGCGATGGTTGTTGCGTTTAGTACATCAAGCAGTAACGCAGTACTGCCGGTATCAATGGAAACAGCGCAAAAGCGTTTAAAGGTGCCAGAGCCGATTTCAAGCTTTGTGCAGCCGCTGGGTGCAACCATTAATATGGATGGCACAGCCATTATGCAAGGTGTTGCGACCATTTTTATCGCTCAAGTGTATGGGGTTGAACTGACGCTTGTTCAAATGCTGACGGTTGTCTTAACAGCTGTTTTAGCAAGTGTCGGTACAGCAGGTGTCCCAGGGGTAGGGCTCATCATGCTGGCCATGGTGTTAAATTCCGTGAATCTTCCTGTTGAGGGAATAGCGCTGATCCTTGGCATAGACCGCTTATTAGATATGGCAAGAACCGTAGTGAATATTACAGGTGACGCAGCATGTGCGGTGATTGTTTCTGAAACCGAAAAGAAACACGAGAAAGAAGCGCCGACACCTAACTTATCACTGTAATAAGCAAGAAGGGCTGGCTGGGTCAGTCCTTTTTTTCATGGATTGATTTGTCTCGCGTGATATACTTTTTACAGGATGAGCGGTCATAACTGCCGCCACAGGCTTTACATTAGAAGGAGGAACCACTTTGCAGTCTGCTGTTTTAAAAGTAGAGAAAGTCGATAAACTAATTGGCCGGAAAATGATCTTGCAGGATATTTCTATAGACATTGGGCAAGGAGAAATTGTTGGATTACTTGGACCCAATGGGTCTGGAAAAACAACTTTGATTCGATTGATCGTTGGCTTGATGAAAAAAAACAATGGCAACATCATGATCAATGGATATTCACAAGATGAGGATTTTCTTAAAGCGATGTCATCTGTTGGTGCGATCATAGAAAACCCAGAATTTTATTCGTATTTAACAGGCTTTGAAAACCTTGAGATGTATGCAGCGATGCACGATGGCGTGACGGAGGAACGCATTCAGGAAGTAGTGGAAAGAGTTCGTCTTGAGGATGCCATTCATCAGAAGGTCAAGACGTATTCACTAGGGATGAAACAAAGGCTTGGGATTGCACAAGCTATTTTGCATCGGCCGAACCTGCTCATTTTAGACGAACCGACAAATGGACTGGACCCCGCAGGAATGAAGGAATTCCGGGAGCACTTACAAATGCTTGTAAAGGAAGAAGGAACCTCGGTGTTATTTGCGACGCATTTATTGCATGAGGTAGAAGAGCTATGTGATCGAATGATTATCATTCAAAAGGGACAGATCAAAGCTAGTACTCATCTCCGGGATATGGAGGGGAAAGAGCAGGTGCTGATGAATATTCAGCCAGTAGAAAAGGCGGTCTCATGGCTTGACGCACACGACTATACATATGAACGAAATGGAGCGCGTGTACTGCTTCAACTGAACAAAGAACGTGTGCCAGAGCTGAACAAACAGCTTGTGCTGGCGGGGTTTGATGTACTTGAAATGATGCCTCAAAAGCAGTCAATTGAAGAGGCATTTATGAAATGGACGGAAGGCGGGACGACAGATGCTTAACCTCATCAAGAATGAGCATAAAAAAATCATGAAGAAAAAGATCACATTCATTGCTCTTTTATTGATCGTTGTATTTCAACTGGCCATGGCTCTAACCTTGAAACGAGTCATATCAAGCTTTGGTGGACAAGACACAGTCGCGAACTATTTTGCTTATTCCACGAACGTCGTGTTTATTTTGCAGGTACTTGCTGTTGTTATTGGCGCGACCTTGATCTCAACAGAGTTTCAGAAAAGGACGATCAAATTTCTATTGATCCGGCCAAAAACAAGACTGCACATTTTTCTGTCAAAATACATCACACTTGTGCTGACAGTCATTTATTTGTTTGTTTTTTATTATGTTTTGGCTTTTCTATTTGGTCTTATTTTCTTCGGTACGGATTTTGATGAAAGAACGGGGCAATTATTTCAGCATACGTTTGCCGTCATTGGATCTCAGTGGGTGGAAGTGATCATGATGGCAAGCTTTGCTTTTATGTGTTCCAGTTTGTTTAGAAACAGTCTTGTTGCCCTTGTGACCTCGTTTTTTGTTTTATATGCGGCGAAATCTCTTGTACCCATCATGTCTCTCTTAGAAAATCAGTGGGGGAAAATCCTCCTTTTCGCGAATACGGACTTTACTCAGTACAGCTTTCAAGGACCGCCGCCTTTTGATGGGATGAGCATTCTGTTTTCTCTATTTATAGTAGGGGCGCATTTTGTTTTCTTTATTGGATCGGCTTGGATTCTTTTTTGGAAACGTGATGTAAATGTGTAAAAATTGTGTCAAATAACAAGAAAAATTCGTGACATCTTTGTGAAAACGAGTCTGTATTTCACGATAACCGGCTGATTTTGTCTTATAATAAGAAGGAGTCATGGAGGTGGCACTATCGTGAAAAATTTCATTACGGCTTTACCAATTTTGTTGCTGCTGTCGTTTTCGTTTGTGTCTTTTGCCTTCCAGTTTGATCACCTTGTTTATTTCAGACTAGCGCTGGGGATCTTTTCGTTAGCGGGTCTTTTCTTTCTGTATACACTTAAAAGAAACATGAAATGGTTCATGGTCTATTTATATGCGAGCTGGATCGTTCTTGCTGCCGTCACAACATTTGAGGAACCAGTCTTTTCTCAATTTTTCTTCGGTGGTTTAACGATGACAATGGGTTATCTCACATATATGCTCATTTATTTAGGAATGAAGCAGGACCGTGTAGCGAAATCACATTAAAACAAAAGCCGATAAAATCGAATAACAGATTTTATCGGCTTTTTTATTTAGTTGAAGCAGACAAAAGAGCAGTCAGTGATGACTGCTCTCTAATAGTTATGATTCACGCCCAGCAGCTGCAAGCTGCTTCTGGTGTTTTTTGTCGATGGTTTCGTAAATACTTTCCATCATTTGAGGATCGCGCATGATGGCCTTTTTGTTCTCTTCAATCAATTGCTGATAGGTTTTAATTTTCTTCTTAGACATGTGACTTATCGCTCCCTTATTAGAATGGACGTCTATAGGATTTCACATAGATGAAATTGATAATCATTTTCAATTAGCAACTCCATTATACAAAGACAAATGTCAGAAGTAAAGATTCAATTCAGAAAATTCACGTAACCGACATATTCCAAGCTGGTTCGACGCTGCATTCTTTCCCAGGAAATAATTTTGTCATGACTTGTCGTAAGTGAAACATCAATTTGAAACGTTTTGGCTGTGCAGCTCGTCTTATGAAGAGATTTAAAAAGAAAAAAGACATCAGCAAGAGTTTGCTGATGTCCTTCGTTTCATCAATTATGAAACGTGCTCTTGAAGAAACTCTGTCACTTCTTCAGGCGATTTTGCGTTTGCACTGTGTAAATGACCTGTTTTTTCACCATTTTTGAAAATTAACAGGCTTGGAATGCCCATTACCTGATACGTTTCAGCTAATTCTGGGAAATCATCTTTATTTATTTCAAACCATTCATGGTGAGCATAGGCTTCTAGGATGTCTGGAATGAACATGTCCATTCTTGTGCAGTCAGGACACCATGTTGCAAAGAATTTAACGATGACTTCTTTGTCTGATTGAATAATTTCATTGAATTGTTCAGTACTTGTGATTTTTTTCAATTTGTCACAACTCCTTTTCAATGTCATTTTAATATAAAATAAAGGCGAATGACATACAAATGCTCGGGAGGCGCTTACAACCTTTACAAATCATTTCAATTACGTAACAACAAAAATTAATTAGAGCATTTTTGCCTGAAAGTGATAAGATAGTAAAGATGAATTTTAGTGGGGGGAGTATCCATTGAAAATAAGTTTAGGATTGATTTACGGCGGAAAGTCAGCCGAACATAATGTATCACTGCAAACAGCCCTTGCAGTTACAAAAGCACTTAACACTGAGAAGTTCGATATACATCCAATTTATATTACAGAAGAGGGTGAATGGTTAAGAGGAGAAAAACTCACTGAACCAGTATCAAACGTCAAAATGCTTCAATTTGAACAGACCGCAAAGACGTTTTTACCAACTTCTTTAAATGAAAGCATGTTTCCACAGCCTGCATCGGCTGATGAGAAAATTGATGTTGTCTTCCCGTTGCTGCACGGACCAAATGGAGAAGATGGCACAATGCAAGGATTACTTGAACTGTTAAATATCCCGTATGTCGGCAACGGCGTTCTCGCGTCTGCCGCGGGTATGGATAAAGTCATGATGAAAGATGTTTTTGCACAAGCAGGACTTGCACAAGCAAAGCACCTTTCTTTCAATAAAAAAGACTACGAGAAAGCGACACCAGACAGCTTAGAACAGGTTGAAAAAGTACTGGGCTACCCATGCTTTGTGAAACCTGCCAACATGGGATCAAGTGTTGGAATTAGCAAATGCCGCAGCAAAGAAGAACTGCAGACTGCATTTGACCTCGCTTTCCAATATGATCGTCGTGTGGTCGTAGAAGAAGGCGTCGTTGGAAGAGAAATCGAGATTGGTGTATTAGGCAATGATGAGCCGAAATGCTCTGTCGTTGGTGAGATTGCACCTAAAACAGATTTTTATGATTACAAAGCAAAATATGAAGATGGCGATACAGATTTGATCATTCCGGCGAGTGTGTCAGAGGATGAATATAAGACCATTCATGACATGGCAATTAAGGCATTTAAAGCCCTCGATGGATCTGGTCTCGTACGTGCAGACTTCTTCCTTACAGAAAAAGGTGAAGTGTTGATCAATGAAGTGAATACAATGCCTGGATTCACACCATTTAGTATGTTCCCATTACTTTGGAAGCACACTGGTGTAGAGTATCCAGAGTTAATTGAAAAGCTGGTGTCACTTGCAATTGAACGCCATCGAGAAAAACAAACCATTAAAACAACTTTTTAATGTGAGCAGCAAGCAGACACTATCCTTAGGTAGTGTCTCTTTTCCTTCAAACGTGAAATGAGAAAGAGAGGCGAAAAATCATGATCAAACGTACAGTGAAACAAATCGCCCAAATGGCTGGTGGAACCCTATCTAATCAAGCTTTTGGCGAAGAACAGATTCACGGAGTGACAACAGATACACGAAAAGTATCAAACGGCGCCCTGTTTATCCCGCTTATCGGAGAACATTTTAACGGTCACACATTTGCTTCAAAAGCAGTGGAGCTAGGAGCCTCAGCTGTTCTTTGGAATCAAAAAGAAGCCAATCCGCCAGAAGGCGTTCCAGTAATTCTTGTAGAGGATACACTAGCTGCGCTTCAACAGCTGGCGAAATCATACTTAAAAGAAGAAAACCCTCGTGTTGTCGGTATTACAGGAAGTAATGGGAAAACCACAACGAAAGACATGATTCATTCCGTCTTGCAAACAGCGTATCGAGTTCATAAAACAGACGGTAACTTTAATAATCATATCGGTCTTCCGCTCACCATTCTTGCAATGCCAGAAGGAACCGATATTGCAGTTTTGGAGATGGGCATGAGTGCAAAAGGCGAAATCGAATTTTTATCAAATCTCGCTGAGCCGGATGCGGCAGTCATCACAAATATCGGGGAATCACATATGCAAGATTTAGGATCAAGAGAAGCCATTGCTGATGCCAAATGTGAGATCGTCAAAGGGTTAAAAGAAGACGGCATCTTTTATTACTTAGGTGATGAGCCTTTGCTTCGCGAAAGAGCAAGTTCACTTTCTCAGCGTGTAAAAACCTTTGGAGAAGCAGAGGACTGTGATATTAAGGTAACGCACATCAACCAGCTTGCAGAAGGAACAGAATTTCAGGTCGAAGGGTATGCCCAAGGTTTTCTCATTCCTGTATTAGGGAAACATAATGTGAAGAATGCACTTGCTGCTATTGCTATAGGCCAGCATTTTGGGCTGAATGAAAGACAAATAGCCCAGGGACTGATGCAAACGAAGTTGACGGGGATGCGTCTTGAGCTGTTTAAAACAGATAAAGGAATCACTGTCATTAATGATGCGTATAATGCAAGTCCTACTTCTATGAAAGCAGCCATTGATCTTGTGGGAGATATGGACGGCTTCGCCAATCGTATTCTTGTACTTGGAGATATGCTCGAAATGGGCAGCGAAGAAGAAACGTATCATTATGAACTTGGCCGTTACATCAAGCCGGAATTTATTGATCATGTCATGACGTATGGCCGACTAGGTGCATTCATTGCTGAAGGAGCGAAAAAATCATTCGGGGCTGAGCACGTATTCTCCTTTATGGACAAAGAGGACCTGAAGAAAAAACTAGCTGAAGTGGCAGGGCCTGACGATGTTGTGCTTGTCAAAGCCTCACGCGGTATGAAATTGGAAGAAGTCATTACTGCACTATAAAAGTGAGAAGGTGACAGAATGATTGGCTGTTTATGTATCCACGGTTTTACGGGTGCCCCTTATGAAGTAGAACCGCTGGCGCAATATTTAAAACAGACGGCAGATTGGGAAGTGCAGTCTGTCACGCTTCCGGGGCATGGGGATGAGCTTCAGTTAAAAGGCATTCTTTATCAAGAATGGATAGCGACAGCTGAACTCGAACTTCTATCCCTTTATCGAACTTGTGACACCGTGTATTTGATCGGCTTTTCTATGGGCGGAATGATTGCTTCTTACTTAGCAGCGAAGTACCCAGTTGCCCGTCTCGTCCTATTAAGTGCTGCGGCTAAATATGTGAACCCAAAACAAATGATGCAAGACACAAGGCAGATGGTACAGGAGTCCCTGTCAGGGATCATTGATACAAACCCTTTATATGATCGATATCGCCATAAGCTCACAAGCACGCCGCTGTCAGCTGCGATAGAATTTATGAAGCTGGTCAAGCAAACGAAGAATTCGCTTGAGAAGCTTCATCTGCCTGTGTTAATTGTTCAAGGTGAAAGCGACGGAATTGTACCTGCTTCAAGTGCAGAATTTATTTATCATAAAGTCCCGTCTCGCCAGAAAGAAATGTTTTATTTGCCCGATTGTAAACATCATGTTTGTCATGAGCCATGTGCCCAGCAATTGTTTGAGAAAATAGAACATTTTCTAAAAAATGCAATTTAATATATAGAAAAGCTAAATTGTGGCTAAACTAATATAAATTGAATCCCACTTGTTAAAATTTGCATCATTTTTGTCGAATGAGTGACAGGCATATGGTACAATAGGAAAGAAAAGGTGGTTGATTCGGTTGTTTCAATATGACGGAAAAACCTTTATCCCGCAGTCTAATTCGAGTAACGGAGAAGTATCAGCAGGAACCATATTTCAATATCGTCAGGACGGGAATATATTAACGGGCACATATCAAGGCGGCAGTATTATATCTGGCGTACTTGTAGGAACTGTGAATGAGGATGGAACACTTCATTTTAGATACCACCATGTAAGCAAGGACGGCAGTATGAGAAGCGGGACTTGCAATTCCACTCCAAAGCAGCTGGATAACGGAAAAATTCAACTGTTAGAAAAGTGGAAATGGATGGACGGAGATCAAAGTGAAGGTGAATCTGTCATTGTAGAACAGTAGATATATCCATTTCTGTCTTGTTGAAAAACAAATAGTGTAATGGTAAGATATAAGGTAGGGTAATTCGGGCTTTGTATATAATGGACCTGTCCTTTCAGAAAAGGGCAGTTTTTAATGATCATTCACGAGATTACTGAAACAGCAATTAGAAGGAGTTTGAATAAATTGACTATAACGTTTCAAGATTTTCAATTAAGCGAAAGTCTCATGAAGGCTATTAACCGCATGGGATTTGAAGAAGCAACACCGATTCAAGCAGAAACGATTCCTCTCGGTCTTCAAAATAAAGATGTCATCGGACAAGCACAAACAGGAACAGGAAAAACTGCAGCATTTGGTATTCCTCTGGTTGAAAAAATCGACCCAGCGTCTCCAAATATCCAAGCGATTATCATTGCGCCAACAAGAGAATTAGCGATTCAAGTATCTGAAGAGCTATATAAAATCGGCCAAGACAAGCGTGCACGCGTACTTCCTATTTACGGTGGACAAGATATCGGCCGTCAAATCCGTTCGCTCAAGAAAAATCCTCATATCATCGTAGGGACTCCAGGACGTTTACTCGATCACATTAACCGTCGTACAATGCGTCTTCAAAACGTTGAAACAGTTGTGCTAGATGAAGCAGACGAAATGCTAAACATGGGTTTCATCGAAGACATTGAAGCGATCCTTTCAAATGTACCAAGTGAACACCAAACACTTTTATTCTCTGCGACAATGCCTGCACCAATTAAGCGCATTGCAGAGCGTTTCATGACAAACCCAGAACACGTAAAAGTAAAAGCGAAAGAAATGACAGTATCTAACATCCAACAGTTCTATTTGGATATTCACGAACGTAAAAAGTTTGATACATTGACTCGTCTTCTTGACATTCAATCACCTGAGCTTTCAATTGTCTTCGGCCGTACGAAACGCCGTGTTGACGAATTGACTGAAGCACTTAACCTTAGAGGTTATACAGCTGAAGGAATTCATGGTGACCTGACTCAAGCAAAACGTATGGTTGCGCTTCGTAAATTCAAAGAGGGTTCAATCGATGTGCTTGTCGCAACAGACGTAGCTGCACGTGGACTTGATATCTCAGGCGTAACACACGTGTATAACTTTGACGTACCGCAAGATCCAGAAAGCTACGTGCACCGTATTGGACGTACAGGACGTGCTGGACGTACAGGTATGGCGATGACATTCATCACACCACGTGAAAAAGATATGCTTCGTGCGATTGAGCAAACGACTAAACGTAAAATGGATCGTATGAAAGAACCTACACTTGATGAGGCGATTGAAGGACAACAGCAAGTAACAGTTGACCGTCTACGCACAATCATCAGTGAAAACAACTTGAACTTCTACATGACAGCTGCTGCTGAATTGTTGGAAGATCATGATTCTGTAACAGTGGTTGCAGCTGCGATCAAAATGATGACAAAAGAGCCGGATGCAACGCCTGTTCGTTTAACAGATGAAGCACCGATGATTTCTAAACGTCATCGTAACAACCGCAGCTCTTCTAAACGCAGAGACGGCGGCGGTGGCGGAGGCTACCGTGGAAAAGGCAAGAACAGCCGTTCATCTTATGGTGATAAAAAGCGTTCTTCAAATGACCGCAATCGTTCTTCTAGCGATCGTCGTCAAAAGAAATCTTATAACAACTAACATACAAGAGCGAATCCTTTGCAGGGTTCGCTTTTTTTTTAATAAGCTGAAATTGAAACTTTTTAGGCTTTGTTACGTAATATATTGATAGAAAAGTAAGAGAATGGGGGAAGAATGTGAGAAAACAGCCGCAACGTCAAATTAGTTTAAATGGTTTAAAGGTATGGCGTCTTCAAAATGGAATTATCTCATTGATTTTCTTACTCATCATCATTGGGGTATTTGTTGCCAGCTACTATTTTCAATGGCCATATTGGATTGGAGCGATTCTTTCTGGTTTATGGGTCTTACAGGTCATTTTTGGCATTTGGCTCATACCAAAAATCCGCCACCACATCTGGCGCTACGAAGTATTCGAAAATGAAATTGAAATACAGCATGGACTCATTCGTGTCACACGTGTCATTGTGCCAATGGTTCGTGTTCAGCATGTTGATACATCTCAAGGGCCGCTTTTAAGGCGCTACCGTTTGGCCTCTGTTCAAATTTCGACTGCTGCCACAGTTCATGATATACCGGCGCTAGAATTAGAAGAGGCAGATGAGCTTCGTGATTACATATCTCGTTTAGCAAGGGTGACGGAAGATGATGTCTGAACCAAAACGTGTACATCCCATTTCGATGTTCATTGATTTTATATCAGATGCTGTATCCATGATCAAAAACTTCATTATCCCTTTTTTCGTGTTGATTTTTGTGAACTCGAATTCGAGCATTCGCTTTTATGCATTTATTATTCTTGGTGTGCTTCTTTTATGGAAAGCCGTTTTTACCATTTTAGAATGGAGACGATTCACTTACCGGATGGAAGACGATGAATTTCGTGTGGAATCGGGTGTGATTACGAAAAAGAAAAAATATATCTCGTTAGAACGAATTCAAACGGTTAATACAAGTGAAGGCATTTTTCAGCGGATTTTCGGTTTAGTGCGGGTTCAAATCGAAACGGCAGGCGGAACGGATGGTCCAGAAGTGAGCCTGACCGCGATTACAAAAGCAGAAGCGGAACAATTAAAGCAGTCGATTTTCAACCGGAAGAAAAGCTTGCAGGAAGAAGAAATGACGGATGAAGCAGGTGATCTGAATGGCCATTTGACTGCGCAAAAACCTATGCAGGAAGAAATCAATGTCTCCTATCGTATGGGTGTGCCAGAATTGCTTTTGGCTGCGACCACTTCAAGCGGTATCGGTGTCATTATCTCAGGGTGTCTCGCCATCTACACGCAAATAGATGAAATTCTCCCTTTGGACGGGTTCTTCAAGCAGTTCTCTTTTTTAAGCCATGCGAGCATTGAAATCTATGCGATTTTAATATTTCTTGCCGTATTGATCGCTTGGATCTTGAGTGTTGGGGTAACAGCCCTTCAGTATGCGAATTTTGCTGCAAAACGAAAAGGGAATGACATCATCATTACAAGAGGGCTCATTGAGAGACATCAAATGACCATTCCACTTGCGAGAATTCAAGCAGTGAAAATCAAAGAGAATATTATCCGTGAGCCTTTTGGTTTTGCGACCGTGATGCTTGTTAGTGCAGGAGGTTCAATGACAGAGAAAGAAACCTCTTCCGTCTTATTTCCGCTCATTCGGAAGAAAAAAATAAATGAATTGCTGTCACAATTCACCGATCATTATCATGTAGCACCAGAAACAGAGCTGAAAAAAGTGCCAAAGCGTTCACTCAAACGCTACCTGATCTCATATGGCTTTGTGCCGTTACTTGCAGGTGTCATCCTGTCGGTACGCTTTCCGCCATGGGGGTATTTGGGACTCATTCCGTTACCGCTTGCTCTATTCTTCGGCTACTTAGCTTATAAACAATCAGGATATACAATCAAAGATTCATTGATTCAAATGACATCAAGAGGCATTGGCAAGACCACTGGCATTGTCCTTAGAAAACGAATGCAAAACTATACGATGACGCAATCTTTTTTCCAAAAGAAAGGCCGGGTCGCAAGTATTCACACCTTTGTGAAATCCTCTGCGCTGCTTGATTCCTTTGGTGTGCATCACCTTGAGGAAGAAGATGCGGCACGTGTATTTGATTGGTATTCATATGAAAAAAATCAATCGTCTTAAACGAAAAATGTCGATCAGCTCCAGCTTAAGGAGGATCGACATTTTTTATGAGATTAATAGCGTCTTTTTTTCGAATGGAAAAGCAGCGTAATCGGTGCTAGAAGCATACCGCCGATCAATCCAAATAAGTGAGCCATGATATTGATGTTCGAATTGACGAACGTCATGATGACAGAAACAGCAAGAATCGTTAAAATCACTTGTGAATTCCCGCGGTCCATCATGTGCGGTTTAAATAGGACAAGGTATAGATAAACTCCAAACAAACCGAAAATCGCACCAGAAGCGCCAACGTGTACATACTCCAAAGGTTCCACCCAATAGGTTCCGAGATTGCCAATGAACCCTGCACCAAGATAAATGATCAGAAATCGAACCTTCCCAAGCAAATGTTCAAGCGCTGGGGCGAATAAGAAAAGGGACATGGAATTAAATAAAATATGCGTGAGACTTCCGTGAAGAAAAATAGGTGTAACGAGACGCCACCATTCCCCAGCCGCTACACCATAATTGAAACCGACGAGATGATCCTGTCCAAGCTGTATAATAGGGATAGGAACCGCAAATATAAGCCACAGGCCAATTTGTAAAGCAAGGATCGCTGTTACGATTGGATACGATCTAATAAATTGTTGAAAGCTCTCCGTTCGAATAAACATAACAAACCCCTTTTGACTAGATAATGGTAAGTTTATAGTAACACGTTTATGAAGCGAACACTTAAATTAGTACGAGTATCATAGGAGGTACCTCATGATTAAAGGAATAGGCATTGATATTGTAGAGATCGACCGTCTTTCGCGAGTGCTCAGCAGACAGCCTCGTTTACCGGAACGCATTTTGACTTTAAGTGAACAGGACGTCTTTCGTACACTGAGTGAAAAAAGACAGCTGGAATTTTTGGCAGGCCGCTTTGCGGCAAAGGAAGCTTTCGCTAAAGCATACGGAACAGGAATCGGTCAGCATTTAAGCTTTCATGACATAGACATTCTAAAAGACGATAATGGAAAACCCTTCATCAAAAGCGAGAAAGCGGAGGGAGATCAGGTTCATGTGTCCATTACCCATACAAAGGAATATGCTGCTGCACAAGTTTTAATTGAAAGGTTGTCAAGCTAGTCTGCATATTGTTTGTCCCCCCTTCATATATTGGGTAGTGCGATAAGGAAGGGCGAGTTGCTAACAGGCTTTGATGGTTCGCGGTACGCAGTTAACTCTTGAGGCGTACTGTTAAAGTCAAACAAGCGGTTTCTTCCTTTTAACACAATTAACGAAGGGGTTGAAAAGGGTGAGAAAAAGCTTTGTTTTGCTTGTAACGGGAATCCTTTTTGTACTGATTCTCTCCGCATGCGGTCAAAAATCTCAGCAAGATATCGTTGGAGATTTAAACAAAAAGGCAGAGGAAATGACATCATACAAAGCCAAAGCAAAAATGACCATTGAGACAGGAAATGACCCGCAGGAGTACCAGGTAGAAATTTGGTACAAAAAGCCGGAGCTTTACCGTGTCTATTTAGAAAATCCGAAAAAGGATCAGAGTCAAGTCATTTTAAGAAATGGCAATGGTGTGTTTGTGCTGACACCTTCATTGAACAAGAGCTTCCGTTTCCATAGTGATTGGCCGAATAATAGCAGTCAGGTCTATTTATTCGAATCACTTGTGAAGGATATTAAAAATGACAGCGCAGCTCAGTTCAAAGCGAAAGAGTCAAAGTATGTGTTCGAAACGAAGACCAATTATCAGCACAACCAAATGCTGCCTACCCAAGAGATTACCTTTCATAAGAAAACAATGGCGCCTGCCAGTGTGAAAGTGCTGGATAGCGACAAAAAGCCAATGGTGAAAGTGGAATTCTCTCACTTTGAATTCAATAAATCCTTTGACAAAGATGCATTTGATGAGAAGAAAAACATGACACTCTCTCAAATGGATGTTGCCACAAGTGCAGACCCATCTGACAGCTTTGCGGTGAAAACACCAGTTGATATGCCAGAAGGCGTGAAGAAGATGGAAGAGAAAGAAATGACGACAGATGCTGGGAAGCGTTATGTGATTACGTACGGCGGCAAGAAATCCTTCACACTCATTCAGGAAAAAGCGCGAGTAGCTGAAGCATCTACGCCTGTCACGATGAACGGCGAGCCGGTCGATCTTGGTATGACAGTAGGGGTTCTGACAGATCAATCCCTCTCATGGACATCTGACGGAGTTGACTACTTAATTTCCTCAAGTGATCTATCGAAAGAAGAGCTGTTGATGGTCGCAAAGAGTGTAGAAGGCCAGTCAGCTAAATAAATGAGATTCTCAGGCAGAAAGCCATGATAAATGAAGCATCAGCCCTGTGCAAGGGCTGATTTTCTTTGATTTGTTTCACATTATTCTTGATTTTTAGTATCATATGAAGGGATTGAATCATTCAATAGGGAAGTGTGACTGATGGACACAAATGCCTTTTATAGAGACACATGGGCAGAAATTAATTTAACCGCAATCAAGCACAATGTTTCACATATGAAAGATCATATCGGTCAAAATGTTCAATTGATGGCCGTTGTGAAAGCCAATGCATATGGACATGGAGATATAGAAGTGGCAAGAGCTGCCCTCAAAGCAGGAGCAGACTTGTTAGCTGTCGCCTTTTTAGATGAGGCCATTTCTTTAAGAAATCAAGGCATTAAAGCACCGATTCTTGTACTCGGCGCAGTACCGCCGGAGTATGTCAAAACCGCTGTTCGATACAATGTGATCATGACCGCTTACTCCATAGAGTGGCTGAGGGAAGTCGCCCATATGGTGAAAGGGCAGATGGGACAACCCATTCGTTTTCATTTGAAAATAGACAGCGGAATGAACCGTTTAGGTGTGAAAACTTTAGAGCAAGTGAATGAAGTAAAGAAGCTTGTCAGCGAGCATTCTTATTTACAGCTGGAAGGAGTATTTACTCACTTTGCGACCGCGGATGAAAGGGATGAGAACTATTTTGATCGGCAGGTCGACACCTTTCAAACCTTGCTTCAGCCGCTTCATACGGAAAAACTGCTTGTTCATTGTGCCAATAGTGCAGCAGGATTAAGGTTTAAAGAAGTTTTATTTAATATGGTTCGCTTCGGCATCAGTATGTACGGGCTGTCGCCGTCAGAGGAAATCAAAGATGAACTTCCTTTCAAGCTGGAAGAAGCCATGTCGCTTCATACAAAGCTTGCCCATGTAAAGCTCATTCAAAAGGGTGAGAGTGTCAGCTATGGGGCGACGTATACAGCTAATCAAGATACGTGGATCGGTACGGTACCAGTCGGCTATGCAGACGGGTGGATCCGGAAGCTGGCAGGCACGGAAGTACTTGTTGGCGGAAAGCGCCGGAAGATTGCCGGAAGGGTATGTATGGATCAATTCATGGTTGAACTGAAAGAGAACCTTCCAGTAGGGGAGCCAGTCGTTTTGATTGGTGGACAAGGTGAAGAAATGGTATCAGTCGATGAAATTGCAAAAAGGCTTGAAACCATTAACTATGAAGTCACATGCTCCATTGGACACCGCGTCCCAAGAGTATATATAGAGGACGGCAAAAGGGTACATGTGCGGAATCCGCTGCTTCAAGGCGGGCCAAGCTTTTTCTAAGCAGCTTTCACAGGAACGATCGTCAAACTGACATCGTTCCTTTTTATTCTACAAAGAAGGGGTAAACATTCTCCCTTTTTTAGAGATTTTGGAAATACCGTATGATTTTCGGAAAAAAGCGTATAATGTGAAAGAGGAACTCCATTATCATCTTTGATTTACGGGTGAACAGCCGCTTCATGTTCTAATAAGAAATCATGAAAAAACAGCTTTGCTTGCGCATTGAATAATGGTATGATTAGTCTTGGAATGGATCGAAACGGTATCCGTAAGTTTTGTGGAGGTGTATGTTTTTTGTCTGAATCCAGCGCAACAAACGAAATGAAGATTCGACTACCGGAGGCTTTGATGTCTGAAATCGAACGAGTAGCAGAGCAGGATAAGGTAACAAGAAATGAATTGATCTACCGAGCGACAAAAACGTATATTCGTGAACGTAATATTCGACAAAATCGTGAATCGATGAGACGCGGCTACATGGAGATGGCGAAAATTAATCTGAATATCTCTTCAGAGGCACAATACGCAGAATTTGAGGCTGAGAATACAGTTGAGCGATTAGTCAGCGGGGGTTAAACATTTGATTGTTAAACGCGGTGATGTTTACTTTGCTGATTTATCTCCTGTTGTTGGCTCCGAGCAGGGCGGGGTTCGCCCAGTATTGGTGATTCAAAATGACATTGGAAATCGCTTCAGCCCGACTGCTATCGTTGCAGCCATAACAGCCCAAATACAAAAAGCGAAATTACCGACTCACGTCGAAATTGATGCAAAGCGCTACGGCTTTGAGCGAGATTCTGTCATTCTCTTGGAGCAGATTCGTACAATCGATAAACAAAGATTGACAGATAAAATCACACATCTTGATGATGAGATGATGGAGAAGGTTGATGAAGCCTTACAAGTTAGTTTGGCTCTTATTGATTTTTAATATGGTGAGATTTGGTTGCTCTCTTGGGAGCAACTTTTTTTTGTGTTCAATTTTTATTAACGTTATAATGAAGAAAGACTAAAAGAAGTGCTGTTTATGTACGTAGGGGGTAAAACATGTCGAATCATATCGTGTTAGCTTTTGCAAGAGAGCATCGAGAGGAATTACAAAAAGAGTGGACGGACATTTTTAGACGACTCGGAGAAAAAGAAACGGACATGATGCTGAACGACAATATGTATGAAACCATCTGTTCGGAATATGTTCAATTAATCATTACATCTCTTTCAGAAGGGTATGCTGAAGATTTTGAAGAAAAAGTGCAAACTTTTGCTTTAAAAATTGTTCAAATGGGTATATCACTTAAGTTACTGGCAAATGGTCTAACAGAAATCCGTTCACATTTATATCAAAAAATGAACGATGACAAAGATACAACAGAAGAAAGTCATGACCTCATCTGGCAAATCGACCATTTCATCACACCAATTCATAACGAGATCTTAAACCAGTATTCCATCTCATGGGAGAAAACAGTCAGCCTTCAAAAAATTGCGCTGCAGGAACTTTCTGCCCCGCTGATCCCTGTATTTGAGCACATCACCGTCATGCCGCTTGTTGGAACAATTGACACAGATCGTGCGAAAAAAATTATGGAGAACCTGCTCAACGGTGTCGTCAAACATCGCTCACAAGTCGTCTTAATTGATATTACGGGTGTACCTGTCGTTGACACAATGGTGGCGCATCATATCATTCAAGCATCAGAGGCTGTGAGATTAGTAGGTGCGAAGTGCTTGCTTGTCGGTATTCGTCCAGAAATAGCCCAAACCATTGTGAACCTTGGAATTGATTTATCTCAAGTTACAACAAAGAATACCCTTCAAAAAGGAATTCAAACTGCTTTGGAAATGACAAATCGAAAAATTGTTTCATTGGAGGGATAACCCAGTGAGAAATCACCCGAAGATTCCAATCTTAAAACTATATAACTGTCTTCTGATTTCGATACAGTGGGAGCTTGATGATCAAACAGCTCTCCACTTTCAAGAAGACTTGCTGAATAAAATTCATGAAACAGGAGCAAACGGTGTTGTCATTGACCTCACATCCGTTGACATGATTGATTCCTTTATTGCAAAGGTATTAGGTGATGTGATCACGATGTCCAAGCTCATGGGGGCAAAAGTTGTATTAACAGGAATACAGCCGGCAGTCGCTGTGACGCTGATTGAACTTGGAATATCGCTTGAAGAAATTCAGACAGCACTAGATCTTGAACAAGGGCTTGAGACACTGAAGCGGGAATTGGGGGAATAGATATGAAAGACCAATCCTGTGTAAGAATATTGACGGAATGGGACATAGTCGCAGCAAGACAATTGGGGCGCAATGTTGCAAAAGAACTTGGATTTGGAACAGTTGACCAAGCAAGAATTACGACGGCCATTTCAGAATTAGCTCGAAACATCTATTTATACGCTGGTAAAGGTCAGATTTGTATAGATGAAGTGATGGAGCGCGGAAAGCGTGGACTCAAAGTCATCGCAGCCGATGAGGGGCCAGGTATCATGGATATACGTAAAGTAATGGAAGACGGATTTTCAACATCAGGCGGGCTCGGAGCAGGTCTTCCGGGCGTCAGACGACTGATGGATGAATTTAAATTAGATTCTGCACCAGAACAAGGAACGGAGATACAAGCTGTTAAGTGGCTTCGCTAGGAGGGAAACCATGGATTTTAAGGAGGTAATGGAGCAGCGGTACCATCAGCTGCTCAGTCGTTATATCAGTGATTTAACTGAAACATCGCTTTATCAAGCTCAAAAATTTAGCCGTAAAACCATTGAGCATCAAATACCTCCTGAAGAAATAGTGAGTGTTCACCGAAAAGTGATTCAGGAGCTTTACCCTGATTTGCCGGAAGATGTTTTTCATTCACTAGACTTCTTAATTGAAGTCATGATTGGGTACGGACTTGCCTACCAAGAACATTTAACACTCAGAGGCATCCAGCAAGAAATAAAATCTGAAATCGAAATTGCTGCAAATGTTCAGCAAACCCTTCTGGAAACGAAAATTCCAGAAGGAGATACCTTTGATATTGGTGCGATTAGTGTACCGGCAAAACAGATGAGTGGAGATTATTACCACTTTGTGACGGATCACGATACAATCAATATCGCGATCGCAGATGTCATTGGAAAGGGAATCCCGGCTGCGCTCTGTATGTCGATGATTAAATATGCGATGGATTCCTTGCCAGAGTCAGGGAGCGGCCCAACAAAGGTGCTGAAAACCCTGAATCGTGTAGTCGAGCAAAACGTAGACCCAAGTATGTTTATCACAATGTTCTATGGCAGCTATAATAAAGAAACGCATGAGTTTAAATACGCATCGGCTGGTCATGAGCCGGGCTTTTTCTATTGCAAAAAAGAGAACACATTTTATGATTTAGATGCAAAAGGGCTTGTCCTTGGGATCGCACCAGACTTTGACTACAGACAGTACGAGAAGCATTTGGACGCAGGAGACATGGTGATCTTATTCTCTGATGGGGTCACAGAATCAAAGTCAGAGGACGGTTTCTTAGAGCGGGAGGACATCAAAACACTCATATCTGAGCACCTATCCTACTCAGCTCAAGAAATGGTGGATGCCATCTACGCCAGCTTACTCAAACTGCAGGATTTTCAGCTGCACGATGACTTTACTTTACTTGTTCTCAAAAGAAAGGTTTAGAAAGTGAACATGCGGGTATATAAAACTTTAGGAAACAAGAATTTCGAGGTGAATGCATAATGAATATGTCTGTAAAAGAGCATCAAATAGATCAAAAAACGAAAATCAGTGTCAGCGGAGAAATTGATGTGTACTCCGCTCCTGAGCTAAGAGAAACGCTCATGCCTAAAGCTGAGGCGGGAGAGCATCTTGAAATCTGTCTGAAGGATGTTACGTATATGGATAGTACAGGTTTAGGTGTATTCGTTGGGCTGTTTAAAGCGGCTCAAAAAGCAGGTGGCACATTAAAGCTTGAGAACTTGTCAGAACGGCTTGTAAGGTTGTTTGAAATCACTGGATTAAAGGACATCATTGACATTTCTGCAAAGTCAGAGGGTGGGGTACAATGAACGAATCAGTAGATCTAATCGAGATGAAAATACCGGCGAAACCAGAATATGTAGGCATCATTCGTTTGACTCTGTCAGGCGTAGCGAGCCGGATGGGCTATGCCTATGAAGAGATTGAGGACTTAAAAATTGCCGTCAGTGAGGCCTGTACAAATGCAGTTCAGCATGCCTACAAAGGTGAAGACGGCGAAGATGGAGAGGTGGCTGTTCGCTTTCTTGTCTACGAGGATCGTCTAGAAATCATTGTCGCTGACAAAGGCGGTAGCTTTGACTTTAAGCAAAAACAGGAAGACCTCGGACCGTACACATCTGCTCATACGGTGGATCAATTGGCAGAAGGAGGTCTTGGTTTATACTTAATGCAAACATTGATGGATGAAGTCGAGGTGCAAGCAAACTCCGGAGTTACCGTAGCGATGACAAAGTTTTTAAACAGGGAGCGAGTTGACCATGACACAACCATCCAAAACTATGAAACTAACTAAAGATGAAGTAGACCGCCTCATCCAAAGCTATCAAACCAATCAAGACGAGCAGGCGCAGCTCACGCTGGTCGAATGCTATACAAACTTGGTTGATATGCTGGCGAAAAAATATTCTAAAGGAAAAAGCTTTCATGAGGACCTTAGACAAGTTGGAATGATAGGTTTACTTGGCGCTATTAAACGATACGACCCGCTCGTCGGTAAATCATTTGAAGCCTTTGCCATTCCAACCATCATCGGGGAAATCAAACGCTTTTTACGAGATAAGACATGGAGTGTCCATGTACCAAGGCGGATTAAAGAGCTTGGACCGAGAATCAAAATGGCAGTTGATCATTTGACAACAGAGACACAGAAATCACCTAAAGTCCAAGAAATTGCAGAATACTTAGATGTAACAGAAGAAGAAGTACTTGAAACCATGGAGATGGGCAAAAGCTATCAAGCACTGTCTGTTGACCAAGGCGTAGAGGCTGATTCTGAAGGAAGTACTGTGACGATTTTAGACGTTGTCGGCTCACAGGAAGAGGGCTACGAACGTGTGAACCAAAAATTGATGCTTGAGAGTGTGCTTCATGTGCTGTCGGATAGAGAAAAAGAGATTATCAATCTGACTTACTTGCAAAATAAGAGTCAGAAAGAGACAGGCGATTTACTTGGTATATCCCAAATGCATGTATCGAGACTGCAGCGGAAGGCAGTGAAAAAACTGCGAGATGCATTATCAGAAGATGCGTCTATGGAGCTAGGGTAATGAAGCAGATTGAACAGCATGAGCATGTAAACGCCATTATCTATCAATCGAATAAAGAAGGGAAGTCATGCTGCGGGGACAGTTTTTTTATTAAAGCAGATGATGAAGAACTAATTTGTGCTGTAGCAGACGGATTAGGCAGCGGCCAGTACGCCAATGAATCATCTTCTTTAGTCAGCGAAATTGTCGAAGAATATGGACATGAGGATGTGGCGGCCCTCATCGACAGATGCAATCAGGCTATGAAAAATAAACGCGGGGCCACTGTGGCCATATTAAAGGTGAATTTTTCCCAGCAGCAATTTACCTATTGTTCGGTTGGTAATATTCGGTTTATCTTGAATGCACCTTCTGGCGATTATATTTATCCATTTCCGACATCAGGATACTTATCAGGGAAACCTAGAAAATATAAAACATACACCTATTCCTACGAAAAAGGATCGATATTCATTATGTATTCAGACGGACTGAATGTGCCAAACATGCGCATGTGTTTAAAGCATGGACATTCAGTTGAAGACATCGCCAAACAGCTTGAAACATACACACAAGACAAAAAGGACGATCTCACCTATGTACTTGGTCAGCTTACGTAAAATAGCTGACCTTTTTTCTGTTTTGCCGGTTTTTTTGATACACTAAAAGAGAAGACACAGTGAGAGGATGCAAAGTATGAAGACATCTGACTTTTTATTGAAACAAATTGCGACAGAATTAAAGCTTTCAACAAAACAAATTGAAAGTGTGATCAAGCTTTTAGAGGATGGCAACACCGTCCCGTTTATTGCCCGTTATCGGAAAGAGCAGACAGGCTCACTGGATGAGGTGCAAATTCAAACCATTTCAGAGCGCTATACATATATCCAAAATGTTACGAATCGAAAAGAAGAAGTCATTCGCTTAATTGCTGAACAAGACAAATTGACTGATGAATTAAAACAGAAAATTGAACAAGCTCATAAACTGCAAGAGGTCGAAGATTTATACCGGCCATTCAAACAAAAGCGCAAAACAAAGGCGAATGTAGCCAAAGCAAAAGGGCTGGAGCCGCTGGCGGAATATTTACTCACGCTGCCAAGCGATCAGATCGAGAAGAAAGCAGCTACTTTTATTAACGAAGAAAAAGAAGTGGCAAATGTAGAAGAGGCACTTGAGGGTGCGCAGCACATCATTGCTGAACAGCTGGCAGATGATCCTGATATGCGAAAATGGATTCGCAGTGAAACGTACCAAAAGGGCAGTCTGGTCACATCAGGAAAAGACGTCGAAAGCGATGAGAAAAACGTCTATGAAATGTATTACGATTATCAAGAGCCAATCAAAAAGATTGTTCCGCACCGTGTACTAGCGGTCAACCGCGGGGAGAAAGAGGGCATTTTAAAGGCAGCCATCGAACCCCCTGCTGAAAATATTCGTTTCTATCTCGACAAACAAGTTCTAAAAGGCAAACAGACGACGGCGAGACCGTTTATTGAAGCGGCAATCGATGATGCGTATAAACGCCTCATTCAGCCTTCCATCGAACGAGAAATACGAAAAGAGCTGACTGAAAAAGCAGAGGAACAAGCGATTCATATTTTTGCTGAAAACTTAAGAAAACTGCTGCTTCAGCCGCCGATGAAAGGGAAGCGTGTACTTGGAGTCGACCCCGCATTTCGGACAGGCTGTAAATTAGCTGTCGTGGATGATACAGGCAAAGTCCATCATATTGGCGTCATTTACCCGCATCCGCCCGTGCAGAAAAAAGCGGAAGCGAAACAAAAAGTCAAAGAGATTATTCAATCATCAAACATTGAAGTGATTGCGATTGGAAACGGAACAGCCTCAAGAGAGACAGAACAATTCATTGCAGACTTGATTCAAGAGCTGGATCAGCCGGTGTCTTATTTGATTGTGAATGAAGCTGGAGCAAGTGTTTACTCCGCATCAGCGCTGGCACGAGAAGAGTTTCCAGATCTGCAAGTCGAAGAGCGAAGCGCCATCTCAATCGCTAGAAGATTACAAGATCCTTTAGCAGAACTTGTGAAAATTGATCCGAAGTCTGTCGGTGTGGGCCAGTACCAGCATGATGTCAGCCAGAAGCAATTAAACAGCTCATTAACCTTTGTGGTAGAAACAGTCGTCAACCAAGTTGGTGTAAACGTCAATACCGCCTCACAGGCGCTGCTGCAATATGTATCAGGCCTTTCAAAAGCCGTCGCAGGGAATATCATCAAGCGCCGCGAAGAGATTGGGAGATTCACAAGCAGAAAAGAATTGAAGGATATCCCAAGGCTCGGTGCTAAGACATATGAGCAGTGTATCGGTTTCCTTCGCATTACTGATGGCCAAGATCCGCTTGATCGTACAGGTATTCACCCTGAGAGCTATAAAGAAACAAAACAGTTTTTACGCATGATCAACATGACACCAGACGATCTTGGCACAGAGCAGTTAAAAGAGAAAATTGCTGAAGTGAAACTGGACGAAGCGGCAGAACAGCTGGACATTGGGACAATTACACTTCAAGATATCATTGATCAGTTGACAAGACCTGAGCGTGATCCGCGGGATGAAGTACCAAAGCCGCTGCTCAAAACAGATGTGCTGAAATTGGAGGACTTGAAGCAAGGAATGGAGCTGCAAGGAACGGTGAGAAACGTTGTAGACTTCGGTGCATTCGTTGATATTGGTGTAAAGCAGGATGGGCTTGTGCATATTTCCAAACTAAGCAATCGTTTTGTGAAGCATCCGCTTGATGTTGTATCAGTTGGTGACATTGTGACCGTATGGGTGGACTCCGTTGACCAGGCAAAAGGCCGCGTTGCCCTCTCCATGCTGAAACCAGAGTAACAAAAAAACGAGGCGCACCTTAGGATGGGGTGTGCCTTGATGTGACTGAATGTTTTTTTCTATAGAAGTACCAGCATTGATTCAGCAATTTGATTTGATAATGATTTTTCTCATAAAATGCCTTCTGCATCTGATTTTTCAGCCAGTTGGGCATCGCCCATTCCTCCTTTGATCGAAACAGTGGATGTACCTTCAATGTATGCATAGGGGAAATTGTCCCGTTCGAGGTTTTTATAGAAAGGAACGATCTTGATTGAACGAGAGAGAGTTACAGCAGTTAACAGAGCACATTTCCCAGCAGTTCTTTGGCAAGGCATTCCGCCATCAGGCTGTTTTTAATGACCGTCTAAAAACGACAGGCGGGCGATATTTACTTGGTACACACAACATCGAACTGAACCGCCGATACCTAGAGGAGCATGGACGAGAAGAATTAATCGGGATCATCAAGCATGAGCTGTGTCATTATCATCTGCACCTTGAGGGAAAGGGCTATCAGCATCGCGACCGTGATTTTAAATCCTTATTAAAACAAGTAGGAGCCCCGCGTTTTTGTACACCGCTAAAGACCGTACAAAATAAGCGCCGTGCGGAGAAACGCCATGAATATATTTGCACAGGATGCGGCCGGTCCTTTATAAGGAAAAGACGGTTTGATACCTCTCGTTATGTATGCGGCGTCTGCAAAGGGAAATTAAAGTGGCTGCGCACAACCAATTCATTGTGAAAAGCATTCCTCTATGGGGATGCTTTTTTTGTTCCAATAGATGTGTGGACATATGGAGACAAAATGAGACATGCGTCTCTTTTTGTCTCTTTTTTCATCGGTGTGATTCGGTCAAATCCTAAGTGTTCATGCGTCGTCATGTTGGCACGATTTTTGCTTGTATAGAAGTGCAAGCAAAAAAGATAGGAGGTTTTACCAAATGGAAATGGCATTGACTAAAGAAAAAGCCGTATGGATGTATCAAAAAATGCAGGAAATCCGCCAATTTGAAGACCGGGTGCACACGCTTTTTACAAAAGGAATTTTGCCGGGGTTTGTCCATCTTTATGCTGGCGAAGAAGCTGTTGCCGTAGGAGTCTGTGCTCATCTGAATGAAAAAGACAGTATTACAAGTACACACCGGGGCCACGGCCACTGTATAGCGAAGGGCTGTGATCTAAAAGGAATGATGGCAGAAATCTATGGGAAAGCAACAGGTCTCTGTAAAGGCAAAGGCGGATCCATGCACATTGCAGATTTTGATAAAGGAATGCTTGGTGCCAACGGAATTGTTGGAGGGGGCTTTCCTCTTGCGTGCGGGGCAGCCCTCACAGCTAAATATAAAAAGACAGAAAATGTAAGCGTTTGCTTTTTTGGGGATGGTGCAAACAATCAAGGGACTTTCCACGAAGGAATCAATCTCGCGGCCATCTGGAAACTGCCTGTCATTTTCATCGCAGAAAACAATGGGTACGGGGAAGCGACACCATTTTCTTATGCTTCAAGCTGCAAATCAATCGTAGATCGAGCGGCCGGTTATGACATTCCTGGGATTCAAGTAGATGGAAAAGATGTGATGGCCGTTTATCAAGCTGCAGAGCAAGCAATTGAACGAGCAAAAAATGGAGAAGGTCCGACATTAATTGAATGCATGACATATCGAAATTATGGCCATTTCGAAGGAGACGCCCAGCGTTACAAAACCAATCAAGAAAAAGCAGAACACCAAGAAGAGAGAGATGCGATCGCTCTTTTTAAAAATGAATTGTTCAAGCAGCAGCTGCTGACGAATGGGGAGCTATCAAATATTGAAGCGGCTGTAGCAGAAGCGATAGATGAAGCCGTTACATTCAGTGAAGAAAGTGAATATCCAGATCAGGCCGAATTATTGACCGACGTGTATGTTTCGTATCAATAAATCAAAGGGGGAGAGGAAAATGACAAGAGAAATCAGCATGTCTAGTGCATTAAATGAAGCGATTAAACTTGCCATGAGAAGAGACGAGGATGTCATTTTAATGGGGGAAGATGTTGCTGGAGGTGCTCATGTCGATCACTTACAGGATGATGAAGCATGGGGCGGTGTGCTTGGTGTAACGAAAGGAATCGTTCAGGAGTTTGGACGTGAGCGAGTTCTTGACACACCGATTAGTGAAGCTGGCTATGTAGGTGCGGCCATGGCAGCAGCTTCCACAGGGCTAAGACCAATTGCAGAACTCATGTTTAATGATTTTATCGGCACCTGTCTGGATCAAGTGCTGAATCAAGGAGCAAAATTCCGATATATGTTTGGCGGAAAAGCAGAGGTACCGATCACGATCAGAACGACACATGGGGCGGGTTTTAGAGCAGCTGCTCAGCATTCGCAAAGCTTGTATGCGCTATTTACAAGCATCCCAGGATTGAAAGTAGTGGTGCCTTCCTCACCATACGATGCCAAAGGATTGCTGCTGGCAGCCATCGAGGATCAGGACCCTGTCATCTTTTTTGAAGACAAAACGCTTTACAATATCACAGGAGATGTTCCAGAGCGATACTACACGCTGCCGCTTGGCAAAGCAGATGTGAAAAGAGAAGGCTCAGATGTGACCATTTTTGCAGTAGGCAAACAAGTTCATACCGCACTCGAAGCGGCAGAGCAATTAGCTGCCCAAGGAATTGAAGCAGAGGTGATTGATCCAAGAAGCTTGTCACCGCTCGATGAAGAGGCCATTCTAACTTCAGTAGAAAAAACAAATCGGCTTGTCATTGTAGATGAAGCAAACCCAAGGTGCGGAATTGCCGCAGATATTTCTTCTCTGGTGGCGGATAAAGGATTCGATTTACTTGACGCTCCAATCAAAAAAGTGACGGCTCCTCATACACCGGTTCCGTTTTCACCACCGCTTGAAGATATCTATTTGCCGACACCTGATAAGGTTGTGAACACCGTATTAGAGATGGTTGGAAAGAGTCATGACAAGATCTTGAACTAAAGAAAGGAGAGAGGGAGATGGCTGTCGAGGTTGTGATGCCGAAATTGGGCATGTCAATGAAAGAAGGAACGGTATCTGTCTGGAATAAAGAGGTCGGAGAAACCGTAAATAAAGGGGAAAGCATTGCAAGCATCAACTCTGAAAAAATTGAAATGGAGATCGAATCACCTGCAGAAGGAACCATATTGGATATAAAAGTGCCTGAGGGAGAAGGTGTACCGCCTGGCACGGTCATCTGCTATATCGGTGAAGGAAATGAACAGGTCGAGGAAAAGAAAGAAAAAGACCTGCCGCCAAAACAAAAGAAAGAGAGAAAGAAAATCTCCCCTGTGGCACGTAAGATTGCTCAAAGCGCTAATCTGGACATTCATACTTTAGTGGGAACAGGACCAGATGGGAGAATCACGAAAGCGGATGTGCTTCGGGCACTTCCTGATGAAAAAGAAAACCAACAAAATGAACCAAAGCATCAGCCAGTCAGCATGATGCGGAAAACCATTGCTTCGCGAATGATGGAAAGCCTGCAAACAAGCGCACAATTAACAATAACGATGAAAGCGGATGTGACAAAGCTGACAGCATTACAGTCTGAGTTGAACGAAACAGCCGCAGCACGACACGATATGAAATTAACCCTGACCGATTTTGTAGCCAAAGCAGTAGTTCTTTCCCTGCTAGAGCATCCTGCAATGAACAGTCAATATCAGAATGATAGAGTCGAAACTTTTGAGTATGTTCATCTTGGAATCGCTGCTGCTTTAGATCACGGTCTGGCAGTGCCTGTTATTCGGCACGCGGAAAAACTTTCACTTATTGAGCTGGCGAAGAGCATCAAATCGTATGGCAAAAAAGCACGTGAAGGCAGACTTCTCCACGATGAAATTGAAGGCTCTACCTTTACAATCACTAATCTAGGCGCCTATGGTGTGGAACATTTTACACCGATTTTGAATCCGCCGGAAGCAGGTATTCTTGGCGTTGGCAAAGCGGATCACATGCCTGTATATCATGGGAATGAATTATGTAAAGGGACGATCCTGCCACTCAGTCTGACATTTGACCATCGCGTGCTGGACGGGGCGCCGGCATCACAATTTTTATCAACTGTTAAAGCGTATTTAGAAAATCCAGTAACCATTCTTTTATAGGAAGAAGGTGAAATGAATGACGCTTGTCATTATAGGAGGCGGGCCAGCAGGATATGTGGCGGCAATAACAGCCGCCCGTTTTGACAGAGAGGTTGTACTAATCGACCAAGGCCTGTTAGGAGGTACCTGCCTGAATGAAGGCTGTATTCCAACGAAAGCACTTTTGCAAAGTGCTGATATGTACGAGCATGTGAAATCAGCTGGACACTTTGGAATTGAGCTTCCAGAGAAGGAGCCTGTCATTCATTGGGATGCCGTTCAAAAGCGGAAGCGGTCAGTCGTCAAGCAGCTGACTGATGGTGTTCGTTATTTGATGAATAAAAACAAAATCAGCGTGTTAAATGGGAAGGCATCATTTCTTTCAGCACATGAGCTATTGATAGAAAGTGAAGGGAAATCTGAAATCATTCAGGCAAAACAAATCATTATTGCTTCAGGATCAGAACCTGCTGCTTTACCTTTCGCCCCATTTGACAGAGAGTGGATCATTGATAGTAAGGATGCGATGACGCTCCCTTCAATACCAGATTCGCTTTGTATCATTGGTGGAGGGGTGATCGGCTGTGAGTTTGCAAGCATCTTTAGCCGAATGGGATCAAAGGTTGTCATGGTGGAACAGGCAGCACACATTTTACCTGAAGAAGATCACGATACGGCTAAATGTCTTCACGATCAGCTTCAAAAAGCAGGTGTGGAGATTTTGACATCAACCGTAGTCAAACAGCTTGATGCAATTTCAAAAAAGGTGGTCATTGAGAAGGATCATGGGGAGCGCTGTGACATCCAGTCTGATCATTGTTTAGTCGCCATTGGCAGAAAGCCGAGGCTGGGAGAGCTGAATCTTGAGCAGATCGGCATTGAATTTGACAGGAACGGCATCTGCGTGAATGAGCATATGCAAACCAATCTCCCGCATATCTATGCGTGCGGTGATGTGACAGGCGGCGTTCAGCTTGCTCATGCTGCTTTTCATGAAGGAACGATTGCGGCATCACATGCATCAGGTGAAGATGTAAAGGTCAATGAACAAGTGATTCCAAGGTGCATCTACACGTCTCCAGAAATCGCTAGTGTCGGTTTAAATGAAGAGAATGCTAGAAAACAATATGGGGAGATTCGAATAGGGAAATTCGCATTTTCTGCAAATGGAAAAGCATTAATTTTAAATCAGCCAGCTGGTCAAGTAAAGGTCATTGTCGAACCGCAATATCAAGAAATTTTAGGTGTATCCATCATCGGGCCGAATGCAACAGAACTGATTGGACAAGCGGCGGTGATGATGCATACAGAGTTGACAGCTGATACATTAGAGCAGTTTATTGCGGCACATCCGACACTCTCTGAGGCGATACACGAAGCCTTGCTGCAAACAAATGGGCGAGCGGTGCACTGCTGATAGATAAACTTTCTATCCAAATGACTTCCTGGGTCAGCCAATTATTGAAAGCGCTTTTATAATTATCTATAATGGATAAAAAGCACCCAGAGGAGAGGATGGAATGAATCCGACGCCTTGCTATTTAAATACTTGGAAACGTTTTGTTCGTGAAGGTTTGCTTGATAGGTCTCGTCTGGATAAGAGAGTGATGGAGTCATGGCACAGATGTAAACAGGCAAATGTGAACCCGTATTTAGATAAAGGACAGTCGTTGTTAGAAAAGGAATTATTCAGTATTCAAAAAAAGAAGTACTCACTCTTTCTAAATGCTGCTCTTCCTTACTTAAATAAAATCAGTCTGCAATTAAAAGAATCGGAGATGATGGCATTACTTATCGATGCAGATGGTTATGTGCTAAGTCTGACAGGAAGTCAAAGGACGCTGGTAGAAGCGAAAAAAATAAATTTTATGGAGGGCGCGCGCTGGACCGAAGCCGATGTGGGAACGAACGCTATTGGAACGGCACTGGTCATTGGGGAAGCCGTAGCGATCAACGGAACTGAGCATTTTTCAGTCGCTTCCCACCATTGGAGTTGTTCAGCGGCCCCTATTCGTGATGCAGACGGCACGATCATAGGAGTCATTGATATCTCCTGTATGGCGGATCAAAATCATCCTTTTATGCTTGGAATGGCTTCAACAGTTGCATATGCCATAGAGAGAGAAATTCAGGTCCAGCAAAAAAGAAAAGAGATGGAGCTGATCAGTCATTGTCTCCAGCAGGTAGAAGCGGACGAGCCGTATGTTGTCTGTAATGAGAAAAAGCAGATTGTTTTGGCAAGCAAACCGATTAGAGACCGATTTTCAGACTGGTACGGAATGGATGTTGAGCTGCTCATGGACGATACATTTGTTACACGGGACAAGCAGATTATTCAGTCAGAACAAGACGGAAAGCTGCTTGGGATGTCTTTTTCTCTTGAAGAAGCAGCGAAGAGTAATATAACCGTTTCTTTTGCTCAATTTCCCGGGGAATCTGGAACAAGTACGGCATTTCAGCAGACGCTCAGCGAATTGAAACGAGCGGCACAAACAGATGCAAATGTCTATATTTGGGGAGAAACAGGTACAGGGAAAGAACTGGCTGCTCGAGCGATTCACTTAGCTAGTGAAAGACATAAAGGACCGTTTATTGCCGTGAATTGTGGAGCCATACCCGAAAGCCTGTTAGAAAGCGAGCTATTTGGTTATGCTGAAGGAGCTTTTACAGGGGCAAAACGTCATGGAGCAAAGGGGAAATTTGAACAGGCGCATAAAGGAACGCTCTTTTTAGACGAAATTGGCGAAATCCCTTATGCGATGCAAGTGGCGCTTCTTAGGGTCATTGAAGAAAGGAAAGTCGTACCGCTCGGCGGGACACACGAAATCCCTTTGGATATTAGAATCATTACAGCGACACACCGGAATATGAACGAACTGCTGAAAGAAGGAAAAATACGTGAAGATTTGTATTACCGTCTTCATGTCTATCCAATCAACATCCCGCCGCTTAGAGAAAGAAAAGAAGACATTGTTGATTTATATCGTTACTACCAAAAGAAACACCAATGGAATGCAGCATTTCCTGAATCATTTTTTCGTAAGCTGGAAGCGTACCACTGGCCTGGAAACATACGAGAGCTTTTTAATCTGTTTGAACATATAAGGGTACTGTTTCCTAAAGGAGGATGGATTGGTGAATCGCAATATGCGGCGGTATTAGAGGCGATGGATCAGAAAAAGCAGAAGCTGCCTCCAGTAGAATGTACCGAGATTCCAAAAGAGCTCACGTTTAGGGAACGCATTCAAAAGCAAACAGTGATAGAAGCACTGCGCAAAACAAAAGGTCATGTGTCAGAAGCAGCGAGGTCAGCAGGTGTGCCAAGAAGCACCTTTTATAAGTGGATGCGGAAGTATAAGCTGTCATGAACTCATAGGGAGCGCAGCAGCAAGGAGGCCTTGGTCTTTCAGTTAGAGGTCGGGGTCTTTCTGTCATGTCTAACAGAAAACAAAAAGGAAGGAAGAAAGGCTTGACTGTTATATTAGTATATGTTAAATTATAAAAGCCGTCGCTAATGAGACAGGAATGAAACACTTAAAAATTCTTGACACATTTTTCTGGCATAGATATAATGAAACATGTCTTATTATTCCGCAGTAGCTCAGTGGTAGAGCTATCGGCTGTTAACCGATCGGTCGTAGGTTCGAGTCCTACCTGCGGAGCCATAATGGAGAAGTACTCAAGTGGCTGAAGAGGCGCCCCTGCTAAGGGTGTAGGTCGCGCGAGCGGCGCGAGGGTTCAAATCCCTCCTTCTCCGCCATTATTGTATGGCCCGTTGGTCAAGCGGTTAAGACACCGCCCTTTCACGGCGGTAACACGGGTTCGAATCCCGTACGGGTCATGTTTTGTTTTTTGATTCGTTGGGCTATAGCCAAGCGGTAAGGCAACGGACTTTGACTCCGTCATGCGTTGGTTCGAATCCAGCTAGCCCAGCCATTTTTTATATATGTTTTTCTGCATAGCAGATGAGCCATTAGCTCAGTTGGTAGAGCATCTGACTTTTAATCAGAGGGTCGAAGGTTCGAGTCCTTCATGGCTCACCATTGTCACGCGGGTGTGGCGGAATTGGCAGACGCGCTAGACTTAGGATCTAGTGTCTTTATGACGTGGGGGTTCAAGTCCCTTCACCCGCATTGTTTTTCCAAACAGTGCACTTATGAATATATGAGCACATCATACACGCGGTCGTGGCGGAATGGCAGACGCGCTAGGTTGAGGGCCTAGTGGGTGAATAACCCGTGGAGGTTCAAGTCCTCTCGGCCGCATCTAAAAAACCAAAGGTTGTAGACCTTTGGTTTTTTTATTTTTTTATAGGGTTTCAGATGAATGCCTAAAATGTTCCAGCCTACTTTATATAAGTGGGCTTATTTTGGTTGTATTTGATATTTTTTAGATAATGTCATCTAATTTCTCAGCCATAGGTTTTTGTTTGTTTGGTAATAAGTACCGTATCTATTGCTGTCCGAATAGATGCACGTATCCCCCATTGAAGCGCCAATTTCACTAAGCTTCCTCAGTCAGATAATCTGTTCTTTTTTGTTTTGTTTCTGGTAGGAGGGATGCTCCTGTTTAGATCAGTCGGTTTTTTTTACAGTGTGGTATAAAAATGTAGTGGCAACTTCATGAGGACTCGAAATAAAAAAGGTACCGCAGCACAAGGATACCTTTTTAAGATCAGCTTTTATTTTTAAAGACTACATACAAGCATTTTAATTGGCAAAGGTTGATTTCATGGAAATTTCATATCGTATCGACTGATTAATATGAAGATCCCTGGCTCACTGATTGTGAAACAATCTGCCGTACTTCCCGAGCTAAATGTGTAGCTTGTAAGGTAGCCTGCCAAATAACCGGACTAACTGTAGATTGACTGATGGATAATGCCTGTTGTGTAGATGGAACCATTGGACTTAGTAGTCTTTCTGCCTCGTCTACTGAAGATGCATATTGTTGACCGGCTGCTCTTCGAAGGTCAGCTATCGCTGCAGGAAAGTTTGACCATAGGCGAAGTATTGAATTCATACAGCCAATCATAAGAGCAAAATGAGGAGCTCGACCTTGTCCTGTGGCAAGAAGCTCAGCTGCACCTAAGGCAGAATAAACGTGATAACTCAATGGAGTAAGGTATTTCGCGTGTACAATATGAAGCTCACGTAATCCCCAAGTATCTGGAAGGAATCTGAATTCTGAACTCATACCGCATCCAAGAGCAAGTGCTTTGCTGACAACTTGCAGATGTTTCACTACGGTAGCCATCGAGCTTTGGAAAGAGGATGAGTGTACAGGGATATGTTGAATGGTAGATAGAAGGCTACGCATTTTTTGATTTGCCTGACTCAAATCAGGTTGTTGTCTAAAATTATAGGGATAATACGGATCAAAATAATAATACATATCTAAACTCCTTTTATTAAATGTCTTTTAGGAGTAGGTTATGCACCTAGATCATTTTTTGATAAGGGTATTCGCCTAATTTATTGATCATGCAGTCGGGGAAGACGGATCAATAAAAAAATGCCTTCATTGAAATGAAAGGCTTAATAAGAAGATTCCATAGATTGTTTTTCTTTTAAACGCTTTTCTAATACATCTGTCATATATAGAAAGTGATTTGCTTCACGCAAAACATGATCTGCTAGTAGAGGATTGATCACATTTTTAATTTGACATGATTTAATCATCTCTAATCCTGCTTTTTTGAAGTTTCTAAGCTCTGTCGTAGCGTCCTCGCTATCATCATTGAGTTTAGCAATAATAGGGTATGTTGGTTTTTTTCTAAACAACATGGATTCAACATCTCTAGCCTGATTAAGCAAAACCTCGAAATTATCTCCAAATTCACTGGCTTTATGAACAAGTTTACGTTCGGATTGGTCTAATAGTGAGGCAATAAATCTGGAATGTTCCATCATAATTCTCAGCCAGAAAACATTTTCACTAATAATGGCGTCTTGAATAGGGTCAAGTATGCCTTTGTTAAATTTTTGAAGTGTTCGCACGAAATATTCTGCTTCACGAGCAATATGATCAACCAGCAATGGAAAGTTAAACCCTGAAACCTTGCAGTTAATAATCAATATAAGTAAATTTCTTTTGAAATTTCGAAAACCATATGCTAGATCAATACTATCTTCATTCAGTTTACGTACAGCTTGAACATTGTTAGGCGTTTTATAGGCTCGTTGTTCTTGTTGTTCAAAATAATAATGAAAACGGTCTGTTTGTTGGATAAACTGTTTATCTTTACGATTAAAACCTTCACCAAGAAATAAAGCATGTTCTTTCATAATTCGCAGCCAGAACTTATTTTCAATTAATGAACGTTCAATAAATGTTTGTTCTGTTAAGGATTCAGATGGTGCTGCTAATCTTTCTGGTGGTTCCAACATAGGATTATTCGATTGATACTCCTGATCTAGAAATTGATTGTTCATGTCATCCCCCTATAACTTATACTTTTCTAGAAATATATGAGGCATTGAATCTAAGTATGTGGGGTGGTGGAAAATAAAGACTTTTAAATTCGGGTTTATGTGAATGGGAAAGAAAAGGTGAAAACGGAATTTAGAGAGTTCAATGAAAGGAAGATTGGTATCGGTGCACAAAGTTGAGGGCCTAGTGGGTGAATAACCCGTGGAGGTTCAAGTCCTCTCGGCTGCATCAATGATACCAAGGGTTGTAGACCTTTGGTTTTTTTGTGCTTTCTAATTAGTTTGAACAGTGATATATGACAGTTTACTGTGATAACAAGTTCAGTGAAAAAAGAATTTTTCTAAAATTTTGATAAAATATTGAAGAGTAGGAAAGGGGAAATAAATACATGTCAATTTATCATAAAGTCATTGGAGAAGGGTATCCAATCGTGATATTGCATGGTTGGACTCTTGACCATCAAGTAATGCTACATGCATTGGAACCGGTATTCGAAAAACGAAGCGGTTGGAAGAGAATTTACATAGATTTACCAGGTATGGGACGTTCAAAGCCACATCCGTCTATCCAAAACTCTGATGATATGCTAGAAGCGATATTGCGTCTTTTGGACGAGATTATCCCTGATGAACAGTTTATTGTTTGTGGTTATTCATATGGAGGGTACATAGCCAGAGGTATCGTTCGTTCACGTCAGGAAACTGTTCGTGGATTACTGCTCGTGGCGCCAATGACTATACCAGTATTCGATGAAAGAGTAGTACCAGAGGCGACTGTTTTAAAAAGTGACAGCAGCTTTATATCGCAATTGTCTTCAGAGGAGGCAGATGAATTTTGCTCTATGATAGTTGTGCAAGGAAAAACGGAATGGGAGAGGTTTCGAGATGAAATTTTACTTCCTTCTAAACAAACAAATCATGATTTCATCAACAACATTCATCAAAATGGTTATGGTTTTACCTTCGATATTTCATCTGAACTTAAGTATCCAACGCTCATTCACAGGGCGCCAGGACAATGTAGTTGGATACCACGATGCATGGCGGCTCATCGAAGATTATCCAAGAGCCACTTTTGCGGTGCTTGATATGGCTGGTCACAACCTACAAATTGAACAACCCGATGTATTTAACTCATTAGTCGATAATTGGTTAAATAGACTTGAGTCGGAAAATGTTTAGCAAGTTTTATCTAAATGAATGTCCACTCATCTTAAGGGAGTGGATTTTTTGTTTGAGAAGTCCACTCATACTAATACCGTTTAAAAGGTTATATTGTTAAATCCGCCGAATTCTCTACCAATGTGACGTATAATGCAAATTTCCATATAAACAACAAAAAGTGGGGTGATTAAATGCTTGGATTACCAAGAGGGGAAGTTTTTTTAGTACCTTGGTCTATTGAATGGGTCAAAGAATTTGAAAGTGAAAAGAAACGAATAATAGAAGTTATCGGTCAGTACATAGTGAATGTCCACCATATTGGAAGTACAGCAATAAATGGTTTGAGTGCGAAACCCATTATTGATATTGCGATCGAAATCAATCATTTTCTTGACGGAGAACAGTGCGTAACAGCTTTGCAAGGGCTGGGTTATTCTTATAGAGGGATCAATGTGTTACCTGAAAGACACTATTTCAGTAAAGGAGAACCACGTACACATCAAATCTATATGTATCAAACGGGCAATAGATATCTACTTGAACAAATAAATTTTAGGGATTACCTGAGAAGTAACGAACTAGCAAGAAGTGAGTACCAACAGCTTAAACTTAACCTAGCAAATGTAAATAAAAATGACAAACACAAATATGCAGAGGGAAAAACAGAATTTGTTAAGTCGATTTTAGATAAAGATTCTCTTTAGATGCTTTTTATGCATAAGAAAAATCGCTGCAAAGAAGAGTTTCTTCTTTTTAATCAAGAAATTGCAATTATTACCGATTCATGCTATAATGAAAAGTAATTATTTTTGTTCGGCGTAAAGGATAGTATGAAGATTGACTTTTCGTCTTGAGGGTACTTTGGGCAAGGATAGTATAATACATTGTGTGGTAAACGCACGAGGAGGCAACAATCATGGAACAAGGTACAGTAAAATGGTTTAACGCAGAAAAAGGTTTTGGATTTATCGAACGTGAAGAAGGCGACGATGTATTCGTACATTTCTCAGCTATCCAAGGCGACGGATTCAAATCTTTAGACGAAGGTCAAAAAGTATCATTTGACGTAGAGCAAGGTTCTCGTGGAGCTCAAGCTGCTAACGTTCAAAAAATTGCTTAATCTTCATTCTTTTAAAACAGGTTCTCTACGGAGAGCCTGTTTTTTTGTATGAAAAAACCCTACTCAGCGTACAAGTAGGGAGATGGTACAAGGTATTCATAAAAATTTCATGCTTCAAAGGTTAGTTAAGTATAACATACTGGATTGACAATATGCGGAATTTCCATAAATTAATTTCTTTTATTTTCTTTATAAAGCGGACTGTTCAGTCATTCTGTTATTAAGAAAGATTGAAATGAAGTCATAATTTACTTATTAATCAATTAAATGAATATTTTTCCGGAGTGGAATATGGTAAAATCATTATGTTCTTTCTATAAAAATTGGAAATGTGGTGAATATATTGAAACGTATTTTGGGATCTTTTGTTTTTATATTTATCTTCAGTTTTTCTTTTGTTTTATTCGCAAGTGCAGAAGAGGTGAACATGTCATCTGGAGTCTCCATAAATGGAGAATTGAAATCCAAAAGTTCAATGAACCGATACAATTTTACAACGAATGCTGATGGAGAAGTATACATCAGGCTAGATAAGGCATCTGCCTCTTTTAGTATTACTCTATATGATTCGAAAGGGAATAAGATAGATTCTAATGAATCTTCATTTCCTGGTGAAGCTCTGGTTATCGATAATAAATTGAAAAAAGGGAATTATTATATTGAAGTTATGCCCAGTGAATGGGAAGGCGTAACTAAAGGTACATATCAACTAAAGGCGACATATCCAGGTGCTTTTAAGCGTAATTTAACAACCTTCGAACCAAACGACACATTTGAGACAAGCATGAAGGTATCTAATGGTACCTATTATAAATCAACGATTGATAGTGAGATTGATAAGGATGTTTATCAGTTTTCTTCAAATAAAGATGGTGAGTTATATCTCACTTTAGATCAGGAAACATCTGAATTAGAAGTCACTGTTTATAATGAGAACAGAAATGAAATTGTATCTGACTATACGTGGAATGCTGGAGAGAATATTGTCATTCACGAAAATATAAAAAAAGGAACCTATTATGTCAAAATAAAACCATACACCTCTAATTGGGAAGGAATATCAAATGCTAAGTACCGACTTAAAGTGACGTATCCAGGTTCTTTTAAAAGAGATTTAAATACTTACGAACCAAACGACACGTTTGAAACAGCAAGTCCGCTCATCTCAAATCAATATTACAAATCAAAGCACGAATCGGATTTGGATAGAGACGTATATCAATTTTCAACAGTGAAAGATGGAAAAGTAAAGATTAATCTAGATAAAATAACAGAAGGAGCCTCTATCGCTTTATACGACAAGAACGGTAATGAAATTACTAGGGAATATTTACCTGATATCTTTGGGACAAGTCCAGTTATTGATTTAAATCTAAAAAAGGGCAAATACTATATTGTTGTTGAGCCTAGACGTTGGGATGGTGTATCCAGTCAAACATATCGTTTAAAAGCATCTTATCCAGATAAAACACCAAGCATAAACACAGTAACTGATCAATCAACAAATATCGTAGGTAATGCGGAAACGAATGCCAAAGTTTTCGCATATATTGGTCAGAAAAAATTAGGCTCTACAAATGCAAAAAAAGGAAAATATTCAATCAAAATTCCTAAACAAAAAGCTGGAACTTTAATCACTGTGTATTTAGTAGATTCTAATGGAGCGAGAAGTGGCAGTAAAACAATAAAAGTGTTAGATAGAACGCCTCCCGCTATACCAAGTGTTAATAAAATCACAAAAAATACAACGGTTATAACAGGTAAAGGTGAAAAATATGCTACAGTGTACGTTTATCATAAAAACAAGAAGTTAGGAACTGCAAAATTAAATAAAAATGGACAATTTAAAGTGAAAATAAAAAAACAGAAGAGAAATGCATTGATAACCGTTTATTTAAAGGATGCTGCCGGAAATAAGAGCAAATCTAAAGTGGTAAAGGTTTATTAGTGGACTATGTAAGACAACTTAAGGAGATATTGAAATGCTAAAACGATTCTTATTCATTTTTTCAACGCTCCTCATGGCGATTGCAGTATTGTTTATCGCCGCAAAGGATTCACCGGGTAGGAACACGATTTCGTTAGATGACCCATTACCATTTATGCTGTCAGTAGGGATGGTGGTTTTCTTATTTATTCCTCCTTTGGTGATGTCGTTTTTTGATCATATTGTGGTTAGGGTGATATCTGGAATCTATCAATGTTTTATTGTGTTCTCATTCCTTGTCTTAATCCCTATAGGCTTTTTTATTCCAAACGGGGGAATGATTATTTTGATTTCAATTTTAGGTTTTTTGGTTAGCTTGTCCAGTATGGTCGTTACATTTATGCGAGGTCATCATAAAGAAAAAGAAGTTAGCATTTAGCGCGATCCATAAAAAAGCCACAACTCAATAGAGAAGTGGCTTTTTTACGTTTGATCAAAAATCATAGAATTCCCTTCGGTCAGTCATAAAGTAATAAAATACTGCCATTTCAAAGAATATCAATCACAACGTCGAAATATCAATCACAAACCGGTAACGAACATCACTTTTCAGCACTCGTTCATACGCTTCATCAACTTGATTCGCATTGATGACTTCAATTTGTGGTGCGATGTTGTGAGCAGCTGCGAAATCGAGCATTTCTTGTGTTTCTTGGATGCCGCCAACGAGTGAACCAGCAATGCTGCGGCGGCCGGAAATTAATGAAAAGACGTGGAATTGATCCGGCTTAGGCGGTGCACCGACGTTCACCAAGGTTCCATCTACACGGAGTAAGGACAAATAGGCATCCACATTAATGTTGGCAGAGACCGTATTGAGAATAAGGTCATACTGTCCGGCTAGTGTCTGAAACGTATCAGGATCACTTGTAGCAAAATAGTCTTTTGCGCCAAATGACAGGGCCTCTTCTTTTTTATTCAAAGAGCGGCTCAATACAGTCACCTCAGCGCCCAGTGCACTCGCGAATTGAATAGCAACATGGCCGAGCCCGCCCATTCCGACGATAGCAACCTTTTTGCCAGGGCCTGCCTTCCAGTGCTTTAATGGAGAATAAGTTGTAATGCCAGCACAGAGAAGAGGGCTTGCGGCATCAAGAGGCAGTTGATCAGGAATGCTGACGACAAATCGTTCAGTCACGACAATTTTTTCACTGTAGCCGCCATAAGTCGGCTCCCCGTCATAGTCACGGCTGTTATACGTTTGAACAACCCCTTTTGTGCAATACTGCTCGTCTCCATTTTGACAATATTCACAGGTGCCGCAGGAATCCACAAAGCAGCCAACGCCTACACGGTCTCCGATCTGAAACTTTGTCACATCATCCCCTACAGCTGCAACGACCCCAGTAATCTCATGACCTGGAACCATCGGGAAAATGCCGCCGCCCCATTCATCAAAAGCGCTGTGGATATCTGAATGACAGATCCCGCTAAATTGAATATCAATTAAAATATCATGTGGACGAAGCGCTCTTCGTTCAATGGTCGTCCGTTCAAAGTTTGCTTTGGCGTGTGATACACTTAAAACGTTTGATTGGTGCGTCTGACACATTCTTGATCATCCTTTCAAAAATAAGATACGATTCTTTCCTCTATACTGTACGTCTTAAAGTGAACTCTAAGTCAATAGAAAACCCTCTTTAGGCTTTTAATAAAAGAATTGAGCCAAAAGCATCTTGCTTTCTTTTTTAAAATGGAGATGATGAGGAAAGGGAGATCGGAAGGTAAGAGAAAGAAGGAGGGCACAATGAAAATAGCACAAGCAGCCAAACAGCTCGATTTATCCACTGCGACACTTAGATATTACGAAAATATTGGTTTGATTAGGGAAATCAAACGTGACGATCATGGGATTCGTGATTATACAGAGGATGATCTTCAATGGATTGAATTTATCAAGTGTATGAGAAATGCAGGGCTCTCAATTGATGCGCTTAGAGAATATACAGCCTTATTTTTTGAGGATAATGATCATACGTTATCTTCGCGAAAAAACATTTTGGTCAATGAACGAGAAAAACTCGTCCAAAAACAAAAGGAAATCGAAGAGACCATTAAACGATTGGATTTCAAAATAGAAAGTTATGAAGATATTATCCACAATCATGAGAAAAAACTCGCTCATCAGCTGAAAACTCATGCTAATTAAACGAAGAAAAACCTGTGACAAGTCACAGGTTTTTTTGATAGAGTTATCTTTTTGTGTAACGCACCCAGTTATAATGTGCATGGAGCGGGGTAACACCGTTGTAGGAGCCGAGCCATTCATCGACACCTGCACCATTCCACAGGTTCATCATAATTTTCCCTGGTGTTTGAGGAATTTGAGTGGTGGCGGTATGTTTTAATTGTCCATCGACATACCATTTGATAGAGTTTGGCTGCCAGTCAAATGCATACGTGTGATAAGAGTTCGCTGCATCGAAACCAAGGTTGACGATCTTTTCATGATTTCCTACACCATTGGTATAGTAGTTAAACTGTACCTTTGTCGTGTCTTTTCCTAGAAATTCAATGTCAATCTCATCCCAAGGCGTGCCATCAGTCGGTCCCGTATAAGTGAAGAAAGAAGAGACGATCCCTACATTTTTGGCTGGCTTCATGTTGACTTCATATAGCCCATAGCCGTACGTTTGAACGGAGCGGTTTTCTCCGCAGTCAAACTTGTTATAGGCAGGACTTGTGAGCGATAAACGCATTTCACCTGATGAGGTCATCGACACGTTATTTGCACGCCACGTACAGTTAAACATGTTTCCATTCGAGTATCCATCGGCTTTTTGCCATAACCCCGTATTATAGTTATTAAAAGGTTCATAAAACGATCCACCCGTTTGTGCCGAGGCACCCGCTGTAAATGTGGACAAACTCAAGACTAATCCAGTGACAACCAGCATCAACATTCGTTTTACATGATAAGACATATAAGCATTCTCCTCTCCTTTTTGGAAGCGCTTTCTTAATAGATCATACATGATTCTGTTATAATGGAAAATCGGTCTAATTTCTGATATTAAGCAGGAGAGGTTGCTAGAATCTTCCCTTATTCTTGGGAAATGAGGTATCAATAGAAAAGGATCAAAAACACCAGTAGTGATGGTTGGGTTTTTAATCCTTTATATATGTGTTTTCTTTTTTGATCAGCTACCGAAAAAACCTTTTTGTATGCTGTTTACTATTTTTCTGTAGCTGCAATATCTAATAAACAGCCTACAAGTTCTTTTTTCCTAGAATAGAACGGGAAATGATCAGCATCAAGGGTATAAATACGCTCAAAAGATCTAGTGGCATACATCTGTCTTTGCAAGTCAATCGGAATGGAGCGGTCTTTTGTTGTTTCAATATATACGCTAGGCACATGTCCAAAGCGTATATTTGTTAGAGAGACCTTATCTTCAAAAGGCTGAACAGGCTGTGGGCGTATATTCCTTTTGAACAATCGCAGATCTTCCTCCGAACTTTCGTTGAGCATATCCTCTGCAATGAATTCTTCTATTAATGTAAGGGTCTGATCCTTTTCGTTCAACGTTGCTTTAGGACCACCTGATGCAATATCACTGACGGCTTGTCCATTCTCTGGGACAAAGGCGCAGACGTATACAAGTTTTTTGATCTTCTCTGGTATTTCCTCTGCTGCTTGTGATATGACCATTCCGCTCATACTGTGTCCTACTAAAATGACAGGCTGGTCTATTTTTTCAATTGTTGAAACAACTTTTTTTACATAGCTTTTTAGTGATACGTCCTGTGGAGGCGTAACATCTTCGCCGCTGCCAGGTAAATCAATAGCAACTACTTTATGACCTTTTTGTTGAAGAGCAGGTGTTATTTGGTCCCAGCACCAGCCACCTTGAAATGCACCATGAACGAATAGGAATGTATTCAATGAGATCACCTCTATTGTTTGATGTAACTATTATAGTTACACTTAGAAATACAGTCAAATGATATCGATTAAAAAAGAATGATTGACAAAGCGGACAGTTGTCCGTAAGATAATACCGTTACAATTGTCCTAAAGAGAAGCAAAGAAATTTGATTTAACACATAGAGATAAGTGTCATGTGGATGAAGGTAAAGAAGGTGAGCATGGTGGAAAAGGATATTGGGGAGGAAATTGAAGAGATCGCATTCTCCTTGTTTCAAGAATTTGGTGTAGAAAATGTCAGCATGCATAAAATTGCGAAAACAGCTGGTGTTGGGCAGGGCACTTTATACCGCCGCTACGCCAATAAAAGTGATTTGTGCCTTTCTATCCTTGGGGAGAGATTTGAACAGCTGATCCCAGCTTTGCATCTTTACTTGAGCAAAATAAGTGATCAGCCGGTCCGTGAACGTTTGCGCTACGTTCTCGAAGAAATTCATCTGATCGTCGGTCACCATTTAGACTGGATTCGAATGCTCACAATCTCTGGGAATTTAGAGCAGACAAGTAAAGTGTATGAGAGTCATTACAGTCAATCACTTAGACAAATCATTCGTGATTTGCTTGAAGAAGCGAGAGAAAAGGGAGAAGCGAACATACAGGATATAGAACTGACAACGTTATGTATGTCCTCTCCAATGACGCCTGAGCTCATGTTTTATATACATGAATCTGGCTATTCAATCGAAAAAATTGCTCAATTTGCTGCAGAAAAACAGATTTTATCCGTCTTTCAATAGACATGAAAGTGGCTCATTTCTGACCACCCTGACTTCCTAAGGTTCATCTAAATTGAAAAAGAAAAGGAGCCAACTTAATATGAACAAACAGAAAGCAGCAGCTTCTGAAATTCGAACGCTGCCCATTATTATTTCTTTTATCACAGCTGGATTTATTGGCCTGTTCAGTGAAACGGCATTAAACATGGCGCTGAGAAGTTTAACGTTAGACTTTGGAATTGAAGCGACGACTGCTCAGTGGTTGACAACAGGATATTTATTAACACTTGGTATTCTCGTACCGATTTCAGGACTCATTCTTCAATGGTTTACGACAAGACAGCTTTTCATTACATCGCTCGTCTTTTCAATCATCGGAACATTTATTGCGGCGGTTGCGCCGGTCTTTAGTATTTTAATGGTAGCACGTGTCGTGCAGGCAGTCGGTACAGCATTGCTTCTGCCATTGATGTTTAATACGATTTTGGTCATCATTCCACCTCATAAACGAGGCAGATCGATGGGGATTATTGGTCTTGTGATCATGTTTGCACCAGCTGTCGGCCCAACCGTCTCTGGTCTTATTCTGAAATCGTTGACGTGGCATTGGATTTTCTGGATTTCACTTCCTTTATTAATGGCTGCACTCGTATTTGGTTATATCTTTATGCAAAATATTACAGAACCAACAAGACCGAAAATCGATATCTTATCAATTGTGCTTTCAACCATTGGTTTCGGCGGAATTGTGTATGGTTTTAGCAGTGCCGGAGAAGGCGGCGGCTGGAGCAGTATGCATGTCATCGTTGCAATTGTAGTTGGTGTCATAGGGATTCTCGTGTTCTCCTTAAGACAGTTGAACATGAAAGAACCAATGCTGAACTTAAGCCCGTTTAAATATCCGATGTTTGTCATTGGGTTACTTCTGATTTTAGTGTGTATGATGGTGATGCTGTCTGCTATGATGATCTTGCCATTGTATCTGCAAACGTCCTTGGCGCTTTCTACATTTACAGCAGGTTTAATGCTATTGCCAGGTGGAATTATCAACGGACTGCTATCTCCAATCATGGGTGGTCTATTTGATAAATTTGGTCCAAAGTGGCTTGTCATTCCAGGTCTTGTTATTGTCGCAGCGACGATGTTTGGCTTTACAAATCTAAGTGTGAATACGTCGATTGGATTCATTGTAACCCTTCATATTACATTAATGATCGGAATCGCGATGATCATGATGCCTGCTCAAACAAACGGATTGAATCAGCTGCCGCCAGAGCTATATCCGCATGGTACAGCGATTATGAATACATTGCAGCAGGTGGCAGGAGCCATTGGTACTGCGATCGGTATCTCGATCCTTTCATCAGGAGCCCGCAGCTTTATGGAAAATGTGTCTGATCCCGCAAATCCGATGAATCAGCTGCTCGCCTTTACAAATGGCGTCCAGCATGCATTTATTTTTGCAGTGATCATGACGATCATCGGTTTGATTATTGCCTTCTTCATTAAACGAGTGAAGGTAGAACAGCAAGTATCATAAGAGAAATGAAAAGCACTGTGGACATAGCGCCGCAGTGCTTTTTTATTTGCTCAATGCTTGTTTCAAAGAGAGAGAAAAAGGGGAGATAGGTAAAAAGTGAACAAATGAAAATTGCTGCTGATTCAGTAGGAGGAAAAGAGGAAAAGGAAACGAATGAGTAACTAAGAAATGAATAAGATAGGAGTCTGAGATCATGAACTTAGAAGAACAAATCAAAATCGCTGCTTCATTACGCCAGCCATCTGAAGATTCATTAGCGAGTCAATCGGAACTAAAGCCAGTACATCCTCCTGAAGTGAACAAAATGGAATATGATATTCCAACAAGTGCTGGCGAAACAAAGGTGTGGGTATTTAAGCCAGTGAACGCATCCAAACAGCTGCTTCCTGTTTTTGTGAATTTACATGGCGGCGGATTTATCATGGGCAGTGCTGAAATGGATAATCCATGGTGTCCAGTCATTGCAGACCGGGCGCAATGTATCGTTGTCAATGTCGAGTATCAGCTTGCACCCGAGCACCCTTTCCCAGCCGCTCTTCATGAATGCTACGATGTACTGAAGTGGCTGTATGAACATCCTGATGAGCTTCAAATCGATCGGAATGCATTAGCCATTGGTGGACATAGCGCAGGAGGAAATTTGGCAACGGCTGCTTGTCTATTGAATATTCAAAAAGGAAATACACTCCCAATTGCCTATCAAGTGCTTGATTATCCGCCGCTTGATCTTGCCACTGATCCAGCACAAAAACCAGCGTTTGAAGAAGCGATCCCAGTTGAATTGGCGAGACTCTTTAATTCCTTCTATCTGCAAGGCCAAGATCCGCACAATCCGCTCGTTTCTCCGGTTTTTGCAGATCGTTCATCCTTAGCACAAATGCCTCCAGCTCTCGTCATCACAGCAGAGAGGGATTCGCTGGCTGAAGAAGCCGAGCAATATGCTGCCAAGTTAAAAGAAGCTGGGGTAGACGTCACGTACAAACAATTTAAAGGTGTCCCTCACGGCTTCACGCACGCCGGAGATTTAGCCATAGCTGAAGAAGCTTGGCATCTGATGGGAGATCAATTAAAGAAGGCGTTTGAATAAAAAAGCAGAGTGATTCAAAAGCACAGGAGACAATGGGCCTGTGCTTTTATTACTGTTTCTGAAAAAGAAAAGTGAATGTAAAAAGGGTCAGATATCTTTCCTCAAGGAATTATCCCTGGCTACTATATGAATAAGACTCATTGAAATTCCATTTACCTTGATGCAGACATTCCATCCTCATTTGTAGTGGAGTTAATTGAACATTCCTACCAATTGGTTTTTCAAAAATGAACAAAAAAATTTCAACATGACATCCTCCAAAATGATTCAAAAGGAAGTGACTGCGGAGTTGTATGTAAGTTAGACATAATGCCATCATTTGACTCTCTTCAAAATTGACTTGAGCGAAACGCTGTCGTTATAATTTAACCAGTTAGAAGACGCGAATAGGGGGATATAAAATGAGCTATACAGTCATTACAGGAGCAAGCTCAGGTATTGGATATGAGGCGGCTCTCGCCTTTGCAGCACGAGGGAAAAATCTTATATTAGCTGCACGCCGGCTTGATAAACTCCAAGAATTGAAGAAGAAGATTCATGATCAATATCCCGATATCAAAGTAGTCATACAGTCAGTCGATTTAACAAACATAGAGCAAGTGTATTCATTTTATGAGTCATTGTCAGATTATGAGCTGGATACCTTCATTAATAATGCAGGGTTTGGTCACTTTGGCTCTATAGGAGAACAAGATTTAAGTAAAATTGGGGATATGCTTCATCTGAATATCGAAGCATTAACGATTCTATCCACCTTATTTGTTCGTGATTATGAGCAAGTAGAGGGAGCGCAGCTCATTAACATTTCTTCACGAGCCGGCTATACAGTCGTTGGCAATGCCGTCACCTATTCAGCAACGAAGTTTTACGTGAGCGCCTTTACAGAAGGGCTGGCCCTAGAGTTGAAAGGAAAAGGAGCCAAATTACAGGCAAAAGTATTAGCGCCATCCGCGACAGAATCAGAATTTGCAAAGCGTTCATTGGATGTAGACGAATTTGAATATGAAGGCAATTTCAAGAAATATCATACATCAAAAGAAATGGCAGCTTGTATGCTTGAGCTTTATGACAGTGAAAAAACAGTCGGTATTGTGGACGGAAAGACATTCGAATTTGAATTAAAAGATCCGATCTTTTCACACGCTGGTACAGTTATGAAATAAAGATTCCATCACTGAGGTAGATATCCTCAGTGATTTTTTTATGGTGTGATTGACTGTGTGGTCAAGCATATGAGGAATGTAACAAGTGAAGGCGATGAAGCATCACAAAATTGCCCTTCATTACTATACAGAACAGGATTTTGTATGTCCTAGGAAGATCGCTCAAAATGGATTCCGACTATTTGATGAGAAAAAGATAGACATGCTTTAAAGAAACTAATGAAAAAACACCTTCGCATTAGGTGTTTTTTTCATACATTCTTTGATAAAACAAAGAATCACAAGTCCAGTAGATAAGACTGCTCATGATGATGATGGGTAAAGACGCCTTACTCCCAATTCCATCAATGAAAAAGAGCATGACAACCATTGCAATCAGTAAATAAGTAGCTAAATAAAGAGGATGGAAAGCCTTTGGCTGAAAAGAAAACAATAACTGCAAAGGAACCGCAAAGACGAAATAAAAAACAAAAAAGATAGGAATATAAAATATCAGAAACGCAGGCTCAGCTTGAATAGGTGGAAATAAGCAGACAAACAAGCCGAGTAAAATAGAGCTGATGAATAGTGTGATTAGGATTTTGTAAAAGGCTTGAAGCGAATGCAAAATGTATACTCCTTTTTTGTAAAATTTACTATATTTTATCATAAATTCATTATCAAGCGTCGGTTATTTTTAAAATACGGCACCTTCAATACTCAACTTAATTACAGCAAATTTAGGTAATAAGAATTGAATAAATCATTAATATAACGCCCTTTTTACCTTTATTTGGTTCTATATCTTTGGCCTCATGTCGATGAATGAAGGTATGGTATAAAGTAAAGCCTATAGAAAGAGATTTAGCCATGAAATCCATCAAATGAGGAAAAGAGATGATCCAATGAACATGACAAAATGGTTAGGTGCTGTCCTTCTTTCTGTTTTATTATTGGTGACAGCAGCCTGTGCGAACACAGGCACTCAAGAGAATACTCAAAGCGAAAAAGAAAACGTATCCAATGAAACAAAAGAGAAAAACAAGGCGGTTGAAACAGGGAATAAGTCCTTATCAAATATTAAGGTATTAGCCACGGGCGGGACGATTGCTGGCAGTTCAAACAGTGATACAGATACGACGGGCTATAAATCTGGTTCACTCGGCATTGATAAAGTCATTGCTTCCGTTCCACAGCTGAAGGATATTGCAAATGTCACGGGTGAGCAGGTTGTGAATGTCGGCAGTGAAAATGTTGATAACGCTCTTCTTTTAAAATTAGCCAAGCGAGTGAATGAACTATTAAAAGATGATCAAGTAGATGGCATTGTCATCACGCATGGAACAGATACACTTGAAGAAACAGCTTACTTTTTACACCTGGTTGTCAAAAGTGATAAGCCTGTTGTTGTCGTTGGCTCAATGAGACCAGCATCTGCTATCAGTGCGGATGGTCCGCTTAACTTGTATCATGCGGTGAAAATTGCATCCACCAAAGAAGCAAAGGGCAAAGGGGTCATGGTCACATTAAATGACCGAATTGCATCAGCTCGATTTGTTACGAAAACAAACACGACCACAACCGATGCCTTCAAGTCACTTGAGCAAGGATACATCGGAGAAGTTACTGGTGAAGTGGTGTCCTTTTATAACGAACCGACAAGAAAACATACGACTGAAAGTGAATTTGATGTATCAAAGATAAAAGAATTACCGCAAGTCGATATTTTATACGGCTATCAAAATGATCAAAAATATATGTATGATGCAGCAGTAAAAGCAGGTGCGAAAGGAATTGTTGTAGCCGCAGCAGGAAATGGAACGATGTCAACAGAAGCCATCAAAGGAGCAGCAGATGCAGTGAAAAAAGGTGTGGTTCTCGTGAGATCAAGCCGAACGGGTAATGGAATTGTCACCCACGAAAAAACGGACGATGAACATCACTTTGTGTCGTCTGATTCTTTAAACCCGCAAAAAGCACGTATTCTGCTCATGCTGGCACTGACGAAGACAAAAGATCCAGTTAAAGTGCAGAGGTATTATGAACAATATTAATGAAGAAAAAGACCCGAGGTATATTGGGTCTTTTTTTATGCATGTTCCTGATGTTCAGCACGCTCCTTTAAAGAGAGTAAAATATCTCGCCAAATATCGTCTACATCAGTAAGAAAGTGCCCTGCTTGATCGATATAATGGGTTTTGACGTTTGGAATCGACTGAGCTATTTTTTCTATTTCTACAAATGGAGCCATTGTATCTTCTTTTCCGTGCCAGACATCAACAGGGATTTGAATATCTTTCATATCGAATGCCCATGGTTTCGAGAGTAAAATGGGTTCACGAATACATTCATCCACCGATTGACGAGTCGCTTCGTATAAATGTGTCATCATCATCTCTAACTGCTCATCGGTTTGAAGGAATTGCCGATCCCACGGATGTAAATGCTTGTTCCCGTTTTTGGCCAGCTTCTTAAATTTCTCTGGTTTGTTCTCAATCATTTTCTTCTGGGAACGATAGCTTGCTTTCAATAGCCAAGGAAACTTCTTACTAAGGAAAAAAGCCAATTTGTTTTCTTTCAGCATACTTTTAGGCGGTTTCCCGTTCTGAAAAGGGGTTGTACTTGAGATCAGTGCAGCTGAAAGGACGCGATCCGGCAATTGATAGGCACAACCAGCAGCGAATGCGCCGCCTCCAGATACACCCATCACTGAAAAATGTTGAATACCAAGATCATCTGCCACTTCCAGCACGTCTTTTGCCCAGTCTAAAATTGTACGGTCAGGTAGAGGGGTAGATAAACCAAATCCAGGTCGATCCAAACAGATGAGACGAATGCCGAGTTCTTGAGAGATTGGATCATCATCTAAAAACATCACTCTTGATCCAGGTGTCCCATGAAAAAAGAATATTGGAAACCCCTCAAGATCACCGTATTGAGTCAAACCGATGTGACGGCCATCTTGTAAATGAATGCTTTGCATATTTTCATCCCCTTAATAGTTTAGATAACTTAAATGTTGATGAGAGAAACACCGTATTAAGGCGCTTCTTTTGCAATCTGATAGATTTTTTCGTATAGAGATAGTAATGTTTTTAAATCTTCTTTTGGAAGCTTTGCATAATATTTTTGTATAAGGTGCAGTTGAATGTCTTCCGTATTCTTGTGATAGTCATGGCCCTTTTGAGCAAAATCAACAATGATTTCTCTTCGGTTATGTGGATTAATTTCTCGTTTGACATAGCCGAGCTTCTCAAGCTTTGATACAAGCTGGCTAGCTGCGCTGGCAGAAATCGAAAAGTAATCAGCTAATTCATTGATTGTTCTCGTTTTCGTGCGCAGCAGCTCAAGTGTCAGCTCTTGTTTGGCTGATAAATCTGCATACTCATGTTTTAAAAATCGCTGATACTCTTCTACATAAATTGAGCCTAGTGCATTCGAGTATTCAATGATCTTTTTACCGTAATGAATGATTTCCTCATCCAATGACATCACCTCTCTTCTATTATAGGCAATCTTGATATTTAAGTGAAGTTAAATATAAAGAAAAGTTAAATGAATGACGGATATACTTGAAAGGGAGATCACCGGTATATCCACTTTTTCATCAAAAAGGGACAAAGAATACTTCCCATGATTCCCGCACATTCATAAAATGTCGTTGGCTTGAATTTGAACACGTAGTACGCCAAAGTAGCCATGAAAAGGTCGCAGAAGAAAAATACGTATAAGTCCTTTTTGGTGATAGCACAAATGACTGTTCTGTTAGTTTTCACATGAATCACTCCTTATGAAGTCCAATGCCTTTTTCATTGTATTATGAGGAAAAACCATTTATAATAAAAAAATAAACCAACTGGTCGGTTTTATTTTGTCCGTATGAAGAAATGCAGGGTAGAAAGGGATTGTGACACATGACAAGTACACAAAGCGGGGCTGGAAAGAGTGAGAAGACGAAGCAAAAAATCGTCACCGCTTCTCGTGATTTATTTGCGAAAAAAGGATATTCAGAAACATCCGTGCGCGATATTTTAGAGGCTGCTGAGGTGAGTAAAGGCAATCTCTATCATCATTTCAAAGGAAAAGAGTTTTTGTTTCTTCATATTATGGAAGAGGATCATCGTTTGATGATGGAAACGTGGCGTGAGGAGAAGAAAACACAGCACCGGGCTGTCGATAAGCTCGCTGCATTTGCAGAGATGCTCAGTCAAATGGGCATTAACTACCCATTAATGAGAGCGAGTGAGGAATTTTGTGCCAGTGCTTTTACATCAGACGAAGTCATGGAGCGGCTGAACAAGATTGATGTCGATTTTGATGATGTGATGAGAGATATCTTACTTGAAGGAAACAAAGATGGCAGCTGGTCGATCCAGCATGTGGAGTCAAAAGTGAAAATATTACTTTCCGTTTTTTATGGATTAGACGTGTTATATAAAAATGACACCATTGAGCAGAAGAAAGAGTTACAAAAAGAGGCGATCTCATTGTTTATTCACGGAATCAACCATCATGAGTAACAAGTGAGTCAGTAAAGGGGAAACAAACATCATGCAAAAACCGATTCGTGAGCAAAAAGCAATACTCGTGATTTTATTAAGTAATATATTTATTGCGTTTTTAGGCATTGGTCTCATTATTCCTGTCATGCCGTTATTCATGAATGTGATGCATCTAACAGGGAGTACGATGGGATACCTTGTGGCGGCATTTGCCGTTGCCCAGCTCATCGCATCACCTATTGCAGGGAGATGGGTAGACCGCTACGGAAGAAAGATTATGATTGTGTCTGGGCTGTTTCTATTCGCGTTATCAGAACTCGTTTTTGGTCTTGGTACACACGTGTATGTTCTGTATTTTGCGAGGCTTCTAGGCGGTATTAGTGCGGCATTTATCATGCCGGCTGTCACGGCGTATGTCGCAGATATTACGACCGTTCAAGAAAGATCAAAAGCGATGGGCTATGTCTCTGCGGCCATTAGTACCGGTTTTATCATTGGCCCGGGAATTGGCGGGTTTATTGCAGAATACGGCGTACGCCTGCCATTCTTCTTTGCGGCAGGGATTGCGTTTATTGCCGTCATTTCGTCTATGTTTATGCTGAAGGAGCCTTTAACAAAAGAAGAGCGAGAGAAGCAAATGAATGAAGTGAAAGAATCGACTTTCTTTAAAGATTTGAAAAAATCGATTCATCCAAGCTACCTCATCGCCTTTATCATTGTGTTTGTCCTCGCATTTGGACTATCTGCATATGAAACAGTCTTTAGCTTGTTCACAAATCATAAGTTTGGATTTGGTCCAAAAGATATTGCCGTCATCATTACCGTCAGTTCGATTGTGGCAGTCATCATCCAAGTACTTGTGTTTGGTAAACTGGTAAATGCCCTAGGAGAAAAAAGAGTCATTCAGCTATGTCTGATTATCGGGGCTGTCCTTGCTTTCGTTTCAACCGTTGTTTCAGGCTTTTTGGTTGTTCTGATTGTCACATGTGTCATTTTCCTTGCGTTTGATTTATTGCGTCCAGCATTAACGACCTTCTTATCCAAAATCGCTGGCAACCAGCAAGGATTTGTCGCAGGGATGAACTCTACCTACACAAGCCTAGGTACGATTTTCGGGCCGGCACTTGGCGGCATTTTATTCGATCAAAATATTCATTTCCCATTTTTATTCGCAGGTGTTGTCTTATTTCTTGGATTAGGCTTAACCCTGATATGGAAGGGGAAGGTGACAGAAGAAGCATCAGCAGAATAATATTATCCAGAGTATAAGAGACCTTTTAAATGAGGTCTCTTTTTTTAAATGGCGCCTTTGATGCAAAATCCCTTTTTTGGCAAAGAATTCTCTATGTCAGCAGCTTTTTCTTTATAATGGAAGGAAAGGAGGAGAAATCGTGCATCTATTGAAGCAGCAAATGACACCATTAATGAAAAAAGGAATTCGGCAGATTGATCCGGCATATCCAGTGTTTGTAGATGCGGTCATGGATGGCATGATACAAGGACATCTTTATGTAGATGATGAAGCGCATCCGCTTGTTTATTTTCTCGAAGCTTCATGCGGCATTTATTATGTGGCAGGAAGGAGTGAAGCGGAGCTGTTGCGCTGTTCAGACTTCATTGTGGATGTGTACGAAAGGCAGAAAAGACAAAACGGCCGATTCACCTTATTTTCAGCAAATCCATTCACAGATGCGATGATGAAAAAATGCCTTGGGTCACATCTGAATGAAATGGAAAGACATGCGTACGTTTATTCACAGGCATATTTTCATGCCACTCAGCCTCATCCAGGCTATAGAGTAGAGCGGACAAATGAGCAGGTGATGACTGCAAGCAGGACTTTTCCTCCTAGCTATTACGAAGCCTATTGGGGAGAAACAGCTCGTTTTCTATCAAAGGGAATTGGGATTGCCATTTTAGATAGAGAGAACGTGGTCAGTGAATGCGTCTCTATTTTTTCAAGTATGGATCGTGCGGAGATAGATATTTGGACAGATGAGTCTTATCGCGGAAAAGGTTTGGCACTGCTGGCAGCTCAGCATATGATCAGCACCTGTCTTGAAAAAAAGAGGACACCGCATTGGGATTGCGATATCCATCACCTAGCTTCAATCAAACTGGCAGAGAAGTTAGGCTTTCAGAGGCTCAAAACCTATCGATTGTTTTATGGTTCAAGATGAGAAGGTTTTGAGATACCAAGCATCCATTGCAGAATGCTCAGAGCCTTCAAGCGGTTCTGAAAGAAGAGAAAAGCCATATCGCTGATAAAGGCCTATAGCTGCTGTTAATTCCCGGCGGGTTTCTAAATAACACGCTTCGTAGTATGTAGAGGCATATTCCAGCGCCGTATCCATCAGTTTTTTGCCCGCACCTTTTCCTTGTGCTTTTGGACTTAAATAAAGCTTTTGTAATTCACATACTCCCTTTGTAAATGGAGCAATCCCTACACCGCCCACAATCTCACCCTGCTCTTCAGCAATCCAATAGGCTGCATGAGTCAATGATTGATAGTATTCGTAAAGCTGGTCAAGTTGGGGATCAGTGTAGGCTGTTCCTTCAATCGCTAGATTCGCTGATTCTAGTGACTGGCGGATAATCGCTGCGATATACGGGTTGTCTTTTTGCTCAATGGGTCTAATGTTCATTTGAAGTACCTCCATTGTTATAGGTTAGGAGTTGATATCACATGTTCTGGCTGCAAACCGCCTTTTTTACAATCGTTGTCTTGTGTCTCTCATGGTGGGCAGGGAAAAGAAGGCGGCAGCGCCATGCGGGGTTCATTGTTCCAATATGCTTGATTTTATTTGGTTTGGTTTTATTGATTGCCAGTTTTTTTATTGGCAGATGGGAAGGCATGGTGCTTAGTCTAGCGAGTATCTCTATCGTTCTCTCTTCCATCATTTGTTTAATCATCGTCACTGGGATTCAATTTTTTAAAAAAGACGACTTTTCTTAAGCAGGAGCATCTGTATTCATCATGTGGTTATATTCTTCACGAAGGATGCCCATGATGATGACATCTGAGTATGTACCGTTGAAATAGAGCGCTTGGCGTCTTTTTCCTTCGTATTGAAATCCGGCTTTCTCATAGCTTCGAAAAGCCCTTGGATTGTGGGAAAAGACTTCAAGCTCAAGACGGTTGAGTTCTAATGTGTCAAAGGCAAATGCTTGAACCATCCGAACAGCTTCAGTGCCATAGCCTTTTTGAAAATACTCCGGCCCGTGAAGCGCAATGCGGAAGCTTGCCGTATGATTGATTGGATCAATGTCCACAATTGCCGCATCCCCAATCATCTCTTTCGTGTCCAGCAGACAAATGGCAAAATCTCGTCTGCTGTCATCCTGCAAAAAGCGGGTATAGGCGGAGCGAATTTCTTCTAGTGTGAACGTTTTGCGTGTGCCAGTCATATAAAGTGTTTCTGCATGCTGGCATCCTCTTTGAATACCAGGATAATCTTGCTCTTCAATCGGTCTCAAAAATATACGAGTCATGACGGATCACCCTCCTCTATATATCGAGAGATTTCAATTAAATTCAGATCAGGATCACGGATATAAACAGATTCAATTGGACCTAATGTACCTGTGCGTCTGACCGGCCCCTCTTCAATGGGGACCACTTGCTTCCGGAGGTGCAGCAGCAAACTGTCCATGTCTAAATCGGTGATAAAGCACAAATCATGAGATCCAGGAAGAGGATGAGCCGCTTTTGGCTCAAATTCATGACCAGCTTCATGGAGGTTGATCTTCTGTAAACCAAAACGAAGCGCTTTACGGCCTTCACCAAAAGTTTCTTCCTTCATCCCTAATACGTTTGTATAAAAGCGAATGGTGTCCTCCATATGTTGTACAGTCAACACGATATGATCAAGTCGTCGTATCATCAGTCTCTCCTCCAAGTATGATCATTGATTGAACTGACTCTATTATATCATCACCTGAAGAGGATACCTTATTTAATCACGGTTTTATAGCTCCAGCTTTCCAGGGACATTTCCTTTCCGCGCAGTACCCTTTCATCAAACTCCATCCAGCCATTTTTTCGGTAGAAATGACGATTGGCCTCGTTGTGCGTCATCAGTGTGAACAGTCCGCCGCCTTGCCGGGCGATAAAGGGAAAAAGGCATTGCTTTAACATGCGGCTTCCGAGTTTTTTTCCTTGCTGGTCTTTTGCCACGACAAGTGCTTCTAAATACCAGTAAGGCTGCTTTAAGGAAGAACATGCTTTTTTGGCCTCCTTTAACACACGGAACACATGCTGAACCGCCGATATACCGCCAATGAAGAGCAGCTTTAACCCACCTGATAACACATAATCCATGACGCTTGGTTCAGGAAGACGCGGATGCTTTAAAAGGGCAGCAGACACAATGTTCTCGTTCTCAACCCCGACCAAACAGATTTGATGCTGAAAATACACCTTTGTATTGACCAAATGCAGCTGACGAGCGAAAGCAGACCGGTTTGAGACCTTTTCACATAATAGGTCAAAAAATGAATAGTCCTGAAACGAATCATCTAACAACTCTGCCACTTGAGGCAGTTCATCCTCTCTAGCAAGTCTAAAATGAAACATATAATGGTCCTCCTTTACTGAACACATATAGATTATTGAACATGTGTTGATTATAATAAGAAGTAAACCAATCGAACATCGGCAATGGATGAGATCCTGTTCATAAATAGACATTTGGCGCCTGATTGTTCAGCAATGGAGGGGATGACATGAAGGACAGACGAACAATCAAAACAAAAAAAGCCATTCGGGAAAGCTTCCTTGAGCTGTTAAAGGAAAAGGAAGTGCAGCAGATTACGGTATCAGAGCTATCAAGGAAAGCGGATTTAGGCAGGGGAACCTTTTATTTGCACTATCAAGATGTGTTTGATTTATATGAACAGCTTGAGAAAGAACTATTCGATCAGCTCGGGGGGTTATATGATGAAACCTTTCCAAGTCAGAACCCTCTTGATATGCTTTCCTTTTTAAACAAAACGACGGAGTACTTGAAAGAGAATCAATATATGTTGACGTTATTTGTAAAACCAAATGGTCCAACGACAAACCAATTCAAAGCCTTTTTCAAAGAAAAAATCATGAAAGAGTGGCAGCTTGATCAGCGGCCGATTACAGAGAATGAGCAAATAGAGGCCTCTTTTGTTGTGTCTGGTGTCGTGGGTGTACTCGAGGAATGGATTCATGAAGAAATGACCATTGATGCCGGCAAGCTCGCGCATAAATTATACGAGCTTCTCATTAAGGTGGAACAGGAATCGTAAAAAGGGAGAAAGTTATGTAGCCTTTGTCTTTCCTTTTTGATAAAATAGAATATATGTTCTTGTTAGGAGTAAGGGAGTGGTGGGATTGAGTGAGAAAAGGAAGCTGCTTTTTTATGGGGCGATGAGTATCGATGGATATTTAGCGAGAGAGGATCACCGGCTCGATTGGCTGATAGGGACAGAGGGCGAAGAAGAAACGAGCTATGACACCTTTTATGCGTCAGTCGATACACTGATCATGGGGCGCAATACATATGAACAAGTTCTTCAGCTGTCACCAGATGGGTTTCCTTATGAAGGAAAGACATGTTATATCATGTCACGTACGTTACAGGACAGTCTGGAAGGAACCCATATCATTCGCGAAGATGTCTTATCATTTGTGAAAAAATTAAAGAATGAAACAGGCCGGAATATTTGGATTGTCGGCGGCGGGGGACTGCTTCAATCTTTCATAAAAGAAAGATTGGTTGATGAGCTTTTTCTTCAAATCGTACCTGTCATCATTGGAAGAGGAATTCCTCTCTTTTCGCCGGCGGATCTGGAATCTAGGTTCTCATTACAGGAAGTACATCAATATAAACAAATTGCTGAAATGCATTTTATCTTAAAAGAAGAGGATCACTGAACCAAGGTGGTCTTTTTTTTATGAAATAAACTCGTTGACAAGAAAATATCCTAGTGTTAGGATAAATTTATCCTAGTTTTAGGATTTCTTGAAAAAGGAGTAGTTGCCATGGTGCAGCATGATCATGAATTAGATTTAAGGCTATTCCGCGTGTGGATGAAAGCCTATCAAGCCCTTTTTACAAATATCCAAAAAGACATTGAACGTTATGATATCGGATTTGAAAACTTTCAGATCCTTGAATTGCTCTACAGTAAAGGGCCTCAGCCTGTTCAAAAAATTAGCGATATCCTCTCAATCCCAAGTGGAAGCATGACATATGTCGTGAACAAACTAGAAAAACAAGAACTGGTGAAAAGGCAATGTGCGCCTTCAGATAAGCGGGTATTTCATGTTCGGCTGACGGAAAAAGGGAAGCAATTGTTTGACGATATTTTCCCTAAACACACAGAGGTCATTTCGCAAAATCTAGCCTTTATTGAAAAAGAAGAAAAAGAGCAGCTCATTGAATTACTGAAAAAAATCGGTTTAGGTGCAAAACTACTTCGCGAAAAGGGGAAACAAGATGACACTCAGCTTTGAAACGTTGGTACGTGAAAGACGATCCGCATCAAATTTTTTGCCAAATATCTCGATTTCGAGAGAAGAGCTTAACAGCATATTTGAAGAGGTCAAGCTGGCACCATCTGCTTTTAATTTACAGCATACACAATATGTTGTCGTCCAAACAGAAGAGCTGAAAGAACAAGTAAGAGAAGCGGCATTTGGACAATATAAAGTGCACTCTGCTTCAGCAGCGATCATCGTACTCGGAGACCCAAAAGCTTATGAGCACGCAGGGAACATATATGAAGGCCTAAAAATGCTAGGCATTATCAATGCGCAGCAATATGAAGAAATGGTCAGAGAGACAATGAGCTTTTATGTGCAGAGAGGAGCCGATTTCCAGAAGGAAGAGGCGATCCGCAATGCTTCCTTATCTGCCATGCTGTTTATGCTTGCCGCTAAAAATAAAGGCTGGGATACTTGCCCGATGATCGGTTTTGATCCCGAAGCAATGAAAAAGGTATTAAACATTCAATCAGATTTGGTTCCTGTGTTAATGATTACACTTGGAAAAGAAAAAGTAGAGAGCAGACAAGCGAGAGGCTATAGAAAGCCAGTTTCTGAATTTGTGACATATTTATAAGACAGGGGGTTCCCATCATGGAACTAGGAATTAGTACATTTGTTGAAACAACACCCGATTTTCAAACAGGAAAAACAGTCAGTCACGCACAGCGTATTCGAGAAGTAGTAGAAGAAATTATTTTAGCAGATCAAGTCGGTCTCGATGTATTTGGCGTAGGTGAGCATCACCGTGAGGATTTCGCCGCATCGAATCCAGCTGTCGTCTTAGCGGCTGCAGCCACACAAACAAAAAATATTCGTCTAACTAGTGCAGTGACAGTCCTTTCATCAGCAGATCCTGTTCGTGTATTTCAGGATTTTGCAACCTTAGATGGACTATCAAACGGACGTGCAGAAATTATGGCAGGCCGTGGTTCATTTATTGAATCATTCCCGCTCTTTGGCTATGACCTGGATGACTATGAAGAATTATTTGAAGAAAAGCTTGATTTGCTGTTGAAATTACAGCAGTCAGAGCGTGTAACATGGAGCGGAAAGCATCGCCCATCCATTCAGGATGTTGGGGTGTACCCAAGACCTGTTCAAGATCCGCTTCCAATCTGGATCGGCAGTGGAGGAAACCGTGAATCTGTCGTACGTGCTGGATTACTAGGGTTACCGCTTGTACTTGCCATCATTGGCGGAAGTCCTAGACAGTTCGCACCGCTCGTTCAGCTGTACAAGCAAGCGGCAGTGCACGCTGGACATGACCCTGAGAAATTAACTGTAGCATCACATTCTCATGGATTTGTTGCGGCAGAAACAGACCTGGCAGCAGATCAATTCTTCCCATCTACACAGCATGTGATGAACACATTAGCGAGAGAGCGCGGCTGGGGACCTTATACTCGTTCTACGTTTGATGCAGCGAGAACTTTAGAAGGCGCGCTGTATGTAGGAGATCCAGATACCGTGGCAGAGAAAGTCATTCACCTTAGAAAAAATGTAGGCATCACACGTTTTATGCTTCATGTACCGGTTGGTTCAATGCCGCATGATCAAGTGCTGAAAGCCATTGAGCTATTTGGAAAAGAAGTGGCTCCTAAAGTAAGAGAAGAAGTTGCCCGCTGGGAAGCAGAGCAAAAATAAATAAAAAGGCCGATCAAGAGAATAGGCTTGATCGGCCTTTTCTTATGCTTAAATATCAATGACACATGGTTTTACTGTAGGGCATTTGGCAGCAGAAGCAAATGGTGTGATTGCCAAGGAGAAGAGGAAAACAAGTTGAAAACAGATGAGCCATTTTTTCATGAAAACACCTCCGTTCACAATTGTTTCACTAGATTGAGATGAGGATAAAAGCATAGAAGTATGTAACGCACTCTATCCAGCATAAGACAATGATATCATAATTTTCAAAAAAATGAAAAAATAAACTTACAAAAGTTCTAAATTATGGTATAGTTTATATGTTCAACAAAAAAGGGAGGGATTTTTTTATGAAAAAGGTCATGTCTTCTGTTTTGGTTGGAGCAATTGTCTTAACGGGTGCTGGAGTCACAACTGCCCCAGTGGAAGCAAAGGAGCAAACAAACAGTGAAGTAACGGCTCAGGCCAGTCGAACTGTTTCAGTAACAAGAACATATACGACATCAAACATCCCAGAAAGTATTGTATATGCAGAGGATGGCTGGGTAGGGATTTTAAAACAAACCTCTATTGAAGAATTAGGATTAGGAAAATATAGAGTCACATTTACTGGAACAGTGGTACGCGATCCGGCATTTAATTAAATAAACGTAAAGCTGACAGGTGGACAAGCCTGTCAGCTTTTTTCATGAGGATAATAAAGAATCATTTGCATCCGTACCATTTGTTCTCCGGTTTGTTTATACGTGTGCGTCCGGTCCGCTTTAAAACGAATAGAGTCTCCGGCTTTTAAGGTGTATTGTTCATCACCAATGGATAAATCAAGGACTCCCTCAAAAACAGTGATCAATTCCTCTGTTCCCCCAATGTGTTCACTCGCACGAAGCGACCCGCCTCGATCAATTTCCACTCGGTACATTTCAAATTTCCCCCGGTCATCGAAAGGGAAAGTCGTGTATACACGATATTTTCCATCATCTTCAGTTAAAACCTGTGCATCTTCCTTGCGTACTACCTTGATTTCAGGCTGTGGTGCGTGAATGAGCTCACTAAAAGATACCTTTAATCCGTTGGCGATTTTCCACAAAGTCGTGATGGTAGGGGTCGATTCTCCTCTTTCAATTTGTCCAATCATCGTCTTGCTGACACCAGTTAATTCTGCCATCTTTTCGAGGCTTAATTTTTTTTGATCTCTAAGAAGCCTCACATTTTTCGAAATAATCGATTGTACGTCTTCCATGAAAAAAGCTCCTTTCTCTATTTACTTTATAAAGACCGAACGTTACAATAAAACGTAATATACGCAATAAAGTAATTAAAGTCTAAATAACGTATAAGGGAGGCGGCATTTTGATTGTATCCATGTTGATCTATGCTTTTGTTAGCAGCTTTACCCCAGGGCCCAACAACATCATGGCCATGGTCTTTACGAATAAATATGGGATCAAGCAAACATTTCGATTTTGTTTAGGTGTAGGTATCGGATTTCTCGTCATTTTGTGTTTGAGCTGCTTCTTTAATCTCATTCTTTATCAAGTGATGCCGAAAATAGGCTGGGTCATGGCGTTCATCGGAGCTGCATACATGATTTATTTAGCGGTCAAAATCATGAAAAGTAAAGGCGGGGATGACGAAACACTTGATCGCTACAATCATTTTATCCCTGGTATGATGCTGCAATTTATCAACCCAAAAGCAATCTTGTATGGATTGACTGTGATTTCAACATTTGTTTTGCCATATGGACAATCTAATATGCAGTATGTCATATGGACGCTGATTCTCGCACTCATTGGTTTTCTCGGTACATTCAGCTGGAGCTTATTTGGCTCTTTGTATAAGCGTTTTTTGACTGCTTACGAAAAACCGTTCCAGTATGTGATGGGGCTGCTTCTGATATACAGTGCGATTTCGATGATATGGGGCTATGTGATGTAAGCAGTCAGGAGCTTGGCAGCTGTCTGCCCATCACAACAGTATCATAATATAATCCGTCACTCAGCCGTTTATCGTTTTTTAATACGCCTTCAATCAAAAAGCCGTGGTTCTCATATAACCGAATGGCTTTTTTGTTCGTTTCCAGCACTTGAAGTGACATCTTCTGAATACCCTGCTGATCTGCCCAGCCGATAGAAGCGGCTAAAAGCTCTTTCCCGATGTGGTAGCCCCAAGCATCCTTTTGTATGACGACGCCAAATGTCACTTTGTGAGCAGAGCGCTTGAGCGAATGGCCCTCGCATCTTGAAAAACCAACAATCTTTCCTTCAATATCAGCGACCAAAAATAAATGCCGGCTTTGCTTGGTATCCTCTTGAATCAAAGTCTCAAACGCTTTTTCATCAAGAAAGGCTTCACCTGGTTCACGGTCTAGATATTCTGTTTCACCATCAATTTTCAGTCTAAGAGCTGATAACTGTTTGGCATCGGAAACTGAAGCAGATCGAATACGATAGGTCAAACCGCGAACTGTGAATATCTTTTCAGAGACGATCATGCAATAGAACACCAACCCTTCTTTCTAATATGTCTATCATACCTGAAACGTGTACATCGCACACTCAGATGTTTTGTATCTTTCAAAAAGGCTAAATGAATAGTATCAAACGTGGAGGTGGAACAAATGAGTAAAGAAAAAGGACATATGGATAAAGCAAAAGGAAAAACAAATCAAGTCAAAGGTCAAGTCAAAGAAAAGCTTGGTGAAGCAACCGATCATCAAAACCTGAAAGCAGAAGGGAAAAAGGATCAAGCAAAAGGAAAGCTTCAAGATAAAAAAGGAGATGTCAAAAATAAGCTGAACGAGTAGAACCGAAACCAGTGCATTGCTTCATGTATCATCATCACATGTCTTTCATCAAAAAAATGAATAGATGTGTGAAAAGAATTGATTATACGCTCTCACGATCATCATGTAGACTTGAGAGAGAAGACATAATCAAGGGAGATGGATGAAATGGAGCACGTGTGGGGAAAAGTTGACGAGTATATCACAGACAAGTTGATTCCTAAAGATGACGTATTGGAGCAAACCCTTACTCATAATAAGCAAGCAGGCCTGCCAGAAATTGATGTGTCACCAGCCCAAGGGAAAATGCTTTATTTATTAGCAAAAACGAAGAATGCAAAGCGTATTTTAGAAATCGGGACACTCGGTGGATACAGTACTATTTGGCTGGCGCGTGCTCTTGAAGAAGATGGGGAACTCATCACATTAGAGGCTGTCAGCCATCATGTACAGATCGCACAGCAAAACATCAGCAGAGCGGGCTTATCAGAACGGGTGAGCATTTTGGAAGGAAAGGCATTAGATACGTTATCTCAGTTAAAAGAGAAGGCTGCGCTTCCATTCGATTTCATTTTCATTGATGCAGATAAACCGAACAATCCGAAATATCTGAAGTGGGCGTTACATTTCTCGAAAAAGGGAACAGTCATTATTGCAGACAATGTCGTCAGAAATGGTGCAGTCCTTCATGACTCAGATGAGGATGAACGAGTACAAGGAACTCGTGAATTTTTCGATTTACTCAAACAAGAACCGAGAATAGAGGCAACAGCGATTCAAACTGTTGGGGAAAAAGGTTATGATGGATTTGTATACGGAATCGTCAAATGAAACAAAGCTTAACCACATGTGGTTAAGCTTTTTCTTTTAGAAAAACCATCTAGCAGTGCCCATCAGCATGACGCCGGCAAGAACAGTAAGTGACAGGCTTTTTGTCCAAACAGCAATGAGTACAGTAGGAGTCAAGACAGCAAGATACATCCAGTGAATGGTGACGCCTGTGCCTGTTGATGTATGGATGAAGAGATGCTCTGCAATCAAAGCTGTAAAGATACAAATAGGAATAAACGATAACCATTTCAGCACCACTTCAGGCAGCTGAATACTCCGTACAAATATAAAGGGTACGACTCTCGGAATGACGGTGACGATCATACAACCAACAATGAGCCATAACATAAAGCTGCTAATCATTTATCTGTCACCACCCCAATAGTTGCGACAAGTACAGTTGCTATGAGAACAGCCACATGTGATGGAACAAAATGAAGCAGAACAAACATAGCAATGACCATATACAACACAAGTGACAGGCGATGAGTTAACTTATTTTTGGGTACTGTCTGTAACGAAAGGACTAGCAGTGCAGCAAACATCGCTGATAAAGCAAAATCTAGACCAAGCGCTTCAGGATTTGAAATCCAGTGTCCAAAAATGCCGCCAAGTATGCAGGCCGCAATCCAGCATAAATACGCCGTTAAGTTCAGTCCGTGCATCCACCTGTTATTTAGCTTTCCTTGCTGCGCTAATTTATTTATCGCTACACCGAAGGATTCATCAGTCAGCAATAGACCGAATCCTATATTTTGTTTCACAGAGTAGCGTGTGAAATGAGGAGCAAGCGTCAGGCTGAGCAATAAATGTCGCAGATTGACAATAAATGTGGTGAAAATAATAGCGGAAAGGGGACTCCCTGTCACAAGCAGTGCACAGATAATAAACTGTGAAGCACCTGCGTAAATAAAAATCGATAAAAGCGCAATGTCCCATATACTTAACTGTGCGCTAATTCCAACAATTCCGAAGGCAAACCCAATACTCATATAACCGAGCAGAGTTGGCACACAATCTTTTATTCCCTCGAGAAACGGTTCATGTTCCGTGCTGGGAATGTGTTTCCTCGCTTCAATATCCAACGTCCTCTACTCCTTTTCTCCGTGGCCACCTATAGTTTTACTTACTATATGAAAACGAATTCAGCATGTCAATACCGTTTATCTTCTATTATATGAAGAAAGATGGTGACAAAAAAGGATTGAACTCAACTAGAATTTGTTATAAAGTAATCTGAAAATAAAAACAAATGAGGTGACGACAATGCAATGGAAGCCTTTATTTGAACATGATGTACCAAACGCCCTCCGTCCATAACGGAGAGTGATCTCCGTTTGTGGATATGGCGATCAATATATCCAGTAACGGAGGGGAAAAGATGAAGGAAAAATATATAGGCGCCCTTTACCTAGCAATCGCTGCAAGTATTTGGGGCGGCATGTACGTTGTTGTCAAAGTAACAGTAGCGGTGGTTCCGCCGCTTGAGCTAGTATGGATGAGATATGCTGTAGCAGGAATCGTGCTGGTGTGCACCATTTGGCGCTTGGGCTATTCCTTTCGATTAGATAAAAAAGATATCCCGCTTGTTGTCATGATCGGATTGATCGGAAATTTCCTATCAATTGTGACCCAAGAAATTGGCACCATGTATACGTCGGCACAAATGGGGGCTGTGATTACATCTGCGACCCCTGCTTTTATGGTGCTGTTTGCGTTCTTTCTATTAAAAGAAGCCATGACTGTTCGAAAGTGCGCATCCATCCTGCTTGCGACAGCAGGTGTATGGCTCATGATTGGACCAGTCGCAGTGCAAACAGATGAATTTGTTGGCGGTCTTTCTTTAGTTTTCGCTGCTTTAACTTGGGCACTGATGTCTGTTTTGCTGAAACGAGTTCCAGGAAAATACCCTCAAGTCGTGACGACCACATATGCGATCATCATTGCATTCATTGTCTTAACACCAGCTGTTTTATTTCGCCTACCTCATCTAGATGTGGAGCAGATGGCAAGGCCAGAGATTTGGGGCGGCATTCTCTATCTAGGCATCATCTCAACAGCTCTAGCATTCTTTTTGTGGAATAGAGGGCTTCAATTGATGGATGCCTCGAGCGGCGGTCTGTTCTTTTTCTTTCAACCGATCGTAGGGGCAGCTCTCGGCTGGCTGCTTTTAGGTGAAGAGATGGGGATACGCTCATTCATTGGGATTCTATGTATCTTTGCAGGAGTCTATACTGTACTGCGTCAAAAGGAATAAGAAGAGATGTCCCTTATAAAAGGGGCATTTTCTTTAAAATGGACAGGGAAGAGAGTAGAGGTTGGGGGGAAGCAGAATGATACAATATCCGCATTTGCAAAAAGGACAAACAATTGGCGTCACAGCACCTTCCTCAGGTGTACAGCCATCTATGCATGACATGTTTCAGCTTTCATGTGAACGAATGAAACATAGAGGCTATGATGTCATATGTGGAGAGACGGTCTGGCAGCAGGAAAAGGCAAAATCTGCGCCTGCGATAGAACGAGCAAACGAACTTCAGTACATGATGACATGTGAGGAGATTGATCACATCATCCCGCCATGGGGAGGACAGCTGCTTATGGAGGTATTAGAGCACCTGGATTTCTCATCGATGAAGAAAAAGTGGATTCTTGGTTACTCTGATACGAGTGCACTCCTGCTGGCGCTCACATTAAAAACAGGCATTGCCACAGCGCATGGACCGAACTTAGTCGATCTTCAGGGAGAAGAGCTTGATCAAATGACTGTTATGTGGGAAGAAGTACTTTCAACAAAAGAAGAAATGGACATAAGCCAGTTTTCTTCATCTATGTATCAAAGGGAATGGCAGCGTGACGATCCGATTAAACATGTCTTTCATTTAACAGAACCTACTGCATGGCATACGGTTGATCCACAAGAAAAGATGGTAAAGGGCAGACTGCTGGGTGGCTGCATTGATGTCATACGTCATTTAGCAGGGACACCTTATGGGGACGTCAAAGCTTTTCAGAAAACATTCATAAAAGATGAACCAATTCTTTGGTATTTCGAAAACTGCGAATTAAATGCTGCAAGCGTGAAGAGATCGCTTGTTCAATTAAAACTAGCAGGTTGGTTTGATCACTGTTCAGGTATGATGTTTGGGCGTAGTGCAGTAAATGTGCCTGTTGAAGGGTATCAGTATCAGGATGTATATGAAGAATTACAAAAGGAATTACAAATCCCCATTTTTTACGACATAGATTGTGGGCATGTCCCGCCGCAAATGACGCTGATTAATGGGGCATATGCAGAAGTACAGCTGCATCCTCAAGGAAAAGCCGTACTAAAGCAAACATTTTTAGCATAAAAAAGGAAAGGGCGAACCCTTTCCTTCATATAACATTACATCCCTTTTGTTTCTTCACCTGCTTTTGGAACTTCCCACGCCGACTCACGGAATACTTTTTCCCATTTAGATACCACAATACATGCAACGGCATGCCCTGGAACATTCACGCCTGTTCGTGCCATATCCATAATTCGGTCAACACCGGCTATGATGGCAACGCCTTCTGCGGGAAGACCTACTGCATGAGCGGTTGCCAAAAGAACAACGAGTGAACCGGATGGCACAGCTGCAATACCTTTACTCGTTAACACAAGAACAAGCATCATTAAAAGCTGCTGTGACAGACTCATGTCGACACCAAACGCTTGTGCAAGAAATACGCAGGCAACCGATAAATATAAACTTGATCCGTCACAATTGAGAGAAAGACCAGATGGAATGACGAAAGAAACGATTCTTTTTGGACACCCGTATTTCTCCATTCGTTCCATCAATTGAGGAAGGACAGTTTCAGTACTCGTAGTAGAGAAGGCAACAAGGAACAAATCCCAAATCATTTTTAATACTTCGAAGTAGTTAAAACGGAAGATCAGTGCGACCAGAGGGAATAAAGCAAAGAGAATAATGAATAATCCTAAAAATACTGTTCCGACAAGCTTCATCATTGGGATTAATAAAACAATGCCATATTGGCCGACAGAAGCAGCCATTAATGCAAGAACCCCAATAGGTGCTGTCACCATCACCATCTGTGTGAGCTTAAACATAATTTGTGCCACTGATTCAAAAAAGGTGAGAACAGGAGCAGAAGCTTTACCGATGCCGCTTGCCGCTACACCAAATAAGATGGCGAAGAAAATGACAGCAAGTAAATCATTCTGAGCCATAACATCGACGATATTGGTTGGAATGATATCTAATACCATTTGTTTAAAGTCAACGACCTTCTCCGTATAACCATCTAATTCCCCAATATCTTTCTTAGCTAATTTAGAGAAATCGAGGCCAACGCCAGGCTTTAGCCCATTTGCCAATAATAGTCCGATCCCAAGAACAATGGTTGTGATGACCTCAAACCAAATGATCGTCTTTAATCCAAGGCTGCCCATTTTCTTCATGCCGCCGCTGCCGGCTGCACCAATAACAATAGTAGAGAACACGATTGGAACAACGATCATTTTAATCAGCCTGATGAATCCATCTCCAATTGGCCTGAGGCCCATTCCGAAGTCAGGGAAGAAATGGCCGATAAGAGCTCCTATCACCAAAGCGATCATGATTTGAAAAGCGATAAACTTTTTCATCATCTCCTACCTCCTTTAAATGCTTGGAAAAATATTAAGAATTTTCCAATAAATAAAAATTCTATGTGGCCATGTTTTGTCCTCCTTTGTATTTAGAAAGATTTTATTTAAGAATCATTGGAATTATGAAGAAAGAGAAGAAAATAGGGCTATTACATGTCTATTGATCTAAGAAAAAATCAATTTTAAAAAACATGAAACTTTTTTAGAAAAATGTATTGACCCTTTTATGTGATTCATGGTATATTTTTATTCGTCGCTGATGACGTATTTGAAACACAGACGTTCACACGCATGCGGCAAACAAATTTTAAAAAGATGTTGACTTAATAAAAACGATATGTTAAGATAATTAAGTCGCCTGATTAAGCGCCCGTAGCTCAATTGGATAGAGCGTTTGACTACGGATCAAAAGGTTAGGGGTTCGACTCCTCTCGGGCGCGCCAATACAAACCACGCGGGTGTAGTTTAGTGGTAAAACCTCAGCCTTCCAAGCTGATGTCGTGAGTTCGATTCTCATCACCCGCTCCATTTTTGAACATGATCTTTGAAAACTAAACAAGACAAAACGTACCTGTTAATTCGAGTTTTTATAAAAAATCCTATGATACTTCATAGGTAGTCAGTCAAACGCTGATGAAAAACAAAACTTCGGTTTTGTACTTTTTCGGAGAGTTTGATCCTGGCTCAGGACGAACGCTGGCGGCGTGCCTAATACATGCAAGTCGAGCGGACAGAA
>NZ_SOBQ01000006.1:0-107361 GCF_004364885.1 Bacillus sp. BK450 | reverse complement strand
CTAACATCCGGGAGCAAGCTCCCTTCTGTCCGCTCGACTTGCATGTATTAGGCACGCCGCCAGCGTTCGTCCTGAGCCAGGATCAAACTCTCCGAAAAAGTACAAAACCGAAGTTTTGCTTTTCGCCAGTTTGACTGACTACCTATGAAGTATCATAGGATTTTTTTATAAAAACTCGAATTAACAGGTACGTTTTGTCTTGTTTAGTTTTCAAAGAACTTGTGTGTCACTCTCTCAAAGCGACCACTTAAATATATCATATATCTCTATCAACAGTCAACATTTTTCTTGAAAAACATTTTATTTTTTTAAGAAGTTTCCACTGTAAAAGAGATAAAAAATAGAGCCTCTTTTTGCTCCTTTGAAAGATTAACACATATCTATGAAAAAAGCATTATAAATTTCAAAAAAAACTCATGTTTTAAAAAAAAAAAATAAAGCCGGTAAAGAACCGGCTTTATTTTTACTCAGATTGCTCTTGATCTGACTCTATAGTTTCTACGTTTTCTTCACTATTCTCTTCATCATCTTCTTGTGATTGTTCAACTAATGCCACTGTAGCGACATGTTCATCATCACCTAGACGAATCAGGCGGACACCTTGAGTGACTCGACCTGTTGTTGAAATATCTGAAACGGCCATACGAATGATCACGCCGCTTCCTGTAATAATCATCAAGTCCTCTTCAGCTTCAGCATTCGTCGCCTTCACCGCGACAAGCGGACCGTTGTTGTCAGTGATTTTACATGTTTTAAGACCTTTACCGCCCCGACTTTGAACACGGTATTCTTTTTCAGGTGTTAACTTACCATACCCTTTTTCGGTGACGATCAATACGTTTGCATCTGGCTCAAGGATTTCCATCCCAACGACGATGTCATCTTCAGAAAGCGTAATTCCTTTCACGCCAGCTGCCGTACGCCCCATTTCACGAACATCTGTCTCGTCGAAACGAATCAGCATACCTTTTTTCGTTCCAATGATGATTTGTTTTTCTCCATTGGTTAAACGGACAGCCATCAGTTCATCTTCGTCACGAAGACTTAATGCGATAAGTCCATTGTTTCGAATGTTGGCAAACTGAGACAATGACGTTCGTTTTGATACACCGTGTCTTGTTGTAAAGAAGAGATACGAATCTTCATCAAATTCGCTTACCGGAATAATGGCATTAATCCACTCTCCCTTTTCTACTTCAAGCAGGTTAATAATCGGAATCCCTTTCGCTGTCCGTCCGAATTCAGGAATCTCATATCCCTTCGCACGATAAACCTTCCCTTTATTAGAGAAGAAGAGGATCGTATCATGGGTAGATGTTGAAATCAGCTGTTCTACGAAATCATCCTCATTGGTTCCCATCCCTTGAACACCTTTACCGCCTCTTTTTTGACTGCGGTATGTTGATGCAGGCAGACGCTTGATATAACCATTATGAGTCAGCGTAATCACGATGTTTTCAACAGGAATCAAATCTTCGTCTTCAATTGTTTCAATACCTGCTGTCACAATTTCAGTACGGCGCGTATCATTGAAACGTTCTTTGATTTCTGTTAACTCTTCTCTAATGATTTCAAGAACTTTTTCATTGTCTGCTAAAATGGCTTTCAACTCAGCAATCAAATCAACAAGTCCTTTGTATTCTTCTTCTATCTTTTCTCTTTCCAAACCAGTTAAGCGCTGAAGACGCATATCAAGAATGGCCTGTGCTTGTTTTTCGGACAAGCTATAGTTCTCCATTAAGCCATTTCTCGCGATTTCAGCAGTTTGAGAGCTTCTAATTAATGCAATGACTTCATCTAAGTGGTCAAGAGCGATTCTTAAACCTTCTAGAATATGAGCTCTTGCTTCGGCTTTACGAAGTTCATATGCTGTTCTTCTGCGAATAATCACTTTTTGATGCTCTAAATAATATTCAAGACATTGTTTGAGGGACAAGACTTTCGGCTGTCCATCAACTAGTGCCAATAAGTTGATCCCAAATGACGTTTGAAGTGTCGTTTGTTTATAAAGATTGTTTAATAGAACGTGGGCGTTCGCGTCTCTTCGCAGTTCAATCACGATCCGCATTCCATTACGATCAGACTCGTCACGGAGATCTGTAATGCCATCGATCTTTTTATCGCGCACAAGATCAGCGATTTTTTCGATCAAACGTGCTTTGTTGACCTGATATGGAATTTCATTGATGACAATCCGCTGCTTACCGCTGGATGTTTCTTCGATGATAGACTTTGCACGTAATGTAATAGAACCTCGGCCTGTTTCATATGCTTTGCGGATTCCGCTTCGGCCAATGATTTGTCCCGCAGTTGGGAAGTCTGGTCCTGGAATGATCTCCATTAGTTCCTGTGTAGTCATTTCTGGGTTTTGACTTATCGCCAGTACCCCATCAATCACTTCACCTAGCTGGTGAGGCGGAATGTTTGTTGCCATCCCTACAGCGATACCTGTTGCCCCGTTGACTAATAAGTTCGGGAAACGAGCAGGCATGACGATTGGTTCTCTTTCACTGCCATCGTAGTTATCTTGATAATCAATCGTATCCTTGGTGATATCACGCAGGATTTCCATTGAAATTTTAGATAGACGCGCCTCAGTATAACGCATTGCCGCTGCACCGTCTCCATCGACAGAACCAAAGTTTCCGTGACCTTCAACCAGCATATTTCGATAGTTGAAGTCTTGCGCCATACGAACCATCGCTTCGTATACAGCGCTGTCACCGTGAGGGTGGTACTTACCGATAACTTCCCCAACGATACGTGCAGATTTCTTAAATGGTTTATCACTTGTCATACCTAGGTCATTCATCGCATACAAAATTCTTCGATGCACGGGCTTCAATCCGTCTCGCACATCTGGTAATGCACGCGAAACAATAACACTCATTGCATAATCTAAAAAGGACGTACGCATTTCTTGACTAATATTTACTTCGCGTACATTTGGTGTATGTTGTTCACTCACTATAAGAACCTCCCTTTACGTATCACATGAAATAAATTATGTGGGAGTAAAATATGTATTTATCTTCACAAGACTATTCTCCATTATATCAATAATCTCGGCTTTATACACATTTATTTACTAGAAAATCAACGAAAACACGGAAAACCAGGACATTCGTTACACGCCCCTATTTCTTGAAAAACAACCTTATTCCAAACAAGAAATAAGGTTGTTCTCAGGAGGGATCTATCTAAATATCAAGGTTTTTCACGTATTGCGCATTTTCTTCGATAAAGTTTCGTCTCGGTTCTACTTTATCTCCCATCAGCATTTCAAATGTCTCATCAGCATCGATCGCATCCTCAAGTGTGACTTGAAGAAGTGTTCTCGCATCAGGGTCCATTGTTGTTTCCCAAAGCTGAGCAGCATTCATTTCTCCAAGACCTTTATAACGCTGAAGTCCAGGCTTTGGTGTTTGAGGAAGTGATTTTAACAGCTCATCCAGCTGTTTATCGTTATACACGTACTCCACACGTTTTCCTTGCTGCACTTTATATAAAGGCGGCTGCGCAATATACACATAACCGTTTTCAATGATTTCACGCATGTAGCGATAGAAGAATGTTAAGAGCAGCGTTCGAATGTGTGCTCCATCCACATCGGCATCTGTCATGATCACAATTTTGTGATAGCGTGCTTTCTCTAAAGTAAAGTCTTCTCCGATTCCAGTTCCTAACGCTGTAATCATTGAACGAACCTCGTTGTTCGATAAAATTTTATCTAAACGAGCTTTTTCTACGTTTAGGATCTTCCCTCTTAACGGTAAGATCGCTTGGAAGTGGCGATCACGGCCCTGCTTAGCAGATCCGCCCGCAGAATCTCCCTCTACAATATAGAGTTCAGAGATGGAAGGATCTTTAGAAGAACAGTCCGCTAGTTTCCCAGGTAAGCTGGAGACTTCCAGTGCACTTTTACGTCTTGTCAGCTCACGAGCCTTTTTGGCAGCCATTCTTGCACGAGCCGCCATCAGTCCTTTTTCCACAATTTTTTTCGCAGAATCAGGATTTTCAAGCAAGAATTTCTCAAGTGCTTCAGAGAAAAGGGAGTCTGTGATGGTTCTCGCTTCTGAGTTCCCAAGCTTTGTCTTCGTTTGTCCTTCGAATTGAGGGTCTGGATGTTTGATGGAGATAATGGCTGTTAAGCCTTCTCGCACATCTTCACCACTTAAATTCGCATCCCCATCCTTGAATACGCCATTTTTACGAGCATAGTCATTGATGACACGCGTTAGACCGGTTTTAAAACCAGCTTCATGTGTTCCGCCTTCATACGTGTTGATATTGTTGGCGAAGGAATAGATATTGCTTGTATAGGAATCGTTATATTGTAATGCTACTTCAACCGTGATTCCGTCTTTCTCACCTTCGATGTACACAGGCTCTTCATGAACGACTTCTTTTGAGCGGTTTAAATGTTCTACATAGCTCTTAATACCGCCTTCGTAGCAGTATTCATTTCTCCGCTCTTTGCCTTCACGCAAGTCTTCTATGATGATGTTTACACCTTTTGTTAAGAAGGCTAACTCACGAACACGGTTAGCAAGTGTATCGTAATCAAATTCAATGGTTTCCGTGAAAATTTCTGGATCTGGCACAAAGTGAGTGGTTGTCCCGGTTACATCAGTTTCACCAATAACCTCTAAATCTCCCACTGGAACGCCGCGTTTGAACTGCTGATAATGGATTTTCCCGTCACGGTATACAGTCACGTCTAAGGTAGTAGATAATGCATTTACAACAGATGCCCCTACACCATGCAGACCGCCTGATACTTTATAACCGCTGCCGTCAAATTTACCGCCAGCGTGAAGAACAGTCATAATGACCTCTACGGCAGGACGCCCCATTTTCTCATGAATTCCAACAGGAATCCCGCGGCCATTATCTTTTACTGTAATGCTGTTATCTTTTTCAATTTGCACTGTAATGTCTGTACAATAACCAGCTAATGCCTCATCAATACTGTTGTCGACAATTTCCCATACAAGATGGTGAAGCCCTTTTGCATTGGTTGACCCAATGTACATTCCTGGACGTTTTCTAACAGCTTCTAATCCTTCAAGCACCTGTATCTGATTTTCATCATAACTATTATGTTGCTGTTCCATTGCCACGTACATTCACCTACACTTTTCTTAAACGATATATTTATATGAATTGAGTTTTTAGACTTCAATTTCAACCACAAACGAAGCACGTTTTTTGAGCGTGCTTGAGGAAAGAGGAGAGTAATAAACAGATTCAGTTGTGACGACAATGGATTTGGGTGTCCCTTGTGATAACGAAATGATATGTTTCTCTTGTTTTTGTAGAAATTCTTCTACAACAGAAGACGACCTCATTTTGTAATCAACAATTGCGACAATCTCTCGTGTAGAAACAACACAATCATCACCTAAATGAATATACAAGACTCACACCTCATTTATCAGTCAATTACTTTTCCACTGGCTACTCTGAAAATTTCCGCTTCTTTCAGGGTGGCGTGATCAATGCCTTCAACACTTGTTGTGGTGACGAAGGTCTGTACACGTCCCTGAATGGTATGGAGCAAATGAGACTGTCTGTAATCATCAAGTTCAGATAACACATCATCAAGTAGAAGAATAGGATATTCTCCGATTTCTTCATGTATCAGATCAATTTCTGCCAGCTTTAGTGAAAGAGCTGTTGTTCTTTGCTGCCCTTGAGAGCCATATGTCTGAACATCCCGACCATTCACAAAGAAAAGCAGGTCATCTCTGTGAGGTCCCCACAGTGTCACCCCTCGGTCGATTTCTCTCTCTCTTAGTTTCTGAAACGATTCTTCATAGCTATTCTTTATTTTCGACAAGTCTGACGCTTCTGATACCTCTATTGCCGTCTGGTATTGGAGCGTAAGTGTTTCTAGCTCTCTAGAAATCCCAAAATGCAGCGGCTGCGCCCATTTTTCGAGCTGTTTCGTAAAAGTCAGTCGTCTTTTGACCACTTTCGCTGCCGCATCAATCAACTGCTCTGTTAAAATCTCCAGCATCGCTTGATCCGTTTGCTTTCTTGTCTGCAATTGTTTCAAGTAATGATTCCGCTGAGAGAGGATTTTTTGATAGAGCGATAAATCATGCAAGTAGACAGCAGAAACTTGTCCAATCTCCATGTCGAGGAATCTTCTGCGGATTTGCGGGCTGCCCTTCACAAGACTTAAGTCCTCTGGCGCAAACATAATGGTGTTTAACGCACCAACATAATGACTGAGCTTCTGTTGTTCAATGTGATTGACCTTGCCCTTTTTCCCTTTTTTTGAGATCACGAGCTGCATTGGGAGTGGACCATTTTTTTTAATGACTCTACCTTCTATTTTAGCATAGTCTTGGTCCCATCGGATAAGTTCTTTATCATTTGACGTACGATGAGACTTTGCCATCGACAATACATAGATCGCTTCCATCAAGTTCGTTTTACCTTGGGCATTCTCACCGATCATGACATTCACCTTATTGTCGAATTGAAGCTCGGTGTGTTCATAGTTTCGGTATGAAGTTAACGCCAGACTTTGAATGTACATGTATTGTCACCCGTTTCTAATTCACAACTTGAAATGTGCCGTAACCTTCAATCTCGACAACATCTCCTGGGTATAGTTTGCGTCCCCGTCTATTATCTGGCTCTTGATTAATGAACACCTCATGTTCACTTAAAAACCATTTCGCCATTCCGCCAGATTGGATGACTTCGGCTAATTTCAAAAACTGCCCTAATGTAATCATTTCTGTTTCAATGGTTATAAGATTAGGCATTGTATCGACCTCTTTCAATATCACTAATATCTAATTGTACTAAAAAACAAGACAAGAAGGAAAGGGGGAAAGCGAACTGGGATGAAAGAAAGCATGGAAAACGAGAAGAAAAGCTGCTGTGCACTCACACAGCAGCCATTTTAGATTGAATTAATACGTTCTTACCGGAAGAATCAATTGCAAGATAGAATCATCATTCGGCGTACGCAGCAGGAACGGTCTCATTGCACCAGTGAAGCTTACATGAATATCTGTTCCCTCTAATACTTTTAACGCATCCAGCATATATTTTGGACTGAAGGAGATTTTAAGATCTTCCCCTTTAATGTCATCTGCTTGAACCGTCTCCACCACTTTACCGATCTCAGGCGAATTAGAAGAGATTTCAAGGCTTTGTTCAGGATCAGCTGACAGTTTCACGACATTATTACGTCCTTCTCTTGCCAAAAGTGATGCACGATCAATGGCTTGAAGGAACTCTTTCGTGTTGACCACGACATCCGTTTTACTTTCTTGCGGGATCAGACGGGCTGTATCTGGATAATTTCCATCCAGCAACCTTGAGAAGAACAGCACGTTTTGTGCTTTAAAAAGAACTTGGGTTTCTGTAATGACGATGCTCACAAGATCTTGTCCATCATCAAGAATTTTACTTAGCTCAGTTAAACTCTTCCCTGGAATCACGACATTATACGAACTTTCCTCGTTAATATCTAACTTCGCTTTTCTTAATGCAAGACGGTGGCTATCCGTTGCTGTGCATATTAATTCACCTTTTTCTACCTTCCAGTTTACACCTGTCAAGATAGGTCGTGTTTCTGAGGTGGACACTGCAAAAACAGTTTGACGAATTAAGTTTTTAAGCAGATCTGTCGGAATTTGAAATGCATGATGCTCTTCAATTTGTGGAAGATGCGGATATTCTTCAGCATCTAAGCCGTTTAAGTTAAATTCCGCTGAACCAGAGCGGATGATCGTCAGGTGATTTTGTTCTACTTCAATTTCGACAGTAGACATAGGCAGTTTCTTTACAATTTCACTAAAGAAGCGGGCTTGAAGCACAATACTTCCCGGACGATCAATGGTGATAACCTCTAAATCTCCATCTCTTTGAGGAATGAAAGATTCAATTGAGATATCAGAATCGCTTCCTGTTAGAGAAACCCCTTCATCAGACGCAACAATTTTAATCCCTGTCAAAATAGGAATCGTTGTTCTAGAGGATACGGCCTTTAATACATCTTGGACACTTTGGACAAGACGATCTTTTTGAATCGTGAATTTCATAGTGGTCCTCCTAAATTTTCTTAATGACATGTATATATATTTTATTAATAAAAATCGTAGAAGTAATAGTAGGGCTTGTGAATATGTGGATAAGTCGAGAAAAAGAAAGGAAAGACAGCCTATCCACATGTGGACAGACTGTGTATGACTATGCTCTAGTTATTCACATTTTCCCGTACTCATTATATCAGCTTAGTTATTTTAATTGTTCTTTGATCTCTTTGACATGCTGCTGAAGCTGTTCATCTTCAACAATTAATTTCGAAATCTTCTCATGAGCATGAATGACAGTCGTATGATCACGACCGCCAAATTCTTCTCCGATTTTAGGCAGAGAGGAATCGGTCATTTCTCTAGAGAGGTACATGGCAATTTGTCTTGGATAAGCAACTGACTTTGTACGTTTCTTTGCTTTGAAATCCTCTAATCGAATATTAAATTGCTGCCCTACAATTCTTTGAATATCTTTAATTGTAATGACCTTAGGCTTTGATGAAGGAATGATGTCCTTTAGCGCCTCAGCTGCTAGATCTGCATTAATATCTTTATTAATTAAAGATGAGTAAGCAACGACACGAATCAAAGCACCCTCCAGCTCACGAATGTTGCTGTCGATTTGATTGGCAATGTACAGCATGACTTCATTTGGAATGTCTAAGCCTTCTGCCTTTGCTTTTTTTCGCAGGATCGCGATACGCGTTTCTAGATCTGGCGGGGTAATGTCTGTAATTAAGCCCCATTCAAATCGAGAGCGTAATCTGTCTTCAAGTGTCGGAATTTCCTTCGGAGGCCGGTCACTAGAAATGACGATTTGCTTACTTTCTTCGTGAAGTGTGTTGAATGTATGGAAAAACTCTTCTTGTGTTTGTTCTTTTCCTGCTAAAAATTGAATATCATCTATCAAAAGCACATCTACATTCCGATAGCGATTACGGAAGTCGACAGCTTTGTTATCTCGGATTGAGTTGATAAATTCATTAGTAAATTTTTCAGATGATAGATAGACCACTTTGGCTGATGGATTATGGTCGATCACGTAATGACCAATCGCATGCATCAAGTGAGTCTTTCCTAAACCAACGCCCCCATAAATAAAAAGCGGGTTATATGCTTTTGCTGGTGCTTCCGCGACTGCAAGTGAAGCGGCATGAGCAAAACGGTTGCCTGAACCAATAACAAAAGTATCAAATGTATATTTTGGATTCAGCATATTTTGTGGAATGTCAACGGGCTCTTCTTTAGACATTTTTTTGATAGGAGACTTTGGCATGGCTTCCTCTTCATCCTGATTTTGAGGAATAATAAATTTAATGCTGAGCTCTTCACCTGTTAGTTCATAGATGGTATCAGCAATTAAGTGAAGATATCTTGACTCTAGCCAATCTCTAGCAAATTCATTAGGTGCCGTAATTGTAAGCGTATCTCCCTGAAGAGAATGGGCTTTTGTCGATTTCATCCATGTCTCAAAACTGGGTTTGCTCAATTTTGTCTCTATTTTTTGAAGTGCTTTATTCCACAGATCCAAAATATTTTCCATAAGGCTTCTCCCCCCTCCTTTTCTTTTTAAAATGACCAGTATCAAACTGTTATAGAACACGAAAAAGAGCAAATGGTCATCACCATTCGTGCACATACATTGTTGAAAACAATTAATATAGTAGAAAAACGTCTTTTCGACAAATTACACAAGCTGTGGATAAACAATTCAACAGGCTGTGTAATAACTTTCCACAGGTTATCCACAAATTGTGGATAATATAAATGGGCCAGATAAGTAATTAAGAGTTAAAACACAAATATAATATCAAAATAAACAAGATGGTGCAATGGGTGTCACAAACTTATCCACACACTTTACATCCTGTTGAAAAATAATTATCCACATCGGTTATTTGTGTGAAAAAAATGTCGATAATGGGTGTGGATAGTCTAAATATGCCGGAAAAATATCCACATTCTTGTTTTGAAGGTCTTTTAGGAGGAAAAAAAGAATAAAATGCTGGAAACTAAAAAAGAAGGTTTCTTCGTTTGATAACTTATGTTATGCTTATAAGGTTGATAATAAGAGTTTTATCATTGATATTGACAATCGATGGGTTACACAAATATAATGAGTTAGACTGTCTTAAACAGCTATTCCTCAGGGAGGTGTCATAAATGAAAAGAACGTTTCAACCAAATAACCGTAAGCGTAGTAAAGTTCATGGCTTCCGCAGCCGTATGAGTACTAAAAACGGACGTCTAGTTTTAAAGCGACGCCGCAGCAAAGGTAGAAAAAAATTATCAGCTTAGGCCACTGAATAATGTCAGTGGTCTTTTTTACATAAAATCGTAAATGAACTGTCAGTTTTTATCGGAGTGGAAGAAAACATGAAGAAGCGAAACAGGCTAAAAAAAAATGAAGAGTTTCAAAAGGTGTTCAAAAAAGGTCAATCAATGGCAAATCGCCAATTCGTTATTTACCAGCTGGATCAGCCAAATCAAGTTGAACTGCGTCTAGGATTGTCTGTCAGTAAGAAGATTGGTAATGCAGTGATTAGAAACCGAATAAAACGTCTGATCCGTCAGGTGTTTTTAGAGGAAGGCCATAAGTTAAAGCAAGAAAAAGACTACATTGTCATTGCACGAAAACCAGCGAGTGAATTGACCTTTGAAGAAACAAAGAAGTCTCTCCAACATTTATTTAGAAAATCCGCTGTTTATCAACAACAACCGAAAAAGTCTTCGTAATAGAAACTTTCGTTGAATCAATTTTTAAAAGCGCTTCCTTCATCTAGTGAATTAAAATGAAACCACCACTTTGCAAAGAAAAAATGTTACCATACTGATTAGGTGAGTCACTTTCTTAATCAATTCCAACTTAAATAAAGTTTGAAGTAATGGGAGGAATCTTGTTGAAAAGGCGATTATTACTAATATTTAGCTTGATTGGCGTATTGGTTTTATTGGCAGGATGTACACAGATCAATGAACCAATTACATCAGATAGTAAGGGATTCTGGAATTCTTATATTGTTTACCCGCTATCTCAATTAATCACGTACATGGCAAACTTAACTGGTGAAAACTATGGTGTAGCGATTATTATTGTGACACTATTAATTCGCTTGCTTATTTTACCATTAATGATTAAACAGTTAAGAAGTACAAAAGCGATGCAAGCATTACAGCCTGAATTGAAAAAGCTGCGTGAAAAATATAGCTCTAAAGATCAAAAAACACAGCAGCAGCTTCAGCAGGAAACAATGGCTCTTTTTCAAAAAAATGGCGTCAATCCATTAGCAGGCTGTTTCCCAATTTTAATTCAAATGCCAATCCTTATTGGTTTCTATCATGCAATTATGAGAACAGCAGAAATTAAAAAGCATACATTCTTATGGTTTGACTTAGGCAGCCCAGATCCATTGTTCCTATTACCGATTATTGCGGGTGTAGCTACTTTCATTCAGCAAAAGCTGATGATGGCTGGAAATCCTTCGGACAACCCTCAAATGGCTATCATGCTATGGGTGATGCCGATTATGATCGTTGTGTTTGCAATTAGTTTCCCAGCAGCACTTTCATTGTACTGGGTTGTAGGTAACATTTTCATGATCATTCAAACATTGGTGATTAAAACACCTCAAGTAAAAGTTGATACAAAAGAAAAAGCTGGCGGGAATAAAAAATGAAGGAAATAACTGCTGTCGGTCGTACAATCGAAGAAGCAGTAGATTCCGGACTTAAACAAATTCAGCTACTACAAGAAGAAGTAGAAATCACAGTAGTAGATGAAGGAAATAAAGGGTTTTTAGGATTATTTGGTAAAAGACAAGCTGTGGTCAAGTTAGTAGAAAAGATAAATGCATTTAAATTAGCTACACAGTATTTAGATAAAATTGTTAAGTCTATTGATCCTAAAGCAAAGATTATTTCCAAACAGGAACCGAAAAAGATTTCTTACCACATTGATGGAGATAAAACGTCATTAATGATTGGAAAAAGAGGCCAAACACTGTACTCTTTAGAAACGTTGGTACAGCTAGTGTTTAATCGTTATTCTGATCAGTATCATCATATAACAATTGATATTGGCGATTATAGGAAGAAACGACAAGAAGCACTTGAACAATATGCAGTCAAAACAGCAAATCGGGTTTTAAAAACGAAGAGAAAGGTTCATTTAGAACCAATGCCTTCGAATGAACGAAAAATTGTTCATGATGCGATTGCTGCATTCTCTAAAGAACTTGCAACGGCATCTGAAGATACAGGCAGCAAACGTCATGTTGTGGTGCTGTATAAAAAATAGCAGAAAGACTAAGATTCGGCAAAGCTGGATTTTAGTCTTTTTTTATTGAAAAATTGCTTTTTATAGAGGATTTATCCTTTATTTCTAAAAAATGAGTGTGTGATATGGGTGCAAAACGCCAATTTAACAAGTAAGTATAGGGATCAGGGCGTTTAAATTTATTGGATTTAGGTGTAAGATGTGAAGACAAGTTTCAAACGTCGTTATTCACATGTGGATAAGTTAAGTGTTAAAATAGATAAGATGCAAAGCTGTGGATAATTAGATATGGGATACTTTCACTTCGCTTTCATTTATGGTATCTTTAAATTTTGGATTAAGCGTTTTTGATATAGAGATGGACAATGTCCATTTAATAGATAACAGACTGTTTATTAAGTGTAGAGAAAGAGGTGAATGAGTGATGGATACAATTGCAGCAATTTCTACACCGATGGGTGAAGGAGCAATTGCGATTATTCGTTTAAGCGGGCCTGATGCGGTACAGATTGCTGATCGGATGTATAAAGGTCCCAAGGAGAAAAAACTTGTATCGGTGGATTCACATACGATTCATTATGGTCATATTGTGGACTCTAGCACTGAGCAAGTCATAGAAGAGGTCATGGTGTCAGTATTAAGAGCACCAAAAACATTTACGAGAGAAGACGTTATTGAGATTAACTGCCATGGCGGAATTGTAACGGTCAATAAAGTACTGCAGCTTGCTTTAAGAGAAGGGGCAAGATTAGCGGAGCCAGGTGAGTTTACAAAACGAGCTTTCTTAAATGGAAGAATTGATCTTTCACAGGCTGAAGCGGTAATGGATTTGATTCGTGCAAAGACAGATCGTGCGATGAATGTAGCGATTACTCAAATGGAGGGACGACTCTCCGGTTTGATTAAACGACTTCGCGATGAGATATTGGAAACTCTGGCTCATGTTGAAGTCAATATTGACTATCCTGAGTATGACGATGTTGAAGAAATGACGCATCGAGTTTTAGTTGAAAAGGCAACATCAGTGAAAAAGGAAATTGAGTCACTGCTAACGACTTCTCAGCAGGGGAAAATACTTCGCGAGGGCTTATCCACTGTCATTATTGGAAGACCGAATGTTGGGAAGTCTTCCTTGTTGAATAGTCTTGTACAGGAAACAAAAGCGATTGTAACGGATATTCCTGGCACAACGAGAGATGTCATTGAGGAGTATGTAAATGTTAGAGGTGTACCGCTTCGTTTAGTCGATACTGCGGGTATACGTGAGACGGAGGACATTGTTGAGCGTATAGGGGTTGAACGATCTAGACAGGTCTTAAAAGAAGCTGACCTGATTTTACTTGTGCTCAATTATAGCGAGGAATTGTCAGAAGAGGATATCAAACTATTTGAGGCCGTCTCAGGCATGGATATCATCGTGATCGTGAATAAGACAGATCTTGAGCCTAAGCTTGATATCGAAAAGGTCAAGCAGTTAGCGAAGGATCGTCCGGTGGTTACTACATCATTATTACAAGAAAAGGGGATTGATGAGCTCGAAATGGCGATTCAATCATTATTCTTCACGGGATCAATTGAAAGTGGAGATTTAACGTATGTAAGTAACACAAGGCATATTGCCCTTCTTCAGGCAGCAAAACAATCCATTGAGGATGCTCTTGAAGGAATTGAAATGGACGTACCGATCGACATAGTTCAAATAGATTTAACACGCTGCTGGGAACAGCTGGGTGAAATTATTGGGGATGCTGTTCATGAAAGCTTGATTGATCAGTTATTCTCTCAATTCTGTTTAGGAAAGTAAAGGGAGGAACATAAGAAATGGGTTATGAAGCTGGCAATTATGACGTAATCGTCGTGGGTGCCGGTCATGCTGGAGTTGAGGCTGCTCTTGCTTCTGCAAGACAGGGCGCCAAAACACTTGTATTGACTATCAACCTCGATATGGTTGCTTTTATGCCATGTAATCCGTCCGTAGGCGGCCCCGCAAAAGGGATTGTCGTCAGAGAAATTGATGCTCTAGGCGGAGAAATGGCACGAAATATAGATAAGACGCATATTCAAATGCGCATGCTGAATACGGGGAAAGGACCTGCTGTCCGTGCGTTAAGAGCGCAAGCAGATAAGTTCCAATATCAGCATGAAATGAAAAAAACAATGGAAAATGAACCAAACCTGACAATGCTGCAAGGTATGGTAGATCATTTAATTGTAGAAGATGATGAATGTAAGGGTGTTGTTACTCAAACAGGGGCGAACTATCGTGCAAAGTCTGTTGTATTAACGACAGGGACTTTCTTAAAAGGCCGCATCATTTTAGGAGACTTATCGTATTCAAGTGGTCCAAATAACCAGCAGCCTTCCATTAAATTATCGGATCATTTAGCAGAACTAGGATTCGATTTGGTTCGCTTTAAAACAGGAACGCCTCCTCGAGTGAATAGCCACTCGATTGACTATAGTAAAACAGAAATTCAACCAGGTGATGATGTCCCGCGGGCATTCTCCTATGAAACGGTTGAATATATTACTGACCAGCTGCCATGCTGGTTAACATACACGAGTTTAGAGACTCATCAAATTATTGATGAGAATCTTCACCGTTCTCCAATGTATTCAGGTATGATTAAAGGAACTGGCCCTAGATACTGCCCGTCCATTGAAGATAAAGTGGTTCGTTTCAATGATAAACCTAGACATCAAATTTTCTTAGAGCCAGAAGGTCGTAATACGCAGGAAGTTTATGTTCAAGGATTGTCTACAAGTCTTCCGGAGGATGTACAGCAGCGCATGCTTTCAACCATCCCAGGACTCGAGAATGTTCAAATGATGAGAGCGGGTTATGCTATCGAGTATGATGCGATTGTGCCTACTCAGTTGTGGCCTACACTTGAGACGAAGAAAATTTCCGGATTATATACAGCCGGCCAAATTAATGGTACGTCTGGTTATGAGGAAGCAGCAGGTCAAGGGATTATGGCAGGTATTAATGCAGGAAGAAAAGCATTAGGTAAAGAAGAAGTCATTTTAAGCCGATCTGATGCATATATCGGTGTCCTCATCGATGACCTTGTCACAAAAGGAACAAATGAACCATATCGTCTCTTGACATCACGTGCTGAGTATCGTCTACTTCTACGTCATGACAATGCTGATTTAAGATTAACTGAACTTGGCTATCAAATTGGATTAATTTCTGAAGAAAGATTCCAGGCATTCCAGCAGAAAAAAGAAGCCATTGAAGCAGAGAAAAAACGTTTATATTCTGTCATCATTAAACCTACAGCAGAGACTCAAGAATTTATTCGTTCACTCGGTGGAAGTGAGTTGAAGGATGGCATTCGTGCAAGTGATTTAATGAAGCGTCCGGAAATGAATTATGAATCTGTTGTGAAATTAGCTCCTGCTGAAACACCGCTTCCTTCTGATGTGTGTGAGCAGGTAGAGATTCAAATTAAATACGAAGGTTATATTGAAAAGTCACTCCAGCAAGTTGAAAAACTGAAAAAGATGGAGAACAAAAAGATTCCTGATCGTATTGATTATGACGCCATCAAAGGGATTGCAACTGAAGCGAAACAAAAGCTGAAAGAAGTCCGACCGCTTTCTGTTGCACAGGCTTCTCGTATTTCAGGCGTTAACCCTGCTGATATTTCTATCCTTTTAGTATATTTAGAGCAGGGGCGTATTGCGAAGATAGCAGAATAGAAAGGATGTCGGCATGAACATTGAACAATTTACAGCAGCACTAGAGGAGAAAGGGATCACTCTTTCTCCTGTGCAGCTTGAACAATTTGAAACCTACTTCCGCATGCTTGTAGAATGGAACGAGAAAATGAATTTAACGTCCATTACTGAAAAGGAAGAAGTGTATTTAAAGCATTTTTATGATTCAATATCAGCAGCATTTTTTATTGATTTTCACAAAGTGACGACGATTTGCGATATTGGAGCTGGTGCTGGTTTTCCAAGCATTCCTCTTAAAATTTGTTTCCCTCATCTACATGTGACCATTGTTGATTCTCTTCAGAAACGAATTACGTTTCTCAATGAGTTAGCAAAAGGATTAAACTTACAAGATACTACTTTTTATCATGATCGTGCGGAAACGTTTGGACAACGTAAGGAAAAGCGTGAAAGCTATGATCTTGTCACTGCTAGAGCAGTTGCACGTTTATCCGTCTTGAGCGAACTATGTCTGCCTCTAGTGAAAAAGGAAGGATTGTTTGTTGCTTTAAAAGCATCTGCCGCTGATGAAGAAATGCAAGCAGGGAAAAAAGCTGTCACAGTTCTCGGAGGAGAGGTTGTTGAAAAGCATTCCTTTGTTCTTCCTTTAGAAGAAAGCGAACGGAACATCATTGTCATTGAAAAGAAAAAGCAAACACCAAAAAAATATCCTAGAAAACCAGGAACACCTAATAAATCACCAATAGAAGGTTGATCATGTAAAAGGTCGGTTTTTCTTCAATATTTATGATTTTACAGAAGGAAAAAACATGAGAAAATAGAATTATAAAAAGGTAGTTTTTAAAGGTGGTGTAGGTTCATGAAGCATTCACTCTCACGCTTCTTCGGGCTTGGAGACAAAGAACATCCTGAGCGTGAAACCGAAATAGAGGCAGAGATTGCTGAGCATGATACATTAAAGGAAGAGATACAGGAGCTCCCGGTCGACACAATTATGCCAAACCGTTTTCAGCCACGCACCATTTTTTCAGAAGAAAAGATACAAGAGCTGGCCACGACGATTCATACCCATGGCATTATCCAACCGATTGTTGTTAGACCAACAGAAGAAGAAGGAAAATATGAACTGATCGCCGGCGAAAGACGTTGGAGGGCGGTACAGACTCTTCAATGGGAGAAAATCCCCGCTATTATAAAAGATTTTACTGATACGGAAACGGCATCTGTGGCATTGATTGAAAATTTGCAAAGAGAAGAGCTGTCTTCTATTGAAGAGGCTCATGCTTATGCACGTCTTTTAGAGCTTCATGATTTAACACAAGAGGCGCTTGCTCAGCGTTTAGGCAAGGGACAATCAACTGTTGCAAATAAATTAAGACTTTTAAAGTTGCCTGAAGAGGTACAACAAGCCATTTTAGAGAAAAAAATCTCTGAAAGGCATGCACGTTCACTTGTGCCCCTAAAGCTTCCAGAATTACAAATCGCGCTATTGCAGGAAATCATCGAAAAGCAGTTGAATGTGAAACAGACTGAAGAGCGTGTAGTGAAGATGCTTGAACAAAAAACGGATCGCAAACCGAAGCCAAAACGTAAGGCGTTTAGTCGTGATACACGAATTGCGATGAATACCATTCGTCAGTCTCTCCACATGGTAGAAGACAGCGGACTTAAAATAAATACCGAGGAAGAAGAGTTTGAGGAATATATCCAATTAACGATTCGAATTCCTAAATAGAAAAAAGCTGATGAGCGCCACTCGTCAGCTTTTTTTGTAAACCTTTTTATTATCATTTTGTTATCATTTGTTATTTACTGTTTGCTTTTGCAAATGAAATGATAAAATCATGATGAAACAAAGCGGTATGTCTAAAGAAGTGACTGTACAGCATTCGCACCAAGAGGGAACGATCCACTTGATGATTGCTGAAGCTGATCCGAAGAACTATGACTTGTGAACAAACAATAACCTAGCCTTGTGAGCAAATGTCGTACAATTGAATTCAGGCATCCAAAAAGATATATCAATATACTTTTCCGATGCGTTTTCATTCGTCCTTTTATGTACGAAAAGGTACATTCACCGACGAATTTATAATAGGGAAACAAAAAAAGCAAACGTTTCATACTTTTTTTGATAGAATAGAAAGTATGAATGAATGAGAAACTTGTTAAGTTGAAAGTGGGTGACATCGTGGGGAAAATCATAGCGATTACCAACCAGAAGGGCGGCGTCGGGAAGACGACAACTTCTGTTAATTTGGGTGCGTGTTTAGCATACATAGGCAAACGAGTGTTGCTGGTTGATATTGATCCGCAGGGCAATGCCACGAGTGGTATTGGGATTGAGAAGGCCGACGTAGAAAAGTGTGTGTACGATATTTTAGTTGATGATGCAGATGTTCTTGATGTGATTAAGACGACAGAGGTCGAAAATCTTGATGTCATTCCTGCGACAATACAGCTTGCAGGGGCTGAAATAGAGCTTGTGCCTACAATCTCACGGGAAGTGAGGCTGAAGAGAGCACTTGAATCTGTTAAGCAGAATTATGATTATATGATTATTGACTGCCCGCCATCACTTGGACTGCTGACGATTAATGCGTTAACTGCATCCGATTCCGTTTTAATACCAGTTCAGTGCGAATATTATGCGCTTGAAGGATTGAGCCAATTGTTAAACACAGTTCGTCTCGTGCAGAAACATTTAAATACCGATCTTGCCATTGAAGGTGTCTTGCTGACAATGCTTGATGCCCGAACAAACCTTGGGATTCAGGTAATCGAAGAAGTGAAGAAGTACTTTAGAGATAAAGTCTATCAAACCGTCATTCCGAGAAATGTGAGGCTGAGTGAAGCGCCTAGTCATGGAAAGCCGATTATCTTGTATGATCCACGTTCAAGAGGTGCAGATGTCTATTTAGACTTAGCAAAGGAAGTGGATGCGAATGGCTAAAGGTCTTGGAAAGGGTATTAATGCACTATTTAACAATGTAGACTCAAATGAAGAAACGGTTGAAGAAATCAAATTAAAGGATTTGCGTCCGAATCCGTATCAACCAAGGAAAACGTTTGATGATGATGCATTGTCTGATCTGAAAGAATCGATTCAGCAGCACGGGGTTTTACAGCCGATCATTGTTCGTAAATCGATTAAAGGATATGACATAGTAGCAGGAGAACGCCGTTTCCGCGCAGCACAACAAGCTGGTCTGACAACAATTCCTGCAATCGTTCGAGAGTTTTCAGAAACACTGATGAGAGAAATTGCCCTCTTAGAAAACCTGCAGCGTGAGGATCTCTCTCCACTAGAGGAAGCGGAAGCATATGCTTCCTTGCTGGATCATCTAAGTGTGACGCAAGAGGAATTAGCGAAGCGATTAGGGAAAAGCAGACCGCATATTGCGAACCATCTCCGTCTGTTGACTTTACCGGATGACATCCAAAAGCTGATTGCAAATGGAACGTTATCAATGGGACATGGCCGCACATTGCTCAGCTTAAAGAACAAAAAGAAGCTGGCGCCTTTGGTAAAGAAAATCGTGGATGAGGGGTTAAACGTACGACAGGTTGAGAAACTTGTTCAGCAGTTAAACGAAAATGTTCCACGTGAAACAAAGAAAAAAGAAGCACCAAAGGATCGAGTGTTGAAAGAAAGAGAGTCTTTCTTACAAAACTACTTTGGTACTTCAGTGACGATCAAGAAACAGAAGAAAAAAGGGAAAATTGAGATTGAATTCCTCTCGAATGAAGATTTAGAAAGAATTCTTGAATTGCTTTCTACGAGGGAATCATCAGAGTGACCATCTTGATATGAGATGGTCTTTTTTATATTCTCCCAGTGATATTTTGAATAGGGGTGAAGAGAGACCGGCTTTTTTCTCTCGTCCAATCCATTTGGTCAATGTGAGATAGACTTTCAGAAAGTGTATTGGCCATAGACATGACAAGATGAAGACGTGTGTTTTGGAGGACAAAGTATTCCATGAAACCACTCACATTGACGATCCCATTAATATGAATATCTCCTACCTCTGGCAGCTCCTTTTGGACACCAGCTCCAGGCTTTAACGGACCATCTCCAATTTGGAAGGAACCGACACTTTTCACTCTTCCTAAACAGGCATCAACCGCTACAATAAACGGGTGTTTATGAGCTTGTTCAATTTCAGCGAGTTTTTCTTTTAAATTGACCGCATGCACTGGGTCAGAGAGTGTTCCATATACATGAAGCTTTTTCAAATCCAGACCTGAAAGCTTTGTACCAACAAGTGGACCTAGAGAGTCGCCAGTTGAGCGGTCTGTTCCAATACAGACGATGGCAACGGGTCTTTTTCCTGCTTTCTGAAGATGCGAGAATAAAATACTTTTAAGCTGTTGAATGGCGTTTGTATCCGTATGGGACACGTATTCTTTTACCCTATTTCTAAAAAAAAGACCGTTCTTGCTATTCATAGGTCTCACTTCCTTGTCATAGTAGTTAGTAACAGTATACGGAAACAAGCTTAATTCTATACCTATGAGGTGATGATTGTGTGGAAGGCTGGTTCAAGGTGGACGCTTTTAATTTTAGGAAGCTTAATAGGAGCAGGATATGCTTCCGGCCAGGAAATTTGGCAGTTTTTTGGCATTGATAGCGGACTAGCCATTCTACTGTTTACATTGATGTTTATGCTGTCTACCTATGTGGTGTTAAAAATCAGTTATGAGGTGCGTGCCGATCACTTTGTGCCAGTGCTGGAACGGCTTGTCGGTCCATGGCTGGCTAAGGTGTATGACGTGTTAATTGTCCTATATTTATTCACGACAACGACGGTCATGATTGCCGGCGGCGGGGTGACTCTTGAGATGTATCATGTGCCTTTTTGGATTGGCATCGGCGCGTTTTGTTTGTTTTCATTTATGATTTTTTTCTGGGATGTGAAAGGGCTTTTATCTGTGAATGCTTTCATTATACCAATTTTGGTGGCGGGGCTCATCTATGCGTTTGTTTTTTATTATATGAATCATGATCATGTGTGGCGGATTGATTTTGGGCAGCAGTACAATTGGCCTGCCAGCATTGTCTTTGCTTCTTTGAATATATTATCTGTTGTGGCAGTGCTGTCTTCGGTTGGGAAAGAAATGAAGGGGCTCGGGGAAGCCAAAGTGGCGAGTATATTAAGCGGTCTTATTTTTGGTGTCATCTCGTATGTGTATAACGAAATACTAGTTGATATTTCTGGAAGCCTTTCATCAGAAGGAATTCCTTTGTTTACAGTATTAGAAGGGGCGCCGACTTCTTTGTTTGTGTTTATGACCGTTGTCCTTTGTCTAGCAATTTATACGACGACGGCAGCAGGTTTATTTGGATTATCAAGCCGGATGCTTTCTTTTGTACGAATGCCCCGCTGGCTGGTTGTATTGGTGATGCTTCTTTTGATGGCTCCTTTAACATCTCTTGGATTTGCTGATTTGATTGCTTTCTTGTATCCAATTTATAGTTTGTTGAATCTTTATTTGCTCGTCTGTTTAATGCTGTATCCGATTTTAAGTAAAAAGATATTTTCTTGTCCCAAAAATTATATTGATAAAACAAAATAAGCACCTCTCTTTTTTAGAGCTGTGCTTATTTGATCTGAATTGAATCAATCGCTTCTTTGATATCATCATAGACAGGCATTTGCTTGAGACGCTGGAGGCGATCCTCTAATTCTGAAATGGCCTGTCCCTTTAAATGCTGGGAAATGTGTTGTTTGACAATGGTCGTCTGGTTTATTATGTCTTCTGTTTTAGCCAATTGATACTCCAAGTGCACGCGAGTATTTGCTAATTCGTCGTGCAGCCGCATTTTGAGCAGCCGTTTTAGATCCTTTCGCTGTCCTTCTCTGCGCATGGCCTGAATGGCGGCAATTTCTTCTGGAGACTGTGTTTGTGTGTGTGGTGCCGATTGATTTTCGAATACAGACATGGAGCGGCGGGCACTCACATTTTGTAAGAAACGCTGGGCGTCACTAGGAGGCTTATTTTGATTGATCATGCGATGACTCCTTTCTTAATGAATACCCATTTGCATTGCAAGGCGTCTATCTGCCTTGGCGTAGTCATCACCCATTGTGTACATATGTCTTGAAAGAGCAGAAAGCTCTTGTTCGTAATCCCTCAGGGTGTACAAGGCATTCAGCTGTTTTTCGTGTGAATAAAAGGAGGAATGCGACTGTTCCATCCTCACTTCGTCTACCAGTGCTTCCACATCACTATGACTTAATAAATCATAGTGGCCAAAGCCTACGAGTCCTTTAAGCTCTTGTTTTACATGATGGACGGCGTCTTTTACACTTTCATCCATTCCATCGATTTTTTCAAATACAGTGTGCACTTCATGTTCAATAATGCTTTGCAGATCATAGGATGAATTTTTTAGTAAATGGGATTTTATGATAATTTCAAGTCCGCTTTGTGCATATGCACGTCCAGAATGAATTTCTTGCAGCAGCATGGCTGTAAAACTTGTATTATGATCAAGCTGTTCATCTAAAATACGGGCAGATCCATTCGGATGGAATGAATATCCATTTGCTTTGAATTCACCTGAAACGAGAGCTAAAAAAGCATTTGTATCAAAGGATTCGTTCCATTCTATATTCATAGATGCAAAAGCTGATTTTAAAAAGGTGTCAATTTCCCTTTTTTTGTATTTAACGGATTCTTGGACTGAGTCTTGCTGCCGTGGCGGTACGGTGTACTTGACTTGCCCAACTCCTTGATCATGACGATTGAGTAAACCGACGTAATGACTAGGCTGAATATATTCAGTCAACATGCGTTTATATTGACCTTGCTGCGCCTTTTGCTGAATCGAAGGCGACAGGATACTCCATATATTTGGGCTGTCAAAGGTAACGGCTTTTTTGACAGCTGGCTGTTCTGTTGCAACATAAGCACAAACAGCACCGGCAAGTGCTTGTCCAGTGAGATGGATACCTGCATTCGGATGCTTCTGACAGACTTTCTCTATGTATTCCTTCCCTTTAAAAAAGACATGGTCTTGATTGCCGTCAAGGGACTTTCTTTCAATTGGATAGGCATAGTCTGTTTTGAGCAATGACTGTGCCGCATTGTGTACATCTTGCTTAGATGTCACCCTCATTTGATGTGGCAGCGGACAGTGAAAAGCGACGATGAATTCATCTGATTGTTCCGGCTGCATCGTTAAACCATATAATTTTTGGTCGATCTTTAGAAAATCGTGGACAGTGAGTGTTTGCTGACCTATTTCTATCGTATGGTGCTGCTGGTAATTGTCGATATTTCCAGCATGATCGGATATGATTTTATATTCTTTATCAGTTAATCTATCCTTTCGATTGACCATCGTACCTGCTCCCTCACATAACATTTATGCAGATATCATAAATCAAAAAATATGGAAAAACCACCGCGTTCTACCAATAAAAACCTTTTGACCTACAGTGTTTGTGACAATATTGAAAAAAAACGGAGTTTAAGTAACTATTGGTCACAAATAAAATGATCTAAAAGGAGGGTTTTTTCTCTAAAAAAGAATAGGATGAACGATTGAAAGAGACTCTTTGTTTTGTGCATTGCCCTTCATCGCCGTTTTTTTGTACAATAGATTCAATGAAGTGAGCAAGGAGAGGTGAAGGCTGATGGCAGACAAAGCGTTTGGGTTACATGATGTTGTAGAAATGAAAAAGCCCCATCCATGTGGTGCCAATCGGTGGAAGGTCATTCGTTTGGGCATGGATATCCGTATTAAATGTGAAGGCTGCGGACACAGCGTGATGATCCCAAGAAGAGATTTTGAACGAAAAATGAAGAAAATTCTCGTCAAGCATGAGGAGCCAACTGCTTAAGTAGGCCTCATGCTTTTTTTATTAAATTTGTCTTTTCTATAGCAAAGCCAGGTGCATTTTCTCGTTTTGAAGCATTGATTTATTCTTTTTGACGATGTTTCTTCTATTGAAAATGCATGATGGTTAGCTTGTCTTTTCATGTAAACCTACTTATAATTGCTCTAGGTTCATATTACGCAGTATAACGAGCACGTTTGATATAGAGGAGATGAAAGAATGGCTTTAACAGCTGGTATTGTTGGCTTACCTAACGTCGGGAAGTCAACGCTATTTAATGCAATTACACAGGCTGGAGCGGAGTCTGCTAACTATCCGTTTTGTACTATTGATCCAAACGTCGGAATTGTAGAAGTTCCTGACGAGCGTTTACAAAAGCTAACAGAATTGGTGCAGCCGAAAAAGACAGTTCCCACTGCTTTCGAATTCACTGATATTGCGGGTATTGTCAAAGGTGCATCTAAAGGTGAAGGTTTAGGGAATAAATTCCTTTCTCATATTCGACAAGTAGATGCAATTTGTCACGTGGTTAGAGCTTTTGCAGATGATAACATTACACACGTAGCTGGTAAGGTTGATCCTGTGGCAGATATTGAAACGATTAATCTCGAATTGATTTTGGCTGATTTAGAAACAGTTGAAAAGCGTTTAGCTCGTGTGAGTAAGCTTGCAAAACAAAAGGACAAGGAAGCAGTAGCTGAATTTGAGATTTTGTCGAAGCTAATGAACGCATTTGAAGCTGGGAAATCGGCAAGATCTGTAGAATTTACTGATGAGCAGCAAAAGCTTGTGAAACAGCTTCATTTACTCACATCTAAACCAGTTCTTTATGTAGCAAATGTGAGTGAGGATGAAGTAGCGGATCATGAGGGCAACGAATATGTACAGCAAATCCGTGAGTTTGCTTCTGGTGAAAACGCTGAAGTTATCGTCGTTTGTGCGAAGATCGAGTCTGAAATTGCAGAGCTTGAAGGAGAAGAGAAGCAAATGTTCCTTGAAGAGCTTGGTATTAATGAGTCAGGTCTTGATCAGCTAATTAGAGCATCTTACTCTCTTCTAGGATTAGCTACGTATTTCACAGCAGGTGAGCAAGAGGTACGTGCTTGGACATTTAAAAAAGGAATGAAAGCGCCAGAATGTGCTGGAATCATTCACACAGACTTCGAGCGTGGATTTATTCGTGCTGAAACGGTTGCGTATGAGGATTTACTAGCTGGCGGAAGCATGTCTGCTGCTAAAGAAGCAGGAAAGGTTCGTCTAGAAGGTAAAGAATATGTAGTGAAAGATGGAGACGTCATTCATTTCCGTTTTAATGTATAGGTTCTTGTCATAGGCCAAGTAATTTGTTATAATATACAATTGTGAGTAATATAATTTATTGCTCCTTGCCCGTTTAGGGCCGCTTAGACCAAAAGGAGGTGCAATCAGATGAGAAAGTACGAAGTTATGTACATCATCCGCCCAACAGTTGACGATGAGGCTAAAAAAGCAGTTATCGAGCGTTTCAATAACGTGTTAACTTCTAACGGTGCGGAGATCACTGGAACAAAGGATTGGGGTAAACGTCGTCTTGCATACGAAATCAACGATTTCCGTGACGGTTTCTACCAAATCGTAAACGTTCAATCTGACGCTGCAGCAGTTCAAGAATTTGACCGCTTAGCTAAGATCAGTGACGATATCATTCGCCACATTGTTGTTAAAGAAGAAGTATAAATCATTGAAATATATATTTAAAGGTGGTCTTTCAATATGCTAAACCGTGTTGTATTGGTCGGAAGACTAACAAAAGACCCTGAGCTTCGCTACACGCCTAATGGTGCGGCTGTAGCCACGTTTACTCTAGCTGTGAATCGTACGTTTACGAATCAATCTGGAGAGCGTGAAGCCGATTTCATTAACTGTGTTACTTGGAGAAGACAAGCCGAGAACGTGGCTAATTTCTTGAAAAAAGGAAGTCTTGCCGGTGTAGACGGTCGTTTGCAGACAAGAAACTATGAAAATCAGCAAGGACAGCGTGTCTTCGTGACAGAGGTTCAAGCTGAAAGTGTTCAATTTCTTGAGCCTAAGAGCGGCGGTGCTGGTTCAGGTGGATACAGCGGCGGTGGCAATAGCGGAGGCCAGTATTATGGCGGTAGCCAAAACGATCAGAATCCATTTGGAAATGAACCAAGTCAAAATCCATATGGCAATCAAAACAACCAAAATCGTAATCAGGGAAATAGCTTTAATGATGACCCATTTGCGAACGATGGTAAACCGATTGACATCTCCGATGATGATTTGCCATTCTAATTGTTCTGAAAAAATGACTAAAGGAAAGGTGTGAAAACAAATGGCAGGTGGACGCAGAGGCGGTCGTGCGAAACGTCGTAAAGTATGTTTCTTTACTTCTAACGGTATCACGCACATCGATTACAAAGATGTTGATCTTCTTAGAAAGTTTGTTTCTGAGCGTGGTAAAATTTTACCTCGTCGTGTAACAGGAACTAGCGCTAAGTATCAACGTAAATTGACTTTAGCGATCAAAAGATCACGTCAAATGGCATTACTTCCATACGTTACTGGTGAGTAAGTCGTTGACTTAAAAGCGGAGAGCCCCGAGCTCTTCGCTTTTTTTATTTTCCCCACTGTGAATCTCATCTATTTTTGCTAGAGTTGTTTTTGACACTCAACCGAAGGGAAGTATGTAAAAGTGACAGTTTATTCTATACAAATATGTGGTTGATCTGTCATATTGATAGTCTAGAAAATAATTGCAGTCAGGGCGTGGGAAGATGATTGAATTTAAAAAGGTATCGATGCAATTTTCTGATGAGCGCTATGCCGTTCAATCCGTTGATTTGGAGATTCAGAAAGGTGAGTTTTTTGTATTGATTGGACCTAGTGGCAGCGGGAAAACGACGACATTGAAAATGATCAATCGCCTCATTTCTTCTACAGAAGGTGAGATTTACATAAAGGGTCAAAAAATAAGTGATTATGATATGTATGAGCTGCGCTGGGATATCGGTTATGTTTTGCAGCAAATTGCGCTTTTTCCTCATATGACCATAGAAGAAAATATTGCTGTGGTGCCAGAGCTTAAACAATGGAGCCGGAATGAGACCAATCAGCGTGTCGATGAACTCATGTTGATGGTCGGGCTTGATCCTGCTATGTATCGGCATCGAAAGCCAGCAGAGCTCTCTGGTGGACAGCAGCAACGAGTCGGTGTGGCACGTGCACTTGCAGCTGATCCTGAGATCGTCCTGATGGATGAACCTTTTAGTGCGTTAGATCCACTAACGAGGGAGAAATTGCAGGATGATCTGCTTGATTTGCAGCGCCGTATACAAAAAACCATTGTTTTTGTGACGCATGATATGCAGGAAGCTATGAAGCTGGGTGATCGGATTTGTGTGATGAATGAAGGAAAAGTAGTGCAGATCGGACGTCCTGAGGAATTGGTTCAACATCCAGCCAATGCCTTTGTACAGGAGTTTGTTTCAGGGGCTGCCCGTCATGTGGGACATCAAGCTTTTGAGCTGGAAACCTTGGCACAATCGATAGCCAACGAAGCTCTTTTACCCTATGAGGCGATCTCAGCAGATGCCCCACTGGATGAAGTCTTGTCTCAATTGGCAAAGCACGAGGAATTGGCTGTTGAAAAGAATGGAGAGCGGATTGGACTAGTGAATCGTCAAGCAGTGATTCAGTATTTAGCTGATTCTCCTAAAGAGAGGGGCGAGTCTCATGAATGATTGGACCCGTGTGTTATGGGAACGCAAAGAACAATTGGGACACGCCTTACTTGAGCATATTCAAATTTCTTTTATTGCTTTATTTTTAGCGATTTTGATTGCTATTCCATTAGGTATCTATTTAACGAGGGTTCCAAAGCTAGCGGAGTGGGTCATCGGGGTGACGGCCGTCTTACAAACGATTCCGTCGCTCGCACTTCTTGGCTTGTTGATTCCTCTTGTGGGGATTGGGCAAGTACCTGCGATTATTGCGCTTGTGGTCTATGCCCTACTCCCTATTTTAAGAAATACATATACAGGCATTCAGGAGGTTGATCCTTCTCTTAGAGAAGCGGCGCTTGCTATGGGGATGAATCATCGCAAACGGTTATTAAAGGTGGAGCTTCCTCTTGCCATGCCAGTCATCATGGCGGGTATCCGAACCGGGATGGTACTCATTGTGGGGACCGCCACTCTGGCAGCACTGATCGGGGCTGGGGGATTAGGAAGCTTAATCTTGCTGGGAATTGATCGAAATGATATGTCTCTCATTGTCATTGGTGCGATACCAGCTGCCTTACTCGCTCTACTATTTGATGTGGTGCTGCGTACCTTTGAGAAAATTTCCTTTAAAAAGACTGTGATCTCTGTGACTGTTTTTGCTCTGATTGCAGGAGCAGTTGTCGCTGCCCCCTCGCTGTTTCAGCAAGAAAAGAAAGAAATCACTATTGGCGGGAAGTTAGGATCAGAGCCTGAGATTTTGATCTCAATGTATAAGCTTTTAATTGAACAGGATACAGATATTCAAGTGAACCTGAAGCCCGGTCTTGGTAAGACGTCCTTTGTTTTCCAGGCTTTACGCTCTGGTGATATCGATATTTATCCTGAGTTTACGGGTACAGCGATTTCTGAATTCCTCAAAGAAACAGCAAAAAGCACAGATAAAAGAAAAGTGTATGAGCAAGCGCGGCGTGGATTGGAATCGTCCTTTCAGCTTCGCCTTCTTGAGCCCATGGCATACAACAATACGTATGCTTTAGCCGTGCCGCAGTCACTGGCTGATCAATATGAAGTGTCCAACATTTCAGATCTAGGTAAGATCAAAAACCGCATAAAAGCTGGATTCACCTTAGAGTTTTCTGATCGTCAGGATGGGTATCGAGGCATTCAAAAAGCCTATCAATTTTCCTTTGACGATGTTGTGACGATGGAGCCGAAGCTACGGTATCGAGCGATTCAAAAAGGAGATATCAATTTAGTCGATGCGTATTCGACAGACAGTGAATTGAGACAATACAAATTAAAGGTCCTTAATGATGATCAGCATGTTTTCCCGCCATATCAAGGAGCACCGCTGCTCAGGCAGGAGACATTAACTGAATTCCCTGAGATTGAGACCTCTCTCAATAAGCTTGCGGGTCAAATTACAGACGAAGAGATGAGAGAAATGAATTATGAAGTCAATGTGAAGGGGAAGGATGCATTCCAGGTAGCGAAAGCCTATTTAAAAAAGAAAAAATTGCTGCAATAATCAAGGAAAAGCAGAGCTGTTTCATGCAAAACAGCTCTGCTTTTTTAAAAGAAAAACAAAAATCATTGACATTTACTTAAAAACATCATATCCTTAATTCGAGATAAATATATTTTTTTGATCTAATATCTCGAATTCGAGATAATATAAAGACGTCAGTAAAGACATAATGAATAGAGGCTTATTACTTCATGATTAGGAGGTCATTAGAAGTGAAAAAAACAGAAGGAATTCACCATATTACAGCTATTGTCGGTCATCCTCAGGAGAACGTTGATTTTTATGCAGGTGTTTTAGGACTTCGTCTCGTGAAGAAGACCGTAAATTTTGATGATCCGGGCACATACCATTTATATTTTGGAAATGAAGGCGGCTCTCCAGGGACCATTATTACGTTTTTCCCTTGGCCGGGGGCACAAAAAGGTCAAATTGGTGCAGGGCAAGTAGGCGTGACGACATATGTCGTACCGACAGGCGCTTTTTCTTTCTGGAAGGATCGTCTTGAGCAGTTTAATGTCTCTTATGAAATGGTTGAACGTTTTGGGGAAGCTTTTCTCTCATTTGAAGATCCACACGGCTTATTGATTGAGCTAGTAGAGCGTGCGGAAGGAAAGCAAAACGAGTGGACATTTAACGGTGTCACACCAGATGTAGCGATTAAAGGATTTGGCGGAGCTGTTTTATTAACTTCGCATCCGGAGCAAACAATGCAGCTGCTAGAGCAAACGATGGGACTTGAACGAGTCGGAGAAGAAGGAGACTATGTGAGATTCCGTTCGTTTGGTGAAATAGGCAATGTCATTGATGTGAACATCACACCTGTTCCACGAGGACGTATGGGTGTTGGAGTTGTGCACCATATTGCATGGAGAGCAACAGATGATCAGGATCAATTAGATTGGCAAAGACATATTGCACAAAGCGGGTATCAAGTGACACCTGTGCAAGATCGAAATTATTTTAATGCTATTTATTTTAGAGAGCTTGGCGGCATATTATTTGAGATTGCTACTGATCCTCCAGGGTTTGCACACGACGAATCAGTGGAAACAATGGGTGAAGCATTGAAACTGCCACCGCAATATGAGGCACAGCGCAGTCAGATTGAACAAATTGTACTGCCAATTGAAGTGAGAGAAGTTAAAGGGAAAGGAGATTCATGATGAAGCATCTTTTTCGAAAAGGAAAGAATGAACAAAGACCTGTCCTGTTATTACTGCATGGAACTGGCGGGACAGAAGAAGATTTATTGCCGCTTGCACAGATAGTAGATCCTGATGCATCTGTTCTTAGTGTGAGAGGGAATGTATTAGAAAACGGCATGCCGCGTTTTTTCAGACGTTTGGCAGAGGGTGTATTTGATGAGCAGGATTTGATTGAGCGTACAGAGGAACTATATACATTTATCGGCGAAGCAGCTGATGAATATGGGTTTGATCGTCACAATGTGGTGGCTATCGGATATTCCAATGGGGCAAACATTGCTGGAAGCTTGTTATTCCATTATGGGGATGCTTTAAAAGGAGCTATCCTGCATCATCCAATGGTTCCAAGACGCGGGGTTTCGTTGCCTTCATTAGCGGGGAAACAAGTCTTTATAGCAGCTGGTGAAAATGACCCAATGTGCCGTCCAGAGGAATCACAGGAGCTGGAGCAATTGCTCCAGGGTGCAGGCGCATCGGTTACACTTCATTGGGAAAATCGCGGACATCAGCTAACGAGAGAAGAAGTCGATGCTGCGGCTTTATGGTATCGTCGTCAATTTTAAATAAGGTGGGGAATACAGGTGGGATTTTTACAGAAGCTTTTTGGGCAAAACAAACAAAAGGAGCTGGAACAAATGGAAAACGTAAAATTAGCGATTATTTATTATAGTTCAACAGGTACAAACTATCAGATGGCGAAATGGGCTGAAGCTGGAGCAAAAGAAGCTGGTGCAGAGGTCAAAGTATTAAAGGTTGCTGAATTGGCACCAGAAGCAGTTGTCGCTTCAAATCCAGCATGGAAAGCACATTTAGACGAAACAAAGGATGTGCCAGAGGTTCAATTAAGTGATTTAGAGTGGGCAGATGCCATCATCTTTAGCATGCCGACACGTTTCGGTAACCTGCCAGCTCAAATGAAGCAGTTCTTAGATACAACAGGCGGCTTGTGGTTCCAAGGTAAATTGGCAAACAAAGCAGTCAGCGCGATGACTTCAGCTCAAAACGCAAATGGCGGACAGGAGCAGACGGTTCTCAGCTTATATACGACGATGTTCCACTGGGGAGCCATTATTGCCTCTCCTGGATACACAGATGATTCCTTATACGGTGCAGGGGGCAACCCTTATGGCGTAAGTGTCACTGTTGACCAAAATGGAAAAATCCAAGAGGATGCAGAAGCAGCTGTGAAACATCAGGCAAAACGTACAGTCAATGTGGCAGAATGGATCAAAAAAGGTCAAAACGCTTAATAGATGTATACAAAAAGAATGCAGCCTCGCCGCTGCATTCTTTTTTTCATTAATAAGGATCTGATGGTGTGCTGTTGTTGATGGCTTCGTCCACGGCTTGAGCAGCGCCTGTAGAGCCGATAGGTCCGCTTGGCTGCTCTTGTTTAAAGGCTTTTAAGCCGTCAGCGACACGTTTTCCGTAATCAGGGTCTGCTTTTGTAAAGTTTTCAATCATTTGGTCTTGAATGTCCTTTTGACATGTCGCAAGAGTATTGACTAAGTTCTTAATCAGTTCCTCACGCTCCCAATCATTAAAACGGCGATACGTTTCTCCCGCTTGTCCAAAGTTGTTTGGGCGGTCAATGGCTTCTCGTTTGACTTCACCTTCTACAAAAGGCGTATGATCCTTTCCATCCTGTTTGGCTTCTTTTAATCCTCCGAGGATCGACGGCTCATAATTCACATGAGGATTTTGGCCTTTGCCTTGATCGACATGGTATTCCATTTGCCCGTCTCTCTGATTGGTGGCGACATGCTTTTTCGGTGCATTGATCGGCAGCTGTAAATAGTTTGGCCCTACACGATATCGCTGCGTGTCAGAGTAGGAGAAGGTACGGCCTTGAAGCAATTTATCATCTGAGAAATCTAAACCGTCTACGAGTACGCCAGTCCCAAAGGCAACCTGCTCGACTTCTGCGAAATAGTTTTCTGGATTTTTGTTTAATACCATCCGTCCGATTGGTTTCCATGGATAGTCATCCTTGTACCAAAGCTTTGTAGGGTCTAGCGGGTCAAAGTCGAGGTGAGGGTGGGCATCATCTTCCATGATCTGTGCATATACCTCCCATTCAGGATAATCTCCTTGCTCAATCGCTTCATATAAATCCTGTGTGGCATGGTTAAAATTTTCTCCCTGGATCGCTTGCGCCTGTTCTTGGGTCAGGTTGCGAATGCCTTGTTTTGGTTCAAAATGATATTTAACCAGCACCGCTTTTCCTTCATGGTTGACCCATTTGTACGCATGGACACCTGAGCCTTGCATGTGCCGGTATGTAGCTGGGATGCCCCATGGTGAAAAGAGAAATGTCACCATATGCGTCGCCTCAGGTGATTGTGAGACAAAATCAAAAATACGCTCGCCGTCCTGACGATTGGTGACAGGATCCGGCTTAAAGGCATGAACCAAATCAGGGAACTTTAAAGCATCTCGAATAAAGAAAATTTTCAGGTTGTTCCCTACGAGATCCCAGTTGCCTTCCTCTGTATAAAATTTAATCGCAAACCCTCTCGGATCACGTAATGTTTCTGGCGAATGACCGCCGTGAATCACAGAAGAAAAACGAACGAAAACAGGCGTCTTTTTCCCTTTTTCCTGAAACAATTTTGCCCTCGTATAGGTGGAGATGGGCTCATCCCCGAATGTGCCGTAGGCTTCAAAGTAACCGTGAGCTCCGGCACCGCGTGCATGTACAACACGTTCAGGGATGCGTTCACGATCAAAATGACTGATTTTTTCTAGGAAATCGTAGTTTTCAAGCGTAGTGGGTCCTCTATTCCCGACAGTTCTCATATTTTGATTATCTGTTACGGGATGACCTTGCCGATTCGTTAAGGTTTCTTCTGACTCTGAAGATGATTTAGGCTGTTGATCTTCTTTCAATTAGAATCCCTCCTTTAATATCTCCCTAACAATATGGTCATGTTGCTCCCTATTTCATACAAGGATTGATATAATGATTGAAAACTTTCACGAGGAGCGAGCCTGATGATTCGATTACACTGCCTTCACGCCCATCCATCCAATCAGTCATATATAGAAGATGCGTTTGGTGATACAGATGTTGATTTGCATCACACGGTCGATTCATCATTTATAGAACGCGCGACACAAGATCCTGCATTTGATCAACACAAGCAGCAAACGTATGCTATCAACAGATTAAAACAGGAAATTGAAGCCGATCTCATTCTGCTCACGTGTACACAATACATTGCCGCTTTGGGTGATCAGCAGCAGCTCTTTAAACAACCGATTGTTCCGATCGATGAACCGTTATTTGAGCTGATTTGTGAGAAACAAAGGCCTATTCAACTGGTGTTTTCCAACCCAGATACAGTGGAAGGGACGATGCATCGGCTTGAATCATATGCCACAGAGCGGGGCAAACAGCTTGAAGTAGAAATGGTTGTGATGGAGGATGTCTTTCATCTCTGCCTAAACGGTGATATGCAAGCCTATGATGAACAAATCAAGGAGCAGCTGAGAAAATGTATGAAGCAAAAAGGGAGAGACATTTGTGTGATGCAGCTTTCGATGGTTCGTGCGGCAAAGCAGGTGGAGCGGGAGACAGGCGTTCCTATTATTCATCCGCTTTCTCCACTAAAACAGTTTGTCCATCAAACACTATCTGCTTGGAAAGAGTGAACCCATCTGGTTCGCTCTTTTTGTATAGGAACGTAAATGCGATGACATGTTAAAAAAATAACCGAGCGCAAACTATTTTCAAAAGGCGCGCGTCTATCCAATGTAAGAAATAACAGATGCGCATTTAAGATAAAGGAGCTCTTTGTAAAATGAAGAAACGAAAAATAGATGATCAATTTGCGGATTACGTCATGGAGCATAAACACAGTTTTTATCGGTTGTCCTATAGTTATGTCAAAAACCCAGAAGATGCTATGGATGTTGTTCAGGAGGCCATTCATAAAGCACTCAAATCTGTTCACCGATTAGAGGATGCGAGCAAGATGCATAGCTGGTTTTATAAGATCGTGGTGAACACTGCCCTAGACTTTTTACGAAAGAAGAAGCGGGTGCAGGTGACAGATGATGATACGCTTGAATTCTTATCACAGGGAGAATCAGATGTATACGAGGATCAAGACGTCAAACGGGCTATAGAGGATTTGCCTGAGATGTATCGAGTCATCATTATTTTGAGATTCTTTGAAGATTTAAAATTAGAGGACATCGCCCAGATTCTCGATGAAAATGAAAACACCATTAAAACAAGATTATATAAGGCGCTGCGGCTTTTAAAAGTAGAATTATCACAGGAGGAAATTTAAATGGATAAGTATTTGGAACATTTAAAAGATGAATATTTAGAAATCCCTATTCCACCGGAATATGATGCGATGGTTGAACGAACGTTAAAAAGAAAAAATAAAAAACCTCATTTTCAGCAATGGACCATCGGACTTGTTGCGGCTGCTGCTCTTTTTGTTACAACGGTTAATGTCAGTCCACAGGCAGCAAGAGCGATTTCAGAGGTGCCTGTCATTGGCGAGCTGGTGAAAGTCGTAACGTTTACAGAATTTAAAAAGAGCGATCAAGGAACGAATATTGATCTTAAAACACCACACGTTTCAGGACTTGGGGACGGAACATTACAAGACAGCCTGAATCAAAAATATTTAGCTGAAAACAAAAAGCTGTATCAAGATTTTGAAAAGGAAACAAAGGGTTATAAAAATGGTCATTTAAGTGTTGAGAGCGGTTATGAAGTGAGAACGAACAATGATCAAATCCTTTCACTAGGCCGATACAAGGTGACGACTCAGGCTTCTGCGGCAGAGGAAATGACATATGATACGGTTGATAAGAAAAACCATGTCCTCATTACATTACCAAGCCTGTTTAAAGATAATCGTTATATTGATGTGATTAGTGAAAATATTAAAGAACAAATGAAGAAACAGATGAAAGAGGATTCAGACAAAATATACTGGATTGGCAAGGAAGAAACAGATCCATTTAAGAAAATTAAGCCGGATCAAAACTTCTATATCAATTCAAAAGGAAAGCTTGTGATTTCCTTTAATGAATATGATGTGGCTCCTGGTTACATGGGTGTTGTTGAATTTACGATTCCAACAAGCGTGCTAAAGGATATTCTCGTTAGTGATACGTACATTCATTAAAAAGAAGACAGACAAAAAAGACTGCTGAACAATTCAGCAGTCTTGTCGTGTTTTATTAAGAAAGTGCGTCTGTCAGTGCAGGTACGACTTGTTTCTTTCTTGATACAACACCTTTTAGTAAAGCTGTGTTGTTTTCAAGCGTGACGTTAAATGCTTTTTCTACTTTTGCTGCTTCTGCACCGAGTGCAAGAGCAAGGGAGTCATTTTCTAAAATGTCTGTGATGACTAAAACAAATAGATCAAGACCTTTTGCTGCAATGACTTCATTGATTTTCGCTTCAATGTCAGCCTGTCTTGCTGTCACTTCAGCGATATCTACTGTATTGACTTGTGCAATTTCTACTTTGCTTTTGCCTAGTGCGAATTCTTTTGCATCAAGTGTAATTAATTCTTGAACCGTTTTTTGACTTAGATCAGCGCCTGCTTTCAGCATGTCTAGGCCGTAAACTTCTGGATCTACCCCTGCGATTTTTGCAAGCTCATGTGCAGCATCAATATCTTGCTGTGTGCATGTTGGGGATTTGAATAGTAAGGAATCAGAAATGATCGCAGATAAAAGCAAACCAGCGATTTCTTTTTCAATCGTCACTTGGTTTTCTTTATACATTTTGTTTAAGATCGTTGCTGTACAGCCTACAGGCTCTGCACGATAGTAAAGAGGTTCACTTGTTTCAAAGTTGGCAATACGGTGGTGGTCAATGACCTCAGTTACTTGTACTTGATCAATATCGCTTACACTTTGCTGGAATTCGTTATGATCGACAAGAATGACTTGCTTTGTTTCGTTTGCAGCCGTTTCAATGAAACGAGGTGCTTCTTGTTTAAAGAAATCTAATGCGTATTGTGTTTCTCCATTAATTTCTCCAAGTCTGACGGCTTCTGCCTGAACGCCGATTTTGTTTTTCAGATCAGCGTAAGCAATAGCAGAGCAAATCGTGTCTGTGTCAGGATTTTTGTGTCCGAATACGAGTGTTTTTCCCATGTGAATTCTCCTTCTTACATTTATTGATGATGTTTCTATTCTAACAGCTTTTGACCTTGAATTCAGGGTTTATAGCTAAGAATAATCTAAAAAATTGTAACATGCTGTTCGAAAACTTGCATATGCCATTCCATATCGGTGTTCCACGTGAAACGCTCAGGACAGCCTGCATTTTACTTGAGATTTACCGCTATGGTAAAATAAAGGTTGGGGCAAGACATGATGGAGCTTACATCGTACGTATACATAGAAGTACACATTGAGCAAGATATAGACAAAAGGATTGGATAGAGGTGAGGGTGTGAAACAAACAAAAGCGTTAGTAGAGGGCGCAATCATGATCAGTATTTTCGCGGTCATGACGCTGTTTTATTTGTATGTGCCGCTATTATCCATTATTTTCTTTCTAGCTGCTCCGATTCCGATCATTCTCTATACAATCAGACACGGCTTGAAAAAAGGAATTGCTGCTGGCGCTATTGGCATAGTGATCAGCTTTTTAATTGGGTCTATAACTGGACTCATGAGTGCACCTATTCTGATTGCTGTCGGATTAGGCATGGGTGTTTTCTACAGCAGAAGGCAGCCCGGGAATGCCATCATTACAGGTGCGCTGATCTATTTGTTCAGTTTTCTCATCTCCTTTGTTGTCAGTGTTCAGCTTTTTCAGATCGATATCATGAGTATCGCGAAAGAGTCAATTGAGCAAATGATGCCGATGGTAGAGAGTGTTTTAAAGCAATCCGGGGCTTCTGAAAAGGACATAGCCAAACAGCTCAAACAGTTTAAAGAGATGCAGGATACGGCATTAAGTGCTTTACCTGTAGCGTTATTGATTTTGGTCACGCTGATGGCTTTCGTGAATCACTGGTTCGTGCAGCCTCTGATCAAACGGTTTGTCAAAGACATGCCGTCCTTGAAGAAATTTAAGGATATGCGGCTGCCAAAAAGCATGGTATGGTATTATTTACTCACATTGCTTTTGATGCTGATTCAGACGGAAAAAGGCAGCTTTTTATGGCTCGTTCAAACGAGTGCGTTTCAAATTTTATTTATACTGGTGCTTATTCAGGGATTTTCTTTTCTCTTCTATTATTGCCACGAAAAAAACATCTCAAAAGCGGTACCCATTTTCGCTGTTGTGTTAACGGTTTTCTTTCCGCCGATCGGTGTGATTGTGCGAATTATAGGGATTGCTGACATAGGCTTTGATTTAAGAGAAAAAGTAAAAAACAAATAATTCACTCTGAATGTTGAGGAGTTGATATCAGTGCCAAGCTTCTATAGAAAACCTGTCATCAAGTATCCGATCTTCGCGTTAATTGTTCTTGCGGTGGTCACAGTCCTCCTCAACCTTTATTTCAATTGGATCATAGGAGCGGTTGGTCTTTTCGTCCTTGCAGGTGTGCTCTACTTCTTAAAGTGGGCAGATACGCAAGTGCAGAAAGAGATTGATTCATATATTTCAACATTATCCTATCGAGTCAAAAAGGTTGGAGAAGAAGCATTAATGGAGATGCCAATTGGTATTATGCTGTTTAATGATCAGTATTATATCGAATGGACCAATCCATTTCTCGCTTCATGCTTTCATGAAAGCACACTTGTCGGCAGATCCTTGTACGATACATTCGAGTCCATTGTGCCTCTTATTAAACAAGAGGTCGAGACCGAAAATGTGACGCTGAATGACCGGAAATTCAAAGTCATTATTAAACGGTCAGAGCGCCTTTTATATTTCTTTGATGTCACGGAACAGGTACAGATTGAACGACAGTACGAAAATGAACGAACGGTGTTATCTTATATCTTTTTAGACAACTACGACGATGTCACGCAGGGACTTGATGATCAAGTGCGCAGCGCGATTAATAGTGAAGTGACGTCTTTGCTCAACAATTGGGCACAAGAATACGGTATTTTCCTGAAGAGAATTTCGTCTGAACGATTTATGGCGGTTCTAAATGAGAGTATTTTAGCTGAGCTTGAAGCGTCGAAATTCTCCATTTTAGACGAGGTCCGTGAGAAAACAGGGGCACATAGTGCGACGCTCACTCTGAGTATCGGGATCGGTGCGTCCGTTCCTTCCTTGAAAGAGCTTGGAGCACTTGCGCAGTCGAGTCTTGACCTTGCCCTCGGACGAGGCGGGGATCAGGTCGCCATTAAACAGCCGAATGGAAAAGTGAAATTCTACGGTGGAAAAACGAATCCAATGGAGAAACGGACACGCGTACGCGCACGGGTCATTTCTCATGCTTTAAAAGAAATTGTATCTGAAAGCGGTAATGTCATGATCATGGGGCATAAGTTCCCAGACATGGACTCAATCGGTGCATCCATTGGGATTTTAAAGGTTGCCCAGGCCAATGGAAAAGAAGGTTATATTGTCATTGATGCCAACCAGATTGGCGACAGTGTTCAACGCTTAATTAGTGAAATTAAGAATTATGAAGAGCTTTGGTCACGTTTTATCACACCAGAGGAAGCAATGGAGCTTGCAAAGGATGACACATTGCTTGTGGTCGTGGATACACATAAACCGTCTCTCGTCATGGAGGAACGACTGCTGAATAAGATTGAAAACGTCGTGGTCATTGACCATCATAGACGCGGGGAGGAATTTATCCGTGATCCTTTACTTGTTTATATGGAGCCGTATGCTTCATCTACAGCAGAGCTTGTGACAGAGCTCTTAGAGTATCAGCCGAAGAAATTACGTATTAACATGATTGAGGCGACTGCGCTTCTGGCTGGGATCATTGTTGATACGAAGAGTTTCTCTCTGAGAACGGGGTCAAGAACGTTCGATGCAGCATCCTATCTTCGTGCAAAGGGAGCAGATCCTGTCCTTGTGCAAAAGTTCTTAAAAGAAACAGTCGATCATTACATCAAACGAGCAAAACTCATTCAGCATACAGAGCTGTATCAGAATCAGGTGGCCATTGCTTCGTTGCCATCTGACAGGTCGGAGTATTATGATCAAATTACGATTGCCCAGACAGCGGATTCCCTGTTGTCAATGAGTGAGGTAGAAGCGTCATTTGCTGTCGCTAGACGAGATGACGACACGGTATGCATTAGTGCTAGATCATTAGGGGATATCAACGTTCAAATTATTATGGAAGCATTAGACGGCGGCGGCCATTTGACTAACGCTGCTACCCAGATTTATGGTATAACCATTGAAGAAGCGGTAGGGAAGTTAAAGGCTGCCATAGACGAATATTTCGAAGGAGGGGTTCAAAGATGAAAGTCATCTTTCTAAAAGACGTAAAAGGCAAAGGGAAAAAAGGCGAAGTCAAGAATGTAGCTGACGGATACGCTCACAACTTTCTCATCAAACAAGGGTTAGCTGTTGAAGCAACTCCAACGAACCTAAGCGCTTTGGAAGGGCAGAAAAACAAAGAGAAAAAGAATGCCATCCAAGAGCTTGAACAAGCAAAACAATTAAAAGAAACACTTGAGGCGTTAACAGTGGAACTCACTGCAAAATCAGGTGAAGGCGGCCGTTTGTTTGGCTCAATTACAAGCAAACAAATCGCTGATAAATTGCAAAAAGATCATCAAATTAAACTCGATAAGCGCAAAATCGAGCTGAATGACGCCATCCGTGCGTTAGGTTATACAAATGTACCGGTAAAGCTTCATCCAGAGGTACAAGCAACGTTAAAGGTACATGTGACAGAGCAGGCATAAGCAGAAAAGAACCCGTCTCACGAGGAGGCGGGTTCTTTTTTATGAAGGATCTGAAATATAGACGCTGCGTCCGGCACGCATACCGGATAAAAACATGAAAAATAGGATGACAATAAAGATGATAATCGCGGGTGTCCATGTATGTGTGGAATCAAAAAGGATTCCAATCATGAACGGCCCAACAGCAGCTAATAAATAACCGAGAGACTGCGCCATTCCAGAGAGGGCAGCTGCTTGTTCCATATTGGTTGTTCGTAATCCGATGAATGTGAGGGCAAGACTGATACTGGCCCCTTGTCCAATGCCGATCAATAGAACAGAGATGACAAGAATAGGCGTTGATCCTCCGAGAAGAAGTCCAATCATGCCAAGTAAATACACAAGGACAAGGCCGGCGACAAGCGGTCTTTGCGTTTTTAATTTTTCTGCAAAAACGGGCGTTAAGAAGGTGGATGGCAGCCCAACAAACTGCATAATGGACAGCATCCAGCCAGCTGTCGACAGGTTCATTCCATGTGATGTTAAGATATCAGGAAACCATGCGATGCTGCTATAGAAAAGGAATGACTGCAACCCCATAAAAAAGGTCACCTGCCATGCAACACGTGAACGCCATATCGGCTGCTCTGTGAGCGAGATGCTTTTGACGGCCGCTGTATTCTGATGAAGAAGCTGCGGCACCCAAACCATCATGGCGAGAAGGGCAAGTCCAGCCCATACAAGGAATGATGTATTCCAGCCGCCAGGCATTGTATGACTGAGCGGAACACTGACACCTGATGCAAGTGCAGCGAAAACGGACATTGAAGTCGTATATACACTTGTCATCAAACCTGCATGTGCAGGAAATTTATGCTTCACAAGCCCCGGTAAGAGCACATTACAAATCGCAATTCCAACTCCGACCAGCGCCGTGCCAATCATTAAGAAGGTGATGGTGCCAAACGAGCGAATCACAATCCCAAAGAGAAGGACAGCAAGTCCAAGCCAGAGGGTTCGTTCATTGCCAAGTCGTTTTCCGATTTTAGGGGCAATTGGAGAAAGTAATGCGAATGAAAGCAGTGGTAATGTCGTAAGAAAACCCGCCAGTCCATTTGAAAGCTGTAAATCGGAGCGAATCGCGCCGATCACAGGGCCAACGGATGTAATGGCAGGCCGAAGATTAAATGCAATGAGCAAAATCCCAGCAATCAGCAGGATGGTTTGTCCTGTACTGCGAGGTTGTAATGTTGATTTTTCTAGTTGTTGTTCCATGAATGTAAACTCCTTTATTTCTTTAAGAAGAACGATCTTTCTTCTGTTCAAGCTCCGCTAATTTAGCTAATAAGATATGCTGCGGCATATGCATAATTTGTTCTAACGGTACATTGAGTGATGCAGCAAGCTTTTGTGCGGTATCGGCTGAGATTTGTAAAGGTCTCATGCGCAAATCCCTCCTCTTTCAATCTATACGTTCCAATATATCATATCGGCTTTGGGCCATGCTGATAAAAAATTAGCGTTCTCTTTGATAAAACCACTTTAGGGCCGATAAGAAATTTTTTTGAAATTGTTTCAGATGATGGCCCTCCCCTTGTTCGATGTGATATTGCAGCTGCCTTTCTTGCATCCCTTTTTGTAATAAAAGATCATGTAGTTGTTTGTTGAATAAAGGCATGTGCTGTTGAGCAGATGTTTTCCCTTTCCCTTCTTCACTGCCTACAGACAAATAAATAAAGTGATCCACACACTGAATGTTTTGTTGTTTAGCAAACGGTAGAAAATCTTGATACCAAAATGACCCGGAGATCGATGCGATGTTTTTAAAAAGATCAGGGTGCATGAATAGGGTATAAATAGCAAAAAGCCCACCTAATGAAGCACCTACGTGGCTATGTTCATGACAGGTCTCTTGAACTGGATATTCTCTTTTGATATATGGGAGCAAGTCATTCGCTAAAAATGACACATACGTCTGTGCCTCGCCTTTAAAGTCAGGAAACCCAGATCGCAGTGATGACGCCTTCCATGGTGTATATTCGTCAAGTCGATTGAAGGGGTGTATGCCGACGATGATAATTGGCGAGATGGTTTTGGCTTCGATCATTTTTTCGATCTCTAGCAGGTGTGTTCTAAACAAAGAAGAGCCATCTTGTACAAAGACAGCTGGAACATCAATAGAGGTGTCCTGCGGAAGGTAAATATCAAGCTGACGCCCGTTAAGCTCGTCATATAGAAACGTTCCGTTCATGTGTATCCTCTCCTAAAGGTTTTCAACTACGTTGAAAAGAAGACAAAGGGCTAAACATTTTAGCCCTTTGTCAACCATCTGATCACGCATCTTTTTAGTTGTTTTGATCTAACCATTTCACGGCCTTATCAAGGAAGGTTGTCTTGCTTAGTGCTGTTCCTCCTTGAAGCATAGGGTCAACGGCATTTTCATTGATGTGCCCATTTTTCACAGCTTTTAGGCTTGTCCAAATTTTATTTTTCTCTAAGTCCTTCAATGCGTTCGGATTCGATGAGTTTTCCTCTTTAGAGAACTGAACAAAAATATAGTCAGGATTGAGTTCTCCTAGGCGCTCCAATGAAATCAATGCTTGTGCTTTGGCTTTTTTGATATCACTTGGTGCTGTAAAACCTAAGTCTCCATATAAAGTAGAGTTGAAGTATACGTCTTCCGGGTATACGTACAGGTCGCCCTGTCTAATGCGTAAAATGACAGCTGTTTTGTTGCTGCTTTTGTCTTTCAGGGTTTCTTTCGCTTGTTTAAGATCTTTTTGATAATCAGAGATGATGGTTTTGGCTTCTTTACTTTTTCCAGTCAGTTCACCGAGTAATAAAAGATTGCTTTCCCAGTCGGAAGAGACATGTGATACTGGGATCGTCGTTTGGACTTTATCTAGTTTTTTAATTGTTGCAGGCGGGAACTTGGTTGATCCAAGTATCACATCTGGCTTTAGTTTTAAGATTTTTTCTAGGTTCGGTTCTGTTTTTTCCCCGATGCCTTCTGTTTTTGCTGTGATGTCTTTAAATAATTCAGGGAAAGTGCCGCCTACAGTAGAAGCACCAATAGGCTCGATACCAAGTAATTTTGCATCTTCCATTGATTCTAGGCTTCCAGCAATGACAATTCGTTTCACTGGTGTTTTGAGTTTGTACGTTTGTTCTAAGTATTTGATGTTTGTTTCAGCTGCTTCAGCTGACTTGCCTTTGGTTGTGTTTGAAGCAGGTTTATTTTCTGCAGCACCACAGGCTGCTGCGATGATCGTCATGATACAAAGGATAAGCAATGCGAACCATTTTTTCATTTGTTTTCTCCTTTAACTGATAATTGTTCTCAATTAAAGATTGTAGTAGTCTTTCGTCCTTTTATCCATAGACAATGATCTGTCAAATGATGGACTTTTTACGGAAAAAAAGATAAAAGGTCCTGAATGACTCGTTGATGACTGGCTGCTGTGTATTCACGCCAAGGGTCAGACGTAAGTGGATAGACTGCTTGCTGCGTAACAGCTTTGAGATTTTGCCAAGCCTCCTGCTGCTTTAATTTTTGATAAAAAGCAATGGTTTTTGGCTCCTTATGCAGGAAAAGGAAGATGGTATCTGGATCTAGCTGTTGTATAGAGCGAATGCTGATTTCTTTTTCTATTAGCTGGCCGTCATTCTGAAAAGCTGGCTGAAGACCAATGTCTTGAAAAATCACTTCTGACATGGTGCGATTCACAGACAAATAGAGCTGATCTTGAAAGATACGAAGAGGCAGGACGGTTTTTGGTGGATGATCAAAAAGGCATGCCTTTTTCGCTTGAATGACGAGTTCCTCGTAATGAATCAGCCATTCTTCTGCTTCCTTCGCTTCGTTTAGGAACATAGCTGTTTGTCTGAATTGAGTGCGCCAATCCAATTGTGTGAATGGAACAAAGTGAACAGGACAGATGGTTTTTAACACTTGTTTTTCTTCCTCTGTCACATGATCATTGACAATGATCAGCTCAGGTTTTGTTTCCTTTAATAGCTGTAAATTGGCTTCAGCGTGCTCGTTGATCCGATGTGCACTCAGGTGAATCGGAATTTCTTCTGCATAATGCTCAAAATCATGTGCTGTCCATTTAGGGTGAAGAGGGGCAGCATATGGGATGATATGAATGGGTGTGAGCTGGCCGAGTATGGAATGGCCATAGGCTGCAATTTTCCGCTGCCGGCTTTTCATATAAGTAGAAGGGGTCATGCCCGTTTTTTTCTTAAAGATGCGGCTGAAGTAATACGGATCTTGATAGCCGATTTCAAGTGCAATGTCTTTGAGCTTTGCGCTGCCTTTTGCCATTAATTGTTTCGCTCTAGCCATCCTTTTCTTGGTGATATAATCAGTCACACTCACATCAAAATGCTTTTTAAATAGCTCACTGTAATGATTAGAGCTGATGCCAGCCATATGAGATAGACTTGTCAGGCTGAGAGGTTCTTCGGAATGTTGATCGATATATTGTTTTGTTTTGAAAAGGGCATGTGCCGTGTCACAAATATCTTCTTTATGCAGTGTGAAAAGCTGCATAATGAGCTGCTGAAAAAGAGTTTGGCTTCTAAAAAAGCTAATGGGTTCAGGTCTTTGCCATTCCTCTGTCATATCGGACAGTAAAGAATGAATTTGTTCAATCGAACTAATATCGATAAATTGCCATTTATTCAGTAAAGAACGGGCATGTTCCGTTGATACTTCTCCTATGTTTTGATCTTGCAGCGTGTAGAGCTGAAAGCGAAACAGATAGAGCTCGTGTTTTTGATAAGTCTCTGTTTTCAACATAAATGTTTCCCCAGGCATGATCGTATAGAGTGTCAGATGTTTCAATCGCCATTTTTGATCGTTCAATGTGAGTAAACCGCTGCCGCTTATGCTGAAGAGGAGGCAGAATGTATCTGATAGCTGCTGCTCCGTATGTGGAAGCTCTGCATTATTTATTTTTTCAGTATATGTTAATCGATAGATGAATTGTTCGGCATTTGCCAATGTACGTAATTGATTGTTGTTTCCCATAAAACCACCTGATCTCTTATTGATTGATAAGTATTCTCAATTAAATTGTAGCAGAAAGAGCAGAAAGATGGTGATGTTTATTCTGTCAAAAAAGCACCCTGATGGAGATCAGGGTGCGATGATTTATTCCGTTTTTCCATGCGCTAGCGCTGGTTCTTTTGTTAAACTTAATGGCTGCAAGTCCTGCCAGTGTGTCTGGATATAATCGATGCAGGCATTTCTAGTGTCTTCACCAAAGACCTTTTCCCATCCATCTGGCACTGGTGCAAATGATGGCCAAAGTGAATGCTGTCCTTGTTCATTGACCAGCACAAGAAATACACCGTCTTCACGATCAAAGGGATTTGTCATTTGTCATCTCTCCTTTATTCTTAGTGCTTTTGTTTGACCCGATGCAGTGCGTTGTCTAAGATGACACCAATTTCTGCTAGGGGTTTAGGCTGGCACATGTCTTTGTGCCGGCAATGAATGTCGTGCTGTTCAATTGTTCCGTTGATATAAGGTGCCCATGCTTCGGGATCAATTGGTGTAAACCAATCTGGGATAATGGTAGATCTAAAGAATAATATGTCCCCCTGATAAGTTTTTGGCTGATATTCTCCGAGCAATCGAACTGAATTCACATAGGTTTCTTTTAGATTTCTAATGGCATCTTCACTTAAGCTTGCTAGTGCACTGCCATCTTTTTTCAAAATGTCGACGGCACTTTTCATCGTGAGCGGTTCACCTGTTAAGGTATCTGGATCATAACCGCCGAGCGCAAGAAGAGCAATTAGTGCTTCTTCTTCATCAGGTGCTGCTTTAATCGGTAAGAAATGGTTTGGATAGGCATCCAGCATCGCAACGAGTGCGATTTCTTCACCTTGCTGCTGGAGCTGTGTAGCCATTGCCTGTACAACGTTTCCACCTAATGACCAGCCAAGAAGATGATAAGGGCCTTTTGGCTGAATCGTTTGGATGTGCTTGATGTAATCCGCAGCCATATCATCTAGTGTGTGAGGGTAGTCATCTTTTCTTGCGATTCCTCGTGCCTGTAATCCATAAATAGGGATGTCTTTCTCTAATGTATTCAAGAGACCTGCATAGCACCAGCTCAGACCACCTGCTGGGTGAACACAGAAAAGAGGATATCTTTCTCCATTTGTTCGCAGCGGGAGCAAGATGTCTAGTGCGTTTTCATCGCTTCCTGTTTCTAGTTTCTCTGCCAAACTTGCCACATTTGGTGCTTCAAACAATGTTCCAATGCTTAGTTTGACACCAAGTGCATCACGAATGCGGCTGATTAAACGAACCGCAAGTAAGGAATGCCCGCCAATGTCAAAAAAGGGATCGTCTATGCTGATTTTAGGCAAATCAAGTACCTCTTCAAAGAGATGACATAGGATTTCCTCTTTCGGGTTTCTTGGGCCGCGGCCATCCGTTTGCTGTAAATGCAATTGAGGGGCTGGCAGTGATTTTTGATCAAGCTTCCCGTTTGCTGTAAGCGGCATGGCGTCAATCTGTACATATGCCGCGGGCACCATGTAATCAGGAAGACTGACTGCTGCAAAATGACGAAAGGTCTCTGTATCGAAACGGTTTTCTTCAGTTGGGACGATATAGGCGACTAGGCGTTTGTCGCCAGGCTGATCCTCTCGCATCATGACGGCCACTTGAGCAACTGCATCGTGGCGTGCCAGAACGGCTTCGATTTCTCCAAGTTCAATGCGGAAGCCGCGTATTTTAATTTGATGATCAGCTCTGCCAATGTAATCAAGAGCCCCTTCTTCTGTCCAGCGCGCAAGGTCGCCTGTGCGATACATCCTTGTGCCAGGTGCGCCATAAGGATCGGCAGGGAATCGATCTGATGTCAGGTCAGGTCTGCCTAGATAACCTCTTGCAAGGCCAGCACCAGCTACATACATTTCACCTGTCGTCCCAGGGGGAACAGGCTGCAGGTATTCATCTAGTACGTACACATGTAAATCAGGAATCGATTCGCCTATTAAACTGCTGGAGTTCTTTGTGATCATATCTCGATTGAGTTCATTGTAAGTAACGTGTACGGTGGTTTCTGTAATGCCGTACATGTTAATGAGCTTTGGTTTACTGTCTGAGTGACGGCTGTACCAATCTTCTAATCTGCTAAGCTCTAATGCTTCACCGCCAAAGATGACATAGCGGAGTGATAATGCTTGGCCTAGTGTTTGTTGTTCCTTGTCTATCTGCATGAGCTGATAGAAGGCAGAAGGTGTTTGATTAAGTACAGTTACACCCTCCTCGACTAGAAGCTGCAGCATCTCTTCTGGAGAGCGAGAGATGGTATGAGGTACAATGACAAGCCGGCCGCCATATAAAAGTGGTCCCCAAATTTCCCATACTGAAAAGTCAAAGGCATATGAATGGAACATTGTCCAAACATCTTCTTCATCAAATTGGAACCAATGTTCAGTAGATGTCAGAAGACGGATGACATTTTGGTGTGGGATGACCACTCCTTTTGGTTTCCCTGTAGAACCGGATGTATAAATAATATAGGCCGGATGCAGAGAAGATAGCGGTTCAATTCTGTCTATATCAGCCGGATTGTGATTTGGCATTGTCAGCAATTGATCGCTCGTTTCTTTTTCGTCTAACAAAATCAAATCGCAATCAGCTGGAAGATGCACTGCATCTGCTTTTGTTGTGATGCTGCAAACGGGTTTGGCATCTTGTATCATGTATGCCAGTCTGTCTGCTGGGTAATCTGGATCAAGCGGAACATAGGCTGCGCCTGCTTTATGAACGGCTAATAAGCTTACGAGCATATCGATTGATCTAGGCAGGGCAAGTGCAACGAACTGTTCTGGTCCAACGCCTCTTTCTATTAATAAATGAGCAAGACGATTGGCTTTGTTGTTTAACTCACCATAGGTCAGCTGCCTATTGCCATACGTTACAGCCACTCGATCAGGGTATTGCTGCGCCGTTTTTTCAAATAAGGCCGGGAGACTATGTGCTTGGTCTAACTGAGCAATTGTCTTTTTGTCAGGGAGAAATGTTTGCCGCTCTTTATCTGATAAAATGTTCACTTGACCAATCGGCACGTGTGGGCGCTCAGTCACTTCAGTTAAAAATCGCTTCATTCTGTCAGCAATTGCTCGAATGGTGCTTTGTTTAAATACATCTGTACTGAATTCAAACAATCCTGTTAAACCTGCTGCTGACCCAGTTTCCGTTCTTTGTTCTGTTAATTCGATGGTCAGATCAAATTTAGCTGACCCTACTGGTTTCACGTAAAGATCTGAGTCAAGTTGTGTCAGCTTCATTTCTGCCTTCGGTGTATTTTGGAAGGCTAGCATGACCTGGAACAATGGATTTCTTGATCTGGACCGGGTTGGGTTTAGGATTTCGACTAGCCGTTCAAATGGCAGATCCTGATGCTCATAGGCTGCTAGGTCAACGTCTCGCACTCGCTTCAATAGCTCACTAAAGGTTGGATTACCAGCTGTATTTGTACGTAATACTAGTGTGTTCACAAACAAGCCTACAATGTCGTCAAGTGCATCGTCATTCCGTCCAGCAATCGGACTGCCGATTGGGATATCTGTCCCCGCTCCAAGGCGTGTCAGTAATGCTGCAAGTGATGCTTGAAGCACCATGAACAAACTCACCTGATGCTGCTTTGCAAGCTCAAGAAGGTTCTGATGTAAAGCGGGTTCAATCGTAAAGTCTATCGTCGCACCGTTGAAGCTTCCTTCCTGTGGACGCGGGAAGTCATAGGGAAGCTCAAGTTCTTCGGGCAGGTCATGTAAGGCACCTTTCCAATAGCTGAGCTGCTTGGCAAATAGACTATCCGTCTCTTCTTCACTGCCCAACAGCTTCTGCTGCCAAATAGCATAGTCAGCATATTGAACAGGTTCTGCTGGCAAGGAGATGGATTTTCCTTGTATACGGGCTTCGTAAGCAGCAGCTAAGTCTCGTGTCAATGGTGCAAGTGACCAGCCGTCACCAGCGATGTGATGCAGCAATAGAAGCAGTACGGATCGGTTTGCATCAAGCGTGAATAATTCAGCTCGAAGTGCAGGTTCTTCTTCAATCTGAAAGCTATAGCGAATGGCTTCGTTTAACTGATTCTCAATTTGTTGATCGCTTGAAGCTGTGACATGGAGTTCAGGCTGAACACTTTTCGGGTGTAAAATGACCTGTCTTGGCATGCCATTCTTATTTGGAAAAATGGTTCTAAGGGTTTCGTGTTTTTCAGTGATATCTGCCAAAGCACCAATGAGAGCTGTTTGATCTAGTGTACCTGTCAGCTGAATGACAAGTGGAATATTGTAAGTTGGACTTGGCCCTTCAAGGCAATGAAGGAACCAGAGCCGTTTTTGGGCAAAGGATAACGGAATCTCATCTGGCTTGTCTTCTACCTGAAGCGGCGGCCGAATGTCCTTCGCTTTGTCAATGTGCTGCGCAAGCTCAGCAACCCGAGGCGATTCAAAAATGGTACTCATGCTTAGGTCTGCGCCAAGTGTATCGCGTATACGTCTAAGCAGGCGAGCGGCGAGTAAGGAATGTCCTCCTAAGTCAAAGAAACTATCATCTATGCCAATTTGAGATAGGCCAAGGGTTTCTGCAAATAAACTACATAACATGTCTTCTTGTGGTGTTCTAGGTGTCCGCTCAGAACTGACTAAAGACATATTTGGTGCTGGTAATGCTTTGCGATCGATTTTGCCGTTTGGTGTAAGTGGAAGTTCTGGCAACACGACAACAGCAGAGGGCACCATGTAATCAGGAAGTAATGAAGCCGCAAACTGCCTGAGCTCTGAAGGGTGCAGAGAAGAGCCATCTGTCAGCACAACATACGCACAAAGAAGCTGCTGCCCAGGTTGATCCTCACGAACGATAACAGATGTATGCTTTATGGCTTGATGCTGCATCATTACGGTTTCGATTTCACCTAGTTCAATACGGAAGCCGCGTATTTTAATTTGATGATCGGCACGGCTGATATAATCAATCGAACCATCTTCACGCCATCTGGCTAAATCACCGGTACGATACATTCTCGTGCCTTTTGTGCTGAATGGATCAGCGACAAAACGTTCAGCCGTTAAATCATATCGTCCAAGATATCCTCTGGATACTCCTTCACCTGAAATATAAAGTTCACCAATTGATCCTGCTGGGACTGGGTTTAGTCCTTCATCTAAAATGTAAATGCTCGTATTCCAAATGGGTTTACCGATTGCCGGCCCGCTATTCTCCCGGTGTGCTGTGACATTTTCCATCGTAGACCAGATCGTCGTTTCTGTAGGTCCGTACAAATTAGTAATGTCGCATTGAAGAGATTGCAATGTGTGCAAAAGGGAAGCAGGGAGTGCTTCTCCTCCAACAAGAACACGCATACCTGTTATCACGTCAGGGTACTCATCTGCCAACGCATGCCACAACGTTGGCGTTGCCTGCATGATGGTGACATGATGAGAACGAATCATGTCTGAAAGTTTTGCTGGTTCTTGTATGGTTTCTTTTTTTGCCAATAAAATAGCAGCCCCATGTAAAAGCGGGAGGAACATTTCCAGCCCGGAAATATCAAAGGCAATGGTCGTTACCGCTAAAAGCTGGTCTTCTTGATCTAATAAAAATGAATCTTGCATGGACAATATAAAGTTGATTACATTTCGTTTTGTTACAACAACACCCTTTGGTTTGCCTGTCGATCCTGATGTGTACAGGATGTAGGCGGGGTGATGTGGAGAGCCATCGCTCCAAGTCGGATTGAGATGCGGACTTTCTGCTATCTCCTGATGAACAGTTGAATCATCCAGTTGAACGATGTGCGGATGGTCCAAACCGTCTGCTGTCTCTTTGACTGTGAGCAAGCACGCCGGTTTGGCATCTTCTAGCATATAGGCGACTCGATCGTTAGGGTAATCAGGGTCTAATGGCAGATATGCAGCTCCCGTTTTGACGACGGCTAATAGACTTACGACCATATCGATGGATCGAGGCAGGGCAATGGCGACAAATTGTTCTGGTCCAATGCCATGTTTTTTCAAATAATGAGCTAATTGATTAGCCCGCTGATTCAACTCTTCATAGGTCAAAGTAATTCCTTCAAACTGTAATGCTTTTGCTTGTGGTGTTTTGCTCACTTGTTTTTCAAATAGTTCCCGTAAAGATTGCTGTGGTAATTCTCGTTTTGTATCATTCCAGTGCTTGAGGATGTTCTCTTTTTCTTCAGACAAAAGAAGGTTGAATTGACTGATTGTCTGATCTTGCTCTAGTCCGGTTATTTCCTCCAGCAATTGCAGAAAACGCTGCTGATGAGCGTCAACTGCTTGCTCTTTGTAAACGGCAGGGTTTGCATCAAAGTCGATTTGAAATCCGTTCCCATCCGCGCGGTCGTATATGTTAATCGATATATCATCCACGGGTCCTGCTGAAAGGTTATGTGCTTGACCAATGCTCTGATCGAACATGAAATCATAATCAAATGGCATGATATTGATCTGTGGGCCAAATAATCGCTGATTTCTTCCGATGAGTTTAAAGTCTCTCCGCATGTCCTCGTGACGATATCTTTGATGAGGGCGAATGGCTTTTAGTTCCTCAGATACTTGGCGAACAAGAGCTGAGAGTGTCATTTCTGGTTTGCATGTTAAACGAAATGGTACCAGGTTCATGACCATTCCGGGTGTTTGTAAGGCGCACGATCCAAGGCGCATCATCACAGGAAGTCCTAAAACAATATCATGTGCACCAGTCATACGATGCATATATAATGCGGATGCTGCAAGGATCATTTCATGCCACGTACCACCGAAGGCTTGAGCATTTCTTTTCATTTTGCTTACCTTTTCGGCATCGAAGCCAGCCGTTTTTCTAATAAAATGATCCGACGTTCTTGGGGCAAGCTCAGCAAGGCTGACAATTTCCGGTTGATCAGTGAAGCGATTTTTCCAAAACGCTTGATCAGCTTCATATCGATTGGACTGTTGATAGGTGAGCTCCTCTTGGACTACGTCATGTAAGGATCCAAATGCTTGAGGAGGCACAGGTGTCCCTTGCGATAAGGCTGAATAGACCTCAGCAACACGACGTGCAATGAGCGAAAAGGCGAATCCATCAATGGCAATGTGATGAATGCGCTGATACCAGATAAATCGGTCGTCAGCAAGCTGAAAAAGTACTTCACGGAATAATACATCTTTCTCTAAAGAGACTGGTGTTGAAAGATCTGCCTTCATCCATGCTTTAGCCGCATCAAGCGGCTGTTTTTCATTTTGTAAATGAATCAATTGGAATGGAATTTCTTTCTTAGAAGAGAACCATTGCTTTGGACCGTCAGTATCCTCAACGAAGCGCATATACAAGGAATCTGCTTCTAAGACAGTCTTTCTAATGGCGGCTTCAAAATGTATGGGATCAATAGGACCTTTAATATCTATATACTCTGCTGTATTGAAAATAGGATTAGCTGGATCAAGCTGCTGCGCGTACCAAATACCTGATTGGGCACCGGTTAGTGGGAATGAATCGACTGACTGGATCGACAAGGGTATACCTCCTTTACAAGTAATCGATATTTGGGATAGATGGCTGCTTTTCTGGGAAAAGAAGAGTCCGCCAATGAGCGAGCGTTGGATTTGCTGCAAGCTCAACGAAATTGACTGTCTCTCCTTGCTGCCTCCACTTTTCCGCTAGGCTCATCATTCTAATAGAATCAAGCCCAAGGTAGACGAGATTCTCATCAAGTGGTATTTCATTTGGCTCGATTTGGAGATACTCAGCTACTTGGTGAACGATGGCCTCAAAGGATAAATCATCACTGTTTGCTTCTTGTCCTGTTAAATGACTGATGATTTGGTTTGTCGTTGTGGAGACTGCACAGCGTTCAGCTGCATAGGTCATCGCCATTTTGTGATGTTTCAATGAAAAGTCAGCGACGGCATCGGCGACAAAAAAGGTTTCAATATCGAGCATGAATGCTTCTGCGGCTGTCAGCATACAGCCAATATGTGCATATACGCCAGTAATGATCAGTTGATCACGCCCGCCTTCTTGAAGAATATCCAAAAAATTAGATTTCTTGAATGCGCTATAACGCCATTTTGTCAGCATTGTATCTGCTTCAGATGGAGCAAGCTGATCAATGATTTTTGTCAATGCTTCATCATCACCAAGTCCAGGTCCCCAAAAATCTGTTAATAAGGCACGATCCTTCGGGTCTTGGTCACCAGGCTGAGCTGTGTAGACGACTGGAATGCCAAGTTCATTGCATGTATTACGTAATTGTTCAATATGCTGAACTAACTCTGTGATCGGTGATGTATCTTGTTGAAATGCATTTAAAAAATATTGCTGCATGTCATGTATCAGCAGAACAGCACGTTTCGGATCAGGTATCCAGTTCACTTTATTTTCGGGTAAATCTTGTGTGCTTGGCATTGGATATGCAGGAATAGTAGGGATTGCCATGGTTTTCACTCCTCATTTTTTATACGTTGGCAGTATGGGTTGCAGCTAATTCTCTTAATGCTTTTTTACTGACTTTGCCTACACCTGTTTGTGGGAACGCATCGATCCATTCAATGCGGTCAGGAATTTTATAGGCTGCGAGCCCGCGTTCTCTTAGAAATGATTTTAAGACGTGCGGTGCTGGTTTGTTGTTTCCTTTCGCGATAACAAAGGCACATGAGCGTTCGCCAAGAAATGGATCCGGCATGGATACCATGGCGGCATCATGAATGTCAGCATGCGCAAGTAAATGATTTTCAACTTCTTCAGCGGCAACCTTTTCACCGCCACGATTGATTTGATCCTTGTCTCTTCCTTCTACAACAACATTTCCTTCTTTGGTTAATCGCACGATGTCACCAGTTCTGTAAAAGCCATCGGGTGTAAATGCTTTTTTATTTTGTTCATCGGCTTTATAGTAGCCGCGAATCGTATAAGGTCCTCTTGTTAAAAGATGTCCAGCCACTTCATGCGGGACGGGCTTGTCCTCATCATCAACCACTAGTACCTCATCATATTCAGACATCGGGCGTCCTTGTGTATGAATTATGATATGTTCAGGATCATCTAATCTGGTATAGTTGACCAGACCTTCTGCCATGCCAAAAACTTGCTGTAACTTACATCCAAGGGCAGGCATCACTCGTTTTGCTGCCTCAGCACTGAATTTAGCACCACCGACTTGTAAGACTTCAAGACTCGATAAGTCATCTGATCGATGAGGAGCGGCCTCTAGCCAAATCAATGCGATTGGTGGAACGACAGCGGTAATGGTCGCCCGTTCTTTTTCAATGAGTGGAAAGACGACATCAGGGCTTGATCCAGGTGCAAGAACGACTCTTCCGCCTGCGTATAACGTTCCAAGGACTCCAGGCGAGCTTAATGGGTAGTTGTGCGCGACTGGAAGTGTGGCTAGATACACACTTTCTTGTGTGAGCTCGCACACCTCATTGCTTTTCCAAAGACTATAAATATAGTCATCATGTGTACGAGGAATGAGCTTTGAAAGGCCTGTGCTGCCTCCAGATAACTGAAGAAATGCAATATCGCTTGCCTCTACATGAATTTGAGGATCAAGTGCTGGGTCCTTGCGAAGTTCATCTAAGCCAAGGAATTCCTCAGCTTCCCCTGCAACAATGACATGAGGTAATGAGGGAAGCTTTTCTTTCACTTGACGTGCGAGTGATCGATAATCAAAACCGCCATCAATATCTGGTATGACATATGCATCTGCTTCGGCAAACTCAATAAAATAAGTGATTTCGCTGCTTCTATGAGATGGCAGAGAGAAGACGGGTAAAGCACCGATTCGAAATAAAGCGAAAATGACTTCAAAAAAAGCAGGAATGTTAGGAAGCTGCACGACAACTCGACTTCCTTTCTGAATTCCAAGCTGATGAAAACCGGCAGCAAGACTGCTGACGCTTTCGTCAAGTTCTTGGTAGCTTATGTGCGTATCAGCGTATGTAATGGCTGTTTTATTTCCTAACGATGCGGCGCGTTCACGAAGCATACCGCCAAAGGTTTCCCCACGCCAACAGCCGTTTTCACGGTAGCGTTTTGCAAATTCTTCTGGCCATGTAGGTGGTTGAACAAACATGTTTTTGTCATCTCCTATTTATTTTTATCACTGATGGATGCCCATCGCGTGAAGCATCGTGTTGAATTTTGCAGATGTTTCAGCTAGCTCTTCTTCTGCTTTTGATCCTTTGACCACTCCTGCACCAGCAAAGAGACGGAGAGAGTGACCCTCAGCTTCTGCACAACGAATGGTGACAATCCAATCCCCATCACCATTTGTATCTGCCCAACCGATCATTCCTGTGAAAAATCCTCGATCGAAGGGTTCAATCGCTTGAATGGCTTCACGTGCATCTGCTGTAGGTGTGCCGCATACTGCGGGTGTTGGATGAAGGCTAAGTGCCAAATCAATTGAGGACACACTGGAATCTATTAAGTCACCTTTGACCACAGTAGATAAATGCCACATCGTTTCTGTTTGAATGACGGATGGTGATGCAGGCACATCTAGTGTATGACAGTATGGAGTAAGCGCTTTAGTGACAGCTTCAACAACCACTGCGTGCTCGTGTAAATCCTTCGCTGAGGTGAGGAGTTCATCTCGGCGGCGCTGGTCTTCTACTGGATCTGAACTGCGCGGCCGAGAACCAGCGAGTGGATTGGAAATCACAGATGAACCAGTTTTTGAAAGAAGCAGTTCAGGGCTTGCCCCAAGAAGTGTGCGCTTTTGGGAAGATGCCGGGTCAGCTACATTTGCAGCAAACGTATAGCCAGTTGTATTATGACGAGCCAGTCGTTCGAGTATTGTTTTCGTATGAATATCTCGATTTGCTTTGAGATGGAGAGATCGAGAGAGTACGATTTTGCTAAGCTCTCCGTTCTCAATTTTAGCTAATCCTTCGTTCACACCATTCATGTAGACCTCTGGAGCGGGGACAGGTGTCACCTCATAGGATGGCGATGCCGCTTCTGACTCCTCATCACCTTGTTGAAATTCGAGTGGATCACTAAACTGTACATGGACTGGTACATTTAAACGAACGGGCTGCGCCGGATCAAATGGGACAGCACCAGCCACAATCGGTGTTTGGATACCAGCTTGTTTGGCATCGTCAAATACATGCGCTACCCTTGTGGATAGTTCATTTAGCTGATTGGTTTCAATATGCTGGAAAATCCCTTCGGCAAGTATCGTGCGTTTAGGTGAAGCAAGAAAAAAAGCGCCTGGCTGATAGTCTTGCAGCAACTGTATTTTTTCTTCTGACGACAATAATGAATGTTTCATGAAAAGGCCTCCTTTTAAATGAAATGCTAGATTCCGAGTGTTGCGCCGCCATCAATCGTGAGGTTCTGCATCGTAATATGACTGGATTGCTCAGATGCAAAGAAAATGACTGCATCAGCAATGTTTTGAGGATCAGCGATTTTTTGTAAAGGAATACCGGTTTTATACGTCTCTAATGAGCCTTTAATTACCTGATTTTCTCCTTGTTCATCAGACCATAAAGCCCATTGCATGGGTGTTGCGGTAGAGCCGGGAGAGACGACGTTGCATCTAATGCCATAGGCAGCCAGCTCTAAACCAAGTGTTTTTGTAAAGGAAGTAGCTGCTGCTTTTGAAGCGGCATAGGCAGCCATATTCATTCTAGGAATGGCACCAGCGTTAGAGCTGACAGTCACAATGACCCCTTCTGATCTTTTCATCATGTATTTGGAGACAGCTTGAGATACGTAAAAGACACCATGTGTGTTGACTGCGAAAGTTTGTTGCCAGTCATCTGCACTAAGCTGGTCAATAGAACTGATTCGAAGAATGCCTGCTACATTGACCAGTAAATAAATAGAGCCAAGCTGCTTTTCAATTTGATCGACAATATGCTGAACAGAAGCTTGATCGGTGATGTCACCTGGATAGGCAAAGGCACGTATGCCTTCATCCTTCATTTGCTGGACGGTGCTTTGCAGCTGCTCTTCATTTGCGTCAACTGCTGCAATAATCGCACCTTCTTCGGCTAGTCTTTTTGCGACTGCTTGTCCAATACCTTGTCCTGCGCCTGTGATCAAGGCAATTTTTTGAGATAGACCATTGTATTTCATGTGTTCACTGCCTTTCCTTCATGTCTGTGGTTGTGAAAGGATCATCATGATAGAATGCAAAACGAAAAGCGTAATTCATCAGCACCGGTAAAACGGACGTATGTCCTTCTTCAGGGAATTCGTGATAGGACGTATGCAAACCATATGCGGTTAAAGGCAGCATACGATTTGCTAGTCCATGTGCATGATCATTCATTTGACATGGATGATGTTTTTCTAACTCACCTACACCTACAAGCAGCCTGACATTCATAGACATCTGACGTATATGGCTGGTGAATTGGTGTTCTTTTTCTAGAAATAATTCTTTGTTCCAATGGATAGAAGGACTGCCCGCAATATATGTCTGATAAGCATCAGGGTGCTCAAATAGTGTGTGTAATACAAAAAGACCGCCAAGAGAGTGTCCAAACAGTGTTTGACGACTCTGGTTGATCGGAAAGCGCTGCTCGATATAAGGCTTTACAAGCTTTTCTAAAAAAGAAAAGAACGCAGAGGCCCCGCCATATGTATGGTTGGAGAAGTCCTTTCTTTTGCCACCAATGGAAGCGTCAGGGCCGGTAAGAGTGAGATCATAATGCCTGAGCGGATGATAGGGAGCTTCTGTCTGATAGCCAATTCCAACAATGATGGCAGGTACGACACCTGTTTTTTCAGGCCTTCTTGACTGTAAACGAAGTGCTTCGACCATTGTGCCAAAAAGTGAATTTCCATCAAGCACGTACATGACTGGAAAACCAGCCGCTGGAGGATTTGTATTCGGTTTAAATATAAAAAGTCTGTAAGGGTGTGCTGTGATATCCAGTTGCTCCGTCCCAGGTATAAAAAAAGGACGGCTTTCTCTGAAAAGAGAATCCTCAGTACCCATTCCTTTAGGGCGTTTGGACATGTGTAAAATATCCCCTTCCTCAAATTGACTCTCATATGCTGATAAAAGCAGGCTTGCGGATATAGGATGAGTGTAGAGATTGAAGAATGGTCCCTTCAAATGAAAATGATTCTCAATTATCACGCAAGCAAATCAAATGATAATGGTTATCAATTATGAAGTCAAATGTTCATTAAGTGGTGTAATTGATCATTTGATCTAAATTTTCGTAAAATAAAGGACTAAATAACTACCAAATGAATGGAAATAAGGAATGCCGGACTGAGTCATTTAAAAAGAGGAGAAATACCAAAAGACCTTGACCGTCACGGGATATTTACCATTTTCTTCTGTTTGATTCAGGAATATATATAGGTTTTTCTTCTTGAAATCATTTTGAGGAAAAATAAGTCTATAGACCTTCTTGTATTTTTAGGAAAAAAGAGGAGAATTTTTCGAAAAGCTGGTGAGCATATCTCACAACTTATTCAATCTCATGCGTAAATTCATATACAATTTTCTAAGGAAGACAAGATCGAAGGGAATGTAGGCAGAATGAAAACTCCATTAGGAAAGCTAAGGCTAAAACTGCTTGAACATCAGCTCAAACTGAAAAATACGTTTACAGTGGAAGAATATCAAGAAATGAAGCAATCATTACATGAAATACGGATGACATTTGCGGCCTATGAACAATGGGATTTATACCAGCGAGCCACCGATATGATCACCATCCTCCTCTTTCAACACGCCCTCAAGCAAAACCACCATTAACATTTTCACTTTTTATGAGCAGCGTATTTCTTATGGAAGCACGGTGCTGTTTTAAAGTTGGCCAAATATCATATAGCATCAAAAATGCGGCAATGAAAAAAGTAAGGGATGTCCCCTTACTTTTTGATCAATCGGTGTACATGTCTGTAAACACCATTCAATTAGAATCCATCTGTGACATCATATTCGTAACGAATATCGGCTTTGACATTGCTCATAGTAGATCTCGCAGTAGCCTTTGCGTTGTACTTAAAGCTCCATTTTTGAGCCACTTTTAATTCATCTTCCAGTGAAATACGATAGGATCCACTTGTTGCAGATGAAACAAGTGATGTGTACCAAATATTACTTTCACTAGCCATCAGTTTGTGTGTGACATTTCCTTGGTTAGGCGATTGGGTACTAGTCGTTGAAATCGATTTAACGACAGCACGTTTAGGAACTGTGGAATTATTAGTTAAATCCATTGTAATGACTGAAGAATCAACTCCTAAAAAATTTAAAGAAGAATTCCCCAAGTTAGTAGCAGTCCCCGTAAAATTGAATGTCCCATTCCCAGATTTGATACGATCTTGGATGGAGACAGTAAAATACATATTTCCCGTATATGTCCCACGGGTCACTTTCACAAAATAAGTTTCTGAAGTTGAAGTAACTTCACCAGTGTTGGCAAAAATAAATGGCGTTATTGAATCAGGATTAATAACTTCGGACCCTGTCCTAGAGTTTTTCGAATTATACACTTCGATTTTCATCCCTGTATATTGCTTATTATACGAACTTCTTACATAAACCCTTTCACCTTTATTGATCGTGAATTGATAATACGCTTCATTTTCACCTTCAGGTAAGATTGTCGTATCTGGACGACTATATTTCCAATATCCCATTGAGCTTGCTGTGTTAGGACTGTTATTCCCCGTAATCGCTGCTTCTGCTGAATGAGGTGCAAAAAAACTAGTAATAAGCACTAACAATAATGCAGGCAATAAAAAACGTTTGAAAATAGCATTTGTCATATTTTAACCCTCCTTGTAATAATTACTATATCGGATCAAAACTAACAAATTTTAACTTAATTGCCGATATATTTAATAATCACTAATTTTTTAAAAAAGGAGAATCAAAATGAATATTAATACGTCATACACGGCAGCTTCAAACAATCAGAACCGAATAGACTCTAAAGACCAATCAACGATTAAAAGTACAAATGAGGTGATGACCGAATCTGATAGACGGATGAAAATATTAGATGAAAAATACGAAAAAATAAATGAACAAAATAAACGTTTCAATGATCCTCAAGACCATATATATAATAAGTATAGAAACCCTTACTCTTCTTATTTCAGAAGTGATCTAACAAAACCGGAAAGAGAAGCTGCTTACATTATGGAAATGAGTTGGGCAAGGAATAATAAAGGTGGACAATATGACTTTAATGATGCCATCTTCCGTAATGAAAAACGGTACGATTCAACCCAAGAAAGCGTAGAGAAAAAAATACTCAATCGTCAAAAGGTCAACGAACAATTACAAGATTTATTCTCTAAAAACGGGATATCCATTCCTAAAAATACAAATCTAACTTTTACCATTGACCCGAACAATTTTAAATTAGTGGTAAGTGGTTCAAAAGACGAATCGCTGATGAAACAAATAGAAGACTTATTAAATACAACCAACAATACAAGAGAATTATTTTTCCATATTATGAAAAGCAGAAATGATGATTCTACTCAATTCACACCGGATTCTCTGGCAAAGTTCCATCTTGTCAATCAAATCAAAACGGTGACAGGCTACAATTTAAAGGATTTAAGCATTGTAAATGGTCAATTTGTAACGGATAACGGAACGAATATTTTTGATCTATACAAAGAAGAACTCCTTAAAAATCCATATACAGCAGAAAATGCGCGTATCGCTGCTTCACATTACGGTTCACAGTTATTTGACCTAGCGAAAAACGGGTTTGATTCTATTCCCGATTTGGTTTTATCTATTGGTTATCAAAACGGTTCTTTACAAGACATTGGGCAAAAAGTGAATTATGGGGTTAAGAAAACGATAGACTAGAAAAAACGCATCCGAACATGCCATGTTGGAGCGTCGATTACATGTGTGAACGGCAACAAATCGAAATTCCATTAGCGATAACGAAGGACTCTATAACAATTGATGTTACAGAGTCTTTTCTATTGAAATGCGCTGGTTTGTACAAAATATCAACATGGTAATTTTGACTATAGTCGATGTTTTTCACTTTTTTATTGATGAAAATGTTAAAATGATGAGTAGCGTATTTTTTTATGAAAGGACGGTGCTTGGCATGACGGAACTTCTCGATGACCGGCTGCCGCCGCAAAATATAGAAGCCGAGCAGGCCGTATTAGGTGCTGTTTTTTTAGAACCATCTGCGCTAACGCTCGCTTCTGAGGTATTAATTCCAGAGGATTTCTATAGAATGTCGCATCAAAAGATTTACAATGCGATGCTTATACTTGGCGATAGAGGAGAACCGGTCGATCTTGTCACGGTGACATCTGAGCTTGCCAATACAGATTTACTAGAAGAGGTAGGCGGGATTTCGTATTTAACCGACATTGCGAATTCTGTCCCAACTGCCGCAAACATTGAATACTATGCAAAAATTGTAGAAGAAAAATCCATTTTAAGACGTCTGATCCGTACCGCGACAACCATTGCACAAGATGGATACACGCGTGAGGATGAAGTAGAGGACCTGTTGAGCGATGCTGAAAAGACCATTATGGAAGTGGCGCAGCGTAAAAACTCAGGAGCCTTTCAAAACATTAAGGACGTTCTTGTTCAAACATACGATAATATTGAACAGCTTCATAACCGTAAAGGCGATATCACAGGGATTCCAACAGGTTTCTCTGAGCTTGACCGGATGACAGCTGGATTCCAGCGAAATGATTTAATCATTGTAGCGGCTCGTCCATCAGTAGGGAAAACGGCCTTCGCATTGAACATTGCCCAAAATGTCGCGACCAAAACGGACGAAAGTGTTGCTATCTTTAGTTTAGAGATGGGTGCGGAGCAGCTCGTTATGCGTATGCTTTGTGCAGAGGGGAATATCAATGCACAAAACCTAAGAACCGGTAATCTGACAGAAGAAGACTGGGGCAAGCTGACAATGGCGATGGGCTCGCTGTCAAACAGCGGAATTTTCATTGACGATACACCTGGAATCAGAGTAAGTGAAATTCGTTCGAAATGCCGCCGATTGAAGCAAGAAAATGGTCTTGGCATGATCCTGATTGACTACTTGCAGCTCATTCAAGGAAGCGGGCGATCAAGCGATAACCGTCAGCAGGAGGTTTCTGAAATCTCTAGGGCATTAAAATCGCTGGCAAGGGAGCTTGAAGTTCCGGTTATTGCCTTGTCTCAGCTTTCCCGTGGGGTAGAGCAGCGTCAGGACAAACGTCCGATGATGTCTGATATTCGTGAATCAGGAAGTATCGAGCAGGATGCCGATATCGTGGCATTCCTTTATCGTGATGATTACTATGACAAAGAATCAGAGAATAAGAACATTATCGAAATCATTATTGCCAAACAGCGTAACGGTCCAGTTGGTACAGTATCACTGGCGTTCGTCAAAGAATATAACAAATTCGTCAATCTGGAAAGAAGATTTGATGATGCGGGAGTTCCGCCCGGTGCTTAAAGCCCAGCTCAAGAAGCTGGGCTTTTTTGATTGATCTACATCGAAAGAATGATTGAAAAAACAATCAAAATGAGGAGGAGAGAGAAAAAGAGAGAGCGTATACTAAAAGGAGAAAAGGAGTGAAGACTGATGAAATTTCAACAGTTTGAAGCCGCTCAATTACGTATCGCACGCCCAACCGTCAACATGAAAGAGGTTGTTTCCTTTTATGAAGAAGGCTTAGGGCTCAAACGAATAGGCTCATTTGATCAGCATGAAGGGTACGATGGTGTGATGCTCGGGCTGCCTCACCAGCATGTTCATTTAGAAATCACCAAACATGAAGAAGAAGACAGCCTGCCCGTCCCGCATCCAGAACAGCTGCTTGTTTTTTATATTCCAGATGCAGAGGAATTTCAGCAAATGAAAAAGAGATTGCTCTCATTTGGCGGACGGCAAGTCACCTCAACGAATCCATACTGGGAACGAGGAGGAGCAACCATTGAAGATCCAGATGGGTACCGAGTTGTCCTCATGAACACAGATGGAATCACCCCCGTTTAAAAAAAGACTCCCACGTCTGGGAGTCTTTTCTGTTATGAACGAGATGTCACACGCAGTTTCAGCTCTTTCAATCCATACATACTGCTGCTTGTCATTGGAACGTAAGAGAGAAGCTCCAGCGCCTCATATCGTTCCATTAAGACCTTCATAGCAGTGCATGCTTCAAGACGGGCAAGCGGTGCGCCTAGACAGAAATGGATGCCGTGCCCGAAACCAATATGAGGGTTAGGATGGCGGTGTATATCAAATTCATGTGCGTTTGAAAAATGACGCTCATCCCGGTTGGCAGACGCAAGAAACACGATGACATTGTCCCCCTTTTTCAACATTTTTCCTCCGAGCACTGTGTCTTCTGTGACATAGCGGACGATCGTAGGAGCTGGTGCACGAAAACGGACTGCTTCCTCTACCGCTCGAGGAATAAGTTCAGGAGATTGAGCGAGTGCTTTATACGTACCTGGCTGTTCTAACAAGCTAAAGACCATATTGGAGATCAAATTAGTGGTTGTTTCATTGCCAGCTAAAAGAAGAAGATTACAGAATGGAATTAATTCATCCGCTGACAGCTTGTCTCCATTCTCCTCCGCTTGGATGAGGAGGGAAATCAAATCATCACCGAGGTTGTGACGTTTTCTTTCAATAGTGTCTGCAAAAAACGCCATCATGTCAGCTTCTCCTTGGTCCCGAATTTTCTGCCATTCAGCGACATCCTCCGTATCTTCACTTTTAGGCATACTGACGAGAATATCTGACCATTCTTTAAAGGATTGTTTATGCTCTGACGGCACACCTAAAAGCTCTGCGATCACGATGACTGGGAGTGGATACGAAATGTTTTGAACAAGGTCAATCTCTTGTTTTCCTTCTAATTCTGCCATGAGTTCTTCCATCAATTCTTGAATACGCGGCTCCCACGATTTCATGACTCGAGGTGTAAAGGCTTTGCTGACAATGGAGCGGATGCGAGTGTGATTGGGCGGGTCCATCATCACCATTGTTTTCATCAAGGAATGCTTCCGCCGGTCTTTAGGCGGCTGACTCGAAAAGGTATCTTTATCGATTGTCACACGCTTTGCTTCCTCGTAGGTGAATACACTCCACGTTTGGCTGGCTTCATCAAAATGAACAGGTGATGTCTGACGCATGTTGGCATACCAATCGAACGGGTGATACGGATCCTGCTTATGTTTCCCTCTTAATAACGCTTTTTGCACGGCATTTGGTGTTGTTGTTTCCACGATTATCACTCCTTATGGGTTGTCAGATGATTCCTTTTTTTCATTGTGTTAGATTAAAGTTAATTCATCAGCCTGGAGGATTCAACCAACAGAAAAACGAAATCTGTTGAAGAAAAGAGGAAGGGGAGAGCGGCTTGTGGCGGACTGCTACAGAGGGGATAAGCGCGCAACGGAATCAAAACAGCATTTAAGAAAAGCGTTATTTCAGTTATTAAGAGAAAAAGAGTGGGGCAAAATTTCTGTACAGGATTTGACGAAGAGGGCAGGCATCCACCGGACGACTTTTTATCAGCATTATGAGGATAAATTTGATCTTGCCCAGCAGGTGATGGCTGAGATGTTTGATGTGATGAAAAATGCTATTTTTGCTCCTGTATCGGAAGAAGATTGGCAAGAAGAGCATACAGCATATGTGTATATTTTTCGCTTTTATCAGCATTTGCAGGAACATGAAGAGGAGTATCAAATTCTCTTGAAAAGAGGCCGAGAGCTCAATATTCGTCAAACGGTTTGTGCTTTTTTTGAAGATAGCTTTTCTTTAGGGGCAGAGGAGGTCGCAGATAAAAAGGCTGCTCGGCATCTTGTTCCTCTCGACATGCAGAAGCAATTCGTCATGTCCGCTTATGCTGGCACGGCTGAATGGTGGCTGAGGACAGGAAGACCGTACTCACCTGATTTTATGGCAAGTTCAATGATTCAGCTGATTCAAAATCCATCAAAATAGGGAAAAATCAAAATCGTTGTTTTTACTCAAAATCTCCCTTTTTAAGCACTGAAGAGACGATTAAAGCGCTTTTTCTCATATTTAAAACGAACAAAATTCAATTTCGATATATTAATGTTCGGATTTCGCGTTGACTTTTTCGTTGTGCATTGATAAAATAAATGTGTTTGAAAGAGATAACGTTTTGAAAGGTTAACGGAGGTGCACGATATGTCTTCAGTAGTCGTAGTAGGTACGCAGTGGGGTGACGAAGGGAAAGGGAAAATTACCGATTTCCTTTCAGAAAATGCAGAGGTGATTGCCCGTTATCAAGGGGGAAACAATGCAGGTCACACGATCAAATTTGATGGAGTGACATACAAGCTACACCTCATTCCATCCGGTATTTTTTATAAAGAGAAAACTTGTGTCATCGGTAATGGAATGGTGGTTGATCCTAAAGCGTTGGTCACTGAGCTTGCGTATCTTCACGAACGGAATGTGAGTACAGATAACCTCAGAATCAGCAATAGAGCCCATGTTATTCTGCCTTACCATTTAAAATTGGACGAGGTAGAAGAGGAGCGGAAAGGGGCTAACAAGATCGGTACGACGAAAAAAGGAATCGGACCAGCTTATATGGATAAAGCTGCCCGCGTCGGTATCCGCGTCGCAGATCTATTAGATCGTGAAGTATTTGAAGAGAAGCTTGCACGCAATCTAGAAGAGAAAAATCGTCTTTTAGAGAAAATGTACGACACAGAAGGCTTCAAGATTGAAGATATTTTAGACGAGTATTATGAATATGGCCAGCAAGTGAAAAAATATGTCGTAGACACATCTGTTGTTTTGAATGATGCACTAGATGAAGGCCGCCGCGTGTTATTTGAAGGAGCACAAGGGGTCATGCTTGATATCGATCAAGGGACATACCCATTTGTGACATCATCTAACCCGGTAGCTGGAGGCGTGACGATTGGTTCTGGTGTAGGACCAACAAAAATCCAACATGTAGTCGGCGTGTCAAAAGCGTACACAACACGTGTTGGAGATGGCCCATTCCCAACAGAACTCCATGATGAAATTGGCGATCAAATTCGTGAGGTTGGCCGTGAATACGGTACGACAACTGGACGCCCGCGCCGTGTCGGCTGGTTTGATAGCGTTGTTGTCCGTCATGCACGCCGTGTGAGCGGAATTACAGATTTATCTCTTAACTCAATTGATGTACTGACAGGGATTGAAAAATTGAAAATCTGTGTCGCTTATAAATTGAATGGAGAAATCACTGAGGAATTCCCAGCAAGCCTAAATGAATTAGCGAAATGTGAGCCTGTCTACGAAGAAATGCCAGGATGGACAGAGGATATTACAGGCGTAAAGAACTTAAGTGAACTGCCTGCAAATGCCCGCCATTATTTAGAGCGCATTTCACAATTAACAGGTATTCCACTTTCCATTTTCTCAGTCGGACCAGATCGTTCACAAACGAACGTTGTCCGCAGCGTGTACCGTCCATAAGAATAGATTGATGAAGCACTAGTAAAATCTCGCATTTTACTGGTGTTTTTTTGTTTAAATATTCCTTAATTTCAGTAGAACGGACTTCCGGTCATTACCAAAATATGATAACTGTATAGGAGGAAGGAGCGTTCTAGTGAAAGAAAGAATACGATTATTAGATATTTTACGAGGTATTGCCATACTAGGCACCTTGGGAACGAACGTCTGGTTTTTTGCGTATGCAGGGGATACCTTTGCGACAGATCAGATTGCGGATGAATATGAAAATGGCAGTTTTCTAGAAAGTCTTGTCTCCATGTTTGTTTATGGAAAAATGCTCTCGCTGCTCACGATCATGTTTGGTGTTGGATTGGAGCTGAAATACCAGCAGGCAAAAAGGAAGGACACGCCTTGGCCGGGTACTTATTTATGGATTCTTTTATTTTTATTTTTCGAAGGCTTTGTCCATTTTACACTTGTGATGGAATATGATGTGCTCATGAGCTATGCCGTTACGGGACTGCTTGTGGCTTACATTGTACGGGGAGGAAGCAGGCGCATCAAAAAGGGCATGGTGTTCTCAGGTGTGATTCATCTGCTCATGATGTCATGTCTGATGCTGTACTCCCTCTCTGAAATGGAGTCAGCGACCGATGATCAAAGCGGTGAACCGGCGCTGGAAGAGCAGCTGCCAGAGACATGGATCTCGCAGGTTCAAGAACGGTTACAATACTTCTTCATGTACCGAGTAGAAGCGATTTTTATCATTCCAATGAACACATTTCTGTTTTTATTAGGGGTGCGGATGATGAGAGCTGGTGTATTTTATGCAAATGAACGCGGACAATCTCTCCGGAAAATATTGTTCCGAATCGGACTGTGGATTGGTCTGCCGCTGAATGCACTAGTTTTCGTACCGAACGATCTAGTGGAATTTGTGGTGCGCTACGCCTTTTCACCATTCCTCTCTATTTTCTATATAGCTGTCATTGCGAAGCTCCTAGCACGCACGGAGTCATGGTTCATGTGGACTTGGTTTGAATATGTAGGGAAAATGGCGCTTAGCTGCTACATCCTGCAAAATGTCATCTGCTCCATTCTTTTTTATAGCTGGGGATTGGGTCTTGGCGGTCAAATCAATGCGCCCCTTATTGTATTGGCATGGCTGTTGATTTCACTTCTGCAAATCGCGATTTCAGCATGCTGCTTAAACGTCTGGGGAATCGGGCCAATGGAATATATCCGTTCACGGGCACTTCGCCGGGTGACGATAAAAAAGCAGCATAAAGGGGATAGACACAATGTTTTTTAAAAAAATGACGAAAAGAGAACAAGCGAATACATATAAAGCAGCTGTAACAGCATTTGTCTTTTATCTTCTCGCATTAGGAGGGCATGCGCTGTACATGTATTTCCAGGGGAATAAACCACCCGTCACTTTTGTCATTCTCATGGCGGGTCTCTTTGTTTTTTTCACCGCAGATTGGCTATATAATAAAAAGCGTTCATAAAAAAAGCCCTCATCATGAGGGCTTTTTCCTTACTTCAGGCTTTTATATTGGCCTTTTAAATTTTTACGGATGTACTGGATGATTTTGCGTAGTTCGTTGGCGTGCGGTCTGCCAAACGGACTTGTTTGTCTTTGCTGATAGAGCACTTGACCTTTTTCATTTAATAAGAAATAAGCGGGCTCACCGTGCACCCCGTGGTCTTCATATGGGGCATCTTCCCCGTGATAGTGGACTTCATATGCTTTTAATGACGTGAGGTCATGGTCATACATGATCGGGAAGGACAGTCCCTCTTTATCCGCAAATGCCTTCAAGTCCTCAGGGTTATCCGTTGAAATCGCCATCAAGTGAATATCCTTGTCCTGAAAATATGATTGCTGCTGTTCGAGCTCTTTTAATTCTTCTACACATACCGGACACCAAGAGCCTCTAAAGAAAACGATCAGATGCCAGCTTTGATGCTCCTCTAAATGTTTGTCGAAATCAATGTGATCGCCCTGTATTGTTGGAAGTGAAAAGTTGGGCATTTTATCTCCTAATTTGAATGAACTCATACTGCTTCCTCCTTTTTCAATGACAATGTCACTTGTTTCATGTATAGCCATTTTTGAGCGGCCTGAAACGTGTCTATGTGTTTGAGTAGGCAGAAGACATCCGAAAAGGCGTATCTAATGAAGGCGGTTGCAGAAGTGGGAGCTTTGATAGGAGAAATTTAAATCCGACACTTTTTTTAAAAAAATGTCGAAAAACGTATTGCCATATGTAATTACTCTATGATATTATAAATCTCGTTGTTGCAAAGGTCTCTGAAACTTGTTAGGATGCGATGTTCCAGCTTTTTTAAAGCGATTGGTTTGGCGCAATACAGCTTCTTCAGATTCACTTTTCACAAACCGAGAGCCATTAGCTCAGTTGGTAGAGCATCTGACTTTTAATCAGAGGGTCGAAGGTTCGAGTCCTTCATGGCTCACCATGTATTGGCCCGTTGGTCAAGCGGTTAAGACACCGCCCTTTCACGGCGGTAACACGGGTTCGAATCCCGTACGGGTCATTGATTTACTTTAGCGTTAAGCTAATTTTTTCCTCACTTGCTTGAAGGAGCACCACGATTGCTTTTTCGGGCAAGTTACTGAGGTCCGGTAGTTCAGTTGGTTAGAATGCCTGCCTGTCACGCAGGAGGTCGCGGGTTCGAGTCCCGTCCGGACCGCCATTTATACATATTCATCTTTTTGATGATGGCTCGGTAGCTCAGTTGGTAGAGCAACGGACTGAAAATCCGTGTGTCGGCGGTTCGATTCCGTCCCGAGCCACTTCCAAACGCATCTGCAATCGCAGGTGCGTTTTTATTATGAAAAGAAGGCATAAAAAGGGAGAAGCCGGACCTAGGTAGGGCCCGGCTCCATAAGAAGAAGACGTTACATCTATATAGACGGCTGGTGATTGGAAAAGTTTCAATAAAAAAGGAAAAAGTCATCAATTTTTTTCGGGCGGCGCCTTCCTATCCAACGTTTACTAGAAAAGAAAGCCGTTATTATTTTTATCTTTGCCTCGTAAAACGTTATAATAGACAGTGAGCCTTTTTTTCATAAATGGAAAAGGCGTAATGATACATGCAAAATGGAATGACATAGATGCTAAAAATGCAGGAGGAAATCACAATGGAAAAAAAGATTCTTGTCGTAGATGATGAAAAACCGATTGCTGATATATTGGAATTTAATTTAAGGAAAGAGGGCTATGAGGTTCATTGTGCATATGATGGAAACGAAGCCCTTGAAATGGTAGAAGAAATCAAGCCGGACATTATTCTGCTCGACATTATGCTGCCGAATAAAGATGGTGTTGAAGTATGCCGTGAAGTGAGAAAGAAATATGACATGCCGATTATCATGCTGACAGCAAAAGACTCTGAAATTGATAAAGTCATCGGCCTTGAGCTTGGCGCAGATGATTATGTGACGAAGCCTTTCAGCACACGTGAGCTGCTTGCCCGTGTGAAAGCGAATTTGAGAAGACAAACCGCTGCTCCTCAGACGGAGGAAGAATCTGAATCAAATGATATTGAGGTTGGATCACTTGTTATTTATCCAGATGCGTATGTGGTATCTAAGCGCGAGGAAACGATAGAATTAACGCACCGTGAGTTCGAACTGCTTCATTACTTAGCGAAACATATCGGACAAGTCATGACACGTGAGCACTTGCTGCAAACGGTATGGGGCTACGATTACTTCGGGGATGTCCGTACAGTAGACGTCACAGTCCGCCGTCTTCGTGAGAAGATTGAAGACAACCCAAGCCACCCGAGCTGGATCGTGACAAGACGAGGCGTCGGCTACTATTTAAGAAACCCAGAACAGGACTAAGATTCTTATGAGTAAAGTAGGTTTTTTTCGCTCGATTCACTTTAAATTGACCTTGATTTACGTGCTGCTGATCATCGTTGCCATGCAGATCATTGGCGTGTACTTTGTGAAGCAGCTAGAGCAGTCCTTAATTAATTCATATGATAATTCCTTGAATCAGCGAATCTACTCGTTATCGTATTACCTAGAACAAGATTCATCGAAAAGTAAGGCAGAATTAAAAGAGGATGCTCAAAAGATATTAAACGATTTTAACAACAAAGATGAGTCTAATGAAATCTCTGAAGTCAGCTATATTGACGAAAGCAGAGAGGTCATTGCCTCTGTCAATAACGGCAGTCAAGAGATTGCCGGTAAGAAAATTACTGATCAAATCATTAGCCGTATTTTCGCGGTTGGCAAAGACTATGAGAAAAAATTCTATGACCCTGAGTCAAATAAAAGGGTGCGTATTTCTGCGACAGCCGTAAAAAATGAGAACCAAGAGACCGTTGGTGTGATTTATGTTGTGTCTTCAATGGAAAGTGTGTTTAACCAAATGCGAACCATTAACACCATTTTAGCGACTGGGACACTAATTGCACTTGGGACGACTGCTCTACTTGGTATCTTCATCTTTAGAACGATCACTCATCCTATTTCAGATATGAGAAAGCAGGCGATCGAGCTTGCCAAAGGGAATTTCTCCAGAAAGGTCCGGAAGTATGGGCATGACGAGATTGGCCAGCTTGCAACAACCTTTAACCATCTGACGAGAGAGCTGGAGGAAGCTCAGCTGATGACGGAAGGGGAGCGGAAAAAGCTTTCTTCTGTTATTGCCTATATGACGGACGGTGTCATCGCAACGAATCAAAACGGTGCAATTATTCTATTAAACAGCCCTGCATTAGAGCTGTTAAATGTTTCACGTGAAACAGCTTTAGAGATGCCGATCACGTCTTTGCTTGGCTTAGAGGAAACTCATACATTTGAAGATTTAGTCGAAAATCAAGATTCCATGCTGATAGAAATTGAGCGCGAAGATCAGCTGTCTGTATTGCGTGTTAATTTCTCCGTCATTCAGAAAGAGCATGGGAAAATTGATGGCTTAATTGCGGTCATTTATGACGTCACAGAGCAGGAGAAAATTGATGCTGAACGCCGTGAATTCGTAGCGAACGTATCGCATGAGCTGCGCACACCGCTGACGACGATGCGAAGCTATCTTGAGGCACTGGCTGAAGGTGCGATTGGTGATAAAGAGCTTGCGCCAAGATTTCTCAGTGTCACGCAAAATGAAACGGAGCGCATGATCCGGCTTGTCAATGACCTGCTGCAGCTGTCTAAGTTCGACAGCAAGGATTATCAATTCAACCGTGAGTGGACGAACTTTATCAGGTTTATCTCGCTCGTCATTGATCGTTTTGAAATGACGAAGGAGCAGCATGTCGATTTTATCCGCAACCTGCCGCAGCGTGAAGTATATGTGGAAATCGACCAAGATAAAATTACACAGGTGCTCGATAATATCATTTCCAATGCCATGAAATACTCACCAGAGGGTGGACACATCACGTTTACCGTTGATCTGGATGAAGAGAAAGGCCTTGTGTTATTTAGCGTCAAAGATGAAGGAATCGGTATTCCGAAGAAGGATATGGATAAAATCTTTGAACGTTTTTATCGGGTAGATAAAGCAAGAACAAGAAAGCTTGGCGGAACCGGCCTCGGTCTTGCGATTGCAAAAGAAATGGTTCAAGCTCATGGCGGAGATATTTGGGCTGACAGCATTGAAGGAAAAGGGACAACGGTGACCTTTACCCTTCCGTACAATGAAGAACAAGAGGATGATTGGGATGAAGCGTGAGACCTTTAAAACCATAATATTGACAATCCTAATTGCGATCAGTCTTGTATTTACGTGGAATATCTGGATGTTCCAGCCCGTCATGCAGGATCAGGCAGATACCGGCACAAAGGTCGTGGAAACGAAGAAGATTTCAAGCGACGAGCCTAGAAGTCTCATTGATGTCGTGAAGCCGCGAGAGATGTTCATCCATTCAAATGGAGAGCATTTTAAAGTGGATCAAAAGGAACTCTTTCAAAACTTTTGGAATGATGTGAGCCTTTGGGATGTCAAAGAGATTAATGATGTGTCAGATCAATATTCCGAGCAGAAATTTAAGAATTTCTTCTATGGACGCGAAGGACAAGGGAAAACATTGGATCTTGTGTTCAATGATCCGATTCCGATTGATATTTTCCAAGCGCTCTTTAAATGGCCGAACAAGTCCATTGAATACAACTCGTTTGATCGGATGATCGTGCCATTCGCCCAGCAGGATAAGGCGAATAAAAAAGTATATTTGGTCTCATACAGCAAGGAGACGGTGCTTGAGCTGACAATTGAGTCCGCCAATTACCGTAATCTAATGAACAGTATCGCAGCCGCTCAAAACGAGATGCCGCGCTATGATCTTTATACATTCTCGACGAATTCTAAACGAGATTTCCTTCTTCCGAGAAAGCAAAAGCAGCTTGAAGCGAAGATGTTCTTTATCGAAACGATTAAGACAAACAAGTTCAAAGACGCTTTGTTTACGGACCCGAGCCTTGTCGGTGAGGAATCTAATTTAAACCGGACGGTATACACAGATGGCACAAGCCGCCTTGAAGCCAATCAAAAAGACCACCGCATTCAATATCAGCACCGCAATATCAATTCCAGCACTGTTTTCCAAACGGGGGATTTGATTAAGCGAAGCGTGAAATATTTCAATGATACGGGAAGCTTTACTGATGACTATCAATATTTTGGTATCAACAGCAACCAGCAGCTGTCCTTTAATATGTTTATGGACGGTCTGCCGATTGTGAACAGTACAAAGCATCCATTTGGGATGACCTCCCTTGAAGTCCAATGGGCGAATGATGACATTTTGAATTACAAGCGTCCAAACTATATTCTTGGCAATAAAGCGAGTCAAAGTGAACAGGTCAAGCTGATGAACGGGACAGAGCTGAAGGACTTGATCATCAAGCAGACGAAATATGATGACCTGGAGAAAATTGAACAGATTTTCCCTGCATATCAAGCTGCTTCAACTCCATCAGATCAAGATCAAGCAATGTTTGTCTGGCTGGAGCCTGTATGGTGCATGAAGTATAACGGCAAAACCGTGATTCTATCGAATGATCTTTTGACAGAGGGGAGCGAGAATCATGGAGTGGAATAAGACCAAAACGATCTTTATCCTAGCCTTTCTCGTTCTCGATATCTTTCTAGGTTTTCAATACTTTGAAAAACGGTCAACCGATCATTTTGCGATTATCGAAAAAACGGATACGCTGGAGGAAATGAAGGCAGACGGGATCAAATATGGCAATCTATCAGATGAAGCGAAGATTGGATACCGCATTACAGCTGAAAAGAAGCAATATACGAAAAAGGATGTCGACGGATTAGCTGATCAAAAGGCGAAAAGCACATTCCCGAAAACAGAAAAAGATGATCCTGTCACGCTGCTTGAAATGACCTTCAACAAGCCAGTTGCCTTGCCGAAAAAGGATATTAAGACAGCGGCGACGAACCTTGTGAACCAGCGTTTGCTGGATGGGAAGAATTATAAGCTGTGGAATATAGATGAGGAGACAGGGAAAATCGTCTTTTTCCAAACGTATAAAGGGAAATACATCTTCCAAGAAGGCCTTGATGACACCGAAACCATCGGGCAAATTACCTTAAATCTCAACGATCAAAACGAAGTCGTCTCATATCAGCAATCAATGGTGACATCGATTAATGAAGTGAGAAAAGAAACCCTTGTCCCAGCACTTGAAACCGTGAAGGACTTATATACGCAAAATATGCTGAGTCAAAACACGACCGTGAAAAAGGTAGAGCTTGGCTACTATACGCAATACCCAGGGGCAAGCACGCAAGTCATGGTTCCTGTATGGCGGGTGGAGCTTGAAGGCGTATCAGCAGGTTCAAAGAAAAAGACAGAGGAAGAATATTTGATCAATGCCATCGATGGCTCAACACTTGATCATATAGAGAAAGATGACAAATCTTCAATGGAGTGAGAGAACATGAGCTTGCAGTTCAGTGTACTAGCGAGCGGAAGTACGGGGAACGCTTTTTATTTAGAAACAGACGAGCATGCCTTTTTGGTGGATGCTGGTTTAAGCGGCAAACAGATGGTCGAGCTGCTTGGCCAAATAGACCGCAAGCCTGAGGACTTGGACGGCATTTTTGTGACACATGAGCACTCCGATCATATTAAAGGGCTTGGTGTCATGGCAAGAAAGTACAAGCTTCCTGTCTATGCAAATGCGAAAACATGGAAGGCGATGGAATCTCATATCGGAAAAATTGATACAGAGCAGAAATTCCATTTTGATATGGAGACCGTTCAATCCTTTGGCGGCCTTGATGTCGAGTCATTTGGCGTCTCACACGATGCGGCAGAGCCTATGTTTTACGTGTTCCATTATGGAGGGCGCAAACTTGCCCTTATGACGGATACAGGCTATGTGAGTGACCGCATGAAAGGCATTATTAAGTCAGCCAATACGTTTGTGTTTGAGAGCAATCATGATGTCGGGATGCTGCAAATGGGCCGATACCCATGGAGCATTAAGCGCAGAATTCTAAGCGATGTCGGACATGTATCAAATGAAGATGCTGCTCTTGCAATGACAGATGTCATTGGAGATGCCACCTCACGCATTTATTTGGCTCACTTGAGTCAAGACAACAACATGAAGGATTTAGCCCGTATGGCGGTCCAGCAGACGCTTGAAATGAAGGGCTTTGTTGTGGGGGATGGCTTTGATTTATTTGATACGGACCCGAAAAAAGCAACCCCGCTTTGCGCCGTATGATTTTTATAATCGTATGATTAAGATAAGAGCTTCTTACCAACACTATATACATCATCTATTCACTGAAAGGAAGGAAACATAGTGGATTATCGCGATGTAGAGTGGAAGCCGAGACGAAGCAGAAAAGGATATTTTCTTTCTGGTTTGATCGGTGTATTGGTAGGAGCTTTTTTAATGGGATTCTTTTTCCCCTATGTATCTGGACAGAGCGGCAGTCCCTTTGGATGGCAGCAGAACGGTGATGGGCAAGCATCACAGGGTCCTTTAAAGACGGTGAATGTAAACGTCAATGATGCTGTCACGAAAGTGGTGTCTAATATGTCAGATACGGTGGTCGGCGTCATTAATATCCAAAAATCGAGCTTTTGGGAGGAAGGTGGAGAAGCAGGCAGCGGGTCAGGTGTGATTTATAAAAAAAAGGGTGACACGTTTTATATTGTCACAAACCATCACGTCATCAAAGGCGCCAACCAGCTTGAAGTGAGCCTCCATGACGGGACAAGAATTAGTGCCAATCTTGTCGGGAGCGATCAGCTCATGGATTTAGCAGTTCTCACTGTCAAAAGTAATAAAATCAAGAAAACGGCAGCCTTCGGTAACTCAGATCATGTGAAACCGGGTGAGCCAGTCATCGCCATTGGAAATCCATTAGGGCTTGAATTCGCAGGCTCTGTCACACAAGGAGTCATATCAGGCACAGAGCGTGCGATCCCTGTTGACTCAAATGGAGACGGACAGACGGATTGGAATGCAGAGGTACTGCAAACAGATGCCGCCATCAATCCTGGAAACAGCGGTGGTGCCTTGATCAATATGGACGGAAAGGTGATCGGCATCAACTCAATGAAGATTGCTGAATCAGAGGTAGAAGGAATCGGGCTGTCTATTCCAGCGAATCTGGTCATCCCTGTCATAGAGGATTTAGAGCGCTACGGAGAGGTAAAGCGTCCGTATCTTGGCGTCGGCATGAAATCATTAGCGGATATTGCGAGCTACCACTGGCAGGAAACGTTGAAACTGCCATCTAAGGTTACATCCGGGGTTGTTGTCATGAGTGTTGAGCCGTTATCTCCAGCAGGAAAAGCGGGACTAAAAGAGCTGGATGTCGTGACCTCCTTTGATGGCAAGAGTGTACAGAATATCGTGGATCTCCGTAAGTACTTATATCAAAGGAAGGTCGGCGACAAGGTAAAGGTGCAATTTTACCGAAGCGGGAAGAAAAAATCAGCAGAGATCAAACTTTCTCAAACCGACCGATATGGCGGCTAACCAGTTCCAGTAAGGGACTGGTTTTTTTGGCATGACTGACATATGATGAAGGAAAGGGGGTTGTAAGGTTGGTTACACTACAACGGATGTCACAAACCGATTACGATGTATTGATAGAGAAGGCCATTCAGCGGTACGCGGAAGAAAAGGTACTCGCAGGAACATGGAAGAAGGAAGAATCACTTGCGAACGCAGAAGAACAATTTGACAGGCTTCTTCCAGAAGGACTTCAGACAGAGCATCATGAGCTGTGGAATTTCTTAAACGGAGATGAAGCGATTGGCTGGGTTTGGCTTTGCTATGACCCGAATCACCCGCAGCACGAAGGATTTATTTATAACTTTATTTTGTTTGAAGCTTATCGAGGAAAAGGCTTTGCAAAGCAGGCCATTGCTGCATTAGAGGAGCAGGCAAAGTCATTAGGTGTGCAAAAACTCTCGCTCCATGTCTTTGCTCACAATCAAATCGCCCGTTCGCTGTACGAGAAAACGGGATTTGCAGAAACCGGTATTTATATGAGTAAACCTTTATAAAAAAGAAGAAGTACCGTGCAGAAAGCGTACGGTACTTTTTTATGAGGACATCATGGCATCCTGAGCCGTGACTCTGTATAAATCGACTTTACACTTCACGAAAGCGCGAATGATCGCTGGAACTTGAGCTTCTGAACGAATTAACAATGAGGTCTCGTCATCACTGATCACAAGATCTGTTCCGACAGTTTGTAGGTACTGCGTGAGAACAGGTTTCACCTCATCATCAATCCATGCATGCTTGAAGGTTGCACGTATGTTTGAGGATGTGATGGTTTTCTCTTGAGGATGAGTATGTGGGGACACTAATTTTCCTTCAGAAATGAATGCCGTTTTGGTACAAATACTATTGGTGAACCTTGGGCGGTCAGCTGTTAAAAAGACGGTTTTCCCTTCATCCTTTAATGTTTCAATGACCCGCTGAATGTGCAAGATCGAATCTGCATCAATATCGGCAAAAGGTTCGTCAAGTAAAATAAATTCCGGCTGATGGGCGATGGCCTGCGCCATTCCGAGCCGTTTCTTCATACCAGGTGTGAAGGCACCGACCTTCTCCTGATGATCATGATGTAAACCGACAAATTCGAGTAGTTCTTCATAATCACTCGTTCTCTGGCGTGTTCCGGTGATTTTTGATAAATAGGCAATATGCTCAAGAGCCGTAAGACCTTCATATAAATCCGTATATTCTGGCAGAACACCGATATGCTGTCTCACTTTTTTTAGCGAAGGCATATTCATCACTGTAAACGTACCAGAGGTAGGGCGGGAGATCCCGGTAATGATATTGAAAAACGTCGTCTTACCAGATCCCTTTGGTCCAATGAGGCCGAAGATATCGCCCTGATTGACATCAAGATTAATATGATCTATTGCGACTTTTGTACGATATTTTTTTGTGAGCCCTTTTGTATGAAGCATCTACACATCCCTCCTTTGAAACAGCAGTGCAGTTCCAATGAGTAAGATAACGGTCAATGCCGTGTTCATTAGGACGTAGGTCAGCGGTTCACTCCAGCGCGCATAATAATAAGGCGTCATATATTGGAACCAATGAATCATTCGTTCTGAAGAAAGAACAGAAATCATACTGACGATTGGGAAAAGAAAGGAAAATAACATACCGACAAACATTGATTTCTGCGGTGTTGGAAAGAGCATGGACAAAAATAAAGCACATGAGATACCGACACTGATAAAGGTTAAGATTTTTAAGGCATCTGAGAACAGAAAACGGTGTGAAATCACCATATTCAGCACATATGTCGTCATAATACAGCTAAGCCAAAACAGCATCAGTCCTAGATATTTCCCGATGATAATGTTCAAACGGGTTGTTTTACTGACGAGAAAACGAATGGTTTTCAAATGAATTTCGCGGCTTAAAATATCATGAGACAACAAAAAAATAAGGAAGAAACCAAATAAAGACATCACCAGTTCATTCCCAATAGAATAAGGATCCTTTGCCAGTTCCCATTTTTCCTGATGAGCAGCGATAAACGGAAGACTTGAAACAAAAGTAGATAAAATGAAAATAATAACAATTGTTAAAATAGATTTTGTGCTTTTGAAGAGCTGCTTAAACTCATTCATACAGATGGTCCACACACGCTGTACCTCCCTTCACCTTTATTATACCCCTAGAAAAGAAAGACACCATATCTCGCTCTTTAACATTTGTTTAAATTTCATAAAAAGAAGACTCTTCCAGCACCAGTTGACTCATTTTTAAAAATGTTCAGAAAAATATCTTGATTTATCAAAAAACATCATGTATGATAGCTTTAATTCAAGATAGTTATACAGGCAATGACGAGAGAAAGTACAATCATCAATTTTTCCACAGAGAGCTTCGGCAGCTGAAAAGAAGCAAAAATAATGATTCGAAAAATGGTCTCTGAGCCTCGTGCTGAACATATCTATGATATTAGTAGGTGACGACGAGAGTTGGTACTCGTTATCAAAACCACAGTATATGAGCCAGATTGGAGCTTTGTACTTGTAGAGGCTGTTTAGCGCGAGCAAACAGTAAATAAAGGTGGTACCACGAGACAAATACCTCGTCCTTATGATTCAAAGATAAGGATGGGGTATTTTTTATTGTCCACTTTTTTTCATACAATTGTTCAAATGTTCCACGTGAAACACCACATCCATTTTTTCAAATGAAAGGGAGATTGACATGAGTGAACATGCATTGGTTTTACAATCAGATTTCGGCATTGATGATGGAGCTGTCAGTGCAATGTACGGAGTGGCAAATACGGTCAGCAGCAGCATCCGCATTTTTGATTTAACACACAATATTCCGCAGTATGACATCTGGGAGGCATCTTATCGCCTGCTTCAAACCGTCACATACTGGCCGGAAGAGACGGTATTCGTTTCCGTCGTTGACCCGGGCGTTGGATCAGAGAGAAAAAGTCTTGTCGTCAAAACGACAAGCTCACACTATATCATTACTCCAGACAACGGGACACTCACGCACGTTGCCCAGGATATTGGCATTGTGGAAGCCCGTTATTTAGATGAAACCATTAACCGGCTACCAAAGTCGGGAAAATCACATACATTCCATGGGAGAGATATTTACGCTTATACAGGGGCGAGAATTGCATCAGGTGTGATTTCTTTTGAAGAGGTTGGGCCAAAGGCGAATATTGATGATATTATCCATCTTCCAGTCGTACAGGCTTATGCGGAAGAAGATGTGATCACAGGGACGATTGATATTTTAGATGTGAGATTCGGAAACCTATGGACAAACATTCATCACACGCTATTTGAACAGCTTTCAATTAATTATGGGGATGCAATAGAAGTTACCATTGCCAACGGGCCGAAAAATGTGTATAAAAATATCATGACCTATGGACGATCTTTTGCCGACTTAAAGGTAGGCGAACCACTCGTATATGTCAATTCACTCGACCATTTAGGCGTGGCGATCAATCAAGGGTCATTTGCAAAGGCTTATAACATCGGTACAGGCACAGGCTGGCGCCTTTCGATTCGCAAAGCTCCGCGCATTATATACGAATAAGAGGAGGATACATCATGGCAGGAAAACAACTTTCAACGAAAACTGTCGTTGCCATTGGAATTGGCGCAGCCGTCTTTGTGATTCTAGGACGATTCGTCTCCATTCCAACTGGTATTCCGAATACACAAATTGAAACCTCATACGCATTCCTAGCATTAATGGCCGTGCTATTTGGTCCTGTTGCAGGCGCACTGATTGGTTTTATTGGCCATCTCATTAAAGATGCGACCACATTTGGCCCTTGGTGGAGCTGGATTATTGTATCGGGTGTCGTTGGTTTATTGATCGGCTTTATTTCTAACCGTTTAAAAGTAGAAGAGGGCGACTTCGGTTGGAAGAAAATCACGCTCTTTAATGCCGTACAAGCAGGCGCACAGGCATTAGGCTGGTTTATCATTGCTCCTGTACTTGACATTGTGATCTATGCAGAACCTGCGAACAAAGTATTTGTTCAAGGCATCGTGGCAGGGATTTCAAACATCATCACAGTTGGTGTACTAGGAACCATCATCATTGCAGCCTATGCAAAAACGAGAAGCAAAAGCGGCAGCCTATCGAAAGAAACATCATGAAGCAAGGTGGAACACATAAATGAAGAAACCGATGATTCAATTCGAACATTTCGGATTCAAGTATCGCAGTCAGGCAGAACCAACATTAAAGGATATCAACCTGACGATCTATGAAGGAGAAAAAGTTCTCATCGCAGGCCCGTCTGGATCGGGAAAAAGCACACTAGCCCATTGTATCAATGGGCTAGTTCCTGCGTCTTATAAAGGTTCTATGGAAGGAAGTCTTCACATCGGCGGGAAAAATGCAGAGAAAGAGAACATTTTCTCCCTCTCACAGCTTGTCGGAACGGTGCTTCAGGACCCTGATGGACAATTCATCGGGCTGACCGTTGGAGAAGATATCGCGTTCACGCTTGAAAATGATCAAGTCACACGCGAAGAAATGAACACACGTGTCGAGGAAGCAGCTAGATTAACAGAGGTAGACGGCAAGCTGGCATCGTCCGTGCATGAGCTGTCAGGCGGGCAAAAACAACGTGTCGCCATTGCGGGCGTACTTGTCAATGATGTCGACATTCTGCTGTTTGATGAACCACTTGCAAGCCTAGACCCCGCAACAGGTAAAGAAGTCATCGACCTCATTGACCGGCTGCAAAAACAAACGAAAAAAACCATTGTGATGGTTGAGCACCGATTAGAGGACGTCCTCTTCCGTCATGTGGACCGCATCATCGTTGTCAATGAAGGAACGATTGTAGCGGATATGACACCAGATGAATTGCTCGCCTCAAATGTTCTAGAAGCGGCGTATTTACGTGAGCCTTTATATGTAAAGGCGATGAAATATGCAGGCATTCCGGTTGCGCCAGGAGATCAAATCGCTGATTTACAGCGTCTCACCTTAGACGATGAGGCAAAAGAGAAAATCGAGCAATGGATGGAAGCGTCTGAACCATCAGTAGAGCAGATTGCAGCACAGGATTTACTAGAAGTGCGCGAGCTGAGCTTTGATTATCCAACAAGACCAAACACGCTGAGCAACATCTCTTTTACCGTCAAAAAAGGAGAAATGATCAGCATCGCAGGAGCCAATGGTGCAGGCAAGACGACATTATCTAAGGTGCTTTGTGCATTTGAAAAGCCAACGAAAGGCTCAATTCTTTTAAATGGTGAGGACATCACAGGAGATACGATCAAGCAGCGCTCCGAACGAATCGGTGTTGTTATGCAAAACCCCAATCAAATGATTTCAAAACAAATGATTTTTGATGAGGTGGCACTCGGTCTCGTTTTAAGAGGCGTAAAGGAAGACGAGATCAAGGAGCGTGTGGAGCAGGTTCTGAAGGTGTGCGGGCTGTACCCATTTCGGAAGTGGCCGATCTCAGCCCTTAGCTTTGGACAGAAAAAACGCGTCACCATCGCGTCAATTCTTGTATTAGAACCAGAAATCCTCATCTTAGATGAACCAACCGCAGGACAGGACTTTAAACATTACACAGAGATGATGACGTTTTTAGAGCAATTAAACCAGCAGGGTGTCACGATTTTCATGATCACCCATGATATGCACTTGATGCTTGAATACACAACAAGAACCATTGTCATTTCAGATGGAGAAAAAATCGCAGATGATACACCAGCCAAAGTGCTGACAGATCAGCTGCTTGTCCAAAAGGCGAGCTTAAAGGAAACGTCGCTGTATGAACTTGCGCTGAAAGCAGATTGGCCGAATCCAAATGAACTCGTAGATCGCTTCATTGAGGTTGACAGAAAGGAACGAATGACATGGCTGTAGACATGCTGTCCTATATCGATCGCCCGTCACCGATTCACCGGCTGACAGGTGCAACCAAACTCATTTGCTTTATCCTCTGGTCATCCGCAGCGATGCTCACGTATGATACAGGCGTTTTAGTGTTTATGCTAGCCGCCAGTATCGTGTTCTTTCAGCTATCGAACGTACGATTTCGTGATATTTCCTTCGTGGTGATCGTCCTGGCGATTTTCCTATTGATCAATAACATCGCCATTTACATCTTTGCGCCCCAGCAAGGTGTCGCCATATACGGAGCGAAGCACGAGCTGTTTCATATTGCAGGCTGGTATAATGTCACACTTGAACAGCTTTTCTATCAGTTGAACATTACGCTGAAATATGTGACCGTGATGCCAGCAGCGCTTTTGTTTATTGTGACAACAAATCCAAGTGAATTCGCCTCATCTCTCAGCCGAATTGGGGTCAGCTACCGGATTTCGTATGCTGTAGCGATTGCTCTTCGTTATATTCCAGATATTCAGCGGGATTTTCGCACGATCGCGATTTCTCAGCAAGCAAGAGGCATTGATTTATCGAAGAATGAAAAGCTGGGGAAACGGATTAAAAATGCGTTATCGATTGTGATGCCGTTGATTTTCTCCAGCTTGGAGAGGATTGAAACGATCAGCAATGCGATGGAGCTGCGGGGGTTTGGGAAACATAAAAAGCGCACATGGTTTACGGCAAAAGACTTTCAAAAAGCAGATTATGTGGCATTATTGTTTGTTGGTGTGGTGCTGATTGTGTCGCTTGTGATTACATTTGTTAGAGGAACGAGATTTTATAATCCATTTTTATAGAAAGAAGCCTTCACAGGAGTGGAGGCTTTTTTTGTTTGGTTTGTGGATAAAAGGTGTGGGAAATGGTAAAAGACTATTAACATGTGAATAAATCGGTTATATTGGACAATGAGCGAAACACTTGTGAATAACCAGAGAACCTATTGGAGGAATCAGAAACTTATGAACAAAACATTTTATGCGTGTGCAGAACACATAGAAACCGTATTAGACATGTACATAGATGATCATGAAACGCCGCCGGAATTCAGAAAAATCGAACATACACACAGTTTATCCACAACCTGTGAATTGTGCGATGAACCTGCAATATATATAGTGGGGAACGAATGATCGGACACAAAATACACAAATTTTATCCACAATTGTTGATAACTTATATGAATAACTTGTTCTTAAGGTGGGGATGACCTGTGAATATATCAATTATCACAGTAGGAAAATTAAAAGAGAAATATTTAAAGCAAGGCATAGCCGAATATACAAAACGATTACAGGCTTACGCAAAAATCGAGATTATTGAGCTCGCGGACGAAAAAGCACCCGAGAATCTCAGCGATCAAGACATGAAAATCATCAAAGACAAAGAAGGCGAACGCATCCTAAGCAAAATCAACCCCGACGCCCACGTCATCGCTCTCGCCATCGAAGGAAAAATGAAAACTTCCGAAGAATTAGCCGATACAATAGATAAGCTGGGAACATACGGAAAAAGTAAGGTGTGTTTCGTCATAGGCGGATCTCTCGGACTAAGTGATGCTGTCATGCAGCGTGCGAATGAGAAACTGTCGTTTTCGAAAATGACGTTTCCGCATCAGTTGATGAGATTGGTGTTGGTGGAGCAGATTTATCGGGCGTTTCGGATTGTGCGGGGGGAGCCTTATCATAAATAAGGATAAAATGTTAATGGAAAAGCAAGTTCCTTCCTATACATATCTTCCTTAGATATTTAAAAAGTATGGAGTGGTCAAATGGTAATGCAGTTGATTTGATCCAGCCTATTCAGTGGACACTAGTACTGTCTTGTAATGCTTCATTAGTAAAGACAATCATTAGATTCATTTGTGTATTTTGTCTTCCTTTCTTGAAGATACTCTTTTCTTTAGATAAATCGTTATACGAAGTAAAGGGTAAGGTGTGTTATAGGTTATAAAGATCTATTTCAAAGCCTTGAAAAATCAGTTGATGATTATATAACTGAAGTATTTGACGACTATGAATAAGGCGACGTCGAAGTTTTCTAGGTGCCCGTTTTGGAAAATAACGTTAGATAGCATTAGAAGCAATTTAAGTATTTATGTGGCCCAGTAGCCACCTCTAAAGATACAATTGATTATATTCATTATTCCTGTACAATTATCATTGAAAATAAGAATGAACTAAAGGAAAATGAGTAGCGTTATTTAAATCTACAGTACTGCTTATACGATCATATTCAAACATAGCTAATACAATGGAAGAATCAGGTCATTAAGATCGCAAAATATAATCAATAATGCAAGGTGTAGTATATATTGAGGAAGTGAAGTTATTCCTAAAATTTGATGATTTTACTTTAGTAGTTCCTAAAGGGGATAAAAGAAAATAAGGATGTATTTGACGAAATCATAGAAAATAACGTATGACGAGTAATAATTGATGAGTCTCTAAAAATCATAAATAACAGTAGGTAATTTCTTTATTTTAGATTTAACTAATAAAGGAAAAAAGAATAAGTCAAATTCTATGGAAATTAATTAATAAAAAACGCAGGATTTGACTAAAAAGTTAAAAATTTTTACTAGAGAGTAACTATAATTCTGCCACGGTGTAGAGCGGTTAAAGATGAACTTAATCGGATATTATTTGATTAAGGAACTATCAGTGATTTGAAGAGGAGGTGCAACACATGGCACGAGCGGATCTTATTTTAAAATTGGTAGAAGCAGGCTCGTTGGGAAATATGAAGCTTTTTAACAAAACTGTAGAAGCTATAATTGCTGAGGAAAGAAGCAAAAATCATAACGTGTTAGCCAATAGGCTTGCTGAAACATTAAGAAATAAACCAAATAATTTAAGAAATGATTTAAAAAGTACCGTAAATATAAATCAGGGCAAACTCTTTTATGAGACAAATCCAGAAATTAGATTGAATGATCTAATCTTAACACCAAATCTTTCTGAATCATGTAATGAATTAGTAGAAGAGCACTTTAGAAGTGACCTTTTAAGATCCTACAATTTAGAACCAAGACACAGAGTTCTTTTAGCTGGCCCTCCTGGAAATGGAAAAACATCACTAGCAGAGGGGATTGCTAGTGAACTTATGTTACCTCTTATTTCTGTTCGGTATGAAGGGATAATAGATAGTTATCTAGGTGAAACATCGAATAAGTTAAATGATTTATTTGAGTATGTTAGGACTAGAAGGTGCGTACTGTTCTTTGATGAATTTGATACAATTGGAAAAGAACGGGGAGATTCCCAGGAAACTGGAGAGATAAAACGTGTGGTAAGCTCATTATTATTACAAATTGATCGACTTCCAAGCCATGTTATTGTAATAGCAGCAACTAATCATCCAGAATTACTAGATAGAGCTGTTTGGAGAAGGTTTCAAATTAAATTGGAGCTAAATTATCCAACAAGGAAACAGATAAATGATTGGTTAGACAAATTTGAATTAGAATTTGGAACCCCTTTGGAATACACAAGAAAAACTTTATTAAGTAACCTCTCTGGAATGAGTTTTTCAAATCTAAATGATTTTGGATTAGATATAAGAAGGAAATACGTACTTTCTCTACCAAGTAACAATATGAAAAAAATAGTAAAGGATACTCTTAACAAAGTAAGAAAACAATACGTACATTCAGATCTGAGAGGTGAAAATAATGACGACGGAAAAACCATTATTGATGCTTTCGACTCCGACTACAGTTGATAGAGCCCGTAGACATGGGGGCGGAGGCAATGTCCATTATCCAACGCGTAATAAACAGGTTAATCGAATAGCACCTAAGTTCCAGCGTCTTGATAATGCTATTAATCGACAAAGGGCTTCTGTAAAAGATAATATATCAGGAATCACTCCAGAACATGCTTTAGTTTTTGAAACTGTTGGTACAATTGAGAACTTTATAAAGGCTGTTAAAAAAATTGAAGGATTAGAATGGTTGGTAGAATTAGAGGAATACATAATTCCTGACGAAGATTTTTTTGAAGAAAAAGATGGAGAGAGAGTAGAGGAGAAGCAGTTAAATGGCCGAGTATTCCTTATGATGTCAGATCAGAAGGCTATAAATGAATTAAAATCACTTTGGAATAGATATCAAAACAGTGAGGATTTTCCGAGGGGTTATGCTAAATTTAGGGATCTTTTTTCAAAATTAAAAGACTTAAGACTCTGGGATGTAAGTGATCGTTTTTATAACACTGGACTATTAGAAGACTGGGAAGAGAGGAAGAAAGAAGGTCAAGAAAATATCAAATTTGAAATTGAACTTTGGTTTAGAAATGATCAGGAGAAACGACAAGAAGCTTCAACAATAATTAAAAAGCTAATAACTGAGGCAGATGGACACGTATTAAATGAAAGTGTAATAGAAGAAATTGCATACCATGCAATGTTAATTGAAACCCCAATTGGAATTTTTAATGATTTAAACAATAATTCAGATGTGATGTTAATTAAAGCTGATTCGATAATGTATTTCCGACCAGTTGGACAATCTTTAGTTGTAGTTCCTGAGGAAACTGAAGATATATTTGAATCAGAAAAATCAGAGAAATATGAACAAATTCCATTAAATAAAGAACCAGTTGTTGCTTTATTTGACGGATTACCATTACAAAATCATGAATTATTACGAGAAAGGTTAATTATTGATGATCCGGATAACTATGAATCTTTTTATCAGGCAAATGAAAGAGTTCATGGAACTTCAATGGCCTCTTTGATAGTCCATGGTGAGTTGGATGCAAATGAATTAACACTACCTCGTGTAATATATGTCAGACCCATCATGAGGCCTAATCCACGAGACTGGATGAATAAGTCAGAATGTATACCAGAAGATGTTTTGCTAGTAGATTTAATACATAGAGCTGTGAAGAGAATCTTCGAAGGAGATGGTACAGATCCTCCGGTCGCTCCAAGTGTAAAGGTCATAAATATTTCAATTGGAGATCTCTCACGCCCTTTTGACTTGCAAATGAGTCCTTGGGCCAGGTTATTAGATTTTTTGTCTCAAAAATATAATGTCCTATTTTTAATAAGTACAGGAAATTATACAAATAGTATCTCACTAGATATCCCTAGGGACGACCTTCTAACTATGAAGGATGATCCATTGATTGAAAGAAAAGTTCTGGAGAATATTTCAAATAACATCCTAGATCGTCGAATACTATCACCTTCAGAATCTATGAATTCTTTATGTATAGGAGCTAGTCATGAAGACCTTTCTAAAATAGAAAATTTAGGTAGTAGATATGATTTAATAAAACATTCATTATTAGTTAGTCCAATAAGTAGAGTTGGATTAGGTTATAGAAACTCAATTAAACCGGATTTATTATTTTCAGGAGGTAGACAACTTTATTTGGAAAATATAATGGGGGATAATGGGAAAGCTATGTTGGATATCATAAACTCACCAATACCTCCAGGTCATAGAGTAGCTTACCCCGGCAAGCAAGGAAAACTAACTGAAACAATTTTTACAAGAGGAACAAGCAACGCTACCGCTTTAGCAACACGCTTTTCAGCTCAAATCTATGAAATGTTAGTAAATTTAAGAAGTAATGTTGATAATGCACAAATTCTTTCAGATGAATATACTACTATAATGATTAAATCATTATTAGTTCATGGAGCAAGTTGGCAACAAGCTTACTCATTATTTGAAGAAACATTAAGAAAACCAAATAATAGAACTTTTAAGGACAAACAGGTTCCAAGGTATTTAGGTTATGGCTTTGTTGATAGATCTAGGGTTTTAAACTGTACTGATCAACGAATAACATTGTTAGGGTTTAGTAAAATAAAACAAGAATATGGTCAAATTTTCGAAGTTCCATTACCTCCAAGCTTAAGTAGTAAGAAAATCAAGAGAAGACTTACCATTACGATGTCATGGTTTACACCAATTAACGCTAACAATCAAAAGTACCGACAGGCACAACTTTGGTTCAATCCTCCTGGTGATGAGCTTCAAGTGAATAGACTTGAAGCCGATTGGCAAGCAGTACAAAGAGGAACTGTTCAACATGAAATATTAGAGGGTGATACAGCTGCACCATTCTTGGAGGAAGATACTCTAAAAATAAAGGTAAATTGTAGAGAAGATGCAGGTGGATTAGGTGATATAGAAATTCCTTATGCAATAGTGGTAACAATAGAGGTAGCTGAAAGTTTAGATATTCCTATATATAATGAAATCAGAGACCGATTACGTTCAATAGTAAACGTTCAAACACAAACTCGTTAGCTTTTCTTTAAAACAATATTATTAAAAAGGGTTGAGCGACAAAACGTTACTCAACCCTATTAGTTTACCCTATTCAATGTTACGGAGGGCCTGATCATAAGTGAACATCTTTTAAAGCTCCAAAGAAAAAAATGAAATTTGGGTTTGAGGATATAAAAAATAAATAATTATATCAATAAAGGAGTAGAAAATTGATTAAGCTAATTTCATTGAATTTACTTAATTATGGGATGTATTTTTCTATGGAATATCTGTTAAAGTATGGATATTTTGATTTTAAATATAACCCAAACCTATACAGTGAGGATTATATCCTGTCAAATATGGTTTTTAAGAAGGTATTTAATACTAACGATATCGAAGAGAAATACGTATCTCTGAAGGAGAAAGTAAATTTCAATTCGCGTAAAGAAACAGTACCTGTTGAAATATCAATCTATAAAAATGAACATGAGAGAAGAATTTTAAAATTACCCAATATTTATTCTTATATTTGTCTTTGTGAGCATCTTAATTATAACCGAGATAAATATATGGATATTTTAGGTGGAAGCATCAAGTCATTATCTAGTGAATTTTATAGCACCTCATTTCTAAAAAATAAGATTAGACGTGACTATAACCGAATAGGAAAGCGTAAATTATTTAAAACAGATGTTCAAAATTTTTATCCTAGTCTGTATACTCATTCAATTCCCTGGATTTTAGTGGGCAAAACAGAAGCAAAGAAGCAGAAGCGAAATAAAAATTTATATTACAATGCACTTGATACTTTAATTCAAAGGTGTCAGATAGGTGAGACTCATGGTCTCCCGACAGGAAGTTTTGCTACAAGACTGATTGCGGAGATCTACATGTGTAAACTCGACGAAAAATTAAGTGAATATGATTATGTTAGATATGTTGATGATTTTGAGTTTCCATTTAATGAGGATAGTGAGAAGGATTCTTTCTATAAAGATCTTAATAAGGAACTAACTGAGCTGAACTTGAAATTAAAAGTTGAAAAAAATCAAACAGAAACTTTTCCTTTTCAAGAGCATGGTAACAATTCGGCCTTTTTTTTCGATTATTTTTATAATGTTGATGGAATTAAGACTCAACAGAAAAGGATTTATAATTTTATTGAAGAGTGTATTTTTAAAGAAAGAAATGGGTATAAGGGTTCTCTTAAATTGATGTTCCAAGCGTTAAAAAATAGTATCAGCAAAGATAAATTGAATAGCACATCTTTTACAGTTCCTATGCTAAATAAGCTGTTTAACCTAGTCTTAATGCAACCTCACTTAACTGTTTATTATTTGGAGTTTTTAGATGTCCTAAACAAATTTGGAGAAGTGAGTGTTGGTATAAATGGTCTAAAAAAAGAAATTCAAAAAAATATAAGAAGATATATAGATTTAGGTTATAATCAAGAGCTATATTCACTGTTTAGTATTTTTTATTACTTAGATATATTGACTGTATGTCCAATAGAACTATTATTAGAAACCATATTATATATGGATGATTTAAGTTCCACTTTAGCTTTTGAAATTATAGTACAAGATGAAAATAATATAAATGATGATTTGTTTAAAATGTTAGAATCTAAACTTGAAAACTCAACTTCATGGTTAGAAGAGCATTGGTTCTTTAAATATCATGTTATTAACAGAATAAATCTAGATAAAAGGAAAAAAATCCATTTAAGATATAAAGATTATTTATATAGAGAGTATGCTGAAGGATTACCACAAACTTTATTCTTTAATGCAGATAAATTGAGAAAAGTTCAATCTCCTTTAAATTGTGCATGGCAACATGAAAATAGTGATCAGGATATTAAAATATTTTTTAAAGAATTATTAATGAATAAAGTAAGTTTTGTTAATATTCGTTAATAACATGCGCGCTTAATATAAATTTTATAAAAGTGACGGCCTATTTCTCGCCTTTTATTAGTATTTTTGAGTCATTATCACTTATATTGCCATTATAACTTGAGTGTTTGATGAGCAATGAGCAATTTCTAATTTAAATGTAGTTCTAGAGATCTTCCAACATAAAATAATATTTTAAGAACGTTGATAGAGGTTGGTCTCCACCAAGGTTTTTTAATAACCTCATTTAAAGGCATCACGTTGAACCTTATCATAAGTTAATGAGGGGGTGAGAAGGCTAAATTTAGCTGTACAAGCAGCAAAAAAGTACTCTAATCCTTTTACACCAAACATTTCCATTGCACCAGGATAGAAGATATAACCACCCCGCATAAAAAACGCGATTAAGCCTAAAGCGGCGGGAATGACCTAGTAAAATAGAAAGTTTTAAGGATCTCCAACAACACATGTTGACATATCGTTATTTATCGATATAATGATTTGTATGGAGCCAATAGAAGTTTTCAAAGCCTTATCCAATGAATCCAGATTGCAAATTTTACAATGGCTAAAGGAACCTGATCGTCATTTTACACCCCATGAAGGGATTGATATGAATACTACAGGGGTATGTGTTAGTCAAATAACAGATAAATTGAAAATGACGCAATCAACAGCATCTCAATATCTTTCAATTTTACTACGAGCTGGATTAATTACGACAGAGCGTATAGGTAAATACACGTATTATAAAAGAGATGAAAATGCCATAAAACAAATTGCTGAGATTCTAGAAAAAAATATTTAATAAATGAACTGAATTCATACATCAGAATTCAGTTTCATTTATTAAATACAAATCGACTTATCGTAATATGTTTTTTTGTCCATACATATTAACAATTCTAGATATGTGAATTCGTTATATATAAGGAGTGATCTACATTGTCAAACACTGTAAAGATTTACATTTTAGCTATTGTCAGTTTTTTAGTTGGTACATCAGAGTATATCATCTCTGGTATTTTGGATAATATTTCTGAATCATTAGGGATTACGATAGCTGCAGCCGGCCAGTTAATTACGATTTTTTCTCTTGTGTATGCCATCTTCACCCCAGTATTAATGGCTTTAACATCGGGAATGAATAAACGCAAGTTAATGTTATTTTCACTTAGCGTTTTTATTCTAGGTAATATTCTTGCATTCGTCCTCCCTGGGTATCAATTATTTATTGTGTCAAGAATTATTATGGCTCTTGGAGCGGGGATGGTCGTAGTTACTGCATTAACAATTGCTGAAAAAATTGCACCAAAAGGTAAGCAAGGTACCGCTATTGCTACAGTAGTAATGGGCTTTACAGCATCATTGATCATTGGAGTCCCACTTGGCAGAATGACTAGTGATTTCTTTGGTTGGAAGGCTGTATTTGGAGGAATAGCCTTACTCGGATTATTAGCTATGGTGATAATTTCTCTTACGATTCCAAAAATCCAAGGGGATAGACCTGTACCATTAATTCAACAACTCGCTCTTTTTAAAAAACCAAAAGTAGTGTTGGGATTAGCCATCACCTTTTTCTGGCTTGGTGGTTATTCAATTGCCTATACCTATTTATCCCCTTACCTTTTAAATATATCAGGTGTAAGCAGCAAATTGCTGAGTGGAGTTCTCCTCGTATTCGGGATTGCTAGTCTAGTTGGGTCAAAGTTTGGTGGATTTAGTACCGATCGATGGGGTGTGAATTTTACTCTGATTAGTGGAATGACATTACATGTCATCATGCTCATATTGCTCTCACTAGTTACGCATTCTTATGTTGGAGTATTGCTCATTTTAATATTATGGTCATTTGCTGCATGGTCTTCTGGCCCGACTCAACAATATCACTTAGCTACAATGGAGCCAGAGTCATCAGGTATACTATTAGGTCTCAATCAGTCAATGATGCAATTGGCGATGGCTGCAGGTGCAGCTATTGGAGGTATCTTTGTAGAGAGGGTTTCTCTATCTTCTGTTACTTGGGCAGGTGCTTTAGGCGTTGCAATCGCGATCATTGTCACAATATTGGCTTCGCGTGCTACTTCGAGTAATGAAATTCGATATACTTAAACAGTAGAACGATGGGAAAAAACGTGATTCAATTTAAAAAATAATGACAGAAAGTAGGAAGCACCTTTGCACTCAATTAAAAAAATAGGTCAGAGTTTTTGGTACATCACACCAGTAGCACTCACCGACCGCCCCATCCTAGGCATGGTCGTAGGCAATAACAAAACATTAATGATCGATGCCGGTAATTCAGAAGATCATGCGAACTATTTCATCCAAAAAACCTTAGAACACGAGAACGCCTCGCCGGATATGGTTGTCCTCACGCATTGGCATTGGGATCATATTTTTGGTCTGCCAGCGTTGTCTGATACGGTTTCAATTGCTTCTGCAAAGACAAGAAAGGAAATGGAGAAGCTTGTTCCGTTTTCGTGGTCAGATGAGGTGATTGATGAGCGGGTGAGGGAAGGAACGGAGATTGAGTTCTGCGCGAAGGCCATTAAGGAAGAATATCAGAGTCATCGAGATATTCAGGTGGTTTTACCGGATGTCACATTTGACCGTCGGGTGGAAATTGATCTTGGCGGGGTCACTTGCATTGTGCAGCATGTTGGAGGCGATCATGCGGCTGATTCAGTGATCGTGTATGTGAAAGAAGAGAAAATCCTGTTTCTTGGTGATTGCATTTATCCGAAAATGTATGCTGAGAGAGTACATTATACAGTGAAAGAAATATTGCGTCTTTTAGATGAGTTAGAAGCTTTTGATGCTGATACGTATATTCCTTCACACCAAAGACCGTGGACAAAAAAGGAGTTTCGTCAGGAAACAGACAAACTTCGGATGATAGCGAAATTCACTGATCAATGTGGTGGAGATAAGCAGAAAATCACGAAAGAATATCAACATTACGTGAACAGAGAACTGAAAGAAGAGGAATTAGAAACCATTGCTTACTTTGTAAATGGGTATTAAATAAACACTACGTATTGTGACAGACTTATTTTTAGCATTGATCATAAAAACACTCCCCAAGTAGGCTTGAGTTTTCCTTATTAGGAGGTAAAAAAACAGATGGACAAAATAACTGATCCATACGACACTTTCAAAACCAAAATATCCAAATATCCAATCGAACAAAATCATTGGCAAGCCTTCAAAGATGGAACAACGATTAAACAATTAAAAGCGGGTACATGCATGATCAAGGCTGGCGATCCAGTGAAGCATGCTTATTTTTGCATAACGGGGCTTTTCCGTCTCTTCTATTTGTTACCGGATGGAAGGGAGTACAACGTGGCTTTTACGTTGGAAGATGATTTTGCTACTTCTTATGCAAGTATGATCAACGGGCAGCCTTCTCCTTATTCGATTGAAGCGATGGAGGATTCTATTGTGATTGAAATTCCGTATGATCTGCTTCAAATGTTGATGGACAGAAGTCATATGTGGGAGCGGTTTGTTCGGGTTAGTGTAGAAAGGCTGTATACAAGAAAGGAAGAGCGTGAGAGGGAACTGCTATATTTGCCCGCAATTGAGCGATATCAGGCGTTTTTATTGAAATATCCCGGGTTACATCAACGTATCGCTCAATATCATATTGCCTCATATATCGGTATTTCTCCGGTTTCGCTGAGCAGGCTGCTCCATACTGCTGAACATTAACTTATGTTAATGCACATTCTCTAGATCTGACGTACAATCATCACATCATAGAAGAGTCGGGGGTATGATGATGAAGTATATGATGGTTGTTTTATTAGAGTTCTATCCATCTTGGCTTGCTTTGCCACGAGAGGAGCGAAGAACCCATGCGGCTTCGCTGCAAGAGTTGATGCAGAAATATGAGGAACATGTGACGGTGCGCTTTTTTGATGCTGAAGCTCTTCCAGGTAAAGATTACACAGATTTTGTGATGTGTGAAACGGAAGACCTGAAGTTCTATCATTTTATGTGGGAAGAGATTAGAGATTCTATTCCTTACACAAGTGGTTATGTCAAAATTAAAGAAGTCATCATGGGAATGGAAAATGCTTTTCAAACATATGAAAAAGAATCTCTGAAAATGGATCAGTAATCGAAAACCACCTGATAGCAGGTGGTTTTTTGTACATTCTATTTTTTGGTATAATCAGAGGTAATGTAAGAACGGATAAATTTTTGAACTGAATCGGAGGTACATATGAAACAGCTTTACATGAAGCAGAAAGTATTTAGTCTGAGCGGCAGGTTTACGGTAAAGGATCAGCGGGAGAATGATGTATATGTGGTCGAAGGCAGCTTTATGAAGATGCCGAAGACGTTTACCATTTTGAATACAGAACGAGATGAAATCGCTGTGATTACGAAGAAAATGTTTACCTTTTTACCGAAGTTTTTAGTAGAAGTTGATGGTCAAGAGGTATTGACGATTAAAAAAGAGTTTACGTTCTTTAAAGCAAAATATTCAATTGATGCTGCTGGGATCGAAGTGCAAGGTAACTGGTGGGATATGAATTTCCAGGTGCTCCAGAACGGCGAAGTGATTGGTCAGGTGAAGAAGGAATGGTTTACTTGGGGTGACAGCTATAAGGTTGATATTTTGAAAGAAGAAATGGAGCCTGTGATGATTGCGCTCGTTGTTGCGATTGATTGTGTGAAAGCTGATGAAGCAGCGTCTAGGTCTTCGTCGTCGGCGACGACGAATTAATTGGAGGTTTAAAAATTGGACAACCTCACTCGCATCATAAGATTAAGAGATGCAGAATTATGGGAGTATGAATTTCTCGATAAAAAAGAAATCATTATTTATTTCTCCATTACAGATTTAAATAGAAAAGCAACGACCCATGATAACCCGCTAGCTACCCGAGAAGAATTAGATGAAAGAGATAATTATATTTCAATTGATGTCCATAGTAATCTGGATCTCAAAAAAACGCTTGAAGAAGATACATTTGATGATTTTATCACCACAATCTCATCTTTAGTAGAGCATATGCACGATTTTCACAATGCTCATGTTTTTACTAATATGCACGTTCATGAAAAAATGGACTTAACGGATTTTCAGTTGGAGAAAGATGAAGATTTGCATGGTGATGAAAAAGAACAGCTCTATACATTTAAACGTTTATGGGTTCAGCAGGCATGTTTTCAAATGATAGAACAACATTTAAATCGAAAAATCAAAGAAATATCTAAAAGTAAATTTTGCCAGGATCTAATATGAGCTTGCGAGGTGAGCACACTGATCACATTCCAATACAAAGTATTTCTAACAGTTGTCGAATGCGGCAGTTTTACAAAAGCCGGGGAGAAGCTTGGGCTGACGCAGTCTGGGGTGAGTCATAATATTGCGAAGCTTGAGTCGGAATTAGGGGTTGTGCTGCTTCGGCGGAATCGAAACGGTTTGTCGTTAACGGACGCAGGTGAGCGGATGATGCCGCATATTCGGCAAATCATGCATCATGAGGCATTGCTTGAGCAGGAGGCGGCGCTGATTCAAGGGATGGAAGTAGGGAGTATCAAGATTGGGACATTCCCTAGTTTTTCTTCAAATGTCCTTCCGCGCCTCATTCATCGTTTTACGCAAAGCTATCCGCATATTAAGCTGGAGTTATATGAAGGTGGTTATGAGGAGATTGAGGAATGGATTGCTTCAGGCACGGTTGATGTTGGATTTTTAACGCAGTCATCGAGGGAATTCGAGACCATTCCACTTTTTCAGGATGAGTTGGTGGTGCTCATACAAGAGAATCATCGCTTTCATACAAAGAAAGTAATTGAAGTTGACTCGTTACATGATGAAGCCTTTATCATGCCGAAAGCGGGCTGTGACATACTCGTTAAGAAGCTGTTAAAAGAAAGAGGCGGCGTGAAGCCTCATGTTCTGTTTGAAATTGAAGACAACAATACGCTCATTTCTATGGTGCAAGAAGGGCTTGGGGTCACGATCATTCCCAAATTAGTGTTGCCGCCGCACATACCTCATACGAAAGTCATTCCACTGGAGACGAGCGTCTTTCGTGAGGTCAACTTGGCGCTCAAATCATTCAAAACAGCTTCCCCATCGGCCAAGAGGTGGATCGAAACGGTCAAAAATCATTTTAAATAGAATCAGCTTGAACAGGAAGTCCCCATTCAAGCTGATGTTTTATAAAGTCAACACGCCGCGGATCGTGATGACAGCTGCGCCTGCCACTTTGATCACCGGCTCTGATTTATTTGGAATGACTGTGATACGAAGCAAGCCAGGTCTGCCGATGGCATCCCCTTGGGCAATGTTCAGGTGAGTGATTTCTTGCTGAGAAATGATACCCTCCAAATAAAGATATCCAGCCAATGCTCCGTTTGCTGCCCCTGTCACAGGATCTTCGGGTATACCAATCCCAGGTGCAAAATCCCTCGTATAAAGATCGCATTCTTTTGAGGGGTGAAACGTATAAAGGTGGGTTGTCGAGATGCCATGATCTTTATTCATTCTAGCTAAAGCCGCTAAGTTTGGTGCCGCTTGATCAATGTCCTGTTGGTCCTTCATCGGAACAAGAAGATGCCAGTTACCGGTGTTTGCTAATTTGATAGGATAGGAAGGATCAAGGCGGTCACTGCTCACACCAAGCATGTCACTAAGCTCTTCTAAATCGATGACAAAATCCCGCGTCTTCGGTGTCACCTGCGTCATTTCCACATTAACGACTTTGCCGTTTTCTTCATTCCATACAACAGGAACATTGCCGATCTTTGTTTCTAATACAACCCCTGATCTCTCTTTAGCCAGTCCTAGCTCCGTAGCCAGAAGCCAAGTCAATCCAACAGTCGCATGCCCGCAGAAATTGACCTCTTCCGTCGGGGTGAAGTATTTGACACGATAATCGGCTTCCTGATCATGGGCAGGCAGCAAGAAGACCGATTCCGGTAAATTCAACTCCTTGGCGATGCTCTGCATGTCATCTTCTGTTAAAAATTCACCATCCAACACCACCCCAGCGGCATTTCCTCCAAATTTCTCAGTTGTAAACGCATCGACATGATACACTCTAATATCTCTCATCTGACGAACCCTCCTATACACTCTTGTTACGTTAATCATAAGTTTGTTTGATGCATTCGTAAAATGAATCTTTTTGATAGTTTAAATCGGAAGTGTTCACGTAAGAAAGGAGGGTTCACTGTACCTATTAAATTGGTATTTTGATAAGTCTTTAGTCATGTTATTAACTCTTGTATCTATACTAGATGAAATGTATAATATTTGTATATAAAAACATTAATAGGAAAAGTGAGGATATATTTATGAAAATGGTCCTGAAATTAGTAGCTTCTATTCTATGTGTGATGATGTTGAGTTTTCATATACAAGAAAGTGTGAGTGCCACAGAGGGTGGAACGAAAACAACGGTTGATCGTTATCAATATGGTGATAATTATCTGACAGGTAAAACAGCGCCAAACGCAATCGTTGCATTCGCAGATTGGGGTGTTCCGAGTAACTGGAAATCTAAATATATGCACTACGCAAAAGCAGATAGTGACGGAAACTTTAAGTTGTTTTCTTGGAACTTTAGTTCAGGCCAAACGTTTGAGTTAGATACATATGACCAAAATGGAACAATGCTTTCTTCAAACAAAGTGTATGTTTTCAAGGAATCTTTTAGCTCATTAGATCCGATATATGATACTTCTCAGGAGTTAACTGGGAAAACTGTGAAGAACACAAAAGTAGAGATCATGAAAGATGGCAAAGTAATTGCCTCAGGCACATTCAATGATGCCATTCATTTAAAGCTGCCTCCCCTAAATGCAGGTACATTTCTAACAGTGAAAATGACGACTGGCAGCAATATCGACGTTTACAAAAAAATTGTGAATCCTAAGAAAATCTCACTTATTCCTACGACAAAATGGTCTAAATCAGTGAAAGGCCAAACAGGAATTCCTTATGCAAAGATCGTCTTTAAAAATCAAAAATCAAGTGACATCATTCAATCGATGACTGCAGATGGTGATGGCAACTTTGAATTGAGTTTAGACAAAGACACAATAAAATCATTAAATCAAAGTAAATTTCAAGTGTTGGAACCTTCTTATGATAATGCTTTGTATGAGACCACTTTCCAACTGAGATCAACCGCTCCAACTATTGATCCATTTACTCAGCTTTCAACTTCAGTGGGCGGAACTGCAACTCCTAAAAGTATGATCAATATTTTAGATGGAGAGGGAAGAGTCATTGGGGAAGGTCAGACAGACTCTAATGGCGTCTATAATGTTCCTGTTTCAAAGTTAATCGGTGGTGACTTAGTAACAGTCAAGTCGTTCATGGCTGATAATCCGAGTGAAACGGATCAATCTCAGGAAGATGTACAGAAAGTTTTTGTGGAAGAAATCGATGATTCAAGTGATACCATTAATGGCATGAGTACGTTTGGCGATCAAGCTATTGTAGAGGTGCAATCAGATTCAGCGAATAACACAATAAAAGCAATGTCGAAACTCAGCACGAGCACAACGAAAAAGAAATTTGGACCATTTAACATTACGCCGGGCAAAGATTTTAAATTGAAAACGGGGAAATTACAACAAGGGTCTAAAGTAACAATCACGTTGCAAAGTGGAAAGAGAAAGGTTTCCCTCCCAGCTTTCACCGTCAAAAAAGTCGTCACATCTCCACTTGCAGCATCCCAAGTGAAGGTGACGAACAACAAAGGGAAAAATGATACAGTGACGATAAAAGGAATCAAAAAGCAATCAGTCATCAAAATATTTAAACAAGCCTCTGGCGGTAAAGCGATTGCCCAGCAGACTGCTTCAAGTTCGAACATGGCAATTTCCATCAAACAATTGGGCCAAACAAGTGGAACGCTTTATATCAGTATGAAAGAGCCTGGTTTAAAAGAAGGAAATCGAGTACCAATTCGTTATCAGGGTGAAAAGTCAGACGTTTTAAAAGCCAGCCAAGTCAAAATCAATAATCTTAAAAATAAAAATGACATCATTACAGTGAGTAAATTGAAGAAAAAAGATGTGATTAAAGTCTACTCAGCAGGCGGGAAATTACTAACCACATCAAAACCTGCTACCAGCTCGTCCATCAAATTGTACGTTAAACAAGTTGGAACTAAGAGCGGTAAAGTGTATGTCACACGCAATAGCGATAAGATGCTGGAAAGCGGAAAGCAAGCTATTTCTTTTAAAGGTGAGCCGTCTGCTTCGTTAAAAAGCAACCAAATCAACATCGTGAACAATAAAAAGAAAAAAGACGTGGTCACGGTCAGTAAACTAACAAATCAAGATGTTGTTAAAATCTATCATTCTTCAGGAAAGCTCATTGGGAAGTCAACAGCTACTAAAGGCAAAGTTGTAAAAGTCACTTTCAAACAACTAGGCGCTAAGGGAGGAAAACTATACTTCACCGTCACTGGGAAAGGCATGTCGGAAAGCAGTAAAACGGTAAAGGCGTTTAAAGCTGAAAAGTAGAGTTCAATCTTACAATTTTAAGGAAAATCGTCATTCATTTCTAGGATGACGATTTTATTTTTAATAGCCAAACGATTTAAATTTCAATGATTGGAGAGTGTTTATATTGAAAAAAGTACAGTGTTTTATCCTAATGGCTGTCATCCTTTGCAGCAGTATGTGGTCCGCGACTGTTCAGGCACAATCCGGATATTTCAACACGTATACAACGTATTCTACAATGTCAGGTTCTGGGTTCTATACTTCTATGCAAGGGATGGCTGTAGATCGTAATAATAATATGATTTATGCTGCAAAAATAAATACGTCAAATCACTTGACGCAATTGTACGCCATTAAAATGAACGGCTCGTCAAGCAATAGAACTGTGAAGCTCCTTAAAAACTCTGACACCAACAGTACTAGCAATGACTTAGGACATGCCAATGACTTAGCTGTGAAAGCTCAAAAAGGTGATGATCAAGTTAGCTTATATGTAGCTCCTATGACCGATGGTGTAAAGTATGTAAAAAAGATAGTGAAGTTAAGTGTGAACACGAAGAAAAATACGTGCAAAGTGGCTAAATCCTATGTCCTTCCATACCAAGGGGCGAATTTATCAATTAGCGGTATCACATATTCTGTTGGAGCGGACAAGTTTATTGTAAGGTCTGGCAATCGCTTTTTTATTGGGAATTTTAATGACCAAAAAGGACAATTTGAATATGAGGCAACGTTTACATTAAATTATACGAAAGCGATTGTAAATCAATCAGTGGTGGATGTTTCTAAGTACATTCTTCAAGGTATTTCTTTCTACCAAGGAACATTATATGTACCATTATCTAAGCCAGACTCCAATGGCGGAGCTTCTAATGTGAGTGTCATTCTCACATACCCGTTAAATATCAATCAAATGCTGAAAGAGCAAAAGGACACACCTGCAAAAGATTTTTCAAAAGAGTTGTTTACTAGAAAAGACCTTTCATTCCGAATTACGAGCAGTGCATTTACTCTTTTTGAAATAGAAGCTGTTGATTTCGATGACGGAACGTTATATTTTAATACAAATCGCGGGAAGAACGGCACACAAGAAGATATGATCGCAACGTTCAATGATTATAACTATTACAAGTGATAGGATATTTTCAAAAGCCCCTCAGCTTATGAGGGGCTTTTTCCATCCATCACCCATAATAATTATTCGCTTGAATAAAAAATTGGGATTGCATGTAGTTATATGTGATTTTCGAAAAGTCGAAGGGCTGGCCGTTTGTGAGATGAAAGACCGTCTCGACGCGGAGGGCGGGATCGTCTTGTTTGAGGCCGAGGTGCGTCGCTTCGGTTTCATTCAATTTGCCTACTTGTAAGTACATATCGGAAAAACCGACTTTGAGCCCCAAACCTTCACTGACGAATTTAAAAACAGAGTCGGCAGCAATTTCTGTGTTGAGATAAGGAATGATCGTTTTTCGGTAATAGGATTCTTCTAAACATAAGGTTTGTCCATTGATGTAACGAATTCGTTTTAGATAAAAAACATCTTCATCTTGTTCAATGTTCAAATTAAGTGCAGCTTCTTCGGACGGCTTGATGGTGTCTAGCATTAAAACCTCTGATGTCAGTTGAAATTCCTCTAAATCTTTTTTAAACCCTTGGTTGGATAAAAGGCTGATGTAGCCCTTACGGCGGTGTCTTCGAACAAAGATGCCGCTGCCCCTCACTTGATAGATAATTCCTTTTTTTTCGAGTAATTCTAACGATTTGATAATGGTACTTTTGCTCACAGCAAATTGGCTCATGAGTGTTTCGAGTACAGGGAGCTTATCCCCTTGCTGAAGCTCATGGGTGACAATATATTTTTCAATATCGCTCGCAATTTGTTGATACTTTAACATGGCCATTCCTCTTTGTTTTCACGATTTATTGTTCTTGTATTATAGCACATACCAAATTTCCTTTGATATGCAAATTGAAATTATATATGTATTGATAAATTGTACCGGTATAATTATAATGTACATATACTAGCAGTGATAAAGGGGGGGTTTATATGTCAAAAGTGAGGGATTATCAAAAGCTTGCAGAAGACATCTTAGAGGCAGTTGGCGGAGAAGAAAATGTGGTGAGTGCTGCAAGATGCGCCACGCGGCTGCGTTTGGTTCTGAAACGTTCGAATCCAAAGGCAAAGGAAGCAGTTAATGCAATGCCTGGCGTCATTACCGTGGTGGAAAACGGCGGTCAATTTCAGGTCGTCATCGGTCAGCATGTTGGTGAGGTATATGAGCATTTTTCCAGCCTTGTTCAGCTGCAGCCGTCTGATGACGATCAGCCAAATGAAAACAAGGGAACGGTGCTGAACCGTGTCATCGCGACCATGTCTGCCGTGTTTGCGCCATTTGTGTATATTTTGGCAGCAGCAGGTATTTTACAAGGTGCACTTATCCTCATTAATTTATTATTTCCAAGCTTCTCGAAAACGGGAACGTATGAAGTCTTTAGCTTTATTTCATGGGCGCCGTTTACGTTCTTGCCTATCTTTATCGCCATCACAGCAGCCAAGCATTTTAAAACGAATATGTATATCGCCGTAGCGTGTACAGCAGCGCTTGTCAGTCCAACTTGGACGGAGATTGCTGGACGGGTGGCATCAGGGGAAGGCGTTACTTTTTTAGGCATAGCGTTATCTGAAACGGTTTATACGTCCTCTGTTTTGCCGCCGCTATTCTTGGTATGGATTCTTTCATATGTTGAGAGATTTTTAAACAAACGCATTCACGAGGTAGTCAAACCGTTATTTGTCCCATTTATCTGTATGGTTGTCATGGTTCCGTTAACGATTCTATTAATTGGTCCACTTTCGACAGCCGGTGCAAATGGGATTGCAAACGGATACAATTTCTTAGCAGAACATGTCCCAGCTTTAGCAGGCGCCATTATCGGAGGTTTCTGGCAAGTGCTTGTCATTTTCGGTGTTCACTGGGGCATCACACCAATGGTGCTCGCCAACTTTGAACAATATGGACGTGACTCCTTCCAGGCATATCAAACCATCGCTGTTATCGCTCAAGTCGGCGCAGTGTTAGGGGTTATTTTAAAAGCAAGAAACCGCGAAACACGAAAAGTCGGGGTTTCAGCGGGAATCACGGGTCTCTTTGGAATTACTGAGCCTGCGATTTATGGGGTTACCCTGCGTTTCAAAAAACCATTTATTTTCGGATGTATATCTGGAGCGATCGGGGCCATTGCTGCCAGCTTCTTTACGCCTTATTACTTTGCGTATGCAGGTTTGCCTGGTCCACTGACGATTGTAAACGGAATTAGTTCAGATTATCCAACATCGATCATCGGCATATTGATTGGTGTCGCAATTGCGCTGATCTTACCAGTTGTGCTCATTCAAATGTTTGGTTATGGGGAAGATACAGTGGAACAGACAGTCGGTGGAACGTCTGATAAAGATCAAGTTGGAGAAAAAATGAATGCTTCGATGAACAATGAAGAAATTATTCCTGCACCGCTTGCAGGGAAAGTGATCTCGTTATCTGATGTGCCGGATGCTGTATTTAGCTCGGGGGCGATGGGTAAAGGGTTTGCGATTGAACCGACAGACAACAAGCTGTATGCACCGTTTGACGGCAGTGTCGTCATGCTTGCGCCGACAAAGCATGCGATTGGACTGCGTTCAGAATTCGGGGTGGAGTTACTAGTTCATGTAGGAATTGATACGGTTTCCCTAGATGGCTCAGCATTTACTCTGCATATCGAAGAAGGCAGCAAGGTGAAGAAGGGTGACTTGTTGATGACATTTGATCAAGAAGCCATTGAAAGCAAAGGATTAAAAACAATCACACCCGTCATCATCACCAATACACAAGCGTACGAAGATGTGATTGTAGAAGAACAATCGACATGTCAGCCAACGGATGTCATGATCACTATTGTAAAATAGGAGGAAAAAAATAATGACTTTACCAAAAGATTTTCTATGGGGCGGCGCATTAGCTGCGCATCAATTTGAAGGTGGATGGAATGAAGCAGGAAAAGGTCCAAGTGTTGTAGATGTGATGACAGCAGGTGCTCATGGAGTACCGAGACAAATAACTGAAACGATAGAAGAAGATAAATTTTATCCGAATCATGAAGCGATCGATTTCTATCATCGTTATAAGGAAGATATCGCGATGTTTGCCGAAATGGGTTTAAAATGCTTACGTACATCGATCGGCTGGAGCCGGATTTTCCCTAAGGGAGATGAAGCGGAACCGAATGAAGCAGGTTTACAGTTCTATGATGATGTTTTTGATGAACTGCTCAAGCATGGCATCGAGCCTGTAATTACGCTGTCTCACTTTGAGATGCCGCTCCATTTAGCAAGAGAGTACGGCGGGTTCCGCAGCCGAAAAGTCGCTGAGTATTTCGCGAAATTCGCAGAAGTATGCTTCAATCGATACAAAGACAAGGTCACATACTGGATGACGTTTAATGAAATCAATAACAAAATGGATGTCAACAACCCACTATTCCTTTGGACAAATTCAGGGGTATCAGTCAAAGAAGGCGAAAATGCCAAAGAAGTCATGTATCAAGCAGGACACCATGAATTACTTGCAAGTGCATGGGCAGTAGCCAAAGGAAAAGAGATCAATCCTGCTTTCCAAATTGGAGCGATGGTTTCTCACGTGCCAATCTATCCGTATTCCTCAAATCCAGAGGATGTCATGCTCGCAGAGGAATATATGAGACAGCGCTATTTCTTCCCAGATGTACAGGTGCGCGGCTACTATCCGAGCTATGCATTAAAAGAATTCGAACGCGAAGGCTATCACATTCCATTTGAAAAAGGCGATGAAGAAAGCTTAAGAAAAGGGAAAGTGGATTATCTAGGCTTTAGCTACTACATGTCGACAACGGTTAAAAGTGATACGGTGTCTGATCACAACGGAGACATTGTCAACGGAGCCCTGCCGCATGGTGTAGATAACCCTTATATCAAATCAAGTGACTGGGGCTGGTCCATTGACCCGACAGGCTTAAGATATACATTGAATCGTTTTTACGATCGCTATCAAATCCCGTTATTCATCGTAGAGAATGGATTTGGTGCAATAGATCAAGTGGAAGAAGACGGTTCTATTCACGATCCAGAAAGAATTCAATATCTCGCTTCTCATATCGAAGCACTAAAAAAAGCAATTGAATACGACGGTGTCGACCTTATTGGCTACACACCTTGGGGTATCATTGATATCGTGTCATTCACAACAGGCGAAATGAAAAAACGCTACGGCATGATCTACGTTGACCGCGACAACGAAGGAAACGGCTCAATGAAGCGCCTTAAAAAAGATTCGTTTACTTGGTATCAAAACGTCATCGCAACGAATGGTGAAGAAGTGTAATAAAGGAAAATAGAAGCCCGGACGAGCGTTCGGGTTTTTCATTGTTTAAGTTTTATTAATGCCTGAATACAAAGAAAAAAGAGAGTAATAGCGACAAAATAGTTCATTGGATTGTGGAATATCTTAATGTTCAAGGATATTTGAAGAAGAATCCAAAAGCCGAATATCACCATAACAGCAGGAATGATTTTTTTATACATAATAATTCTCCTTTCGAGAGTAGTTTGTTTTTAATTGGCATTGTCTCATATCATTGCAGAGATTGAAATGAGATAAAGATATTCATAGGTTCTATTATATAATTTGGTATAATTGATCTATAAAAGCGATAAATGGTAGATGAAGAATAGGAGTGTTGAAATGAATCAAACTCTGCAAATGGGTGCCAATACCGTACTAAACTCTCCAAAGGGACAAGTATCCATCAGTTATGAAGTATCATATGCAATTGATATTTCTTTAACAGCGTTTCTCTTAACAGATTCAGATCTAGTTCAAGGAGATAATGGCATTATTTTTTACAATCAGCCGGAGAGTGCCACGGGTGTCGCGACACTTTTACCAGCAGAGATATCAGGTCAGTTGAAAAGGCATCAATTGAATTTTGATATGAGCAAAGTGCCTGCAGGAATCACAAAGGTGGCGATTACACTAACAGAGGATCAAGGAATTGGTTTTTCTCAAGTGAAGAATCTGCAAGCAGAAATTCGAACAGGTGATGAGGTGCTATACCTAACACCAGTAAACTTTACAAATGAAAAAGGGATTGTCGTAGTAGAGCTATATATCAGAAATAGTGAAACGAAAGCACGATCCATCTGGCGTGGCTTCAATTCTGGATTGGAAGGGCTATGCAAGCTTTATGGGGTGGAGGTTGAACCTGATGAACAAGATGTTTCTTCACCTCCTCAAATGGCTTCTGAAAAACAAATTGATGAGCCTGCTCCAATAAAGACAGCCGCTAAAGAGAAAGTGGCTGCACCTATCAGCTTAGAGAAAGTTCAAGGTAAAATTAGTCTAGACAAAGGTCATAAACCGATCATCATTGAAAAAACGCCTGAGATAACAGCTACAGTATCCTGGGAGTCTGGAACCGATTATGATATTTATGCATTGGTCTATACGAAGTCAGGAAAACAAATAGATGTGGCCATGTTTGGTGCAAAAGGTGTTCCTGCTCTTAAAAGTTTCGGAAACGGAGCTGTAGAGCATATGGGAGATGTCGGTAGAGACTGTGAATCTATGAAAACAGAAGTCATTAAATTACGGTTAAATGACGATATCCTTGCTGTCGTTCCAGTTGTTTATTCTGCTCAATCAAACGGGACAGGTTCTTTTTATAGATATAGAGTATCTATGAGCATCGACAATCATCAAGGAACTTCTGTGACGATTCATTCCAAACATGCGAATGATAATGATCGGATTTATTCTTGTGTGCCGGGTATGCTTCAAAATACAAATGATGGTGTGATCATCCGTCCGCTAGAGCTTTACAGCAAACCAAATTCCGAGCGCAGACCTAAATTAAAAATGAAGTCATCTAATGAAATTGATGTTTTGATGGATAAAGGACCGATCAATGATTATAAATAAAATGAATGTATGGCTGGACAAAACAAAGTGCATTGTCTAGCTTATTTTATTTGATCGTTGAATAGAGAGTCTATTCCATTTTTTATGTCATTTAGCCTATTTTTCCGTTTTAATGGTCACGGTAAAATAGACTTTATGATCAATAATGGAGGGAGTGACTTCTTCTGGGCAAGATACTTGATGCAAAAGCACTAACCAGTGCCATGGACACAAGG
>NZ_SOBQ01000005.1:0-301463 GCF_004364885.1 Bacillus sp. BK450 | reverse complement strand
CAGTTTGACTGACTACCTATGAAGTATCATAGGATTTTTTTATAAAAACTCGAATTAACAGGTACGTTTTGTCTTGTTTAGTTTTCAAAGATCATCTTCGTTATCGCTCAGAGGCGACTTTCTTAATATAACATTTGAGCACCGTGTGCGTCAAGCGTTTTTTAGAATTTCTTTTTGTCAGCTTTTCTTTCAAAGCAACTCAGTTGCTCGTTAGCGACGTTTAATAATATACCATCATAATATTCATGCGTCAATATCTTTTTTCACAAAATATCCTCGATGATAGATTTTTTGTCCCTTTGTCTCTATCGGCTCCACTTGAACAATTCCTTTTTCCACAAAGAAATCAATCATAACGCTAAGGTCAGGCGTGAAATACTTTAGATCAGGGTGTGCAAGAAGCTCACCAAAAAGCCATATATCCTTCTGTTCCATGACATGACGCAAATGAGCGGCACCAATTTCTGCTTTTGAATGGATCAAAAAATCATTTGCTAAAAATAAAAGTTCCAAACGCTTATGCAGACTTTCATGGCTTTCAATCAGTTCTGAATAAAGTTTGTATACTTCCGGCTCCATATGACGCACTTGGTTCCAAACGGTCACTTCTGGGTGAAAGCCTTTATCAATTACTTCAATACGTGCTAAGTGATGCAGGGCATGCACAATGGAATTATATGCATCAAGGAATTGATTTGACTCAAAAAATGCTTTTCCTTCTATATATCTGCGAATGAGCTTGCCATATTCTAAACCGATTTTGAGCTTGCGGTTTGAAAACGGGAATGTACTTAGTTCATCAATTAAGTTGAAGATATATTCATTTCGATCAAACAGGACTTTGCCATTCAAAATCCAATCGATGATTCGGCGGTTAGTACCGAGGGTAATCCATTCCTTCAGTTGATCATCTGTGACAACGTTTAAAGAAGCTGTTTGGTGATCGGATTCATAGTGCTTGATAAATAACGGCTCTTCCGCTTCTTTTACGATGACTAAAAGTGCTGCATCAAAGTTATCCGTCTCAGAAGATACTTTATGTCTTCTTTCTACTATAATCACAGCTAATGTGTCTGGATGGCTTGCTCTCTCTTGATAAATAGGACGGAGAAGATTTTCCATAGTGATTCCTCCAATACTCGGGTGTAAAGTTCTTCTCTAATGCTATGTATTTCTCCTCATAGAATCAAAATTCCTTCAATACATGAAAAAAGATCATTGAATCATTATAAGCAATTTATTCACAAAACTCTATAACTAATTCAAACGGAAAGGTAAAATGTGCTATATTGGAGATAAGGGGGACTAGGGATGGCGAAATACTCCAGTAAGATTAATAAAATCAGAACATTTGCACTTAGTTTGGTTTTTGTTGGCTTTCTGATCATGTATATCGGTGTGTTCTTCAAGGAATCGATCTGGCTGTCGACTTTCTTTATGCTGCTTGGCGTCTTATCGATTGGATTAAGTACAGCCGTTTACTTTTGGATTGGTATGCTTTCTACGAAGGCAGTACGTGTCGTTTGTCCAGGCTGTGAGAAGGAAACAAAAGTGCTTGGGCGGGTGGACATGTGCATGCATTGCAGGGAGCCGCTTACACTTGATCCAGCATTAGAAGGTAAAGAGTTTGATGAATCCTACAATCGAAAAAAGTCATAAAAATAAGCTGACCATTTAACCGGTCAGCTTTTTTCATTAATGATTTTCTTTTTTCGCACATTCTTGACAAGTTCCATAGATCTCCAAGCGATGATGACTGACTTTAAAGCCCGTCACATGGGATGCAAGCTGTTCAACTTCATCAAGGCCAGGATAGTGAAAATCTACGATTTTTCCGCAGTTTTCACAAATCGCATGGTAGTGGTCAGATGTCGCAAAATCAAATCGGCTTGAGGAATCACCATACGTTAATTCCTTTACTAATCCAGATTCCCGGAAGACTCGTAAATTGTTGTAAACCGTTGCGACACTCATGTTTGGAAATTTTCCTTCAAGTGCTTTATATATATCGTCCGCGGTTGGGTGAGTCATAGAATTTACGAGAAACTCCAAGATGGCATGGCGCTGCGGAGTAATTCGAACACCGGTTTCTTTTAGAGCATCTAAAGCGTCTTTTAGTTCGTGAGCAGCCATTTCATCATGCACCTCTCTTCAAAAATATTCTTATATTATAATCTTTATAAATAGTGTACCCCCAGAGCCGAAACTTTGTCAATTACAATCCTCTTTTTTACCTATTCTTCTTTACAAAAAAGACCGGCATGACTGCCGATCTCATCCTGTAAGGATATTAAGCGTGAGCTTTCAATTCCTCAAGCGCTTCCTCTACGTGGTCTTTCACCTTTACTTTTCGCCATTCTTTCACAAGCGTGCCTTCTTTATTAATCAGAAACGTTGAACGCTCGATTCCCATATATTCTTTGCCAAAGTTCTTTTTCAGCTTCCATACCCCAAAGGCTTCAGACAATTTCTGTTCATCGTCTACAAGCAGCAGAAACGGCAAATCATGTTTTTCTTTAAACTTTTGGTGCTTGTCCTGACTGTCTGGGCTTACGCCGATAATGACAGCATCTAATTCTGCAAAGCTTTGATGGCGGTCGCGGAAATCACATGCTTCTGTTGTACAGCCTGGTGTCATATCTTTTGGATAGAAATAAAGAACAATATGTTTTCCTTTAAAATCAGAAAGCTTTACTTTCTCCCCGTTGTCACCGGTTAATTCAATGTCAGGTACTTGCTGCCCTACTTCGATTGTCATGACACAATCCCTCCAACCTATTTTTTAATTAGCCTATCCAATTTTGAGAGGATATTCAACTAAGGACGCTTGCATCGGCATGTTAAAATAATGTTAGACGACGTGATACGTTGAGATAGGAGGCTATTTATGAAATTCACAGAATCAGAAAAATTACATCAAGAGGCGCTGGAGCACATTGTTGGAGGTGTCAACAGCCCGTCTCGTTCATATAAGTCAGTAGGCGGCGGTTCACCCGTTGCGATGGAAAGAGGAGAAGGCGCTTATTTTTGGGATGTTGACGGAAACCGCTATATCGATTATCTGGCAGCATACGGTCCAATTATTACAGGACACGCCCACCCGCATATTACAAAAGCCATCACGAAAGCGGCTGAAACAGGTGTCCTTTACGGAACACCAACGAAGCATGAAGTCACTTTTGCTAAAATGCTGAAGGAAGCCATGCCTGCTTTGGACAAAGTTCGTTTTGTCAATTCAGGTACAGAGGCGGTGATGACAACGATTCGCGTGGCTCGCGCATATACAGGCAGAACAAAAATCATTAAGTTTGCCGGATGCTATCACGGCCACTCTGACCTTGTGCTAGTGGCAGCCGGCTCTGGTCCTTCCACTTTAGGAACACCTGATTCAGCGGGCGTACCAAAGAGTATCGCTAATGAAGTCATTACCGTTCCATTTAATGATATTGACAGCTATAAAGAAGCATTAGATCGCTGGGGTGATGAAGTAGCAGCTGTCCTTGTCGAGCCAATTGTCGGGAACTTTGGCATCGTCGAGCCTAAGGACGGTTTCCTGCAGCAGGTCAATGACCTCACACACGAAAAAGGCGCACTGGTGATTTATGATGAAGTCATTACCGCTTTCCGCTTTATGTATGGCGGTGCACAGGACTTGCTTCAAGTAAAACCTGACCTCACTGCATTAGGAAAAATTATTGGCGGCGGACTTCCTATCGGCGCTTACGGCGGTAAAAAAGAAATTATGGAACAAGTTGCCCCGCTTGGACCAGCCTATCAAGCTGGCACAATGGCAGGAAATCCTGCATCCATTCTTTCAGGTATTGCCTGCTTGGAAGTGTTAAAAGAAGACGGTGTTTACGAGCGTCTTGATCAGCTTGGCGCTATGTTAGAAGAAGGCATTTTAGCCCATGCCAAAAAGCATCAAGTAGATATTACAGTGAATCGCTTAAAAGGAGCGCTCACAATTTATTTCACAACAGAAACGATTGTGAACTACGAGCAGGCTGAAAATACGGATGGCGAAATGTTTGCCCGTTTCTTCAAATTAATGCTCGCCCAAGGCATTAACCTCGCTCCTTCTAAATATGAAGCTTGGTTCTTAACGATCGCACATACTGAAAAAGATATTTCTGAGACGCTAAAAGCAGTAGATCATGCATTTGCACAGCTAAAACAATCATAATGAAGTCCAAAACAGGCGTAAAAACATGCGCCTGTTTTTTTATTTACCAACTCTTGTTTGTCAAAAGCGTGCGAATCTGTTACATTTCTTCTCAATACCTTCTTTAGATGTTTTCATGAACTTTCAAAAATCACTTGAATATTTCGGAAGACCGCTGTATATTACTTAGTTGTTTCATCAAAATATGAATGATAAATGACGAGTAATCATCTATTATCGAAAAGAAAGGAATGCAGGGACAAAACCAATGAAACTTGGAGCCCGTATTTTAAAAACTGGTATTGCCATTGTACTCGCGCTTTACCTGGCAACATGGCTTGGGTTGCCAACGCCCGTCTTCGCGGGAATTGCAGCTGTATTTGCTATCCAGCCATCAATTTATCGATCTTTTTTAACCATTGTTGATCAAGTGCAAGCCAATATTATTGGAGCAGCGCTTGCCATTACGTTCGGTCTGCTTTTTGGCACAGGACCAGTCATTATCGGTTTAACCGCCGTCATGGTCATCGCCATTAATTTAAAGCTGAAGATTGAACACACCATTCCAATTGCACTTGTAACCGTCATTGCGATTTTAGAAAGTGCAGGGGATCATTTCCTTTCCTTTGCCTTAATTCGAACAGCTACTGTGGTGTTAGGGGTTCTCTCTTCATTTTTAGTGAATTTAATCTTCCTGCCGCCAAAGTATGAAACAAAACTTGTTCATCACATTATGGAAAATACGGAGGAGATTTTAAAATGGATTCGTCTGACCTCCAGACAGTCTACTGATCATTCCACATTAAAGGATGACATCGATCAAATAAAAGAACGCATGATCAAATTAGATCATATTTACTTGTTATACAAAGAGGAACGAAGCTATTTAAAGAAAACCACCTATGTCAAATCAAGAAAGCTTGTTTTGTTCAGGCAGGCCATTATGACATCAAATCGTGCTCTGTATTTACTGAAAAAGCTTCATAAATTAGAAAATGAAATTCATTTGATGCCAGAGCATTTCAGGGAAAGCTTAACGGATGAAATTGATTATTTACTGTATTGGCATGAGCGCACCTTGATGAAATTCGTCGGAAAAATGAAGCCGCAGGATGATGAATTTCAAAATGAATGCTCTCTTCGCCTTGAGACGTTAACGAAATCATTTATTCAGCATCAGCAAAACCAAGAAAACGACTTACTCGATTACAACATGCTGAATGTCATGTCCAGCATCATCGAATACCGTGATGAATTAGAACATTTAGATACATTGATTACAAGCTTCCAGACGTATCACCCAAAAGATAGTGAAATCGAGACAGAAGAAAAAGAAGCATAAATAGAAAAGACCGATTCTGAGAATCGGTCTTAAATTGTTGACAAAGAGCTAAAATGATCTTGATTTTAGCTCTTTGTCTTCTTTTCAGCGTGACCTGAAAACCTTTGCAGTCTAGAAAGAACGAGTACCGGAGCGAATGAGTATTCGTGAGCACCGGCACGCAGTACTGACACCGAATGTGAGGGTTTGCCCGCGCGCTGAGACCGATTCTGAGAATCGGTCTTATTTTATTTTCTTCATTTTAGGATCTAGTGTGTCTCTTAATCCATCCCCCATCAGGTTAAAGCCTAAAACAGTCAGCATGATCGCTATTCCTGGGAAGAATAATGTCCAAGGGGCTTGAACGAGATAAGGTCTCGCATCGGCGAGCATTTTCCCCCATTCTGGACTTGGCGCCTGTGCCCCCAATCCTAAAAAGCCTAAAGCGGCTGCCTCAATAATTGCCGTTCCGATCGCTAGCGTCGCCTGTACGATGACCGGCACCATACTATTTGGCAGGATGTGGCGCAGAACGATGCGGCGGTGTGACATCCCCACCGCCTTTGCTGCCAGCACGTATTCTTCTTGTTTAATACTCAGCACTTTTGAACGAACGAGCCGTCCAAAGGTTGGGACATTGATAATCGCAATGGCAATAAGGGCATTTTGTAAGGAGGGGCCTAGGATGGAGACAATAGCAATCGCTAATAGAATGCTAGGAAAAGCAAGTAAAATATCAAACAATCTGGAGATCACAGCATCTAACACTCTTCCGCCATAGCCTGCTATCAATCCAAGCAGTGTGCCTAAAATGACAGACCCGAGGACCGAGAAAAAACCGACCCATAAGGAAATCCGTGCTCCATGCACAACTCTTGAAAATATATCTCTGCCGAAATCATCCGTACCAAACCAGTGTGCAGCTGAAGGGGCACTAAATCGCTCACCGAGTGATTGTTCATTGATTCCATAAGGAGCAATGAGCGGTGCAAAGATCGCTAGGATCAGAAATAAAAAGACAATCACACTGCCAATGACCGCCAGCTTATGCTGAAAGAACTGCTTCATTGATTCAAGAATCAATGATTGAGAGCGTTCATCTTTTGGATTAGGTGGTTCAAGCTCTTTTTGTGCTTCCATATTGTCACTCTCCCTCCCTAATATTTAATCCTTGGATCAATGACCGCATACAAGATGTCCACAATGAAATTGATCAGGACAAATATGAGCGCAACGACAAGAATACCTGTTTGAATGACTGGGTAATCACGATAACTGATGGCATCATATATATACCGCCCGATTCCCGGCCAAGCAAAAATGGTTTCTGTTAAAATCGCTCCACCAAGCAAGAGGCCAGTCTGAAGACCAATAATCGTCAAGATCGGAATGAGCGCATTTTTCAGGCCATGCTGATAAATGATAAAAAATGAACGTACTCCTTTTGCTTTTGCTGTTCGAATAAAATCGGAATGAAGCACTTCCAGCATACTTGCCCTTGTAATTCTCGCAATAATCGCAGCAGGGATTGTGGCGAGTGCTGTACTTGGTAAGATCAAATGCTTGATGCTGTCAGCGAATTGATCAAACCGGCCTTGCAAAAGCGTGTCCAGCGTATGAATATACGTGATCGATTCGACTGGATTCCTTACGTCTTCTCGGCCCGTTGTCGGCAAAATACCTAATTCGATCGAGAACAGCCACTGCCCCATTAAGCCTAACCAGAAAATTGGCATGGACACTCCGATGAGTGCAATAAACATCGCGGCATAATCAAAGAAGGAATGCTTAAACCAAGCACTAATGATTCCGGCATTCACTCCCACGACAATCGCCAGCACCATGGCAAAAAAGGTCAATTCTAACGTCGCAAATAAGTAAGGCTTCATTTCCTGGGCAATAGCCGCTCCTGTTCGAATGGAAGTCCCTAAATCCCCTTTTAAAAGGCCAAGCATATAATGACCGTATTGAACGTACCATGGCTGATCTAAACCGAGCTGGATCGTTAATTGTTCTACAGCCTCTTTCGTTGCCCGCTGTCCTAAGATGACCTGCGCTGGATTTCCAGGTATAAAACGAATAATTGAAAACACGACCAATGTCATTCCGATCAGTACTGGGATGAGCATTCCTGCCCGCTTCATACAATAAGCAAACAAACAGCTTTCACCGCCTTCATCTTTGTTTGAATAAGGGAGATACATGATCTCCCTTATTTGCTTATTCGAAATACACGTCAGTTAAAGCCTCTGAACCAGTTGGATGCGGCTGATAGCCTTTTAAATCATTAGAAGCGGCAAGCATTGGAATCGAATGCACCAATGGAATCCAAGGCGCTTCGTCATGAATGATTTCCTGCGCTTTTTTATACAGCTCATTTCGTTTCTTTTGATCTGTGTCTGTTTGTGATTCAATGAGGATGTCATGCATTTTATCGTTTTCGAAGAATGTATAGTTGTTACCGCCGATGCTGTCTTTATCCAGCAGGGTGTAAATGAAATTATCAGGATCGCCATTGTCCCCTGTCCAGCCTAATAAGAACACATCTGCTTCCCCTTTACTTGCTTTATCTAAGTAGGTTGCCCAGTCATATGTCACAATTTCTGCTTTGACGCCGACCTTTTCAAAATTTGACTGAATGACTTCTGCTACCTTCATCCCATCTGGCATGTATGGACGTGGTACAGGCATTGCCCAAAGCTTGATGCGAAAGCCGTCAGGGAAGCCCGCTTCTTTTAATAGTTCTTTCGCTTTTTCTGGATCATACGGATATGGCTCAATGTCGTCATTGTAGCCTTCTAAAGCTGGCGGCAATGGATTTTTTGCTGGCTCAGCAAGTCCGCCATAAAATGACTCAATAATCGATTCTTTATCGACCGCATAATTGAGTGCCTGACGAACGAGCTTGTTATCAAGCGGCTTTCTTGTGACGGTCAGTCCGATATAGCCTACGTTCATCGATGGTCTTTCAATGAGCTGGAGTGCTTTGTCGGTTTTAATGCCATCTAAATCTGACGGATTCACGCCATCCATTAAGTCGATCTCACCTGTTTTAAGGGCATTTAAACGAGCAGAGTTTTCTGGAATGGAGCGGAAGATGATTTGATTCAGCTTTGGTTTATCCTTCTGCCAATAATCCTCGTTTTTTTCTAACACGATACGGTCGTTTTGCTTCCACTCTTTAAACTTGAATGGCCCTGTCCCCACTGGATTTTCTCTAAATGAATCGCCGCTTTTTTCAACTGCGGCTGGACTGGCGATGCCAAATGGTGACATGGCAATGTTTTTGAGGAATGTCGCCTGCGGGCGCTTTAGCTGAAATTCAATTTCATGCTCGCCTTTGACGATGATGTCTTTAATGACATGCCCTTTATCTTTTTTATAGCCGCCAAACATACCATAGTAAGGAAACTTTTCTGCGTCTCCATTCATCCAGCGGTCAAAGTTGAATTTCACTGCTTCTGCGTTAAAGTCTGTACCATCGTGGAATTTCACACCTTTTCTTAAGTAGAACGTGTATGATTTTCCGTCCTTTGCAACATCCCATTCTGTTGCGAGGCCAGGATGGATGGTCGTGTCTTTCTCACCGTAATTCAAAAGCTTTTCAAATATATTCTCTGTGACCTTAAAGGTTTCGCCTTCTGTTGTTGTGATTGGATCTAGTGAAGTGGAATCTCCCCCTCTGCCAAATACGAGGGTATCTTTTGTTGCCTTTTCTTCTGATGTCGGTGAAGACGAGCATCCCCCTAAAAAGAGCGCCAGTGCCAGCACAAAAATGAAACTACTGAATAACCATGTCTTCTTCATTGTGTTCCTCCTTTTGATATAAATAACACGCGGCCGCGTGCCCCGGTGCCTCCTCATACAAAGCAGGAACTGCTTTCAGGCATTTCTCCCATCTTTTTGGACACCTTTTGTAGAAAGGACAGCCGCCGCGTTCCGTCATTGTGGTTTCTTCTGCTGCCACATCTTGCGCCTCTAGTACGTGATCCATATGTGGAATGGATTTCAGAAGCAGCGACGTATAGGGATGAAGCGGGCTGTGAAACACATCTTCGGCAGGCCCCATCTCCACAATGCGCCCAGCATACATGACGGCGATCCGGTCACTCATATATCTGACAACCCCAAGGTCGTGAGAAATAAACAAATACGTCAGAGAAAGCGTCTTTTGCAATTCAAGCATCAAATTCAAAATTTGCGCTTGAACGGATACATCTAAAGCCGAAACTGGTTCATCGGCAATGACAAGACTTGGGTGCGTAATAAGTGCTCTAGCAATACCGATACGCTGCCTTTGCCCGCCGCTGAATTGATGCGCATAACGTTCCCCGTAGGAAGGATCAAATCCAACAATGTGCAGCATCTCTTTTACCCATTTCCGTCTTTCTGCTTTCGTCCCATGCTGATGGACAATCAGCGGTTCCTCTAAAATATCTTTGATTTTCATTCTCGGATTTAAAGAAGCATATGGATCTTGAAAGATCATTTGAATATCTTTTCTTAAGGAACGCATGTCTCGTTCTTTTAGAAGGGTGATCTCCTGCCCTTTTAATTGAATAGAGCCTGACGTCGGTTCAGTCAATCTCATTAGGCTTTTGCCAAGTGTTGATTTACCGCAGCCTGATTCACCAACAATGCCAAGCGTTTCTCCTTCCTTCACGTGAAAGGACACTTGATTTAATGCCAAAGTCGATTGTTTATGTTTAGAAAAAAAAGCGGCTGTGTCATACCGTTTTGTCAGCTGATTCACTTGCAAGAGTGGGTGACTCAGTGTCTTCTCCTCCTTCCATTAGAAAACATGCCACGCGGTGATTCTGTTCAATGGATTGTAAGGCTGGATCTTTTTCAAGACATTGCGCCATTTGATATGGGCAGCGTGGTGCAAATTGACAGCCGGACCGGATGGCCCCTGGCTTTGGCACATGACCTGCAATAGAGATGAGTTTTTCTTTTTTCTCTTTAAACGATGGGACTGAGGCGAAAAGACCTTTCGTGTAGGGATGCAGAGGTTTTTGGAAAATACGGTCAACGGTTCCTTCTTCTACAATTCGACCGGCATACATAATCATGACTCGCTGGCATATTTGCCGCACGACACCTAGATCGTGGGTAATAAATAAAATAGCAGTGTCCATTTCTTCGTTCAGCTTTTTGAGCAGACGAAGGATTTGCGCTTGGATGGTGACATCAAGTGCAGTTGTCGGTTCATCAGCGATCATGAGCTTTGGGTGACAAAGCATTGCCATCGCAATCATGACTCGCTGGCGCATGCCGCCTGATAATTCATGTGGATATTTTTTAAGCAGCGATTCCGCTTGCTTCAACCCAACTGTTTCAAGAAGATCAACCGCCTTCGCTTTTGCTTCTTTTTGACCGATTGCTTGATGTGTGAAAAGGGCTTCCGTCATTTGTTTGCCGATGGTCATTAATGGGTTCAGAGAGGTCATGGGCTCTTGGAAAATCATCGAAATGTCATTTCCTCTTATCTCTCGCCACTGTTTCTCTGAAAGTGACAGCAGATTTTGCCCTTCGAAATGGACCTCGCCCGTTGTATCGGTTTGCTGATTCAATCCCATTAATGACATGCTTGTGATACTTTTCCCGCAGCCAGATTCGCCCACAATTCCTAACGTTTCCCCTTTTTGAATCGAGAACGATATGTGATGGACGATGGGCACTTTTTGCTTTTTCTGCTGAAACGCAATGGACAGCTGTTTGACATCTAGCAGCACGTCTTGTTCTTTCACATATTCACCACCCCGTCATACTTTTTAAAATTGTATTGAGACAAGCTGGGAAATATGTCATGTTTTTGACAAGCATAAAAAAGCCTATCCGCTAGAATCGGATAGGCTTCTACTAATTTAATGTTTGAATGGTAAATAAATGACGATAGTGGCTGTCTTGATTCATTAATTCTTCGTGTGTTCCCTTTTCCACAATTTCGCCTTGTTCCATGACCACAATTTGGTCAGCGTGTGTAATGGTTGATAATCGGTGTGCGACAATAAAGGTTGTGCGATCCTTCGCCAGCTTTTGCATCGCTTCTTGAATGTAATGCTCACTTTCTAAATCAAGTGCAGACGTCGCTTCGTCTAAAATTAAAAGCGGTGGATTTTTTAGAAATACTCTTGCAATGGAAATCCGCTGTTTTTGTCCGCCTGACAGCTTCACGCCCCGTTCTCCTACTTTCGTGTCATATCCTTCAGGAAGAGACATAATAAAATCATGGGCGTTTGCCGCTTTTGCAGCCGACACGATTTTTTCAAAAGATGCTTCAGGGTCACCAACCGCAATATTTTCTTTAATTGTGTCACTGAATAGGAACGTATCCTGCAGCACCATTCCGACTTGATTTCGAAGACTTCTTGCTTTGTACTCTTTGATATCAATGCCGTCAATTTCAAGTGACCCGTTCGTCACATCATAAAACCTTGGAATTAAGCTGACGAGTGTCGACTTCCCTCCACCGCTCATTCCTACAAGGGCAACCGTTTGTCCTTTTTCTACTTTCAAGGAGATATTGTGCAGAATCTCTTCCTGCGTGTGTTCATAACGAAACGACACATGTTTAAACTCTACCTCTCCTTTTAAATGATTGGCTTCTTTTGCATTCGGCCGGTCTGTGACCTCATATGGCTCATCAATAAACTCAAAGATCCGATCCATTGATGCAACGGACTGGGTTAACGTCGTGGATGAGTTAATGAGACGGCGAATCGGATTATACATCCGGTCAATATAGCCGACAAAGGCGATCATCGTCCCAATTGAAAGCGACCCGTTAATCACGGTGTAACCCGCAAATGCAATGATTAACAGCGGCGCAATGTCGGTGATGGTATTGACGACAGCAAATGTTTTTGCATTCCAATTCGTATGGTTGATTGCTTTGTTTAAGAAATTTTTGTTTTCATCATGAAAATTCTCTTGTTCATATTCTTCAATCGCAAAGCTTCGAATGACCGGCATTCCTTGTACTCGCTCATGCAGGTGCCCTTGCACTTCAGCCAGCGCCTGTGACCGCTCTTTTGTCAGCTTACGAAGCCGTCCGTAAAAATACTTTACTGCAAACGCGTATAGCGGAAAAATAATGACAGACACGATGGTGAGCTTCAGATCCAGTGTACACATAATAGCGATCACGATCAGTACAGTCATCATATCCAGCCAAATGTTCATAAGACCTGTGATGACAAATTCCTTTGTCTGCTCCACATCGTTGATCACTCTTGAAATAATTTCTCCTGTTCTCGTGTTGGCATAATAACGAAGACTTAGCTTTTGAATATGCGAGAACAGCTTCTCCCGAATATCAAACAAAACCTTACTGCCTGTCCACTGAGCGTAGTATTGTCTATAGTATTCAACAGGCGGCCTCAACACTAAAAATAATACGAGCATGATTCCCATTATGATCAGTAGAGTTGATGTCTTTTCTTCAGCTGACCCCGAGCCTTGAATGACATCATCAATGACATATTTTAAAAGCAGAGGCAAGGTTAAGGGAATCGAGAACTTAATCATTCCGATGACCATTGTCAATGCAATCTGTTTTTTATACGGTGTTACAAAAGCCATGTAGCGTTTAATGACCCCCATGTAAATCTCCTTCCCAATCTATCAGTGCCTCTTATCCGTACGCAGTCAAAAACCTGTTAGCCTAAAAAGCCAAACAGGTTTTTCGATGCTCTTGCTTATTTTGTATAATGTAAAAAACGTTCATACCACATATCCACAAATTCAGGAGCAAACGGACCTTTCCGCTGGTGAATCCAATGCAGTAATGTATTCAGATGCTCTCTTAAGATACTATCGATTTCTTTTGGATAATTCATCTGCCTCTTATGATCTGCATATTCATCCTCATCCAAAATATTGTACGTCATGTCTGGAAAGACTTTGACGTCTAAATCGTAATCAATATACTTAATTGCCTCATCATCTGTCGCAAAAGGAGAGCTGATGTTGCAGTAATAATATACCCCATCATCTCTAAGCATCCCAATTACATTAAACCATTGTTTTGCATGGAAATAGCAAATAGCCGGTTCTCTCGTCATCCAAGTACGGCCGTCGGATTCAGTCACCATTGTACGGTCGTTTGCACCAATGATACACAATTCCGTTGCTTTCAGAATGGTGGTTTCATTCCAAATCCTGTGGATCAAGCCATTATGTTTATAGCTTTGAATTTGGATGGTTTCTCCTTCCTTGGGATAGCCCATATTTTCTCCCCTACTTTCTATAACAAACAAACCTAACAGTCCAAAGACCTAATTTCCCAACTAAACATGTCTCTATTATATTATACCGTTACATCATTAAAAAATGAAATGAAAAAGCCATTCAACCCAATTGAACGGCACACTGACTTACATCACGCTAGAACTCTTTTCCATCTGTTTATATGAATTGATGACCTCTTCTGTCTGTTTTGTAAATAAGGTTTGCACTTTTTGGAGTTCCTCACGTTTCTGTTTGATCTGATCACAAAGCCTATGCCACTCTTCTTTTTTTTCATCCTGCAGCAATTGTTTTTCTGTTTCTAAGCATAGATCGAGTTCTCCCTGCACATCGAGCAGCTGATCCATGAGCTGCATTTGTTCTTTTACAAGCTGATCGAAATCAGACATCTAACTCCTCCCTTTTCATCGAATCCACTTTTTGTCTGTATACCATTTCTTGAAAGAAGGAAGAAATCCTTTGACTGTTTATGTAGAGGTTTTACAGGTTTTGTCGGATGGTGATGAGAGGCAAAAAGAAAAGCACTTCATTCGTATATGAAGTGCTTTCCTTTGTTTCAGTGATTAGCTGTTTTGTTGTTTGTTTTGCTCAGCTTTTTGGTTGTATTTTTTTACGTGCTGTGCGTCAGTCTCGCTAGCAAATTCAGTGCCGTATTGACCACCTTGTGCAGCAGCTTGGTTTTGTTTCTTCACTTGTTGTGCGTTTGTTTTGTTTTGTTGTTGATCCATCATTATCACCTCCACGCACATTAATTTGTGCAGAAGGTGTACATCCTATTCATGATTTTTTTAAACAAGCAAAGAACGTCCGCCATCCACAATAATCGTCTGGCCTCTAATCATGTCTGCTTTGCCTGATACAAGGAATTCCACGCTGTCGACCATGTCTTTAATTTCCACCATTCGGCCGGCAGGTGTATTTTTCTTCGCATCTTCTAAAAGCTCTTCACGGTTCGGGAAGTGCTTGAGTGCATCGGTATCGATCGCGCCGCCTGATACAGCGTTGACGACGATATTTTTTTGTGAAAGCTCTACAGAAAGGTAACGTGTCAAAGCTTCTAGTGCTGCTTTTGATACGCCGACTACTGTGTAATTTTCAAGGTAGCGAATAGAGCCAAGAGAGCTAATGCTGACGATATGTCCGCCGCCGTTTTTCTCCATTAGTTTCGCCGCTTCTTGTCCGCAAAATAACAAGGCTTTCGCATTGATATTCATCGTCCAGTCCCAATGATTTTCTTCAAGGTCCATAATGGGACGCTGAACACCTGATGCCGCGTTGTTCACAAATACATCTAAACGGCCAAAGGTTTCGTCGATTTGTTGAAACATGTCTTTGATTTTCTCAGGCTGGCCTACATTGGCTTTGACAACCAATGTTTTGACACCCATCGCTTCAATTTCTTCCGCTGTTTCAAGTGCGGCTTTTTTGCTCCTCGCATAGTTAATGACAATGTCATATCCTTTTTCAGCGAGGCGAAGGGCCACTTCTTTCCCTACTCCTCTGCTGCTTCCTGTAATTAATGCACATTTACGTTGACTCATTATGGTTCATCTCCTGATTTGAATAGTTTTCGTTCATTCGCTTCACACTAATAGGAAAGTTCCTATTAGGAGGTTACATTCATGTATGTCGGACGCGATTTAAGCCAGCTTGGCATGATGTCCAAGGATCAATGGAAAGATACTGAGCTTGCTTACTTTCATCATGCTTTCCAACAAATTTTACCTTATTTAAACGAAGAAGGGCAATCTAAGTATCGAGAAATCATTTCTGAAATCGAAGACCGCGGGGGTCTGCACCGAAATGAAGCTGATTATACCCACGGTACAACGGTTAAATATGACTAGGTTGCTCAAGTGCCAGCTTCCAAATTTTTTGGTGTGAGACTGGCAAAGCATATGCCTCAAATTCTTCTGTTGTGACTTTTTTCAGCTTCGTGTCATCAGATACAGAGGTAACTCGTCCAAAGAAAACAGAAATATTCCAGATGAGGTGGGTAAATACATGCTGAATGGTGCCTTCTAAATCACCAAGCTCCGCTTGTACACCCGCCTCCTCTTTTAAGAAATCAATCAGCTGCTCTTTTTCCGTTTTTCTTCCCTTCATGGTTTCCATGTTAGGGAATTCCCATAAATTCGCAAGGAGGCCTGTACTTGGCCGCTTATGAATATATAGGTTGCCTGCGTCATCAAATAACACCGCTGCTGCCATTGATTTTGCAGTCGGCTTTTTCTTTTTGCTTTTCACTGGGAGCTCATGCTGAACGCCTTCCTCGAGTGCCGAACAATGCATGTTCACAGGGCAAATGAGACATGCAGGGGATGTTGGAGTGCAAATGAGCGCACCAAGCTCCATCAGCCCTTGATTAAATTCTGACGGCTTTTCCCGGGAAATGAGCTGATCGACCGCAAATTCGAAAATATTTCTCGTTTTTGGTTTTGCAATATCATCCCATATGGACAAAATACGAGAAATGACCCTCATCACGTTGCCGTCTACCGCAGGATACGGCTTGTTATAGGCGATACTCAGCACTGCGCCGCTCGTATATGGGCCTACACCTTTGAGCTTTGAAAATTGCTCTTTCGTATTAGGGACAATGCCACCATAGGATTCATATACTTCTTTCACAGCAGCCTGTAAATTACGCACTCTTGAGTAGTAGCCAAGACCTTCCCATGCTTTCATGACCTTTTCTTCGTCAGCTAAAGCGAGATCCTTCACCGTCGGGAATTGCTCCATAAACCGGTTGAAATACGGAATGACCGTATCTACTCTCGTTTGCTGAAGCATGACTTCTGATACCCAGACGCGGTATGGATCTTGATTTTCACGCCATGGCAATGTTCGTTGTACTTTTTCATACCAATCAATTAAATCATGCTGAAAGCCCGCAATATCTTTGCGGTCCAGCTTTTCTTGAATGTCTTTCATATCTATACTCCTTCTCATTGGACCGAGGGCTAACGTTCTGAATAGAACCTTATTTGTTGTATACTGTTTGTAGATACGTTAACATGTTACATTAAATCGGGATAAAGCAAAAGTGATTTTGCACATAGTCTTGATTGAAGACGTATACTTTGTATGATTGTTCCTAAGCATGACAACTAGGAGGTAATCAATTGGACACTGGTACTCATGTAGTAATGGGCATTTCTCTTGGGGGACTTGCACTTTTAGATCCAGCCGTCAGCGCAGATCCACACATGGCACACGCCGTGATGATCGCGACAATCGCCGGCTCCCAAGCACCAGACATTGATACTGTGCTAAAACTAAAAAATAATGCGGTTTATATAAGAAATCACCGAGGATTTACACATTCCATTCCGGCTGTACTGTTCTGGTCATTGCTGATTCCGGCTGTGATTTTCCCATTTGTGCCGGGGGCGGATTTACTTCACCTTTGGTTATGGACACTATTAGCCGTTGTGCTTCATGTGTTTGTCGATATTTTCAATGCATACGGTACGCAGGCCATTCGTCCATTTTCAAAGAAATGGGTAGCACTTGGAATCATTAATACGTTTGATCCGTTTATCTTTTTTACACACCTTGTCGCCATTGTCGTTTGGGCGATTGGCGGACATCCCGGCTATACGTTCATAACGCTGTACGCGGTGATATTCTGTTACTATATCGTCAGGGTCATTATGCAGCTACAAATTAAACGTCAACTGCGTGCACGATTCGATGAAATTGAAGAGATTATCATTTCGCCTACAATGAAGTTCAGACAATGGCGCATTGCCGTGAAATGTAAATCCTCTTTCCATGTTGGGCGCAGCATGAATGGAGAAGTCGTCATTTTAGACACGTTTAACCGTGTGCCGGTCCCGGATACTGAAATTATGAAAATTGCCAAACAAGATGAAAACATTTCAGCCTTTCTCTCCTTCTCCCCTGTCTATCGGTGGGAAGTGGATAAATTCAAGGATCATTATGAAGTGCGGTTCATTGATTTGCGATACCGAAGCAAAGGTCATTATCCTTTTGTCGCAATCTGCCATATCGACATGGACCACCAAATCAAAAATTCCTATACCGGCTGGATTTTCAGTGAAGAAAAACTGCAAAAAAAATTAAGACTCGGCTCTGTGTGAGCGAGTCTTTTTTTGTGCTTCACTTTTACAACTTCGTCATATATTCCACAATAAACTCCCAAAATCCAGGTCCTTCTTGGTAGATCAGCCGGTCTATTTTTTCGATGAGTTTGATATAGAGTTCTTGTTCGAGGTCTTCTCTTTCTTGATATGCCGTGTTTTGTAGTTTCTTTTTGATCATGGGTGTGAAGGTTTCAATGAGTTCTTCCATTTCTCCATTGGTCATTTTGTCTTCTTGCACGGACATCTCCCCCTGTTTCTTCTTTTAGTTTGTTGAGCGCTTTTTTGTGTATGTTTGAGATGTTTTGTCTTGTTTCGCCTAACTGATCGGCTATTTCTTTCATCGTTTGGCCTTCGACATAAATTTGAGTTAAGACCATTTTTTGTTTGTCTGTGAGCAGCTGGTAGGCCTTGTACAATGTTTGGTCTTGCAGATGCTCTCCTAAGTCTTGCTGGTTGAAGAGCACGGCTTCATACGTATCTGTTTGAACAGGGTCTTTCACTTCTTGTGTATCAGGATGATCGAGTATGAGCGGAAAACGCTGCTGTTTCTTTTTTACTCGTTTGTCAAAGTCGACTGAAAAGATGCGTATCATTGTGGAGATATACTTGATGATGCGGATTTTCTGATAGAACTGTTTGAACTCGGAATCTAGTTTTTTGGCATTTTCTTCGTTTGGCTCTTCCATGACTTGCCGGAGCAGCTGCTCGTTTTTCGGGTTGCTTAAAAACTGCTGAATGAGCGGGTGATCAATGATTTCCTTCCACTTTGCTTTCAATAACAGCCGATAATCCATGTGCATCCTCCCCTTTGTTCCCTCTACTAGCATTAAGTGGACAAAAGTTAAAAAAAGTAAACTTCGTGAAACGGGTCTAATGGTTCATTTTCTCCCCCTCTGCTTTCCTTTTTCTTCTTTCATACCACTTATATAGAAGACGAGCATCCGCTGGGAGGTGAGACAAATGGAGACCTTTTTTTCAGAGGAATGGCTGAAACAGCTCGGTCAGGCTGGCTTCCCTGCCATTTTGACAGTGTACTTGTTGACACGCTTTGAACGAAAGTTTGATGAATTAAGCAAGCTCATCCAACGATTAGTCGCTGTTCAAAAAAATGATGAATCAGATTGACATCTGCTTGATTCGTTTCACCTTATGAAAACGAGGGCGAAATGAAAGGCCTTTTGTCACCTCACACAATACGATGTTGAAAGGGGATTTTATCATGAGTGAAAAGCAAAATGGAATACCACAGCCGATTCGAGGAGAAAAAGGAGCAACGGTCAAAATTCCACGTAATCTCGAGCGGGACAGACAAAATCCAGATATGCTCACGCCGCCAGAAACCGATCATGGAACAGTCTCCAACCTGAAATATTCTTTTTCTGATACACACAATCGTTTAGAAAAAGGCGGCTACGCCCGAGAGGTAACAGTCCGCGAACTGCCGATCTCTAAAAGTCTTGCATCTGTCAATATGCGGCTAAAGCCTGGTGCGATTCGTGAGCTGCACTGGCATAAGGAAGCGGAATGGGCGTACATGATTTATGGGGAAGCCCGGATTACATCGGTTGATGCAGAGGGGCGCAATTTTACAGAGGATGTGACTGAGGGTGATTTGTGGTACTTCCCTTCTGGCCTGCCGCACTCTATCCAAGCACTTGAACCGGGAGCTGAATTCTTGCTTGTGTTTGATGATGGGTCATTCTCAGAAAATAGTACGTTCCAAGTAACCGATTGGCTTGCCCACACGCCAGAGGAAGTCGTGCTCAAGAACTTCGGTATGACAAAAGAGCAGTTTGACAAGCTGCCAGAGAAAGAAAAGTATATTTTCCAAAAAGGAATTCCTGGTTCCCTTGAATGTGACAAGGTAAAAACAGAGCAAGGAGAAGTCCCGAATTCCTTTAAATATGAGCTGTTAAAACAGGAGCCGATTACGTCAAGCGGCGGACAAGTGTGGATTGCGGACTCTACCAATTTCAAAGCGTCTAAAACGATTGCATCTGCTCTTGTGAAAGTTGATCCAGGTGCCATTCGCGAGCTGCACTGGCATCCAAATACGGATGAATGGCAATATTTTATTTCTGGAAAAGCACGAATGACGGTATTTGCTTCTGATGGACATGCGAGAACCTTCAACTATCAGGCCGGAGACGTTGGATATGTCCCATTTGCGATGGGGCATTATGTAGAGAATACAGGCGACGAACCGCTTTATTTCTTAGAAATCTTTAAGAGCGATCATTATGCAGACATTTCACTTAATCAATGGCTTGCGGTCACACCGAAACAGCTTGTTCTTGATCATTTAGATCAAGGCGAAGACTTCTTAAAACTGCTTGATACTGAAAAACATCCTGTGATCGCTGCGCCTAAAAAAGAGGATTAACATATGACTTCCTGCAAAAAGGCTGTCCTTTTTGCAGGTATCTTCATGTAAAGGAGTGTTTGTTCACCTATGCAGCAATCTGTTCACGCTTTATGGCAAGGGCTGAAATGGCTCATGGCGGCGTCTGCTGTCTGTTACATATTTTTGTTGTTTTGTGTACTGTTCTTTCATTTAACGGGTGCTTTTTATCAATCGATTTTATCGATGCTTTTATTTATGGGCATCTATGTGGTACTTGGGATATCCTTTGAGCATGTGGAGCATGTGCTTATGAGAGTTGTTAGAAAATGCCGTTCCAAAAAACGCTCCATCGTTTTCTATGCCATTTCAATTCATCTTTTGTTTATTTGGGGTGCTGTCTATTTATCAGATGAATTGGTAGGCGGCATTTTACTGTCTACTTCTGAGGAAATCCTCTTTGCTCTAAGCCTTTGGTTGTTTCATTTTTTGTTTGATTATGCGACGTTTTCGTTTGAGAAAGAAGCTTAATGATTTGCTTCATATGATGGATATCGTGTTCGATCAGACCTTGGAAGATAAAAAACACCACTTATGATGAAAAGTGGTGTTTCTTGTGTTGTCTTCGTGCATATAGGATCGCACCGATCAAACTGACGAGTGAAATCAACGCGAGAATTCTGATATAAGGCGGATAGTAGGTTAGCACAATCTCGTTTTTGCCTTTTTCTATTGGAAAACCGATAAAGGCGTAATTGGCTTGTTCAATATCGGTCTGCTTTCCGTTTACCGTGAGCTCCCAGCCTTTTTCATATGGTACTGGCAGAACCATATAATCATCGCCGCGTTTGTTATCATATGAAATCGTAAAGCGGTTGTTTTCGAGCTTTACTTGCTGGCTGCCATCATCCTGTTTTTCTTTTTCATATGCCTTTTCTAGGATGCGGTAAGGCTCTTGATACAGCCTCAGTTGATTGAGCTCATACGTCCCTTTTGGTACTCGAATGGAAAGGATTTTTTCTGCAGGGACTCGAATCGTCACTTCATTGACGCCTGTTTTGTAGATGGATGTATTGCTTTTTCGTGAGGTGACGTAGTTGTCAACGGATAACTGAAATCCTTCGTTACGGTCTGTCCGCTTCACATAAAAGCTCACATACACATCCCCAGCGCGGGCCATATCATCTGGCAGCATGATATTCAGACCGCCTGTTTCTCCGTATACATCAAGCACGCCATGTTCGTATACGGCTTGTTCCGTATGAATCTTTGTATCCTTGACTCGATCTGGCGCGTGCTCTATTTCAGCGTTTCCTTTTTTGTCTAAAATCACACCCTGCAGCATCGCATGCTCTCTATCAAGTGCTGAGGCATCCTTTAAGGATTCTTCTGAATAGATGGTGCTTGTTGTTCTTGCAAATGGCAGTGGCCGTGTATTTTCATACACTTTATAATGCTCGCTTTCCAATATTGGCTTAAAATAAGCTGGCGGTGAGTCAGGCATCGTATTGTCTCTCATATAATACTTTCCGTAGGTCAGGCTGTATAAATTCGCTCTGTCCCCCATTGTTGCATAACGGCTGACACTTTCACGTCCCATATCGATTTGCAGGTCATTCCAATAAAAATTGAGCAAATGTTTATTTAATATACTTGAATATGCACTCATGCCTTGAAAGTCTTCAAATAACGGGGTATTGTTGCGCACACCATTCATCCAATCAATCCGGGCAAGCGGATCTTTTGAGGAGCGGCTTTGAATCTGCTGAATGAGCTTCATTTGCTCATGTCCAGCATACGCCTCACTATTCAGATACGTATCTGATACGTTCTTAATATTGCTTCTTTCAGATAAGTAGCCCTGCTGATACACGCCTGCTGTCAGTAAGCTGACAACGATGAGCACAGCTGAAAAGAGACGAAGATGCTGGCGTTTTTCCGCATGAATCATAAGGAAAAACAAGCTGATCACAAGCAGTCCTATGCCTGTAAATACAACAACATCCATATTTCCCTTTGCTCGTTCTGATAAGATGACTGCGAGAAGAAATACGATCCAAGCGCCTAAGACCGCACGCTTTTTCCACTTCCACTCGATTTGCGAGAAATGCTTGATGGTGATGGCTGCGACCGCCCCAACTGTAAAGGCAAGAATGTATTCAAACCTGTATTGGGGTGCTGAAAAACCATTAAACACGCTCGCCATCTTTGGACTGTAGTGAAAAACAATGAGCAGAACGCTGATCGATGTAAACATGAAAAACCACCTGTTCCGATAAAGCGGAACGAGGAACATACAAATGAGAAAGATCACAGGTAATAAATACACCCTGCTTGTAAACAGCAGATGATCATGCAGATCAAACCAAGGTATAGATTGATCATATGGCGGTCTTATATTATGAAGAAATCCATAGACAGACGGGACAAAAAAGGCAGCACTGATCCCAAAGGATAACAGCGTAGAGACCGCCAGCGTCCAGAACACCTTCCACCCGTTCTCCTCACTTCGAAGCTTGATGATATATCTGAAGACCAGATAGATCGCTAAAAAGATAAAATGAATATAAGCAAAGTAAAAATTGTTGATGAGCATCAGGCTGCAACTCGCAATAAACCAAGCTGGCTTACCTGTTTTGAAAATCCGTTCAACCCCAAGTACAAGCAGCGGGAGCCACATCATACTGTCGGTGAAAAACTCCCAAAACGTTTGATGCCGAAAATACACAATAGACAATCCGTAGATTGCGGCTCCTGTTAATGCGCTCAGCCTATGCTGAACCATTGAAAGAAGCACACGGTAAGCGATGAAAAGAATGAGCGTCAGCTTGATCAAACTCAGCCAAATGACGGCATTTGCCCAGAAATGGATGTCCGTTGACTGGATAAGATGAAGCGCATTCATCAACCAGACGACAGCGACCGTGACCATAAAGACAGTCGACGTTGTGAAATAATAACCTAATTGCGTATATGTACCGCCGCCTAGACCGAATTGATAGGAATAAAAGAAGTTCCCTTTGACGTATTCATCGTACAGCAGCTTTTTAAATGGGAGCATTTGTGAGATCCCGTCTCCATCTCCTGTCATATACCGGCCTTGCGTATATTCATATAAGAAAAAGGAGTGTCCTAATAAAGCGAGAATGAGGCACATTCCTATCATTATCCATCTACGTTTCATCATCTAAATCCTTTCCACAAAAGATCCACTACTCTTTGAAACAAAACAACCCAGCAAGCGATTCGTGCTTGCCGGTTATTTGACTCCACGTTATTTAAATAACTGTGTTAACACTCGGTCTTGTTCCTTTGAGCTTGTCTCTTGTTCCATCACATTTGATTCCTGGATTAAATAATGCGGCCTCTTTTTCGTTTCATAATAAATACGGCCAATATATTCTCCAATCACACCTAGACTCAAAAGCTGGACACCTCCGAGGAACAGCACAGCCGATATTAAAGTAAAATAACCCGGCACCATAATGCCCGTTCTGACGATTTGAATAAAGGTGGCTACGATGTAAATCAATGAGAGAAATAAGATCAGTATGCCAGTATAAAAACAAATTCGCAGTGGGCGGTTGTTAAAAGAAATAACGCCATCTATGCCATAGTTAAATAATTTCTTCAGTGACCATTTTGTATCACCATGCTGTCTTTCTACATTTTCATAATAGATGACCTTTTCTTCAAACCCAATCCAGCAAAAAAGCCCTTTCGAAAAACGATTTCCCTCTTTCAGCTGAAGCAATGCATCGATGGCTTGGCGTGAAATTAAACGGAAATCCCCGACGCCATCACGCAAGTCCACTTCTACTACCTTGTTCATCACCTTATAGTACATGGATGACAGGTAAGAGCGCAGCTTGCTGTCACCTTTCCGATTCCGTTTGGCAATGACTTGATGATAGCCTTCTTCATACCCTCTGACAAAGTCCTGAATTAAATACGTCGGGTGCTGCAGATCGGCGTCCATAATAATCGCAGCGGCTCCTTTTGCATGTTCAAGACCTGCCAAAATAGCGGCTTCCTTTCCAAAGTTACGCGAAAAGGAAATATATTTAACCTTTGCACTTTTGCGAGAGAGCTCTCTCATGTATTGAAGCGTGTTGTCTTTGCTTCCATCATTTACAAAGATGATTTCAAAGTCATAATGAAAATCGCGAAACTCTTCCTCGAGTGCCTCAAAGATTCGTCTGATGTTTTCACCTTCATTGTAAGAAGGAATTATAACAGAGAGCAGTTCCCGTTCCATATCGCACCTTCTCTTCACTTTTTTCACATAGTCTGATATGTTCATTATTCCTTTTTTGTCAGAAAACGAAACCCTTTTTTATTATCCATAAATTACATGTCTCTTCAATCGTTTCATTATATCAGAGTTTTATTTCCAGTGATTTTCGGCAGGATGAATTTAATGTAATTTTAAGTTTAATCATTGTAAAAAGCCTGTAATTTCGATCACAGACTGGGTATTGTTTCATAAAGTTATTTGTTCATTTGTATATTTTCCTTATTATTGAAAAAGATGAATGGAAGTAAAAGGGCAACCTTTTAGTGAAGCAGCCCTCGATTGTTTTGTTGCAGATGCTCGTTTGCCTTTGATTGTTTATTTTGAAATAAATGCAGCTGCGCGCCGTAGCTCTCGATCCACTCTTGGACAATTCGCTGTGTTGTTTCTTGTCCTTTATACTTGCGGCCAGCCTTTGCATAAGTCGTTTCAAAATCACTCCAAAGCAGCTCTACCCATGTACGTGCTTCGTCATATGTCAGCATATTGTTTTTTTCCATAAGTTGTTCTGTTAATCGCTCAAAGTATTGTTCCATGCCTGTTCCTCCTTCATCTAGCAGAATGTGCCTTTTTAAAAAAACTTCTTTTTTCATATACTACCCTTACGTCTTCAAAAGACGCAAATGATTTGTATTGTTTGGAGGGAATCGATATGCGTAATAAAGCAAAAGGCTTTCCAAATCAGGTAAATCACAAGTTTGAAGGCGAACCAGGCGCTACAGATGCTTATGCGTCTAAACGGCCGAATGGTGAAACGAATACACGTCCACAGGAACGTATGAGGGCATCAGGGAAACGCTAATTTTTCCAAAGGGAGTGCTTGAGATATGAGTTCAAATGGGAAATCGTATATGGCAGACTTTGTTCAATTAAGGACAACCGCTTACCCTCAACCATGGGCAAATGCAAAGCATTCTGCCTCTCAGGTCAACGGAGAAACGCAGCAAACGCAGCACGACATCGTACTTCAGAACAACGTCCGTAAACAGCGTTCGAAGTAAAGAAAAGGACTGATCTTTTAGGATCAGTCCTTTTGCGTCAGCATTGAAATCGGCAGGGCATCTTCCTTATTTGGAGCCGATACTCTGTATCCCCATGCAAAAACGCCATTTAGATATTCCACATAAAACTCTTCTTCTGTGTCTTTAATTTGATAAGTTGTTTTCGTTTGAATCGAGGCTGGATCTAATAAATAGGCTTTCGCCATATCGATTTTCCGTTCTAAAACTGCGTATTCATTCACAATGCCAAGCTGCTCAGCCTTTCGTGCTTTTTCAGAAAGGGCGGCAATCTCCTGCTTCAATTCGTATTCTGTCATCTCACTATAGCGTTTTTCCATCTGTCATTCCCCTTTGTCTAAAACGTGATCAATTGTATCAAGATCAAAGCCTTTTCTGAATAAAAATTGCTTTACTTTCATCTTCTTTTCAAATGATCCGTCATATCCTACCTTGCGTTTTGCCTTCTCCAGCATATAAAGGAGGGCTTCTTCTTCCTTTTCGTCTTCTTGTCCATCATAGGCTTCTTGAAGGGCTTTATCAATGATCTCAAACGAAAATCCCTTTCGCTGCAGCTGCAGCTTGATGCGCTGCTCGATCTCTTTTGCAGAACGATTTTTTTCTTTTTTGACAAGCTTGAGAACCTGCTTTACAGCTTCCTCCAGCTGTAAGTCATCAGGGTATTGCGATAGCGCCTGTTCAATCGTGTCATCGTCTATCCCCTTGAGCTTCAATTCTTTTTTTAGGACGGACGGTCCTTTGCTGTTCGTTTTTCGGTGGGTGCTGACATAGGCTTCTGCAAATTCAAGATCATTTACATACTTATAATGCTTTAATTTGTGTATAATTTCACTAATAGCAGGTGCAGGGATTTCTTTTTTCGTTAAATAATCGGTGACTTCTTTCACTGATCTCATGCGGTAGGATAAATAATCAACGGCCTGCTGAAATCCTTTTTTCACTGAATCACCGAATTGAATCTCAATGATATCTGCTTCGTCCAGCTCTTTTCCTTTTTTCAAATCGTGCTGGACGAGCACATCTAAATCAACGCTAAAGGCGTACTTTTCATCAAGAAAGATGTTGACCCGCTCGGTATTGTTTTTCTGAGCAGAAATTTTTGTAATATAGGGCATCCTGTGATCACTCCTTTTCCAAAACAGTCAGGATGTTTCTTCTGATTCAAAATCGTGAAAGATATAGGTATGTATATGAGAGGAGAGATGTCAATTGAATATCGCCATTACCGGAGGAACCGGTTTTATCGGCCAGCATGTCACAAAAGTGCTCGCTGCTGAGGGACATTATCTATATATTTTAACAAGAAATCCAAAGGAATCCGAACAAAATCATTTACATTATGTGCAGTGGCTGACTGAAGGTGCTGCACCTGAGCATGAATTGCCTGCCATCGATGTATGGATTAACCTTGCTGGAAAATCCATTTTTACACGCTGGACAGACAAGGCAAAAGAAGGCATCCTCTCCAGCCGTCTCAAATCAACACAAGAGGTAAGACGCATTATAGAAGCGCAGGAATCGAAACCATCTGTGCTGATTCAAGCAAGTGCTGTCGGAATTTATGGCACATCTCAAACAGGCGATTTTACGGAGGAGTCACCTCCTGCAGATACTGATTTCTTAAGTCATACATCAAAACTTTGGGAAGCTGAGGCGCAAAAAATTGAAGCACTCGGCATTCGTACAGTCTACACCCGCTTTGGCGTCGTGTTAGGCGAAAAAGGGACACTGCCGCTGATGACACTTCCTTACAAGCTGTTTGCCGGCGGGACAATCGGCTCTGGCTCGCAATGGGTTTCATGGGTTCATGTTGAGGATGTGGCACATCTCATTGCTTATGCGATTCATAATGACGACCTCTCAGGCCCGCTCAATGTGACATCACCGAATCCTGTTCAAATGAAACAGCTTGGACAAACCATTGCTTCTGCCCTTCACCGCCCCCATTGGCTGAAGGTGCCATCTTTTGTGATCAAAACGGCCCTTGGTGAAATGTCATTACTTGTTTTAGAAGGTCAGCGTGCTCTGCCAAAAAAAGCACTGCTCTCTTCTTATGACTTTTTGCACCCTGAACTAAAAGAAGCGATTTTGCATTCTAAGGAATAAATGTTGTCAAAAACACCCATCCTATTAGAAATGATATGAGGGGGCGATTTTGATGAAGAAAAAAGAACACCAGCCAACTTCGAAGCTGAAGAAAACCCAGGAAGTCCTGTATCAGCAGGAATTCAAAAAAGCGGAAAGAGCAGCAGATAAAAGAAACAAATAAGACGGATATTCCCCTCCAACAAGCACATAACTAAAGTGATCTTGTAAAGGAGGGAAAGGCTTTGAAAAAAGACCAACACAAAAAATCCAACCAAGAGCTCGCGGCACAAGAGACGGATGGCGAATATGTTGAATTTTCCAAAGAACTTGCAGATCCGAATGACGTAAAAGCAATGGCACGTATGAAAGCAGCCGATCAGCGCGCCAAAAAACAATAAGTAAAAAAGCAGACCTTATTCAGCGGTCTGCTTTTCTTTTATTTGATTTCAGTAAGAAGACTTGATGCTTTCTGGCGTGATTTTTCCTCAGGCACCTCTTCTGGATAACCTATATGAAGGATCGCAGCAAACCGTTCGTTTTCCTTTAATCCCATGTCTTGTTGAAAGCCTTTGTCGTATAAAATACGTCCGCTCTTCCATACCATACCGATCCCTTGATCCCACGCAAGCAGCTGAAGATTTTGAATAAGTGCGCTGACAGCAGCAAAATCATCATTTCTCACTACAGGGTTCTCGTCTTCTTTTAGCACAACAAGTAAAAGCGCTGGAACCTTAGAAAAGTATTCTCTGTATTGATTGATTTTTTCTTCTTTTGCATCTGGGTTGTTGCGCTGAAAGAAAGCAATAAAGCGCTCTACAAAAGTCGCTTTCGCTTCATCCGTCACCGCATATAAAAAGCGCCATGGCTCCGTGATTTTATGATTAGGTGCATAGACTGCATCCTCTAATAGCGGCTGAAGCTGCTCAATCGTCACCGGTGTGTCTTTGAATTTTCGAATCGATCGTCTATATCTGACAGCGTCTCGAACTGTTAACGCTTCTGTTTGTTGTTTCGTTTCTGGCATATATGTCATCCTTTCAATCAACTTAATTGAAATTGATTCTCATTCACATTATAAACGTCATCGCGTGCAGTTGCAAATCAAGTATCCCTCCTCCCCGTCTGCTAAATAGTTGTTTGACTTTTTCAAGTAATGTTACAATCATATTACGTTTTAAACAAATTTTGAGAAAAAAGCCAAGATGATGAAATGATTTTCAAGTATTCCCATTTTGTCTGATCTGGTTTTTTTGTCAAAAGGCTTTCAACCATGATTGGAAGGGAGGCTTCTGGATGGAATGAAAATCAATATTGGACAAATCATTAAACTCTACCGTTATAAACAAAATATGACCCAATCTGAATTGGCAGAAGGAATTTGTTCTGTCTCTCATTTAAGTAAAATTGAAAATGGCTCAAAGGAGGCCAATCAAGATACGATCAATTTGCTGCTTGAACGGCTTGGCATCAGCCAAGAAAAGCTGTCACAAAAGGCGCGTCATCTGCTGTCACTTTTGGATGAGTTTCAAATGAATATGTATTTCTATGCTCTCGATCAGGCTGAACAAAATGCAGAAATGATCATTCAGCACGAGGAGCAGTTCTTTTCGCTCGATTTAGGTATTCAGTATCATTTGTCCTTATTTCAATTTTATTTATTAACGGATAAACAGCCGCTTGCCTTAAAAACACACCGCGTGCTCAAAAAATTCGAAAAAACCTTTATTGAAACGGAAAAAGAAATTTTTGAATATCTTGACGGCATTCATCAAATTAAAATTGGTCAGCTTGAAGATGGGCTCAAAAAGCTTGAAAGCTGCTTTTCCTACGCTTCAGTCGAACAAAGTGATTTGTATTATCACTATGCAAAAGCACTTGGAAACATGGGACAGCTGGGTGATGCGCTTGAAGCGACACATCAAGCGATGGATTTATATAGACAAAAGAACAATTTCAAGCGGATTATTCACTGTACACTCATTCACGGCGTGATCTCACTTGAACTAAAAGCCTATCAAACTGCGAAGAAATATATAAAGGAAGTGATTTTGCACACGTCCCTTCATCCTGATGCCTATATTAAAATGTCCGCTTATTTTTATTACGGGGTGCTCTTAAAACGTGAAGGTGATTTCTCTTCAGCTGTGCCTTATTTACTAGATTCACTCAATTATTTTAATCAAGAACAGATAGAAGATCGTTACTGTGAAACGCTATATGAAATTGCGACACTATACGCTGAATATGACCGCAAAAAAGCACTTCCCTACATACACGAGCTGTTAAAACAGCCTCGTATTCAGCCAAACTGTTTATATATGATCAAAATCTATAAATTGATGATTGAGGAAAACCCTCTTGATTTGAAAACCTATTTGGTCGAAGCAGCCCTTCCTTACTTTGAACACAATGAGCTGCACAGTGAATATTTGTTTGCTCTTAGGACCTTGCTTACCTATGCAGGTGCTGAGCTTGATGAGCAGGCCTATAAGTCCTACACAAAGAAACTGCTCGATCATTTAACAGTATATCTTCCCTATTACAAAAAAGCATGACCTTCTGCCGATCGAAGGTCATGCTTTTTCTATTTATTAAATGGTCTCTTGTTGATCTGTGTCATGATGGTTCACCCGTTTGACAGAATGAATATACCGTCTTTTTGCAAAGAAATCGTACGCATGCTGTCCAAATCCAAGCCAAATACTGAGCACGATGAATGGGACCGTTCCCCATAAAGCAGGGATATGGCAGGCCATACGCAGCCAAGTATAAATCCCTGAATTCTTTTGATTTTTGGCTAGGGAAATAGACACAATTCGTTTTTCCGCCTTCTCTTCACTGATTTTATTCAGCCTGAGCAGCTGCGAGTGTCTAAAGGATTCAAAGTGAATCCGATTTTTCCAATCGAGTGATCTTAACACATCAATCGTTTTTGCACATGCAGGGCTTTGTCCGTCATAAAACACAAGCAGCCTCAGTGATTTAATGGAACGCTGTTCTCTTTTTTTCGATTCAGCGAGCTTCTTTTTTTCTTGATCGAGATAAATGATTTTTTTCATAAATTGATCGCCTGTCCTTTTCCATCATTTTTTTAGTTCGTTCAAAGGAGATTACAACTAGATTACTATAGTTGCTGGGCCTCTTGTATTGGGAAAAAGCCAACCGTTGTGCGTTATATGAGCCTTTGGATAAGGGCAAAATCATTGATTTCATGGCATATATGAGGTTTTTCAACTAAAAGTGGTTGGGAAAATCGTGGTGCTTTGCGGTTTTCTGCGGTATTTGATAGAATTCTGCGGTTTTCTACATCTTTATGCGGTGGTTTTGTAGGTAAAACGCAAAAACAAGATAAAAAAAGACTACTTCACATTGCGGCGAAGTAGTCTTTTGGTTTATATTTTTGCCAAAACTTCTACTATTTCTTTCTCAATATCTTTCCATAAGTAGCGGTCTGTCGTATAGTGATGTGCGGCTTCATTCGCAAATACTTGAAAAGCTTCTTCATAATCAGGTGCATCTTTGTCCGGTTTTTTCTCGTCGACAAAGCGCTGCGCTTCTGCTGAGCGAGGTCCCCATTTGCCCACTTCATTCCCGTCCTGATCAATGATGACGATAATCGGAATCGATCTTGCGGTCCCGTTCGTTAAATACTGATCCATCAGGTCTAGATGCTCATCCCGAATGAAATAGCGCGCATCAATGAGTGCTTCATTTGCAATACGCATGAAAATTGGGACATTAACCATCGCATCTCCGCACCAATCCGCTGTGATGACAAGTGCTCTGAGCTTTTTCTTTTGCAGCTTTTGAAGCAGCTCTTTTTCTTTTTGATGAATTGCATACTGGTTGTACACCGTGAGCAGATTTTCCCGGTTTTTCTCCATGTTGTGTACATATGTACGTTCAGCTAATCCCTTTGTAAACCATTCATTTAATGTCATATGAACATCCCCCTTACCCTTCAACTTTACCACTTTTGCTATTCTTTTGTCTAAAAAAACCTTCACCTAGTGAAAGGTAAAGGTCTTTTGGTTTATGGACGGCGCTTTCGATTTGGGTCCATCCCAATCAGCTTGGTGACAAGTACCATTGTGACTGGCAGTGACGTATTCTTTTTATACGCTAAATATTTCCCGCGCCATTCAGGCTTATATTTCTGTTTAAATGACCGTAAACCGCTGAAGCTGTACATGTATCTGACATTGTTGAAAATAACACTCGCCAAACGCTCCGTGAGAAAGGACTGATGGAACGTCCCCACATTCGATAAAGGTGCCATTCCCATGTTAAACGATTTGTAGCCTTTTTCTTTCGCCCATTGAAACAGGTGGATAAACAGCGCATCCATCATCCCGTTCGGTGCATCATGCATATGACGCATTAAATCGATGGAAATCTCCCCTTCTTGATACATCGGCATCAATGATACAAAGGAAATGATTTGCCCTTGTTCATCCTTTAGAATCGCAATCGGTGCTTTTTGAAGATAGTCTTCTTGAAAATAACCGAGCGAAAAACCTTTTTCTTTTTTCTTTCCGAGCCAGCTGTCAGAGATTTGTTTTAAGGTTGAGATCAACTCATTTGAAAAGGGAGGTTCCAGCATTTCAAAGGTGTAGCCTTCTCGTTCAAATTTATTCGCCACAGCTCGTAAATTTGATTTTTTCTTACCTGACAGAGTAAACGTTTCTAAATCGACCATGGCTTCTTCCCCAAGCTTAAAGAAGTGAAAGCCTAAGTCATGATAAAGAGCCATCCCTTCTCGTTCTACTTGATAAAAAGCGACGCGGTAGCCGGCTTTTTCTGTCTCCTGTAAAAACTCTTCAAGTACAAGCGGATAAGACGCCTCACGTCCAGATGGATCTCCGAGCACAATGACGCAGCGGCCAATTCGTCCAAACTGAAGCATTGCTTCTCCATCACTTGAGAAAAATAGTTTTTTGTCGCCTAAAAAGCCAAGATGACTGAGGGCATTTCCGCCCTTTTCTTCTAAAAACGTTTTTAGTTTTTCCTCATCTGCTTTTTCTCCAATCGGAAATGCTTTCTTATTAAAAATCAATTTACTAATGAAGAAGAAAAGCGGTACACCGATGAGAGCGATCATGCTTGTCATCGTGATATGCCGTTCATTATGCACCAAGTAATCCTTACTCAAGAAATGCCCGATTTTTGTCCAAATAAAGTTACCAATGACATTATAATTAAACAGCACGAGTAAATAACCAGCGGCAGCCGTCACAAACTGATACAAGGAATAAGGTGCCTGCTGCTTTACAAATTGATTTCGAAGAGAGAAAAACACAGCCATGATGACTGGCAAAATAAAAATCAGACTGAGGTTAAACCCCTTTAACAAAGTAAACACAAAACCGCCTGCTAAAGAGATCATTGTCAGCACGTACGATCTTTTCGTTCTTTTATACACTTCAATGGACAAAATCATCAGAATGATTCCGAACATTAAAGAAAGACCATTAAATCCTGATAACAGAAAGCGCGGAATGCTGGTAATCACACCTAATCGATCGACTGGAAGCACAACAGATGCCATGATAAGCAAGCCGCTTCCAAAGGTTAAAATCGATAAAGATCCGTACAATAAACGGATTAATAAAGCACGGTGCAAAACAATTAAAACGTTCGTTGTTTCAATGGCAGGTGCCATTTTCGGATTGCCTTCAAGACGTCTAAGCGTCGTTCCCGTTAAATCGTAAGCAGCTAGACAAAGCCCTAAGATAAACGGGAAAATCGAGTACACGAAGCGGTACAAGACGAGCGCCGTCAGCACCATCTCTTTATCAAAACCAATGTATTGCATGCTCAGTAAAAAGATAAGGTCAAACGAACCAAATCCGCCCGGAACCATACTGATTAAACCGCCGATTGACGCAATCGCAAATACACCTAAGACTATTCGGACATCGACATTCATCCCCATAGAGACGACAGCCATGTACATGACAAGTCCAGCTGCCAGCCATTCTAAAAACGATGCCCCGATATAAGCGTAAATTGGATGCTTCAGTCCATTTTCACCGCTCTCGATCGAGCTTTTTCGAATGGATGCCATGACGATATAAATCGGTACAATACAGGCAAAGATAATGACAAATGCCCATAGCCACGGCTCCTGGCTGATAATACTTTCAACTGGAAGCACCCTGACCAAGATCAAATCACTGAAAATAGATAAGCCCAAAAGGACAGAGGAAGTCAAAAGGGCAATGCCTTTCAGCAATTTTTTCGTATCTGTTATGTACTCCTTATAGAGAAGCGTTCTAAGCCCTGCTCCTGATAGACCGCCAAATCCAAGAACACTGTTAAAGGAGTTCGCAATCCAGGAAATGCGTATCGTTTTCCAGCCGCTGATGGGCATATCAAGGCTTTTTCGTAAAATAAAATCGTATAAGGACATCGATAAAACCGCGACAAGTCCAAGAAAGACAAGAATAAACAAGTCCATTCGGTTCAAGCTGTCAATAATATAAAACGTCTTTTTAATGGAAAGTCCGCTCAGCTCCTGCTTCGCGACAAAAATCAAGACAAGGATAATGACGATCGGAAAAAGCATTTTTAAGATCGTCATACCCGTTTTTTTGTTCCACATGTTTTTCCCAACTTTCTAGGTTGCTTCATTATTTCAACTGAACATTATTATACAACAAATACCACTTGATTCATGCAGTTTAACATTCAAAAGCTTGACGAACCTTTCAATTAGAAGTAAAAATCAGTAATATAAAGAAAAAGAGCCGCTTAAAGGAAGTGAACAAGCGTGGAATATAATATTCATGACACCACCGTATTAAAAGAAGAGATTTTATCTCCAGAAGAAAAAAAGACATGGGTTCTTTATATGAAAGTACTCACAGCTGCAGGTCTTGGAGATGTTTCTGAATGGATGAAGCTTGATATGAGTATGCCTCAAATGAAGGTGCTCATGCTGCTCAATAACCATGGCTCTCTCAAAGTATCCGAAATCGCTGAAAAAATGGGCGCTTCTTTGTCCAATATGACAGGTCTGCTTGACCGGTTAGAACAGTCTAACTTTGTCGTGCGAAAGCACTCTGAGCGTGACCGGAGAATCATTGTCGTAGAACTGACAGAGGAAGCGAAAAATATTTTCAGAAGTATTTATCAAAAAGGACACGAAAAAATCAAAAATTCCCTGCAGCGGCTCAATGACGAGGAAAAAGAAAAAGTCAATGAAGGCCTTGCTATCTTAGAAAAAGCACTGCGTCCTGAACGCGGTTAAAAGGAAAAAAGACGGTCACTTGAAGTCCGTCTTTTTTGTTTCTTCTACTTGCCGATCTGGGGTGAGAAGATTTTTACGAATCACTTCCCTGTCATCCCATAAGAGATAGGCTAAGCCAATGATGAGAAAAAAGATGCTGATCCACGTAACGCCAGGAATCAGCTGTTCAAGTTCCTCAATCGTTCTTTCTGAGCCTAAGCTGTTACTATAGCGTATCTCAAAAAGAACATATTTCGCTAAATAAAACAGTGCAGCCATACAAATAAACATGGCGCCGACAATTCTTCTTCCAGACATGCGTTTACTCCTTTAATTCCACTGATTTCTTTTGATTAATTCCGTAATATGAGCAAGGTGATGCTTTGAATGCCAGACGTACATTCCTGCTGCATCATATAAGGACACCGTTTGTTGATCGGCAGGGTGATAATACGAAGCGTTGAAGTCATCCTCTGACATTCCCCGCAGTAAAGTGACCCACCTGCGATGCAGACTGCTGATCAAAGGCAGAGATAAACTGATGGGCGCCTTGCTGTCAGGAAGTGAGGCAAATCCCTCCTGATCATATGGACGTATGTCCGGTGTATCTTCTGTGAGAGCAAGTTTGAATCGTAAGTATGCATTTAGATGGCTGTCTGCTAAGTGGTGAATGAGCTGACGAACAGTCCATCCTCCCGGCCGATAAGGTGTATCAAGCTGAGCATCTGTAAGCGGTGCGGTCACCGCTTCATACTCTTCGGGGATTGCAGCCAGCTGATCAATCCATGCTTCAAGCTGTGCTTTCGTTTTTGTTTCAACCGGTTCATATAAGCCAATTGGATATTGTAATGACGTCATACGCTCTCTCCTCTCTCAAATCCTTCAAGCACAAATTTTCCAATCATCTTTCCTTGCTCAAGTGTTTGATGTGCCTGCTTCAAGTTAGCAGCATTGATCGGACTGAGAACCTTTGTTAAGGTATGCGTTATTTTTCCCTGCTCAAATAACTCACCCGCCTCTGTCAAAAGCTCATGCTGTTTGATCATGTCCGCTGTTTCATACATAGGGCGTGTGAACATGAATTCCCATACAAATGCCGCACTTTTATTTTTGAGTAATTGAATGTCTAGGTTGTGCTCGTTTTCGACAATGGTACAGATCGTGCCTTGCGGTTTGATGGCTTCTGCCATGCCTTTGAAATGTCCATCTGTATCATTTAAGCATAAAATAAAATCCACTTCGCCTATTCCTTTTTCCTCGAGCTGCTCTAAAAGCGGCTGATGATGATCAATGATATGATCGGCACCTAATGACAGACACCACTCTTTTGTTTCTGGTCTTGATGCGGTAGCGATCACAGTTGCCTTCGCTAATTTGGCTAGTTGAATGGCGATAGACCCAACACCGCCTGCACCACCAATGATCAGCAAGGTTGTTCCTTCAGCATTCCTCTTCATATGCATCCGGTCAAATAAAGCCTCATAAGCCGTAATTGTTGTAAGGGGCATCGCGGCTGCTTCTGCAAAGGATAGATTGGCAGGCTTTTTCGCCACAATACGTTCATCCACAAGTTGATATTCACTATTCGACCCTTGACGCGTAATATCTCCCGCATAGTATACGTGATCACCTGGCTGAAACAATGTACACGCTTCGCCCACTTCAACAACCGTACCGCTTGCATCATAGCCTAGAATTTTCAGTTTTTCTTCCTTCTGATCCTTCGGTGATCTCACCTTTGTATCAACTGGATTCACGGACACAGCCTCTATCTTCACGAGTACATCTCTGCCAGACGCCTTAGGCTTTTCGACCTCCTGATCCATCAGGCTTTGCTCATGCTCAATCGGCAAATACTCCAATAGTCCAACTGCTTTCACTCGCTCGCACTCCCTTTCTCCATTCTTTCTTTCCACATTTTATCATAATTTTCTGATGTTTATGGCTGGATCAACCGAGTGATGGCACATTTATGACCTTTTCAGGGCCTTTCGCTCCCTCGCCATATATGAAGGACGTGCCTTTTGCAAAGAAGGAACATAAGTGAACCAGCTGTGGGATTTAAAAAATAGCTGAACGTAGTAAAACTGGACGTGCTGTAGAAAAAAGATAATCAATAGAAAAAGAGTGAATGAGAGTGTAGATAGATCCGCCCTTCCTTGTATCCATTCATTGATCAATAGAATGACAAAACTGAGGATGAGGAGCTGTTCAACTCTTTGCACGAGCTGGCTAAAGACATGCCCGCGTTTTGATAAGTCACCTGACTGGTGCTTTCTAATCTTTCTCGATTTATATAGCCAAATGATACTTTCTGCTAAGTTATGAGTTATAAAAAGTGCAATAAGCGCAATCGATAAAGGAGATGGGTGATAAAAAATTGGGACTACAAATGGGATCACAAGAAAATAAATGGCAATACATACGTGTCTGACTGATAAGAGAAATAGGTCTTTTTCTATGGATGTTTTCATGTGTTTCACCTCCATATGTACTACGTTTGAATTGCCAAAATGTTCCCCTTCGCTCCTCTCCATTCAATTGAGGTAGAACGCATTCTTTCCTCATGTCATAATAGGGTGTAAATTGGAGAAATTGGAGTGTCCGTATATGATGGTGACGATTGTTCTTTTTTTATTAGCAGGTTTAGCAGAAATTGGCGGCGGCTATTTGGTATGGCTTTGGCTGCGTGAAGCAAAACCTGTCAGCTTCGGGATCGCCGGCAGCCTCATCTTGGTTGTATATGGCATCATTCCAACCTTTCAGCAGTTCCCGACTTTCGGACGGGTTTATGCTGCCTATGGCGGTGTTTTTGTCATTCTTGCTGTGTTTTGGGGCTGGTGGGTCGATCGAAAAACACCTGATCTATATGACTGGATGGGTGCTTTGATCTGTTTGGCTGGAGTCAGTGTGATGTTATTTGCGCCTCGCAATTAATGGACCCATATAAAAAGTGCTGCCACATACGGGCAGCACTTTGCTATGTTATTTGAATGCTTCAACGAGCTCCAGCTGTTTGTAATTCTTTGTTTTTCTCTTTAAAGCGTTCATTATGAGAGGAAACGTATGCCACTTTTTCAGCTTCTGGTTCGATGTACAGCTTTGCGCTATTCAGTGCATTGACTCCATCAACAAACGTGCCGGCAATTAAGCGAACCTTGCTTTTATGTGTACACAAGTCGCCTACCGCATAGACGCCCGGTAAATTGGTTTCCATTTTTTCATTGACCTCGATCAGTCCCCATTCACCTTGCTTAAGGCCCCATTCTGATAGCACACTTAGATCGCCTTTCATTCCGTGATTGACAATCACAGCATCTGTTTCGATTCGTTCTTTTTCACCTGTCTCTATGTTTTGAATGGTGACCGCAGCAATTTTGTCGCCTTGACCATGCAGCTCTGTTAGTTCATGCGGGGTTAAAATTTGTTTGCAAGTTGCCTTCATGTTGGCGACGTTTTTCTCATGTCCGCCAAACATGTCACGCCGATGCACGACGGTGACACTTTCAGCAATCGGTGCAAGGGCATTGGCCCAGTCAACCGCTGAGTCGCCACCTCCAGAAATCACAACCCGCTTCCCTGCAAATGTCTTGAGCTCCTGGACAGTGTAATAAAGGTTTGTCACTTCATAGCGGTCTGCATGCTCGATTTCAAGTTTCCGCTGAACTGGAATGCCGTGACCCATCGCTAATATGAGGGTCTTTGTCAAATGACGATCACCATTTTCAGCCGTCAGTAAGATGTGATTATGTTCATCTCGCTCAAATGACGTGATTTTTTGATTCAGTGCAATCTCTGGTTCAAAAGTTTTCGCCTGTGTTTCCAGCTGCTGTATCAGCTGTTCTCCTCTTGTTGGCGGCAAACCGCCGACATCCCAAATGACCTTTTCAGGATACAGAAGGATTTTCCCGCCAAGGCTTTCGTTGTACTCAAGTACCTTCGTCTTTAAGTCCCGCATCCCACTATAAAAGGCGGTATACATGCCTGCTGGACCGCCGCCAATAATGGTGACGTCAAACAATTCAAGCTGCTCTGTCATTTGAGTCCCTCCAGTATTCCATCGAATGATCTATTTTTCAGTGATATTGATTCTCATTATCATATGTATCTATTGTAGTCTACTCTAGTGAGGGGAATCAATAGCTTTCTGCAAAAAAAGAACAGGACGAGCGCTCACTCGTCCTGTCATTCATCACACAATGGTTAAACCAAGGTCTTTTAATTCAAGAGAAACAAGTCTTGCAATCGCATCTGCGCCTTCTTTTGTAAAGTGCGTGCGATCCTCAATTCCTGTTGACAGCATAAAATAAGAGGTCGTTTTCTCTATGCCGGAAATTTGATAAAACTGAAGGCTTGCGGTATTTAAATCAACGAGAAGAACTTCTTCTTCATCGGCTAATTCTTTCATAGCGGCACAGTAATCAGGAAAATCATTGATAAATTCCCCGTCTTTTTCATGAAAACGGCCGACTGGCGTTAACAAAAGTGGTGTTGCCCCTTTTGCTCTTGCTCCATGAATATATTGAGACAGGTAGCTTTTATACGTTGTGAAAGGATCTGTATGCCGCTCAGGCTTTTCCTTGGAAGCATCATTGTGCCCCATTTGCGTGAAAAGCCAGTCTCCTGGCTGAATGTCAGCCAATATGTCATCAAGGCGTCCTTCTTCAATGAATGTTTTGGAGCTTCTTCCACCAATGGCACGGTTCTCGACGTTAACCCCATGCGCTGTATAGCGGTGTAAAAACTCTCCCCATCCTCCTTGAACAGGACGATCTGGATAAGATGAAACGGTCGAATCACCAGCTAAATAGATGGTTGTCATGTTCATACGCCTCCTTTTTCATTGAGCCACTTCACCCGAGCGATACGGGCATCCTAGTGGCTGCTGAAAAGATATGAAACAATCAGCATCGCTATTTCAATTATTCTCTTTTTAATGATCAAAACCCTGCTTACCGGTAGATGTGAATGTGTTAAATATGCGGCGGAAGTTCTATTTTTGATTCCACTGCTTGATGTAACGCCTGAAGCATGTAGCCAATTCCTTTATATGGAGCCAGCGGATAATTTGCTTTTTGATGAGGCTGTAATAAAGGATCGATCACTTTTCGATATTTCTTTCCACCTAGTACCACCAGTTCATCATATGCGAAAAGGTTTTTTTGATGAAATTGCTGGCTCAGTTCTTCTTGTGTGATCTGCTTAGCATGCGGTGTACCAAAAGCCACATCATAATTTTCATGTATGATATCATTTGCCTTTAAGAAGCCGTGCTTCGCTGATAAGATCATCCAGTCTGAAAAGAACGTTTGAGCATAGCTTTTCGTACGCTGATGCAGGGGACTTAAATAGACATGATTCGCTGGCTGGCTCCCTGCTTCTGGATCGACATCCCAAATTTTCTTCGCGCCACATGGAATGATACAAACTCGCTTCACTTGATTTTCTCCTTCCTTCGTCGATACATCCGATACAAAATACAGCCTAACGCTGTGCCAAGTGTATTTAAGAGAATATCATCAATATCGCTGCTTCTTGTAATGATACCAGATTGCGAGAACATCCATTGGAGCAATTCGATCATGGTTGACAGGAGAAAGCCCCCAAGAACCGCCTTTTGCCAGCGCATGGTTCGAAAGGCTTGATAGAGAAAAAACCCGAGTGGTACAAATAACAATATGTTGCCTGCTAAGTTTAAAAAGACAAGATTTGGATAGCCATGATGGTAGGCGTGAAGATTTTGATAAATGGACTGCAAAAGCATGAGGTTGACACTCACCTGATCTCTTGGGGCGGAAAAACGATTTGGAAAGACCGTCAAATATAATAAAACATTCGTATAAATAAACAGAATGGCTAAGACCAATTCTGTCCGCAAATAGATAAAACGATTGTGCTTTTTTGCCTGTCTGTATCTCATATGTAAATAGAGCGGGACGAGCAGGAGAAAATAAGCAATGGAAAACATAGCACTGGATGTCATACAGAGAGCTGCCCCTTTCTCACATGATGATGCTTGACCATATTTACAGCTTATTCAGGCTTGCCCGCATCTATTCATCACTTATTCTCACATTCAATGAAGAGAAAACCATATTGACAAATCGTCATTTTCTCGCTAAACTGAATGACATTCAGTCATTTAAGGTCGGTGATGATATGTCGAAACGAGAAAAGATTATGCTTGCTGCGATTGATGCGTTTAAAGAAAAAGGCATCGAAAAGACGACCATTTCGGATATTGTGAAAGCAGCAGGAGTAGCGCAAGGAACGTTTTATTTATATTTTCCTTCAAAGCTTTCCGTCATGCCTGCAATCGCAGAACATCTTATCGCACAGATGGTGCCTGCAATCGAAAAGGAATTCACTCAGCATGCAGATGTCCTCGATCAAGCAGATGCGCTTGTTGAATTCATCTTTGCTTTTACAAGACAATACCGTGATGTCCTTGCCCTGACCTACTCAGGCTTAGCCGCCACCGAGCATTTAAAGGAATGGGAAGATATTTATGAGCCGATTTACAAATGGGTCGCTGCTTTTCTAGAAAAAGCAAAGCAGGACAAAAGAGTCCGTGCGAATTTGAACTGTCAATATGCAGCTAAATTCATTATCGGTTTACTCGAATCGTCTGCTGAGCAAATGTACTTGTTTACGGAAACAGATACAGAAGAGGTTCTGATTCAAAAGCGAGAGGTGAAGCAATTTCTTCTTTACGCACTTGGCATAGAGACACCTTAACTTAGTACAGCACTCGCTGTACGCAGCGTGTAGACAAACCCTCGCATTCGGTGTCAGGTCTGCGCTCCGGTGCTCACGAATGTCCAATTCGCTCCGCTCCGGTACTCGCCCTTTCTAGACTGCAAAGGTTTTCTATCACGCTGAAAAGAAGACAAAGGGCTAAAATCAAGTTCATTTTAGCCCTTTGTCGACAATCTGAGTACAGCACTTGCTGTACGCTCTTTTTTGATTTCAAAATGACGAATCGTCATTTTTGAGTTTTTAGGAGGAAATACGATGAAAAAAAGCTGGATGTATGTTGCACTCACTTGTTTATTCGAATTACTTTGGGTGTTTGGTTTAAATAGGGCTGATGCTGTGTGGGAATGGGCGATCATTATCTGCCTGATCCCAGTTGATTTTTATTTTTTAATGAAGGCCTGCGAGAAGCTGCCGACAGGGACCGTGTACGCCGTGTTTGCCGGAGTTGGAACGATAGGGACATCTTTGATGGATTATGCGCTGTTCGGCGGTTCGTTTTCATTTGAAAAACTCTTATTTATGGGCATTTTGATTCTCGGGATTATTGGGCTGAAAGTGTCTGATGGAGATGCACATGAGCAGAAAGGAGAAGCGGTATAACATGGGCTGGTTTTTTGTACTGTTGGCCTCTGCCTGCGAAATCGGCGGAACCATTGGCCTCAATATGTTTAGTAAGAAAAAGCAAATCACGACAGGCATTTTATTTGTCGGCGGGTTTGCCTTATCCTTTTTGTTTTTATACGCCTCATTCTCGTCTGTTCAAGTATCCGTCGCTTATACGGTCTGGATTGGTCTTGGAACGGCAGGCTCTGTCTTGTTTAATATGATTCTATTTAAAGAGCCGAAAAACATGATTCGTATACTCAGCTTGCTGCTGATTGTGATTGGTGTGGTTGGGCTGAAGTTGTTTGCGTAATTGAGTCACAAGAAAGAAAAAGTTTATGATGGTATTAGCCATTACATTAGCAATAGAAAAAGCAATGGAGTTGATTTTCCATTGCTTTTTAAGTTATTTTATAAATTTTTCTTGGTACGCTTTAAATTGTTTTTCGTATTTTTGCAACTTTTCCCCATCAACTTTTGAATTTAATTTCGGTTTTCGCTTTCCAATCACCATCACATCTTTATCTACAATAGGACTTGATAAATAGATGTATGGCGCAAAACGATCACACTTCGTATTTGGGAGGGTTACGGATAACCTGGCATATTCTTCTGTCGGGAATTGGTTCGAAATTTCAAGTTCCTTGAGTCCCTCTAATTCCGATATCGGCTCTAAAGACTCGTCCTTCACTTTTATATTTGATAAGCACAGATATGTTAAATTCTTGAGGTATCTTAAAGGTTGAAGAGTATTTATATTTAATGTATTCCAAATCCCGCCTGACAATTGTAGAAATTCTAAACCAGTGTTTTTTTGCAAAGGGGCTATGTCATTCAACTTTGAAAAATCTGTTATGGATAAAGATTTTGAAAACGTGTTTTTTGATAAATCCCATAAACTTTGTGCCTTTGTATTCCATTCAAGTGCCAATACCTCAACATCTTTAAGAGAACTGATGATTGATAAATCTTCTACTCTCAGTTCATGCACAAAGAGCATTTTGGGATTAACTAAGCTTAAGATCGTATTGAATTCCTTTTTGGTTCACTTTGTAAATCCACAATTTCGTCAGGTTAGAAAAAGATTTCAACCTTTCAATATTTTTTGTTTTTCCTGTGATTAACAACTCAGTGGAATTTTCATCTACATCGGCTAAATCATGAACAACTTCTGGTCGTGCATCATTACGAAAAATATATTGGGGGTCTTCTTTTCGCATGCTTTTACCTCCATACCTATAATTAAGGAATAATCTAAATAAATTTTATCAGTATTTTGGAGTCAACACATGATTATCTTTAGCACTTTCTGATATTTCTTTTGAAGAAACAGGGAAAGGATAAAAACTAGATGATCTTCTTTGGTCGCCAATCGTGATTATGACCTCTGTTTTCAATCCATTTTATAAAATCTTTATCATCTAAACATTGGAGACTATCTGCTAGTCAGCGGACTTCTTAGTAGATAATAAAGTTAGTAAAACGACTATATATAAACAAATAAAAGAACTCTAATTCATATACGAATTAGAGTCCTCATGATATAACTGATTTTATTTTTCCACCTTAAAATCGAACCCGCTAATTTATTTCTTGTTTAATGGGTATCTTGCTGCTCGAGCAAGAGATCCATTGCGTAAATCGATTCGCCTTTCTCATCCAATAAAAAGTACACAATCAAAGGCTCTCCAAAAGCTGCTGTCTGCTGCGTGAACAAAACACAGGTGAATTTTTCAATACCAATTGGCAGCTTTCTTTTTAATAAAGGGTGAAGAATAGGCGAAGCCCGAATTGTATCTACATCAACTTCCCAACGTTCGTTTTTTAAAGTTGGATAATGCTCTGATAACAATTGGTGTAACATATCGGTCGTGAGCGCTGCTTTTCCATTGCATCCATCATTTATTATGTTGATGTTATACATCCGATGGCTGCTCACCCTTTGAAGCGTTGATTCGTATTCCTTTTAAGACAAATCGTTTCTGACCATCAAGTGTACAAGTGATCAATGTCAGTTCATTTTTCCCACGATCCTTTAGTACATCCACATCCGTCGGTTCAATCGTAGCTGAGCTGACAATTTTATATTCGTATGTTTCAGCTTGATGATGTAAGACAACTTTTTCTCCTTTAGGCACCTCTGGCAGCTGACGGAAAAGACGATCGCCTCTATACCCTCTATGCCCTGCAATCGTGAAATTCCCTTCACCTGGCATTTGATGAGATTTAATTTGAGTCAGTGCTATACCTAAATTTTCTTTTGTTGTAACAGGAAGCACTTTTTCGTTTAAATCAATTGACGGGATCTCTAGCTCCATCACATCTCGCAGGTCTTCTTCTGACACAGTTAAATGTGGAATAGACGAAAGGGCATCACTGTCATTTTCTTTAATCATTTTTAATGCCTGTTCCATTGCTGCTGTCTCTTGAGAAGTTCGCCACTCATATAGAAAAGGAACGGAGATGAGCATCAGCCCCGTGACCATCAAAAAGCTGCCTAATAAGGTTCTTTTTTTCATCAATACACTCGTTCCTTCCTTTTACTGAATGGTTCTTCTTCTAACAACAAGAAGAACAGTTCCAGAAGCTACTAGTAAAATCCCTGCATACATCAAATAACGAAGCCATTCTTCACCAGTCTTTGGCAGCTCACCGTTTGAGTCATGAGGCGGATGCTGATCCCCTTTATCTGAGGCTGGAGGATTCGTGTGACCCTCTTCATTCTTCACTGGTGCATTTTTCACAATCATTGTCTTGATCTCCACTTCGCCCATTTGAATTGTAAAAGCGAGCGGTTTCTTTAAAGCTACATAACCATCTGGAGCTTTCGTCTCTGTGAGTAGATACTCTCCAGGTTTAAGCCCTTTGACAATGGCTTCTCCGTCTTTTCCTGTTGTCACAGATTTTATGGTTTTCCCAGCTTTTGTACGAATGTCAAAGGATGCCCCTTTTAAGGTTCTATCTGTCTGCTGGTCTACCTTTATGATACGCAGACTTCCTAAGATCAAGTGGTTCTTCGCTGTTAATTGAAGCGGCTTCTGCTGATTTTTCTCAATCGTAAACAGGATCGGCTGATGATCCAATTGATAGCCATGAGGTGCTTTCGTTTCAACGAATTGATATTCTCCCGGTTTTAGATCGTTGATGTGAAGCTTTCCTTTTTGGTCCGTTACAAGTGATTTCTTCAACGTTTTTCCTTCTTTACTCAGAAGAGCAAATTCTGCATTTTCCAGCGTGTGTCCCTCATCATCCACTTTGGTCAGTTCCACTGCTCCCGGCGTCAGCTTGTTAATCATTTCTACTTTGGCTGGTTTGTCTTGACCTAAACGAATCTTAAATGAGACAGGTGTCTGATCCAGTTCATAGCCGGCAATGCTTGCTGTTTCGACAAAATGATAGGTTCCTGGCTTCAGCTGATCGACTGTTAGTTGACCATTTTTGTCTGTCTTTAAGTCTTTCTTTATACGTTGATCGTGCTCATCAAGCAGATCGAAGGTCACTCCATTGAGTAACTGACCATCTTCTCCTTTTTTCTGAAGCTGCACAGCACTTGTCGTCCGAATATTTTCTTTTGTCACTTTCACCAGTTGTTTTGGATTGAAATCAATCTTAAAGTCTACTGGTTCTGCATCCAGTTTATGTCCAAAAGGAGCCTTCATTTCAACCAATTGGTAAGCGCCTGGTTTCAAATCGTTGACAGTGATGATGCCTTTCTCGTTGGTTGTTAAACCTGACATCAATTCTTTTCCATCGTCATTGAAAAGGGTAAATTCTGCGCCTTTCAACCTTTCTTTTTCTTCCCCTATTTTTGTGAGTTCTACAGAACCTTTCTTGAGCTGATTGATTGCCTCCACTTGAATCAATTCTTTTTGACCTAATTTAACTTCAAAGACAAGTGGTTTCGTACTCAATTCATAGCCTTCAAGACTCTTTCTTTCAACAAATTGATAGGTTCCAGGTTTTAAACCTGTGAAGGTGATCATTCCATCCTGATTGGTTGTAATCCCTTCTCCTCCTGCCACTATCTTTCCTTTGGCATCAGATAGGTCAAAGACAACTCCTTCTAATGATTTCCCATCTTCGCCTTTTTTGTGCAGCAGCACTCCGCCTGTTTTGCGGTTATTTTCTTTTGTCACACTGACCAGCTTCTCAGGGTTAAATGGAATAGCAAAAGTGACAGGTGTTTCGTCAAGCTCATGACCGAATGGCGCCTTCGTTTCAACAAACTGATAGGTTCCAGGTTTCAGATCGTTGACGATGATCTTCCCGTTCTGATCAGTGACGAGACCTGTTTTTATCTCTTTTCCATTTGCATCTACAAGCTTAAATTCTGCTCCTTCAAGCACATCATCCTTCTCACCGAGCTTCGTGAGCTGGACAGCTCCAGTTTTAAGATCATTGATCACTTTGATCTCTGCTGGTGTTTTTTGTGCCACTTCGATGGTAAAAGGATATGGTTTATTATTCTTTTGGTAACCATCAACACTCTCTGTCTCCACGAGCTGATATTTGCCCGGTTTGAGATTATCGACCAAAAGCTTCCCATCTTCATCTGTTGTTAAATCTTTACGCACAACTTTGTCATTTTGATCCAAGACTTCAAATCGAACACCTTGAAGCTTCTTGCCATCTTCCCCTTCTTTTAACACTTCTAATGCACTTGTTTCATATAGGTTCTTTTGCGAAATGACGACTGGTTCCTTTGGATCAAGTGGTACTTCAAATTTGATTGGCGTTTCATCTAATACATAACCATCGGGTGCTTTTGTTTCAACGAGCTGATACGTACCCGGTCTTAGTTCGTTTATCGTGATCTTGCCATTTTCTCCTGTGACAAGCGAATCTTTTAACTCATGCCCGTCTTGATCTAAGAGCTTGAACTGTGCACCTTCTAGTCGCTCTCCGCCTTCACCTATTTTGCTCAATTCTGCTGAGCCTTTGATGATGTCATTTACTGCAGTGACAATCGTTGTTTCTGTTTGATTTTCTTTAATGGTGAACGGCCATTTTTGCTGATTTAATTGATAACCTTTCGGTGCGTTTGTCTCAACAAAATAATAGGAACCTGGCTCAAGATGTTTGAAAAGGATTTCTCCTTTTTCGTCTGTTTTCAAATCGGTTTGGACGGTCTCTCCAGATTCATTTTTCAGTTCAAATTCTGCATTCTCTAATGCTGCACCCGTCTCTTTGTCTTTTTTCGTTAACTTGACATGCTGGCGGATTTCTTGGTTCTGCACCGTCATGCTATTTCCTGTTTTCGCTTGATCTCCAGATTCGTAAGGCTGATCAATCGTTACATGGATCGGATCCTTGGTTTTAATGTAACCATCTGGTGCTTTATCTTCTGTCACAATATAATCACCATACAGAAGACGATCAAATCGAAGAGCTCCTTCTTCATCTGTTGTCTTTGTACCAATGACGATGCCGCTCGCAGCATCTGTCAGAGAGAAGCTTGCTCCTTTTAGCGCTTTTCCACTACTCGCATCTACCTTTTTAACGGTTAAAGCACCAATCGATCCTGTGCCATCTCCCATGCCAGCGGTGCGTTTGACCACAATTGAGGCTTCGGATTCCTTTTTGATTTCTTTTACATTTTCACCTCTAAACGTTACTTCGTTTTGAAGTGTACTTCCCACTTTATCTAAAATGAGAGATTGGTATTCTAAAATATATGGTCTTGTGATTTCTTCTTTAAATTTAATTTGAAAAGAATCTGGATCAAATTCAAGGTCTAGTTCATAATCCTTCCCTTTTTCCAGTTCTTCTGCTTTTGTCACTTGCCCCTTTTCATCTATTGTCGTCGAATAGAGATGAAATGAGTTTTCTATTATGGCTTGATTACTGCTTGGATGGTCTATAATCGTCGCATCTTGAACTGTTGATTGACCAAAGTTGATATTCAGTTTCCAATCAATGACTTTTCCTTGCTGATTTCCTGATTTGCTCGTGTATTTCCCCCCATTTGGAATGGACACCACAGCATTCACATCTGATTCTTTCGTCTGTCCATCATAAAGGGTCGCTTTATTATCGTAGGTTTTCTGTACTAAATCCATTCCTTCAACACTTGTTTGATACGTGATTTTGTATGGAGAATCAATGGCTTTTTTGAAAATCACTTCGAAGCCTGTTTCTCCCTTTTCATTTTCAAGGAATTTGATGTCATAATGTTCTTTCGCTAATACCTCTTTTTCTTCTGCTCCATTTTCCCCGCCTTGTAAATCAAGCGAATAGACGATGATTGAATCTTTAAGCAAACGCTGATTTCCTTGAATGAAATCCTCGATTTTCGCCTCTTCTAGATGTTTCAAGTTATAGTTCACACCGATATTCCATGTGATCTCTTTTTTCTTTGCATTATAATTTCCGTTTTTGAAGCCATTTGACTGCGTGTATGTGTCAGGCGTGAAGACAGACTGATTTTCCTTCGTCAAATCTTTGCCATCTTCATTTACCCATTCAAGCTTTACATGATTACGCAGGTTCTTTTGGTCTTTATCTGCTCTTTTTTCATAATCAAAAGACGTTGTATATGTGACGGTATGTTCTGTCTTTATTTCTTTCGTAAATTGAATATCAAATCCATTTGCATGTTCAACGATTTGATAATCTGTGCCTTCTTCAAGCACTGTATTACCTGTCGTCACTTTTAAACTATCTTTTTGCAGCGTCAATCCTTCGTTTGTAAACGTATCTTTTAATGTCACATTGTTCATCGTTTGTTGATCTTTGTTGAAGGTGATACGCCATGGAATGGTCTTGGACTTGTAATTCGGTGTTCCATGATTTTTCGTTAGGATTTGCTGGTCAATTCTTTGCTTCCCTTGTTTGCTCTCTTTGCCAGCTGTTACCGTATTGATAATCTCTTCAGCTTCAAAAATCCGCTCGGTTGCTTTTGTTTGATAGGTGATGAGATAAGCCGATTGAATATCTTGATTGAATTGCAAGGTAAACCCGTTTTGTTCATCCTTTTTTTGAGGTTGAACCACATAATTTTCAAACGCTTTTTTTCCTGCTTCGTTGCCATTTTGATCAATTGTGACTTCTTTGACTTGAATGGAATCAGATATCAGCGCCTGTGTGCCGTTAAAGAAGTCTTCTAACAAAGCATCCTTTTGAGCCAGCTTTTTTTCGTTATAGTTATAACGAATTTCCCATGTAATTGTTTGTGTGACTGGGTCGTATTGCGCGGCTTTTTTATTTAAAGGACTGCCTCTTGTCACATTCACTGTTCCTTCTGCTGAACTGATCACTTTATCACCAGAAACAAGGGACGCTTTATTACGAAACGCAGATTGATCCTGATTCGTAATATCCGTTTCATACATTAAACGGTAAGCTAGATGCACGTCATCTTTAAATTCAATCGTGAAATCTTGACCATCTGCTGTTTGGCCAATTGTGTAGTGGTTTTCGTCAAGCAGCTGACCAATCGATGTTTCACCATTTAGCTTTGTATCAATACGATAAAGCTTGATTGAATCTTTTTTTAACGCTTGACCTTCTTGAATCGGATCTAACAGTTTCGCTTGTTTCACATCTTCTAAATCCATATTAAAATCTACTGTCCATTGAATGGTTTCAGCATTGTAAGATCGATTTGGTTCTCCCTTTTTAGAGACGTTTGGGCCATTTGGAATGTATTGAATCGGGATTGATATTTTATCCTTTCCTTCAATCGGGGTAATGACCACTTCTTTTTCTTCAGTAATGACAGTTTTTTTATCTAATTGCGTCCACACTTGAAGTGTTCCATGAATATTTGAATATTGTTTAATAAAATCGGTGAACTCGATGGAGGCATTTCCGCTTTCATCTACAGAAAAATAACCAATGGTTGCCTGATTAAATTTCATCTCAAGACGATCGATTTTTTCATAAATCACTAATTCCTCTGGAACCTTGAAATGGAATTCATCCCCGCCATTATAGCTATGACCGTTCGGGATGGCCCACTCATAGTTAATGGAAATCAGCGAGTTAATATCAGGCTTTTCAACTGAATTTCCTTCCTGATCTTCAAAGATTAATTTCGCATCAGTGAGGAGATTTTCTTGTATCTGCATTTGTTTTGAAACACTTTGCAGCCCTGCACGCTTAGACACGCTCACTTTGTTTTTTAGTAATTCATCTTCATCGTTTTGTTTCGTTTGAGCGGCTTCTTGATTGTTAGAAGCTTTATCTTTCTCAGATGAGATTGAGTCATCTTTTGGAAGGCTTTCTTCACCCTCATTTTGCTTTGTTTTCTCTTCTTGCTGAGTTATACTGGTGACATCGATGTCAATTGATCCTTCTAAATTTGGATCGATCTCAACATCTTCTTTAAATTTCACCGTCACTTCATTTTGTTTTGAAACGGTATACTCGCCAACAGGTATGTCACCCACAGTAATGGGTTCCTTCTGCTCCTTCTCTACCTGGATGGCTGAAGGAAGAGTGAGAACATACGGATATTGTTTTTTTAGATCAATTCCTTTTATAGACCAATGCACAGTGGCCTTTCTTACTTGCTGATCTTCCATGCTTGATAACTTATTGCCTTCGCTATCAGCAAATTCAATATCCCCATAAATGTTTTCTTGAATTTCTTTTGCTTGTGCCCCTGCTAAAGGCAAGACTCCTAATATACTAGACTGTATGACTAGCACTGTAATGAGTGCCAGCGACAATATTCTTTTCAATACATCCACCCTTTTCTAAAATTAATTTTCAACAACGATAAAAAAATCATTTGTATACTGTCAGATCAATCACTCCGCTTCTGATCAATATTTTCTAAAAATTGCACCTTAAGACCCTATGAATAAAATGAGTTGATCAATCATGAGCTTGAAAGGTCATCATGAGTAGTGGATTGAGTAACTGGATTGGGGTCTATAGAAATGGGGAATAGTGAGAGGATCGTGAAAAGATTAAATGTGAATTTTTATATTTATACTGGAATGAACAATAAATGATGTGTACATGCATATATAAGCATGTATTCACATATGGTTCGTTCATATGAAACAAGCATGTATCATATCGTATGTAAGGTGCGTCAGTTCAGCATTATATAAATCGCCTTCCTTTCTACTCCCTTTCATATGGTAATCAAAAAGCTGCTGCGTTTTATTCTTACATTTACCGTTTCATCAGCAAAAAAATAAACTTAAATATCTAAAATGATCCATTTTTATAGGATTCATGGCTTACTTATCACCTTTTAAAAGAAATATATGGAGAATCAGGGAATAACATTTGTTTTCGTCTAATTTTTTTCTCTTTTATCATGAAAAGTGAAGACAAAACGATTTAGCCTAAACATTAAAATCATTTTATGCCTATTTAGAAAATCAAATGTTCTTTAAGTGAACTTCATCATATAGAGGCAAGCCAAGGGAAGGAGTTAGTTGTTTAATGGAGCTCATTGATAATAAATCAAAGAGATGGATAAAAATTTTAAAACTGCTTGTATCAAAAGATAAGTGGTGGAGCCTTCAAGAGATATCGAATGAAAATATCGGCTCGGTTCGTGCGATTCAAAGCGATTTAGAACAAATGAAGTCGTTCCAAACAGAGAACGGAGAGCCGTTAATCCACATAAAGCCAAGACAAGGCATATCCATTTGTTATACACAGGCGATACGAGTCGACTACTATATCAAAGAAATTCTAAAAGATACGATTGAAATTCGATTGATTGACGGCGTTTTCTTTGAACAAAACAGGTCTTTCTATGAATGGATGGACACACTGAATATCAGTAGATCCACATTGTATAACACCATTCATAAAATCAATTCGCTTCTTATCTCGTATGACATTGAGTTACGACCAGATAGTATGCAGTTCCATGGAAATGAGAAGGAGATTCGTCAATTTTTTGTGGAATTTTTGTTTGAAGTCTATGGAAGCAGGCTTTGGCCATTCGAAGATATTCAAAAGGAAGATGCAGTTGATTTTTTACAAAAGCTATTTCAGGTGCTCGAAGTCAATCTACCTGATGTGGCTATAGATAAATTTTGCCTATGGCTCGCCGTTTCCATACACCGAGTGAGGAAAAATTTTACCATACGACGCAATTATAGGTACTCAATGGATCAGGAAAAACAAACATCTACAGCTAAAGGTATCTATAATCAAATCAAAAACTTGGAAGAACACGTTTGCCAAATGACAAAGGACACTTTTGGTGTTACGTTGGATCGTCACGAATTTGTCTTTTTACTTTTGATTGAACCAGCTATTGGCCATTATAAATCAATTGAAACTGTCGAAGAAAAATTGACGTTCTTTCAATCGCATACACCACACCTCTTCGAAGCCATTCATTCCTTTATCAATCAATTGGAGTTGATTTTTCATCAAGAGGTGGCTAATCGCAAGGCGATGACACTGATTCTGCTCCAATATTATGTGTATTCTAGGGAAATTACCGTAAGAGATGGATTCCTTTTCAAAAAGAAATCGAGGTATTTATCAGAGGTAAAAAAACAGCTTCCTTACTTCTATTCGAGGATTACTCATATCATCCAAGAGTTAAAAACAGACGATATACTTGCTTCTTTTGTGAAAAATGAACGAGAATTGATTCGTATCATTACTTCTAACTGGAGGGGGCTTGTTCATTTGGAAATGGATCGGAGAAACGTGTTGAACATTTTTGTCATTTCAACATTAGGTTATAATCATAGTTTGTTTATTGCGGATTTAATTAAATTAAGATTGCCTCCTCTCATTCATATTTTCACAAGTCCAGAAAATACATTAAATGAACTGACAATGGATCAACTTGGGATTGATATGGTTGTGACCGATACTGAGCTTCCTAATCAATTAGGACGGTCTACGCTGCTGATCAGCTCTTTTCCAACAAAGAAAGAAGTGGACAACTTGCACTCAAGATTGGTTGATATGACAAACTAATATTCACAAGAAAAGCTGCTGAGGAGCTCTCAAGCAGCTTTTTTGCTTCTGTATTAATGAAGCGCTATTTGTTCATTCATCAAATCAATGGCGTAAAGCGATTGCTCATATTCATCTAATAAAAGGTAGACTTTGAGCGGTGCAGCGGTTTGATCTGTCTGCTGCGTGAATAGAACACAAGTGAATTTTTCGATTCCTTCTGGCAGCTTGCTTTTCAGAAAAGGATGAAGAATAGGAGAGATTCGAAGGGTATCAACATCTTTCAGCCAAAGCTCATCTTGTAACGCAGGATAATGGTCAACCAAAAACTGACGAAACACTTCCAATGTACTCAAGGCAGATATCCTCACTTTCTTCTATTTATGGCTTTAAGCTTACCTAAAAACAAACATGTTCAACTCATCCTATGATCTTAGTCCGTCTAGTTTCGCTTACTACTAGAGACATGATTTCATTTTTTCTTCTAAAAGACTTGTAGATCAACTTTACTGCAATGGTTTTTCATTATGTATGACGTTTACTATATGAAATACGAATTTCAACCGATGGACCTATGATCATATTCTTATCTGTTTCTTTCGTGATGAAACGACAACTTCCTTCTACAAAATTCCATTTTTATTCTAAAAAGAGGAAAATGGAGCAAAAAAGAACAGCTGCTCACTGTTCTTTTAGAAGTTATGAAAGGTCTGTCAAAGAGAACACTTCACCGCTCACTGCATCAACGCCTTCATGACAGTCGAGCTTTCCGCATAAAACATATTGTTTTTGCACATCGTCATAGACGTAGATGGGTGTAAGTTCGAGGCGTTCTCTCAATGTTTCAAAGGCTTCTTTCTGAGTTATGGTGATTTCACTAGCTGTTTGAGATGGATTGAGTATCCCGCATACTTGAAACATCTCTTTTTTATCTATGTAATTAATGGCTTCAAAAGTGCTGGCATCAATGAAGACCTTGATCTTATCCATAAATCCACAGCCTTCTTGCTCATTCGTTTTTAATATCGCTTCGATGCAGCCATGGTCGCGGTGGAGTGTTTTTAGCACCCACTTCCCTGTATCCTTTGAATATTTTTGCGCCAAAAAGGTGCGAACCGCTTTGATACACTCAGCCTGCTCTTCTTTTGAGATCGGGAATGTATCCGGCGAAGGCTCCAGTGAGAAGGCTTGTTCAGCAGTAATGTCCTCGTTTATATCGATTTCCTTTTTTTCAAAAGCTTTGTTTGACGGTTCATTCCACTCCATGACCTGATTCATGTGGATACAATGCGTTTCTTCACGCCCAATTTCAAACGGTATCATTCCTGTTCCATCGTTCTTGATATAAATTTCTTCTAACGCATATATAGGGCGGATTCGATTCTGCTCGAAGGATGGCCAATCAAACCGCTGCACTTGCTGCTGAGCTAAATTCTCGATCCTATCAATGGAAAGCACATATTCTTCAGTTCTTAGTCGTTCTTTTGCCATAAATGGCCCTCGATGTATATAGTGAATGAGCTGCCCATGTTCATCCCATTTCACTTCGATTCTGCCTGAAGGCGTCACTTTCACACCATCTATTGCTTCTTCGAAAAAAAGTTCCCCTTTCTCCTTTTGATGCATGTGAAAATGCTCACCATAGACCAACCCTGTTTCTTGTTCGATCCATTGAATGACATGAGCTGGATAAGGCCTCTTAAATGTGACACCATTCTTCGCGAAGGTTTTGTCCATGACAAAAATGACCGTTTCAATCTGGCCTGTATTCAAATTCACGTCAATCACAGCTGTGCCGTCCGGGTTTAGATCATCGTCCTCGGGTTCAGCTTCATGAGAGGGAAACCATTCCATATTCAATGTATAAACCGTTTCATTGAACATATTGACGTAGCGATGAAAACTGTGTCTTTTTAAATAGTAAAGATCTAAACCAAATTTCGCCTTTGTCTGATCAATCAGTTGTTGAATGTTTGCATTCATTTGTTTCACCTCAAAATTCTGTTTTATGGAAGAAGAAAAATGACGATAAAGATGAAAATGATGATTACAGTTAAGAACCCTAAAGCTATTGCCATTATATTTGACTCTTTTGTATAGCCTGTTAATTCGCCTTCAGTCGACCGGTCAATTTTTCTAAAGCGAAAAAGCATGCTTATATTGATAATGGCTAGAGCCATAACAAATAAGAAAATGAGAAAATTAGGTTCTATATGAAAAAATGGATCTTGCATCGTTTGAAAACTAAATGATTGGAAGAACATTAGCCCGCTCAATATCAATTTCCAAATATTCTCCACTCTTTGTTCTTTCTCCCACTCTTTTCCCAATTTCTCTTTTTCATAAATGGCTACCTGCTCAAATATGGGAATGATAGACTTTGTTGATCCTTTTTTAATCAAGCCGTAAAGACCTTGAAGGAGCATGAAGATTCCTAAACAAAGAAAGAAATATGTAAATTGAATTTCAACATTTTGAATCAAAATAAAAAAAATCAAGATCACCATGCCGAATAGTAAATTAGAGGTAACTACTTGTTTCGATCTCATCTTTTTCAGGGCAGCTTGTTCCATGCAATACTCCTCTCCGTTTTAAAGGTTTCTGTTGAACGCTCTATCTTTATTACGGTTTTAACAAAGAAATGTTTCAATATTTTCCCTTTCTACTGTCAATTCGGCTTTTTTCGCAAATGAAAAGACGCCATCATTCAATGAACGTCTGATCCTTCTTCATAAAATCATCACATCATATCTGAGCAGCCGATCTGTCTTTTATTTGCTTAGCTGCTATGTGTTTAAAGTCCTCAATAGACAGCTCTTTTGACGTCTTTTCTCCGTGCTGTCTAATATTTAGTGTTTTTTCTTGCCTTTCTTTATCGCCGATGACCGCGATATAAGGGATTTTTTGTATTTGTGCTTCTCTCATTTTATAGCCAAGTTTTTCATCCCGCTCATCGATTGTGGCTCTTATTCCGATACTTCTTAATTGCTGCTGCACCTCTAAGCAGTGATCAAGGTGAACAGTTGAGACAGGGATGATTTGTACTTGTACTGGTGCTAGCCATAATGGGAAAGCGCCCGCAAAATGCTCGATGAGAATACCTAGGAAACGATCTAGAGAACCAAAAATGGCACTGTGAATCACAACTGGCCGAACCTTTTCATTTTTTTCGTTGATATATGTTAAACCAAATTTCTCTGGCATTTGGAAATCTAGCTGAATTGTGGCGCACTGATGGCTCCGCTGCAAGGCATCTTTAATATGAAAATCGATCTTTGGACCATAAAATGCGCCATCTCCTTCATTCAGCTGGTAGTCGACCTTTAGACGATCAAGCACATTTTTTAACGCTGTTTCGGATATATCCCAAATAGCATCATTGCCTAATGCTTTTTCTGGACGAGTGGATAGCTCGACTGAATACTCAAATCCAAATGTCCGATACACATGATCAACTAATTGGAAAATCCGTTTGATTTCAGCTTCGATTTGATCTTCTCTTAAAAAAATATGGGCATCATCTTGGCAAAATGTTCTGACCCTGAACAATCCATTTAACGCTCCGCTAAATTCATGACGATGCACCTGACCAAACTCAGCCATTCTGATCGGAAGGTCTCTGTAGGAATATAAGCTGTTTTTGAACATGAGCATGTGCCCTGGACAGTTCATCGGTTTTAAAGCAAAGCTTGTATGGTCTACTTCTGAGAAATACATATTTTCATGGTAATGATCCCAGTGCCCTGACTTTTCCCAAAGCTCTTGGTTCATCATAAACGGTGTACTCACTTCTTCATATTGCGCTTTGCCTCGCACTTCTCTTGAAAAGGCCATTAATTCATTTCTGACAATCTGACCTTTTGGTAAATAAAACGGCATACCTGGCGCTTCTTCTGAAAACATAAAGAGGGATAACTGTTTCCCTAATTTCCGGTGATCACGTTTATTTGCTTCTTCCATGAAATGAAGATACTCAGCGAGATGCTTTGGATATTGAAACGCCACACCATACACTCGCTGCAAGACATCCTGATGACTGTCTCCCCGCCAATAAGCCCCTGCAACACGTGTTAGTTTAAATGACTTTACGTACCCTGTAGAAGGTACATGCGGCCCGCGGCATAAATCTACAAATTCTCCTTGCTGATAAACCGTGATGGCTTCTTGAGAGGGTAAATCTTTTAAAATATCCAGCTTATAAGGATCATGTGCAAACAGCGCTTCAGCTTCTTTGTAAGAGACTTCCTTTCTTTGGATAGGATGATTCTCATTTATGATGTTTTTCATCTCTTTTTCAATTTCTGCTAAATCCTCTACGCTTAATGATTGATTGAGCTTCATATCATAGTAAAATCCGTTTTCAATGACCGGTCCGATCCCCAGTGTGACATTGTTATATAACCTTTTCACAGCCTGGGCTAATACGTGTGCAGATGTATGGCGCATCACTTCAAGCCCTTCTTTTGAATCAAGTGTGACAATAGACAGCCAAACATCGCTGTATAGCTTTTTACTTAAATCAACCATTTGATCATTGACCTTACCCGCCACTGCTTTTTTTCTTAAGCTCGGACTAATATGGGAGGCAACATCTGCGACAGTCGTACCTGCGGGAAACTCCTTTATCTTTCCATCCGGAAATTGAATCTTCACCATGTTTTCTCTCATAACCGACACACCTTTCCTATTTTTTGAAATAAAAAAACACACCCATCCCGCGTAAAGGGACGAATGTGTAATCCGTGGTTCCACCCAAGTTCCCATAATGCGTATTCGCTTTATGGCTCTGGTGCCGTAACGTGGCATTGACGGTATTGGATACTGCAATTTTCCCCAATACAGCTCAAAGGTGGTAAGACAGCTTTTCTGTGTTAGGAAGATTTCAGCGTGACTTCCCTCTCTGGTAACCGTAAAAGCTGCTCATGTCCTTTTCAAAGCAATGATCCTATATGAGTGTACAAAAAAACACACCCATCCCTCATAAAGGGACGAATGTGATATCCGTGGTTCCACCCAAATTCCCATAACGCGTATTCGCTTTATGGCTCTGGTGCCGTAACGTGGCATTGACGGTATCGGATACTGTGATTTCCCCAATACAGCTCAAAGGTGGTAAGACAACTTTCCTGCGTTAGGAAGATTTCAGCGTGACTTCCCTCTCTGGTAACCAGTAAAAAATTGCTCATGTCCTTTTCTTCGCTTTTAATTTCTCCATATCTTACATGATGATGATGGATTGTGTAAAGCTTTATTTTGTGCAGTGATAAGAAAATTCATTCTTTAAATATAATATTGCGCGTATTCACTTGGGCTGTATTCAATTTGAAACGCAGGAGATAAGGCTCGTTTCACTTCTTCAGTGATACGCTCTCCTTCTTGATTGAACTTCCTTTCCATGTCTACGCCATTTGGCAGCAAATCATCGGTCTCTTCGTCAAACCAGCGGCCATACTGTATGTTCCAATTCCAGATCTTTGAGAAAAGAGTATCACTCATTGGTACATCATCTCTTTCTAAATGACATTCGCAATACCCACACTGAAAAGGTTCACCGTAATCTCCTTCAATTTTCACAAAAGGATGATCTACAAACTCTCGACAGCATACCCATTTTTTGAAGTTCTGACCGAACTCTGTCAGTTTAATTGAGTAATAACGCATGGAAGTTCGTTTTCCTTTCATGTCAAAAATGCCTTGATCAATTAATGTCTTGATTCGATACTCAATAAAATCATCGCCGATATACTGATCTAAATAACCGATGATTTCTCCTATTAAACGTGGAGTTTTGATGAATTCCTCTTCAGGCTCAGACTGATGAACCCGCTTGGCCATTTTCACTAAATAAGCATCAAATTCATCTTCTGGTACGCTGATCACTTGTCCTTTTTTCCATATCCGCAGCGTATGATTTTCTTTAGCAAGTGAAAGCCATTCATTTTGTAATCTTTCTCTCTCTTCTTTTGTCACTGGGTGAATATGCTCTTTACTCTCATACAAAATTTTAAATTTTTCAGATGCGATTTCTCCGGAATGTCGAATATCCATTCTTCTTGTATTTGTATTGAACAGCTGATCAAATGCTGTCGTTGTATTGATTACTGACAATTCTATGCTTTTCTCTTTTAATAAATAGACGGCATATCGCAAGCCAATTTGCTCATGGGCATTACTGCCTGTCCAGAGAAGTATACGACTGCCAGCTTTTATTTCTTTTATTTGCTGAAGCATTCTGTGCTGATCATTGACCATGTCGTCAAAATAGCCATATTCATTTGACATCACGTTACGCAGCCATTCTATACGGTTCGCTTGTCCTTTATGTTCGTGTAAATGTAGAAGTGGTCCAATCGAATAAATATCATCAAAAGCGATGATATCATCTATTTGATCTTGCTTCATTTCACGTACTGCTTGTTTTAAACTACCGGCAGCTGCCGCCCCAAATATGATATGTATCATTATTCGTCTCCCTTTATCTTACAGTTTATTTCATCTTCTCCTCTTCATGGTGCTTGCGTCAATTCTATCGAGTCAATTTCATTCAAAAGTATGACAAGGAGATCAGGTATTTACAGAAGTAATAAAGCAGAAGTGCAGAAATAAGAATTTTTATAAAAAAAAGCCCACGAAATGGGCCAAGGAACTACCCTAAATAAGTAGTTCCCACAATACAAAACTAAATTTGTATGTTCACTAGTGAAATCGTTCATGTTACCTTCCTTGCTCCATCACCTTCAAACTCTTCTGCTGAGAGATTCGATCAAACGCCACCATCAAGATGGTCATGAGTAAAGCGAGAGGAACCGTTCCAGCGCTGATCCAGCTCAAGTGCAGTATAGATGTCCTGCTCAATACAAGCCCTCCTAATCCCGAGCCTAAAGCAAATCCGAATTGAATAAATGATGTATTGACACTTAATGCGATATCAGGAGATTTGGGTACAAGTGTGACGAGATACAGCTGCTGAGCTGGAGATGTGCTCCATGTAGCAATCATCCATATCATGATCACCGCCACCATGACCACGAGATTCCCTGTCACAAATGCTAGCAGCATCAGCATGATGATTTGTAGAATAATTCCGGAGAAAATCGTGAATGTTGGGCCTTTTTTATCTGCTGCAACCCCTCCAAGACTGGAGCCCAAAAAGCTGCATATTCCCGCTAGTAATAAAATGCCGCTGATTTCTGTGATGCTAAGGTTTGCTGATTCTTGCAGGAAGGGCGTTAAATAGGTAAATAAAGTGGAATATCCGCCTACATAAAAGAGTGTAACTGCCACTGCAAGCAAAATTCGCTTATCTTTTAATATCGATAATTGCATACCTAGCGTCACCGGTTCTTGTTCTTTCATAGAAGGTATGCGCCTATACACAACAATCAGCGGAATGAGCGTGATCAATCCAATGGCTGCAAATAATGCTTTCCATCCAATCATGCTGCTTAGAAATGTCCCGATTGGCACACCTAAAACTAAGGAACTGCTTAATCCCATTAAAATGATGCCAATCGCTGTTCCTCTTTTTTCTCGTTCGACAAGACGAGTGGCCACTGCCATTGCCACCACAATGGCCGTCCCCCCACTAATTCCTTGTAAAACCCTAGTCATCAGCACCATTTCAAACGAATGGCTGACACTTGTGATGATATTACTTAAAGTAAAAATGATCAGCATCCATGATAATATTTTTCTGCGGTCGATATTGATGGTCAGTGCAATGACAATCGGCGCGCCGATTGCTGCTGAGAGCGCTAATGATGTGACCAATAAACCAGCAGCAGATGTCGTGACCTGTAAATCATCTGCGACCATTTGAATAATGCCTGTAATGATATATTCGATCGTTCCAATTAAAAAGGCTGCTAAAGCAAGTAAATAGACAACGGCTTTATTTTTCATCGTGGCTTTTCTCCTTTGGACAATGTTTACGATTTGACTTCATTTTTTATAGGAATTTGAATTTCAATGAGTCTTCCTTTTTCATTTTCAGACAATGGGTAATAAATCTCTCTCCCCGGCTGATCTTCTTTCACGCGGTATCCGTTATGTTCAATCCATGTCGCCAGATCAACACAAGCAGTTTGTGCAAATGGAGAATCTGAATGAAATAAGAGCGTCGCCATGGTTTCTTCAGCTGGTAACGTACGCATCGTGATACCCTGAGGCAGAGAGCCCCTTAGCGCTTTCGCTGAATATCCCACCTCAAATTCGAACTCACTTTCTTGAGCAAGTGATTCCCTCCACAGCACGATTTGCGGCTCCGAGTTCAAGTCTTGCGGATGTTTATGTAACAAATGATGAAACGTTTGAAAGAATGTTGGGATTTCGTCAACAGTTCCGTTGGATTGAAAAGACATGATGTTTTTACTTTCAACCGATTTGATGATGACCTCCTGTTCTTTTTCAACACACCCCTCTCGTTTGATGAGGTGCATCCGCTCCTTAATACGCGCTAATTTCTGCTGTTCTCTCTCGATCAATTGCTGAATCTCACTCTCTTTCAAGAGAAACATGCCCTGAATCTGCTCGACAGAAATATCTTCACGAAGAAGCTGACCCATTTGCTTTAACGTAAAACCTAATTCCTTGTACAGAAAAATCCGATTGACCTCAAGCAGCTGTTCAGCTGAGTAATACCGGTATCCGGATTCTTGATCGATCTGCTTAGGCTTTAATAAATCTATTTGGTCATAATACCTTAAGGTTTTGACAGGGACCTTACTTAACATAGAAAAATCACCGATTTTAAACATCCTGTATCTCCTCCGTTTTGTTGATCTGATCAAAGTATAAACCTTTCAGTAAAGGGGAAAGTCAACAGAAGAATTTCATTTGCATAATCATTTGATGAAGTTGAATAAATTTTTCAAAAGCGCAAAAAGCCTAGATTTCTCTAAAATCTAGGCTTTGCCTCTTATCCTAAAATTTTTTCTAACAATCCCATCTGCTCAACAATCTTCATATCATTCATAAATCGTTCCAAACTTAATTTATTCTCTTTTTGTAAGTCTGTAGAATAACCTAAGCATATATTAAAAATACGATCTAACCTTTCACCGACTCCACTATAAAAATAATTTGTCAGAACTCCACTATTTTCACTTGCAAGAACCACAACTGTGGCCATCTCTAATACATACTCAATATCTTCTTTAGAAATCGTTCGATCCTTTTTATTAGCATTAATGAATTCATGACTATGAATAGAACGAATCCTACCTTCAAGTAAATCGAGTATAGACTTCTTATAAATGACATACACACTGTGAATATGACTTTTATCAGGACAATAGGGATCTTGTAAGATGAATTTTATACGTTCATCTTCTTTTTCAATTTTTATTGCATCAAGATCATATAATAATATTTGATCAATTTCTTCTATTTTCATAGGAGGAAAAGTATCGGCTACATTTGTTTTATTTTTCATATGATCACTCCAAAAATTGAAATAAACCGCTCACCGCTCTTACTCCAAACAATCCAATCTTTCAAGATACTTTAACATGTCTCCACTTTTAAAAGAACCCAATATGGCACCATCGCAAAACCGCTCAGCACTCACCACTCCCATGATGAAGGCAAGTATACATTGCGCATTTAAATGTGAGAGGTCCACATTCTCGATATCGTTCAATCCACCTTCAATGCCATTTTCTTTGAGGATTTCTCTGTAGCGGATAAGCTCCAGCTCTTGATGTTGTTCCGCAAAGATATAGACATCTTCGATAAAGCGTTGGACCGTTTCAGAATAATGCACAAAAGGCATCTGGATTGGGCGTTCAGCTGTTCCATCATTTTCTTGGTCGATCACCCATTCTCCGATATGGTCCTCGCGGAGCATCGGTATGTATTTTGTTAGAATCTCGAATTGACTCATTTCCATCCTCCTCTACCTCATTCATATGGTTTACTCTGATCGACACCTACGGATCAGTATATAAAAAAATCCGTGATTATCCTACCAGCTAGACACCAGTATTCAAATCACGGACAGTTTTATTCACTTCACTTTTTTACACTCTTACCATTGATACAACGGTCTCTACATGCGCCGTATGCGGAAACATATCAACTGGCTGCATGTATTCGATTTTGTAGTCTTTTGACATGTATTGAAGGTCTTTTGCTAGTGTGGATGGGTTGCAAGAGACGTAGACAAAGCGTTTTGGTTTGACTTGTTTGACGGTGTCTAAGAAGGTGCGCTCGCAGCCTGTTCTTGGCGGGTCGACGACGATGACGTCAGGACGGAAGCCTTCTTTGACCCATTTTGGCAGCCAATGTTCAGCTGTTCCTGTTACATAGGTCGCGTTTTTCATGCCGTGTTTTTTGGCATTTTTCTTGGCATCATCAATCGATTCTTTGATGACATCCATTCCTCGTACTTCTTTGGCGCCTTCTGAAAGCCACATCCCAATGGTCCCAACACCGCAATACGCATCGACAACCTTTTCTTTACCTGTCAATTTGGCCGCTTTTTTCGCTTCATCGTAAAGCTTTAGCGTCTGCTTTGGATTCAATTGGAAGAAAGCACGAGCACTCAATTCAAAGGAGACGTCTCCTAAAAATTCTTGAATGACCATATTGCCAGCTAGGTGAGATGTTTTATGGCCGAAGATAACCGACGTTTTTTCACCATTGATATTGTGCATGATAGACGTCACTTCAGGCAGTCGTTTTTGAATGGCTTCTGCGATTTCTTTTTTCTTTGGAAATTCAGGTTTTGATGTGACAAGAACGACTTGTACTTCACCTGTTTCAAAGCCGACACGCACGACAATCGAGCGTACGTCGCCTTTTCTTGTCCGTTCATTGTAGACAGATACGCCGAATTTCTCTAAAATTTTGCGGACAACGCCCGTTGTTTTGTTCGTTTTTGGATGCTGCACGATACATTCCTTGATCGGAACAAGCTTATGAGAATTCAATCCGTAAAGTCCTGCAATGATGTCTCCGCTGTGAGAACGACCTACTTGGAACTGACTTTTGTTTCGGTAATGCCACGGATCTTCCATACCGATCGTTGGCCGAATATCAAGCTTTTCAACCGATAGCTTTGTATGGCGCTCCATTGATTGAATGACAATATCACGCTTTTCATTTAGCTGCTGCTCATACGCCAAATGCTGAAGCTGACAGCCGCCGCACTGTTCGTATACTGGGCATGGCGGTTTGACTCGATGCTCGGAGCGCTTTCGCACTTTCCTCACTGTACCTTCTGCATATTTTGCTTGGACATTCGTTGCTTCAACGACCACTTCCTCACCTGGAAGTGCACCTGGGACAAAGACCACTTGCTTTTTAAAATAACCGACCCCTTCACCATTAATGCCAAGGCGTTTAATGGTAAGCGGGAACTGCTGTCCCTTTTGCAAAAGGGCACCTTGCTGTTTTTCTTTCACTTTATTCTCTCCGTTCTATTTGAACCCTTAATAGGTTGTCTTCATTTTATTCCATCTCATTAGTATACCACGTCTTAGACAAAGAGAGAAAATGCCTTTCATTTATTTATCTGTCTCAATGCTTCTCCATAAATATAAAGAAGCGTAGCTTAAATATGGGGTCCATTCCTTGCTTAGCGCTGACATCTCTTCTTTTGTCGGTTTTTCAGGCAGGTCGAAGTGCCGTTTGATTGCATTTTGAATGCCGATATCTGCCATCGGAAAAAGATTTGGTCTTCCAAGCCCATTCATGAGCACATTTTGAACCGTCCAAGGTCCGATCCCTCTAATCGGAAGCAATCGCTCTTCCACCTCCAAATCAGATAAATCGTGTAATTCCTCTAAACAAAGTGAGCCGCTCACAATTCGTTTCGATACATCGATGACATATTCTGCTTTTCGCTGACTAAATTGAAGCTTTCTCAAATCATCTGTTTCAAGAGAGGCAATGGTTTCTGGTAAAGGATCAAACCATACACCTTCTATTTGCTCTCCGTACGTATGGACAAATCGTTTCGTGAGCTCGTAAGCAAACGAAAGATTAAGCTGCTGATGAATGATACATTTCATTAAACAATGATATAAATGGAAATCCAGCATGAGCGGCGTTCCGATATGCTGCTCAAAAATGGGCGCTAGATTGGTTTGAGAAAAATGGTCTTGAATTATGTGTAATTGATGCTCCATGCCAAATATCCGTTTCACCTCAGAAAGAAGGGGTTCCTCGGGACCGTTTGCCCGCACCCGGAACGTAGGCGCATCTTTTGTTCCAGTAGCTTGAACGATGACCACATAAGGTTTTTGCTTTAATCTGATCGGCACTTTGATTTCTCTTTGATTCAAATCGACTGCTTTTAATGGATCACTTGATAAGCGTCTAAGCACTTGATCGAAATGATACGGCGGCTCTACCACCAGCTGTTTTTCCCACATACATGTCCTCTTCCTTTCTGCAAACATACGCAGATGTGATTGTTTCATTTTGCATGAATGATTCTCTAGATTGAATACTTTTAAACATAAAGAGTACAAGAATTTATCAGTTATATCTTCCTTATTTGTGGTCATTCTCCTTTTGGATAGACGAAAGTTTTTAGTCGAATTCAGCTAAAATTCGACAGCCTCCTACAACATTTTAGGCTCATTTTCCTTAAATTAGAAATAGAACCTCTGGGTGATATCTTCCATTCCAAAAAAATTTGTATAATTATTACATATCAAGGAGGTGAACAAAGAAATTAGCGGATTAGGCAATCATTTGTTTTATCTTGCAGGAACATATTTACCTCATTGATGACCGGCTTCACTTAGTTTCACATTTTACAAAAAAGAAGACCCAAAATTTAAAAACAAAGGAGATCCGACCAATGAAAAAAACAATTCTTTCTGTTGCCCTTGCCACTGCTGTTTCTTCGACACTGCCAGTATTCGCTGACGCTGCTGAGCCAAAAACTTCAGCACCTGTTTCTACTACACTTCAGCAAACTGTCTTAAACAAAGCTGCTGAAGGTAAAGCATCTACAACTGCAGGAAACGTTAATATTAACTTTGATGTACTTGGTATTGCAAATGCATTAATTAATGCTGCAAATGCTAACACAAACCGTGAAGGCTTTGTCAAAGGATTAATGGAGTCTGCTTTCTATGCTGCTGGCGCAAAATACAATGTCATGGTATTTAACTTAAGCCAAGGTTATGAGACTCGTTTCAACGGCGTCAAAACGTTTGCTACTGTGAAATACGGAAGTATTACGTACGGAGTCTGGGTATTCGAAAATGGATCTTTCACAAACAAAGGTGACGGCGGCTACATCAACTGGGCATTTAGAGGCTGGTTCGACCGTAATGGTGGTTTCGTCAACTTCCGTCGTCCTTAATTCTCGGTTTTATCCATCAATCATACACGCACATTGAACCGATCTCAAAAATGAGATCGGCTTTTTTTTATGAAGAAAACGTATAAGTTCACCGGTGCTGCTTCATGATATAATGCAAGTCTGGAGGGGTGCACATGCTGAGAAAACTTGCAGTGACAAAAAACGGCGACTTGATTGAACATGCAACATTGCAGCAGCTTTCAAGCCCCGATATCGCCTGGTATTGGATTGATTTTCATGCGCCAACGGAAAAGGAAGCAGCGCTTTTAAAGGAATATTTTCATTTCCATCCACTCGCGATTGAAGATTGTTTTCATTATTTACAGCGGCCCAAGCTTGATTTTTATGAAGGGTATTTGTTTTTCGTGCTGCATGCCCTTAATCAAAAAACGCTTCGTTCTGAGGAAGTCGATCTGTTTGTTGGTGAAAACTATATCGTGACCTTTCATTTGAAGGAAGCACCGTACGTTGAACGTGTGATTCGAAAGCTCAAAGGGTCTGATAAAGCGAGAAACAGCGGACCTGAGCATATAGCCTACATGCTGATTGATCAGCTTGTTGATGATTATTTCCCTATTATTTATCAAATTGAAGACAGGCTGAATGAAATTGAGGATGAAGAAGGGCATAAAACGTATGGCACGTTGATGAACGAAGTATTCGGGATTCGCTCAGATTTACTTAAACTGCGAAGAACGATTATCCCGATGAGGGACCTTTTATATCGTATTGTGAACACAAATATGATGAAAAGCGATACAAACCGCCAGGCGTATTTTAATGATATTTATGATCATCTATTAAAACTAACCGAAATTGTTGAGTCAAACCGTGATATGACAGCCGATTTACGAGACAGCTATCAGACGCTGAATTCCAACCGGATGAATGCGATTATGATGACATTGACCATTGTGTCGACCATTTTTATTCCACTGACCTTTATTGTTGGGGTGTACGGAATGAACTTTGACAACATGCCTGAATTACACTGGAAATACGGCTATTTTGGCGTGCTGATATTCATGGGTCTCCTCGTCTCGGGGATGCTTTTGTGGTTTAAACATAAAGGGTGGTTCAGGATTTTTAAATAGTGTTGACTCTTTTTCAAATCATCACCCTCTTTTTTATCGTAAAAATAGAGAGGGATAATCAAAAAGCCTGCAGGTCTTCTGCAGGCTTCTTTCTATAGCTGTGGCAGATGCCATACTTTTTCAAGCATGAGATCGTCTAGGCTTTTAAAGGAATATCCTTGTTTTTTCAGAGCGGTGATGGCATCATCCAGCGCTTCGGCATTGTCTCTTGAGACGGTATGAAGTAAGTAAATGGCTCCTGGGTGCGCCTGCTTCATCATTTGATCGTAAGCATACTGTTTTCCTTTTTGATGATGGATATGCCAGTCCACAAATGCCACTGACCAGAAAACGGTTTGGTATCCGAGCTGTTTTGTTTCTTTTAGTACCCTTTCACTGAACACACCGCGCGGCGGACGAAGGTAGAGGTTATCTTGTTTTCCTGTGATTTTGTACACAGTTTCATTGACACGGTCCAGTTCTTCTTTGATTTCTTTCGTACTTTTTGTTGTTAAATCAGGATGATGATAGGAATGGTTGCCAATGATATGACCTTCTTCTGCCATACGTTTGACAAGCCCGGGCTGGTCCTTTACAAAATGACCTGTCACAAAAAAGGTGCCTGGTACTTGATGTTTTTTCAGCACGTCTAAGATCTTGGGCGTGTACCCATTTTCATAGCCATTGTCGAAGGTAAAATAAATTTCTTTCTTTTTCGTGTTGCCTAAATAGAACGCCTCATACTTTTTTAACAGTGCCGTTAATTCTTTGCCCGCATCCGGCGGCCTGTGCTCTTTACTTTTCGCAAATCCCCAGTGGATGGGCTTATTAGACACGGCTGCCGCTTCTGAGAGAGGCATGGAAACAAAAAGCGCACATAAACAGATCAGCATGTATTTTTTCATTTACGTCACTTCCCGGTTTTTCTTCTATTGTGCAGAATAAGACCGAGACTCATACACCGATTCACCTGCCAATTTAAAGAAAAAAGCCCGCATCACGCGAGCTATTCTTCCTTCCAATCGTTTTTAAACCGTTCATATTTCGCTTCCAGGTCGTCAATCATCTGGATCAGTCTGTCTATATCCTCAACGTCTGTTGATTCGGGATCTAATGAATCAATCACATTCATAAACATATCTAATCGGTTCTTTAAATAATCAACCTGCTGCTCTTTGCTGTCTGCTGCCTTACCCATCGATACACTCCCTTTAGCATTTGTTTATAGCTTATCTTTTTTTCCCTTGCAAATCAATTGTGTCCCCCTTGCGTATAACCGTGATGAGGCTTAAAATTAACTGTTGGCGGGTCTACGTTTGCCCGAATGAAAAGGAGATAGATACCATGAACCAAAAAACAGCACTTCGTCCGATTACACCTGCATACGACCCCTGGGAAGCCTATCTTGATGTGCAGGATTACGGAGAAATGAAGCTGACAAATATTGAATTTACGACAACAACGCTGTGTAACATGAGATGCGAGCATTGTGCGGTCGGCTATACCTTACAGCCTAAGGATCCGAATGCGCTGCCGATTGATTTGTTACTTCGCCGTTTAGATGAAGTTCCGCTTCTGCGCTCACTTAGTATTACAGGCGGAGAGCCCATGCTTTCTCTTAAATCTGTACGGGAATATGTCGTCCCTTTATTAAAGTATGCCCATGAACGCGGCGTCCGTACACAAATCAATTCAAATTTAACCCTTGATTTGGCGCGATATGAAGAAATTATTCCATACTTAGACGTCCTTCACATTTCACATAACTGGGGCACTGTCGAAGAGTTTGCAACGGTCGGCTTTGCCATGATGGATCGAAAACCAACCTTTGAGCAGCGCGAGAAATTATTTAACCGCATGATTGAAAATAGTCAGGCACTTGTCAAAGCGGGCGTAACCGTATCCGCTGAAACCATGCTGAATAAGCGCACGCTTCCATATATCGAACACATCCACCGGCAAATCGTCGAGGAAATGAAATGCCAGCGCCACGAAGTTCACCCGATGTACCCAAGTGATTTCGCCAGCGCCCTTGAATCATTGACACTTCCGCAAATGCGGGATGCGATTCATCAGCTGCTTGATATTCGTGATCAAAACACCTGGATGCTGTTTGGCACCCTGCCATTTTATTCATGCAGTACAGATGAAGAAGACCAGCGTCTCCTCAACCGATTGCGCCAGGAGAAAAATGTCACGGTACGAAATGACCCTGATGGGCGCTCACGGTTGAATGTGAATATTTTTGATGGGAATATTATTGTGACAGACTTTGGCGATACTCCGCCGCTTGGAAACATTGCAACTGATACATTGCAATCAGCCTATACACGCTGGATGGACACAAAATTAGCAAAAGAACTGAATTGTCATTGCCCGAGCGTGCAATGCCTCGGTCCGAATGTTCTAGTGAAAAACAGCTATTATCAAGATGTTGATTTTACTTCTCGAACAGCCAGGGGGTAACCGATAGATGGACGATACATTTCTGACAGTGGTCAAAAATAAATATATTGAAATTCTCCTTGTTGGACTCGTTCTTTGGCTTGCCGTCTTTATGATTAACAAAGCCCTTCAAATTTTCTTTAAACGAACTGAGTTTATAGAGGACAAGAAGAAGAAAACGATCGAGAGCTTGGTGAAATCGGTCACGCAGTACACCGCGTCGATTTGCTTTGTGCTCTATGTCATTTCTCTTTTCTTTCATGACTTCGGGAAAATTCTTGCGGGTGCTGGTGTTGCTGGGATCGTCATCGGTTTTGGCGCACAGACACTGATTCGTGATATTTTAGCAGGCGTTTTTCTTATCTATGAACGTCAGATTCATAAAGGGGATTATGTGACGGTGAATAACCTCTTTAATGGAACCATTGAAGAGATTGGTCTCCGCTCTCTGCAAATTAGAGAATGGAGCGGCAAGCTGTTAACCATTTCTAACGGAGATATCCGGCAAATCCAAAACTATAACATGCACTACATGCGGATTACGGAATCTGTGTTAATTAGCGCGAATCAAAACCCTGATATCGCCTTTCAAGCACTTGAATCAGCATGTGACAATTTAAATCAAATGCATCATGATTTTCTTAAAAAAGATGAATTCCAAAACGCCATTGAACCCTTTCAGGTTCATGGAATTATGGGCTTAAATAAGCTGAATCGCGGGATTGAAATCACAGTAAAGGGAATGGTCGAAGACGAAAAATACTTCGAAGCCGCCCTCGCTGTGCGAAAAGAAATGATCAAACAACTTCATCAGCATGATGTCAAATTGCTTGAGGATCTCGCTTATCCCCAGCCTGCAAAATAACCTCATTTATGATGGGGTTATTTTTTTATATACAAGTAGCCGGGCTGACTCGGGCTTGCGAGAAACATGGAACACTTGAACATTCGCTAACAATTCTCTTCATTCCAGCCCTCTTACTTCTATCCTCTTGACTGATTCATGTATAATAGATAGCAGAATGATTTCATGCAGCATGGGGACCCTCATACTGTGTATTTTCTAAGTGAAAGAGAGTGAATAAGATGGGTCGTAAGTGGAACAACATTAAAGAAAAGAAAGCATCAAAGGATGCCAGTACAAGTCGTATTTACGCAAAATTCGGGCGTGAAATCTATGTGGCTGCCAAACAAGGTGAGCCAAACCCAGAATCAAACCAAGCACTTCGTTTTGTCCTAGAACGTGCAAAAACATATAGTGTCCCAAAACACATTGTGGACCGTGCCATTGAAAAAGCCAAAGGCGGTGCGGAAGAGAACTTCGATGAGCTGCGCTACGAAGGATTTGGTCCAAACGGTTCAATGGTGATCGTTGATGCCCTCACCAATAACGTGAACCGTACAGCTTCAGATGTTCGAGCAGCATTTGGGAAAAACGGTGGAAACATGGGCGTAAGCGGCTCTGTTGCCTACATGTTCGACCAAACAGCTGTCATCGGTGTCGAAGGAAAAAGTGAAGAAGAAACGCTTGAGCTTTTAATGGAAGCAGACGTTGATGTACGTGACATCATGGAAGAAGATGAAACGGTGATTGTGTACGCTGAACCAGATCAATTCCATCAAGTACAAGAAGCATTCAAACAAGCCGGCGTAGAAGAATTCACTGTCGCTGAAATCACAATGCTCCCGCAAAACGAAGTGACGTTAGATGATGAATCAAAAGCACAATTTGAAAAGCTGATCGATGTATTAGAAGAGCTTGAAGACGTGCAGCAGGTTTATCATAATGTGGATTTAGGGGAATAAAAAATTTAAGCCATAGTAGTCGTTGAGTTCATTCAACTTCTACTATGGCTTTTTATATTTTCTTTAAAAATCATGGATAAAGCGTTAATGTCTCTTCTATTGATAAAAGGAGATTAATTCATCCCTTGAAACCCAAACGTCAAGTGATCCTGAACAGGAATCCAAGCGCCGATTCCTTGTGAGGTCACGTTTTTCACGACGAGTTTTCGTTTATTTCCTTTTAGTACAAGGTACACTTCTCCGTATGTGACCTTACCTTTTTCGTTAATCGCTGGTGCATAGGCATGAAGCGATGCTGCTTTTTTCGGAGAGACGTGGTATGACTGATCTCGTTTTGTTCCTGCACCAATCACGGTGTCAAAAGCGAGGGGCAGCTTTGTTTTTTGAATCGCTTTTTGCATCATCAATGTTTTCACATCTTCTGGGTTCGGCACTTTTGCTGTGAGGCCTCCGCTTACTTTCACTTGCTGCTTTTGAACGTATTTTCCAATGGCTGTTTTGTTGCCGCCTCTGTTATCAATGTGGTTCGTATTCACTTTTTTGTATTCCCAGTTGGCGACCGTTTCGTTTGAATCGTAGCTCAGCGCCCATCTCCCGAGGAAAACGGTCGCACGGTATCCAACAGCTAATGGCGTCCCTGAAATGCTGGATTCATTCAGCATTTTAATCAAATGAGTGTTCTCAATCGGTACACTTGTTGTTTTGAACAATTCAGCCGTCAGCTCGCTCGGCTGGAGCAGCGGCTGATCCTGTGACGCGTTTGGATACGTATTCTCCTTGGAGATACTGGCGACAGAGGATGGCACTTTAAATTGCTTTGCCGCTTCTGCTGGAAAGCTGTATAGAAAACTTAAGGATAAGAGAACAACAAACATGATGCGGAGCATCTTTTTCATATCATCACTCTTTCTCATTCATTTTTCCATAGTATTTTCCGCAAAGACGTCCCTTATCCACAAAAGATTATAAAAGGAAAAATCCAATCGCCATAATAAAATAGGCAGCGAGTAATGTGGCGCCTTCAAACCAGTTTGTATCCCCATCATTTGATAAAATCACCGTGAGCAGCACAGAGGATGCCATCGCAATGAGCTCTGGCAAGGAGAAAATGAGCGGCATCTGCTTATCAAAAAATAGCGAGCTGATGACAAGGATTGGCGCGACCATCATGGCAACCTGAAGCGTGGAGCCAAAGGCAATTTCCACTGCTACATCCATTTTGTTTTTATACGCCATGATGACAGCTGAGGCATGTTCTGCGGCGTTGCCGACGATGGCCACAATAATGACACCGATAAACAGCTCACTCCAGCCAAACTGTTCTCCTACCGTATCAAATGTATGAACAAGGCGCTCTGAAATGTACGCAACTGCGATCGTCGAAAGCAGCAAAATCACGGTGGCAAACTTGCCAGACCATTCAGGTGTTTCTTCTTCCGTCTCCGCTTCACCTTGCACGCTCTCCTGCTTAGCAACATAGACACCGCGGTGACTGACTAGTTTGAAATAAAGCGCCGCAACATAAAGCAAAATCATCACAATGCTGATCCCAATGCTCAAAACAAACTGTTTATTCTCTGCCATCTCCACCGAAAACACTTCTGGAACGACAAACGCTACAATGATGGCAAACATGAGCAAGCCTGAATTGTGCCTTGCATCATGGACATTGAACACTTGGCGCTTATATTTTAATCCGCCAACAAAAAAAGACAGCCCCGCCACAAGCAGTAAATTTCCGATGACTGATCCAGTTAATGAAGCAAGTACAATGGCCGTCAGTCCTTGCTTTAAGGCAAAAAACGATATGATTAATTCCACTGCATTTCCGAATGTGGCGTTTAAAAGTCCGCCAATTCTAGGTCCCGCAATGATGGCAAGACTTTCTGTGGCTCTTCCCATAAAACTAGCAAGACCAATAATGGCGATACAATAAACGGCAAACATGATGACCTGCGGGAAATGAAGAAAACTGCCAATCACCGATAGCGGAACACCGATTGCGACAATTACAAGAAACAAACGATTCATACAGCCATTCTCCTTTACATATGTCTGACTGTTATTCTTTCGTGAGTGCCGGCATCGTATACATTTTAGATTCGCGCGTGTGAGAAAGTGATATCAATACTCCCTTTCACAGACTGCACCATAGAGCAATGCTTCAATGCAAGGGTGATCACTTTATCGATTTGTTCATCAGATGTATTGATGTCTTCAAATAAGATATGTAAATGAATGCAGGAAATTTTATTTACAGCTCCTACCCTTGTCGTTTCAGGTGTGATCGTCAGCCCTTCATAGGATATTCGCTTTTTACGGCATACATGAATAAGCATTTCTCCAAAGCAGCCTGCAATGGCTGAGGTGAACAATTGAGATGGGCGGAACCCCAGTTCTTCTGTTCCTGAAATAGGCAGCTGCCTGTCCTCAATATGTGCGATCCAATGATCCTTTTTGTATGTCAGCGTCATTCGTTTTCCACCTTTCTATTGAAACCCCTATGGTTCCATTGTACGATGAAAGCATGAACTTGTAAGGAGCATCTTATGTCGAGAATTCACTTTATGATTTTAATTTTACTTGTATCCGTATCTGGTTTTTCACAGGGGGCATTACTTCCTGTCATTTCCATTATCTTTGAACATGCCGGTACTTCTCCTACGTTAAACGGACTGCATGCCACAGGCTTATATCTCGGTGTACTGCTTGCGTCTCCTTTTATGGAAGCACCGCTTCGCCGGTTTGGATTTAAGCCATTAATCGTCATTGGAGGCGCCGCTGTCTTTTTAAGCTTATTTAGCTTTGTGTTTTTTGAATCTTATGTCGTCTGGTTCTTCCTCCGGCTCATGATCGGGATTGGTGACCATATGCTGCATTTCTCTACACAGACGTGGGTGACCTATGCTTCATCATCAAGAAATCGCGGACGAAATATTTCATTGTATGGATTATCGTTTGGACTCGGTTTTGCCGCCGGCCCTTTTTTAACGCCGCTCATTGAGATCAATCCAGCCTTGCCTTTTATTGTTTCTGGTGCCGTTAGTTTATGTATTTGGCTGCTTGTGTTTGTTTTAAAAAATACATATCCAGATACAGGCGAAGTGCAAACGTCAGAGCAGACAAACAGTTTGAAGCGCTTTAAAAAGGCCTTTCAATTTGGCTGGGTCGCCTTTATGATGCCATTTTGCTATGGCTTTTTAGAAACGACGCTCAATAGTAACTTCCCGGTATATGCGCTAAGAAGCGGTGTGACAGTAGATGCGGTTGCATTTATTTTACCTGCGTTTGCCATTGGGAGCATTGTCTTTCAGCTTCCTCTTGGGATGCTCAGTGACCGGTTTGGCAGGCGCCGCATCATTTTATGTGTGACACTCGCTGGATCATTCTTTTTCCTTTTGGCAGGGATTTTCATTCAATCCGTTTTGGCTGTAGCCATCTGTTTCTTTATTGCCGGAATGGCTGTAGGCTCTACCTTCTCACTTGGCATCAGTTATATGACCGACTTATTGCCAAAGCATCTGCTTCCCGCCGGGAATCTAATGTGCGGAATGGCGTTTAGTGCAGGCAGTATTCTCGGGCCGGTACTCGGAGGATTCTTTGTGCAAACGTTTGAAGGAATGAATTTACTTTACCTTGTCAGCATCGTCATATTATTTGTGTTTTGCTGCGTTCGATTTGGGAGAACGACGGCAGTGGTGGAAAGTCACTAAAATGGAGGGTCAATCGTTGTTTACATATAACATCACAAATGAGGTGACTTTGGCATCTCTACAATTAGATGATGCGGACACACTATTTAGCCTTATTCAAAAGAATAAGGCCCATTTAGGGGAGTGGCTGCCTTGGGTTCATCACTGCCAAAGCGTAGAAGCTGTCAAAACGTTTATTCAATCAACTCAAACCACTTACGATGAACAAAAAGGATTGGAAGCTGGCATTAAGCTGAATGAGCAATTAATCGGTGTGTTCCGGCTGACATTTGATCAACAATTAGGCAATATCGGTTATTGGATTGATGAAGATGCGCAAGGACAGGGCATTGTGACAACCATCGTGAAATATATGACAGATACCTTTGCTCCTAAAGTCGATGGATTTGAAATTTTTTGCCCTGCTGGCCATGTCAGAAGTGAACGTGTAGCGATAAACGCAGGATTTCAGCATGATCCTCACTACCAGTCAAAACCTGATACAGCTTTTATCCTTAAGCGATATATACGATCGTCGAAATAAAAACTCCCCTGCACCTATGCAGAGGAGTTTTTTTCATTTAATGATAACCATTTTGCCCGTTTGCACTGCCGCTTGTTTTGTGCTTTGGCTGATGGCCTTTGTTTTGTTTCGTGTTGCTTCCGCCTTTTTTCGATTGTTTGGACATATGTGATTCCCCCATCCATCAAGATTGAACATGTTCGTTCTTCTTTAGGATGCCCGGATTTCTTCACACCTTGCCTGGTACGATTTTACGCTTATGTAAAAGCGCATTGAGCTCGCCGCCAAGGATAATCATGATGCCGGTTAAATAGAACCAGATCATTAAAATAATGATTCCCCCAATACTTCCGTACATCGCACTGTAGTTGGCAAACTCGCCTACGTAAAATGAGAACAGCATGCTGACCAAAATCCAACCAATCGATGCAAAAATCGCGCCTGGCAGAACAAATTTCAATTTCAGTCTAATGTTTGGGGCGAAATAGTACAAGGCTGTAAACACAATCAATAAAATCAGCGGGCTAATGATCCACCTCATGGCCGTCCAAATGGTGAGAAAGGCATCTGACTGCCCGACTAGTTCAGCGAGAAATAAGCCAAGTTCTTTTCCAAAGACAGGCAGCATTAAGGCAAAAATAATCGTGAGAACCATTGCGATGGTTAAGATGATTGATGTTAAACGTACGAGAATGAAGGAACGATTTTCCTCAACTTCGTAAGCATGGTTAAATGCTCTGACGACGGCATTAATCCCGTTAGATGCAGACCAAAGGGCGGCAATAATCCCGAATGACAGCAATCCGCCGTTACGGCTGTTCAGTGTCTCTTCGGCAATGGATTCAATCATCGAAAGCGCTCCTTCTGGCGCATAACCAGAGATGACGCTTAGGACATCCTTCGACGTCAGCGGCAAATATCCAACGAGCGTCAGCACGAAGATGAGAAACGGAAATAATGAAAGCAAAAAGAAGTAAGCAAGCTCAGCAGATTTTGCCGGTCCTTCATGCAGCAAAAAGCGTTCAATTAACGCTTTGATAAAACCCATACGCCTCATCTCCAATGATCAATCTTTCTATTTCGATCGAAAGTGATCCTTTGTTTCTTCAATAATCTCTAATACTTTTGGGGTTGTTTCCTTTAACTGATTGACTTGTTCATTTAAAAATGACAAATCATCTGAGACTGTTCGCATCAGCTGCTTCGTTTCTTCCATTTTTTCTTTCATACAAGCAGAAATTCTGGCTGGCTCCTGACGGTATTCCGCCAGCTTTTCCTGACAGTCATCCCATTTGTCTTTGAGCGCGATTCTCGTTGGCCGATGAAATAATGTCAGCAGTGCACCGCAAGCTGCTCCTATCACAGCTCCTCGAAGCATGATTTGATTTTTTTCTTCCATCTCGTCTGATCTCCTTTCAGTTAAAGGTGTTTCTCTTTTTTTACATACGTCAAAAAACGATCAATTCCTTTTTCAATTAAATCATGTACTTCCTCAAAGTTTCCAGTGTAATAAGGGTCTGGCACATCATCTCGATCGTCGTCTTCAACAAAGTCAAGAAGACGGCCAATAAAGTGATGTTTCCCATAGCCGGCTATACTGCGAAGTGCCCCTACATTTTCAGCATCCATCGCAATGATATAGTCGTATGCTGTGATGTCCTCATCTATGATTTGTCTTGCGGACATCCCTTCATAGCTGATCCCTTTTTCATCAAGCAGCTTTCGTGTTCCTTCATGCGGAGGACTGCCTTGATGCCAGCCGCCAATGCCTGCTGAATCAATGACAAAGTGCTCGCTTAGCCCCTCATCTTCTACTCGTTTTCTAAACATGGCCTCTGCCATCGGTGATCTACAAATATTGCCAAGACATACGAATAATACATGAATCATCCTTCATTCTCCTCCTATCTTTTCCCTAAGAACTGCTTTCGAAAACCTTTTCTCTATCATATCAAGCCCTTTTTCTTTTGAAAACTTTGCAAGAAAAGCTCTCATCGCCATTGACAAAATACACAAAAACAGGAGAAACTTTAGGAGAATTACACAAACAAAGGGGGATATTAGATGGGAATAATTGAGCAGTTTGTCACGACGATGAACAATTTTTTGTGGGGACCTCCCCTGTTGATTTTAATTGTTGGTACTGGAATATACCTCACCTTTCGCATTCTCTTCATTCAAATTAGATTACTTCCTTATTCTTTAAAGCTCGCTTTTTCAAAACAAGACAAAATGTCAGAAGGAGATATTTCACATTTCCAAGCGTTAATGACGGCTCTTGCTGCAACTGTCGGTACAGGGAATATCGTCGGTGTGGCCTCCGCTGTTATAGCCGGTGGTCCTGGTGCAGTTTTCTGGATGTGGTTTGCTGCATTTTTCGGGATGGCCACCAAGTTTGCAGAGGCTGTTCTTGCTGTAAAATACAGAGTCAAAAATGAAAAAGGCGAAATGTCTGGCGGACCTATGTATTATTTAGAGCATGGATTAAAACAGAAATGGCTAGGGGTGCTATTTGCTGTTTTCGGTGCCAGTGCTGCCTTTGGGATCGGCAACCTGGTCCAGTCTAATTCCATCTCAGGCGTCATGAATTCTACTTTTCAAATTCCAACATGGGTAACAGGTATCATCATTACGGCTTTTACAGCACTTGTGATTTTAGGCGGAATCAAAAGCATTGGCCGGGTCACATCTATCTTTGTACCTGTCATGGCTTTATTTTACGTCATTTGCGGTCTAATCATTCTTGTTATGAATGCTGATCTTGTTCCAGGCGCAGTCAGTCTTATTTTCTCAGATGCCTTTACTGGTCAAGCCGTAGCAGGGGGTGCAATTGGGACTGTCATTCGCTGGGGTGTCGCACGAGGAGTTTTTTCCAATGAAGCAGGTCTTGGGTCAGCACCAATTGCTGCTGCAGCTGCGAAAACGGATATGCCTGCACGCCAGGCACTCGTCTCTATGACACAAGTGTTTATTGATACCATCATTGTTTGTTCTATCACTGGCATTACCATTGTCATGGCAGATATGTATTTAACAGTGAAAAGTGATGCGCTGACTTCGTTATCCTTTGCTCACTTCCTCGGTCCAGCTGGCTCAACCATTGTGGCAATCGGACTGCTCTTGTTTGCCTATTCAACCATCATTGGCTGGTCCTATTATGGCGAAAAATGCTTTACATATTTGGCGAAAGATTCATATGTGATGTATTATCGAGTTGTGTTTGTTATTGCTGTCTTTTTCGGTGCCGTGTTTAAGAATGATTTCGTCTGGGGCGTAGCGGATATGCTAAACGGACTGATGGCTGTTCCTAACTTAATCGGCCTCATCGGTTTATCTGGGGTTGTCGTGTTTGAATCAAAACGAATCATTGAAAAAATTAAACAGGAGAAAAAAGAGAAAAACATCTCGGTGTCGTCTTAATAGCCCTTTTATTCTTTTGCTTTTCTGTTAAAATAGACATATTATTCAACACATATGCAGGAAAGGACGTGCCGCCCTTGTCAGAGCAAAAAGCGGCTGAAGTCAATCAGCTGATTGAAGACATTTCGCAAAAGTTAAATATGCTGAACATTGGAGTCATCAAAGCCGAGGACTTCAGTCCAGACAAGTACGAAGATATTGAATTTCTACACCAAATGGTGATGAAAAAATCTTCATTCAGCCCAAGTGAAATGCAAGCCATCGCAAGCGAGCTAAAAAACTTAAGAAAATAATCGTGCAAAGGAAACTAAGATTGCGGTTTACGCCGCTTTCTTCCATCCATGCACAGAAAAAGCCAGCACCCCGCAAGGTGCTGGCTTTGTTTATCCTGTCAAAACTGCTTATTTTGCGAGCAGTTTTAATGATTCACGGTTAAATGCTGGAATGTCATCAGGTGTACGGCTTGTCACAAGCTGATCCTGACAAACGACAACTTCTTCATCTTTGAATTTTGCGCCTGCGTTTTCCATATCTACTTGAATGGATGTATAGCCAGTCGCGCCTCTGCCTTCCAGCGTCTTTGCTGTAATGAGCAATTGCGGCCCGTGACAGATCGCAAATACTGGTTTTTTCTCGTCCATAAATGCTCTTGTGAACTGGACATAGCGGTCATCTGCACGCAGAATGTCTGGTGAGAACCCGCCAGGAATTAGCAGTGCATCGAAGTCTTCAGGCTTCACGTTATCAATGGACGCATCCACTCTCACTTCTGCTTCTCCTTGCTTCCCTTTCACTGTTTTTCCTTTTTCGTTTTCAATGACTGTGATCTCATGGCCTGCATCTTTAAAGGCTTTTGCAGGCTCGGTGAATTCAACATCCTCAAAGTAATCTGTTAATACAACTGCAATTTTCTTACCCATGTAGAAACCCTCCTGCTTGATTATCGTTTACACTACACACTATACCCGGGTACATTGAAATCAAACATCCTATCCCGATCAGAAAACCCCTTATGATAAAAATAAGCATTTAGACTTATTTATATTTCCTCAACAAGGTAATTCGTATGATTTATGTTATCTTTACAATAATCTGCAAAAAATAACTACAAAAGTTAACGAAACATTTCTACAATAGGTATTGTGGTCAAAAAAATTAGAAAGGCGGAGATCAGGTGAAGAAGCAAGCACATAGGTCTAAACGAAGGAAAAACCTGTCTATTCTGCTCACTTCCATTATGATGATTAGTCTCATTCTCCCAGCAGTACCTACTCATGCAGCAATAGAAAACGGCGATGCCGTAAAAGTCAGCATCTTAGCCACAACGGATGTTCATGCGAACATGATGAATTACGATTATTACAGCGACAAAGAAACAAATGAATTTGGTTTGGCAAAAACAGCCGAGCTGATTGAAAAGCACCGTTCACAAAATCCAAATACACTCCTTGTTGATAACGGAGACCTGATTCAAGGAACCCCTCTTGGAGAATACGTTTACAAAAATGAAAAAGACAGTATCATCAATCAAACAAAGGTTCACCCCATTATTCATACACTCAACAAACTAAAGTACGATGCAGGAACACTTGGCAATCATGAATTTAACTACGGATTATCATTCCTTGATGGTACCATTGCCGGGGCTAACTTCCCGATTGTCAATGCGAACGTCAAAAAGTTAAATGGAGAACACCGTTTTACCCCTTATGTGATCCAAAATAAGACCTTTAAAGATGCAAACGGAGCTTCCCAAACTGTGAAAGTCGGTTACATAGGATTCGTTCCACCTCAAATTATGACGTGGGATAAGAAGAATTTAGATGGACAAGTTCAAGTGCAGGATATCGTCGAATCTGCTAATGAAACCATTCCTGAAATGAAGGAAAAAGGCGCAGATATCATCGTCGCTCTTGCCCATACAGGAATTGAAAAAACCGCTTCGCCTAAAGGATCAGAAAATATGATCTTTGACCTTGCCACAAAAACGAAAGGCATCGATGCGATCGTGTCCGGCCATCAGCACGGCACATTCCCAAGCGCTGAATATAGCGGCGTCGACAAATTCGATGTCTCAAAAGGAACGATCAACGGCATTCCAGTCGTCATGTCAAAAAACTGGGGAAGCTACCTCGGAGTCATTGATTTAACATTAGAGCCTGACGGCAGCAAATGGAAGGTCACAGATGGAACAGGAAAGATTGAATCTGTTGCAGGAGTCACCTCTCAAAACAGCACTGTGAAAGATGCCATTCAAACAACGCATCAAAACACACTTGAGTATGTGAGAAAACCTGTTGGTAAAACAGAAGCAGACATTAACAGCTTTTTTGCTCAAGTGATGGATGACCCTTCTATTCAAATTGTGACAGATGCACAAAAATGGTATGCACAAGAAAAAATGAAGGACACGTCATACAAAAACTTACCGATTTTATCTGCAGGCGCCCCGTTTAAAGCCGGCGGCCGAAACGGTGTAAATTATTATACAAATATCGCAAAAGGTGATTTAGCAATTAAAAACATCGGCGATCTCTACCTTTACGATAACACCGTGCAGATTGTCAAACTGAAAGGCAGTGAAGTGAAAGACTGGCTCGAGATGTCTGCTGGACAGTTTAATCAGATCAAACCAAACAATTCAAATGAACAGCCTATTTTAAACGAAGAATACCGCTCGTATAACTTTGATGTGATCGATGGTGTCACCTATCAAGTCGATGTGACGCAGCCTGCTAAGTACAGCACAACAGGCACTCTTGTTAATGCGAATGCAAACCGCATCAAAAACCTGTCCTACAATGGGAAACCAGTCTCTGACAATCAAGAATTTTTAGTCGTAACGAACAACTATCGAGCTTCTGGCGGCGGGGGCTTCCCGCATCTGACGCAAGATAAAGTGGTGCTTGCCTCAGCTGATGAGAACCGCCAAGTGCTGATGGATTATATTATCGAACAAAAAACCATCAACCCAAGTGCGGATCAAAACTGGTCCATTGCACCAGTGAAGGGCGCAACAGTCACATTCGAATCTTCTCTTTTGGCTAAGCCGTTTGCTGAAAAATCAAGCAGCGTAGATTTTGTTCGTAACGCCAGCACAGATGGTCTTGGCGTGTACAAGCTAGCCTTTAAAGAGGATGGCACAACAGAACCGCCTGCATCAGATAACTGGAATTTAACGGTGATGCATACAAACGATACACACGCACACCTTGATGATGCGGCAAGACGTGCAACAAAGATTAAAGAAGTTCGAGCCGAAAGCAAAAACAACATTTTATTAGATGCTGGAGATGTCTTCTCTGGTGACCTATATTTCACAAAATGGCAAGGACTTGCCGACCTAAAACTGATGAACTTAATGAAATATGATGCCATGACGTTTGGTAATCATGAATTTGACAAAGGTCCTTCTGTTCTTCGTCAATTCCTGACAGGTGATGCATCAGATGTAGATGCGAAAAACCGTCATCAATTTGAAAAGCCTGCATTCCCGATTGTGTCATCAAACGTTGATGTCTCTAAGGAAAAACAATTGAGCGGCTTAGTGAAAAAGCCAGCCACATTCAAAGCTGGTGAGAAAAAAGAAGCTGGGATTTACCCATACATCCTGCTTGATGTAAACGGTGAGAAGGTGGCTGTATTCGGCTTAACGACTGAAGACACGGCCATTACGTCCAGCAGCGGTCCTAACATTCAATTCAAGGATGCATACAAGAAAGCAAAAGAAACAGTCAACACGATTCAAACAAAAGAAAAAATCAACAAAATCATTGCTTTAACACACATTGGCTATAACCGTGACCTTGAGCTTGCCCAAAAAGTAGACGGGATTGATTTAATCATTGGCGGTCACACGCACACCCTTGTTGAAAAATTAAAGGTCGTCAATAAGAAAGAACCAACGATTGTCGCACAGGTAAAAGACTACGGACAATTCTTAGGAAAAGTAGACGTGGCCTTTAATCAAAAAGGAGTCGTACAGCCAAAGGAATCTTCTTTTGACCTCATCACCATCGATGACTCTGTCAAAGAAGATGCCGATGCAAAAGCGATCCTCGATCAGTACAAGGCAGATATTCAAGATTTAAAAACGGAAAAAGTCGGGTCTACCGATGTCCTCTTAGATGGACAACGCGAGCATGTCCGTGCGAAGGAAACGAACCTTGGGAACTTTATTGCTGACGGTATGCTGAAAAAAGCACAAGAATCTGCTGGTGCTGATCTTGCCATCACAAACGGCGGTGGTATTCGAGGCAGCATTGAAAAAGGAGATATCACATTAGGTGATATTTTAACGGTCATGCCATTCGGAAACACACTCTATGTCGCAGATTTAAAAGGCAGCCAAATTAAGAAAGCACTCGAACAAGGGCTTTCAGGCATTGAGGAAGGCGGCGGCGCATTCCCTCATGTAGCCGGCATTGAATATACGTTTACGCTGAGTAAACCAGTTGGCAGCAGACTCATTGATGTCAAACTGAAAGACCAAAACGGCATACTAACAAACATTGATGATCAGAAAACATACCGCGTGGCGACAAACGCATTTGTCGGCACAGGCGGAGATGGCTACAGCGTCTTGACAGAAGCCTCTCACGGCGAAGACTTAGGCTATCTTGACTATGAAATCTTCAAAGAGCAAATTGAACAGGCAGACGGCGGGCATATTTCTCCTGTCATCGATCATCGAGTGAAAGAAGTGTTCCTTCCGCGTGCGAAAGGAAAAGGCGCCTATGACATTCAAGATGATGAAAAATTCCAAACGTATGTGCAGCATACAAACAAAGCATTGCTCTATTTAGACAAAGCGAGCGAAGCGAAAAACGTTCAATTGTCTCTATCAAAAGCGCAGGTAGCCGAGCTGAAGAAAAGAGAGCAAGATCCAAACGTCACCATCTATCATGACAAAGTGGGACTCGTATTACCGCTCTCTAATTTGTCCGAAAATAGCGCAGATATATGGATGAAAAAAACGAATAAGGTGAAAAATGCATTAACCGATACGTATGATTTCCAAATCAAACAAGATCAGAAAAAGGTTTCTACCTTTAAAGATCCTGTCACACTATCCTTTACATTAGATGAGCCTCAAAAGGCGAAGAAACCTGGTGTATATTATGTAGACCGCAAGAAAAACCGTTATGCCAAAACAAGTAACGGATCGTTCGAAAATGGGGTCGTATCAGGTCAAACTGAACACTTCAGCGAATATACCGTACTCAACCAAAGCGGGGCAGCTGGAACAACGCCAGATCAAACTGGCGGAGAAGGCGGTACATCAGCGCCAGGCGGAGGTTCAGGTACAGATCCAAACCAAGATGGAACCGGACTCCCAGGCGGCACACTGCCTAATACAGCAACGATGATGTATACAGCTGTATTGATTGGTGTACTTATGCTTGCCTTAGGCGGTATCCTATATTACTACCAGCGCAAGCGTACAAGAAAAAATGTATCATCCTAAAAAAGGACAGAGCGTATGCTCTGTCCTCATATTGTTGACAAAGGGCTAAAATGATCTTGATTTTAGCCCTTTGTCTTCTTTTCATCTCAATCTTGGGATAAATAAATCCAATTGCGCTTATCAAATTCTTTCACATTATCTGATCCTATATGACGCAGCATTCTATTGAAGAACGTGATATCATCTTCATCATCGATGGCATATAAATCCTCTTGAACATAATCTCTTATAATAAAATTCGTTAAGTTCGTATTATTCACAAAATCAGCAAAATAATCCTCTACAAGAGTTAAATCCTCTTCACTTAACTTTTCATCATTAATAATTGAAATATGAAACACATTCAAAATCGCTTGTATATCTTCTTCATCCATATAACATAATGGCTCTAGTTTTCGATCTTCTTCCGTAAACGGTTTTCGAGTATCTTCAATAATCACGTAACATAATATTCGATGATTTTTCATCACGCTAAAAATTTCTAAATCCCGTAATTTTAGTGGTCGATTCAGTCTAATCATTTTTCCTCCTATCAATCATGATCTTGTCGTTGTATATCCCCGCTTCTCCAAAAATTGAAACGGACAGAGCCTATGCTCTGTCCGTTTTTTCTCTTCTAGCAAAATCGACGAATCTGAAGCGGTCTAATCGGTGACGGCTTTCTGTGTATTGAAATAGACTCGTATCCTCTAAGAACACATAATTCTTTACCACGACGACATGGTCAAATCCCTTTAAATCAAGGTACTTCGCATCCTCTTCTGTACATGGCTCTACCACAAATTCCTTTTGAGCATAGCTGATTGATACACCGAGTTCTCCCTCAATATACTCGTAGATTGATCCTTCGCATATGTCTTTAGTCAAGACTTCAACATGCTTTTGCAAGAAGTAGTCCTTGTCTAAAATCACTTCTTCCCCGCTAATATTACGAGATCGAATGACTTTCCAGACGTCTGTCTGTTCATCAATTTTCAGCTGAGACTGAATATACTGGTCCGCTTTAATTAAGCCAAATTCATGAACCGTTGTGACTGTCTTTCGGCCAAGCGTTTGGGAAAGCTCTTTAAAGCTGACAAGACCCGATACAGGGAACTGCATTTTCTCCCGATTCAGCAATACAGAGCCTTTTCCGCGGATTTTTTGAATATAGCCATTTTGTACAAGAATATTTAATGCCTTTCTCACCGTCTCCCGGGACGTGTCGTACATGATAGAAAGTTCATGTTCTGATGGGAGAATGCCTTTATCCTGCCATTCACCTTGCTCAATTCGTCTTGCGAGCTGATCATAAATCACTCGAAACTTATTCTCTTTCATTTTCCCTCCGCCCCATTTTCTAGCGTTTGGTTAAATGATAAACGATTGACTCATATGGGCGCAACGTAAATCCCTTGATATGTGCCGGCACATCCTCATAATTGGATAACAGGACTTGCCCCTCCATCTCATCTACAGCCTGTACAAGCTCATCAGGAAGCGTAAAGTCCGCCTCCCCTGGATAAAAGTGATTGATCACGAGGAGCTTCTCATCCTTGCTTTCTCTAACATAAGCAAAAATCTTTGGATCTTCTGCTAAAAGTAAGGAGAAGCTGCCATATGTGATCACATCAAGTTCTTTACGCAGTCTGCAAAGGGCTTGGTAATGATAGAAAATGGACGTCCGGTCTTTTAACGCAGCTTCGACCGAAATGTCGTTATGGGCTGGCTCAATCCAAGGTGTTCCTGTTGAGAAACCTGCATTCTTCTCTGAGGTCCACTGCATTGGTGTTCTCGCATTATCTCTTGACTTGACCTGTAAAATGGCGAGTGCTTCTTCCTTTGATTTTCCCTTTTCAAGCATGACTTCGTACATATTGAGTGATTCGATATCACGGTAAGACGAAATGTCCTCAAAGCGAGGATTCTTCATGCCAATTTCCTCACCTTGATAAATATAAGGAGTCCCCTGCATCAGATGAATCGTGGTCGCCAGCATCTTCGCTGATTGCTGATGATACGTGTCATCATCACCATACCTTGAGACGATACGCGGCTGATCATGATTGCACCAGAACAGCGCATTCCAGCCGCCGCCCTCATGCATTTTCGTCTGCCATTCAGACAGAATCGACTTTAATTCTTGAAAATCAAATGGTGCGATCGCCCATTTTTCACCGTTTGGATAATCCACCTTTAAATGATGGAAATTGAACGTCATATCCAGCTCCTGCCGATCAGGTCTTGTATACCGAATGCAGTCTGCGATATTCGTTGAAGACATTTCTCCAACTGTCATGCTATCGTATTTCGAAAAAACCTCCTGGTTCATTTCATGCAGAAATTCATGAATTCTCGGCCCATCCGTATAGTACATGCGGCCGTCGCCTTGCACAGATTGTCCGGCGTCATCTAAGAAGCGCTGATCCTTTGAGATGTTGTTGATGACATCCAGCCTGAACCCATCAATTCCTTTTTCAAACCAAAAGTGCATGATGTCATATACTTGCCCGCGCACCTCATCCTTCTCCCAATTGAGATCCGCCTGAGTGACATCATATAAATGAAGATAATAATCTCCTGTTACTTCGTCTAATTCCCAGGCTGGGCCGCCAAATTTCGACTGCCAATCATTCGGCGGAGATCCGTCCGCTTTTGGCTCCTTCCAAATATAATAATCTCGGTAAGGATTATCCTTTGACTCACGCGAGGCTTGAAACCACTCATGGAAAATGGATGTATGGTTAACGGCTAGATCCATGATGACTCGTATTCCTCTCTCATGCGCTTCCTTCAGCATGCGTTCAAAATCTGTCATTGTGCCGTACATGTCGTGGATTTTTGTATAATTACTAATATCATAGCCGTTGTCATGCTGCGGGGACTCATACATTGGCGTGAGCCAAATACAATCCGCCCCAAGCTCTTTAATGTAATCAAGCTTTTTCGTCACGCCATTGATATCCCCTGTACCAGAGCCCGTTGTATCTAAAAAGCTCTTCGGATAAATTTGATAGACCACCGCTTTTTTCCACCATGGTTCATTTGATTGCTGATTCAATTTCCTTCACCACCACTAGTTAAGTTCTTCTGAAAAATCCTTCTTCTTTTTTAGTTTTGCATATAAAAGAGTACCGATGAATGGAAGGATGAGTACAATCACCATTCCAATTGCAAATGCCCCCCAATATTTCGGGATAATGGAGAAGATTCCTGGAATGCCTCCAACACCAACTGAGCTTGCCAGCACCCCTTGAGAGGCGATAAACATACCGGCTAATCCTGAGCTGATCAGTGCAAAAATAAATGGGAATCGATAACGCAGGTTGACCCCAAACATCGCCGGTTCGGTAATTCCTAAATAAGCAGAAATACTTGATGTCAGCGAAAGTCCTTTTTGCTTTTCATCTTTTAAGACAAACATCATTGCCAGTGCAGCTGATCCTTGTGCGATATTGGACAGTGCAAGCATTGGCCATAGGAACGTGCCGTGCAGCTTTGAGTTAATCAATTGAATATCCACAGCAAGGAACGTATGGTGCATTCCTGTAATGACTAATGCTGCATACAGTCCGCCGTATAATAGACCGCCAAGTGCTGCGAATTGCTGGAAGACGGCTACAAGTCCAGATGTTAAAACATTACCGATTGCAAAGGTAACAGGTCCAATGACGATAAATGATAAAAATCCAATGACTAATAACGTAATCGGTGCAACAACTAACAGCTGAATACTTTCAGGTGTCCGTTTTGTGATAAATAATTCGAGCTTTGCAAGTAAATAGGAGGCGACGAGTATCGGAAGAACCTGTCCTTGATAGCCTACCTTCTGCACTTCAAGTCCAAACAAATTCCAAACAGGAATGTCACCGGTCTTCTCAGCCGCTCCATAGCCCCATGCGTTTAACAAGTCCGGGTGTACAAGCATCAGTCCAAGGACCATCCCTAAAAGCGGATTTCCCCCAAACCGCTTCACAGCTGACCAGCCAATTAATGCTGGCAGGAAGGTGAAGGCAGTTCCTGCAATTAAGTTGATCATATTCGCTAAATCAGCCCATGCCGGATACACATCCACAATCGATTTTTGATCGAAGAAAATATCAGGAGCTGTTAAAATATTATTAATCCCCATTAATAAACCGGCTGTGACGATGGCAGGAAGAATCGGTATAAAGATATCCGCAAGCGTTTTCACAGCACGCTGCAATGGATTTAATTTTTGATCAGAGGCACGCTTGACGTCTTCTTTTGTGGCTTCCCCAATCCCCGTCCTTTTGACCATTTCGGCATATACTCGATTGACGACCCCTTGGCCGATAACCACTTGGTATTGACCGTTCGCTGAGAAAGATCCCTTCACTTCATCAATTTGTTCAAGTGCTTTCTCATCCACCTTGCCTTCATCTTTCAGCACAAAGCGCAGCCTTGTTACACAATGTGTCGCTTGATCAATATTTTCTTTGCCGCCGATGGCTTTCACAATCTGATCTGCTGCTGCCTGATAATCAGCCATACTATCCCCTCCGAGATCGTTTTTTTATATAAGAAAAAAGAACCAAAAAACTTGTATATACATGTTACTTTATATTTTATATTTGTATATACATGTAGTCAACAACAAAATGTAGCGCTTACATAAAAAAGCTCCCTCAATGTGCTCAGGGAGAGGCAGCGTGTCATCCTCTTTTTTTATGCTCCGTTAATTTCTCGTAGACCTTATTTTTGTAAAAGGAGGAGGCTGGGCGGGCAAAAGTTTGGCGCTTAGATGTAAGTTCATCCAGACGTTTTTGTTTTTCTTCACAGATAAGAGACAGTTTCTTTCTTTCTTCTCCATCTATGCTTGATTGAAGTAATTCTTTGACAGTCATGAGTTCTTTTTTCAGCGCTGTTTCTTCCCCAGCAAATCCGGCATTTTTCATGATGCGGTAGCCCATTCTAAGTTCTTCTGGTACATGAGCAGCATCATCTTTTGGCAGAGGTTTCCCAAAGCCAGATAATCCTTCAAAAGCCCCGTTATCCATCGCTTTTTTGATCCGTTCTTCTGATAATCTCTGCGCAAAATCCATAGCGTTTCTCCTTTCGCCGGAAGTATTTGATTAAGCATAGCAAAAAAGCTGGCTCTCTCACAAGAGTCAGCTTCAGCATCTAGACACCCCCTCGCATTCGGTGTCTATCCTGCGCTCAGGTGCTCGTCCCTTCTTCGCTGAAAAGAGAAAAAGGGCTAAAATATTTTAGCCCTTTCTCGTTATTTATTGTCGACTTTGAAGGTTGAGACCATTTGTGCTAAGTCCTCTGACATGTCAGAGAGCTGTTCAATCGCACTTGAAATTTGCTGCATACCAGCACTTTGCTGTTCTGTTGCTGCCGCCACTTCTTGAGAGCTGGCTGCATGTTCTTCCGATACAACAGAAATTTGCTCAATCGATGTAGAAATCGTTTGATATGCTTGCTCAACTTGCTTAATAGAAGCAAGCAAATTGTTCGTTCTTCTTGAAAACTGAGATACACCGTCGTAAATCAAAGCGAAATTTTGTGACGTGCCTTCCATTTGCTCACGTCCTTCTTCCACTGCTTTACTACTTTCCTCTACACTTTCAAGAACGCGCTGACTGTTTTCCTGTGTGCCGATGACAAGGTCTGAAACGGTTTTAGCCGCATCCGCTGATTGCTCAGCTAACTTGCGCACCTCATCTGCCACAACAGCAAACCCTTTTCCTTCTTCTCCAACACGTGCCGCTTCAATTGAAGCATTCAGTGCAAGCAGATTCGTTTGGGCTGAAATGTCCGTAATAATTGAGATGACACTTTCAATCTCCGTTGAATGAGATTGTAATTCTTCTGCTGCCTGCTTTGAGTTGGTCATCTTGTCATGTAGCATATTCAGATGATCAAGCACATGGTTCACTAATTTTTGACCAGATTCTGATTGCTTTTGTACGTCAGATGAAACAGATTTCATTTCGTCGACTTCTTTTGTGACGCCTTCGATTTGAGTATCGATCTCTGCAACGGATGTCGTACAATCCGTGATATTTGCGACAGAATCATTGATTCCTTCACTCATATTCGTCATAGCTTCTGATACTTGCTGCGCACTTTGACTTGATTCGGTCGTCACCGTACGAAGCTGTGAAGACATTTTCGACACTTCACTAGATGAGTTTGAGATTTTCGAAATGAGCTCTTTAATCCGTCCCTGCATCTTTTGGAAGGATGCGGCAAGCTGGCCGATCTCATCTTTACTTTCAACCTCTACCATACCAGTTAAATCACCGTCAGCAATTCGATTCGCTGATTCCATCAAGGAACGTGCTGGTTTTGCAATTCTTCTTCCCATGAAGTATGAGAAGAGCAATCCACCGATAAGCACAATGGCAGATGCCACTGTGATATAGATCATCAACTTCTGCGTTGTTTGAGGCACGACAGACGCATCTAAATCAATGCCTAAAATCCCTGTCAGCTCACCGCCTGAATCCTTAATTGGCAAAAAGACTGATTTATGTGTACCAAATGAATCTTTGTAAATATCACTTTTGACCATTTTATCTTCAGAGAGCGCTTGTTTCATCTCTTCTGAAAAAGCATAATCTTGATCAAAGTCATTTTCTTCACCGGTTAGTATAATAATTCTTTCTTTGCCGCCTTTATTAGATAACACGTATAAGTTCTCAAGCGTATGATCTTTTTGAAGCTCTGCGAATTTCGTTTTGATCTCAGCATAAATAGGATCATCCTTCCCGCTAATGCTGAGTACGTTTCCATCGATGTTATCGATTTCTTTTTTGGCGGTATCAATATCTGTTGTTAATCGATAATCAAATTGCTTTAATAACTGGGATGATAAATCCTGGCTCACTAGATAAAAGGTTAGAACGAATAATGCTACGGTTGCGAGTAATGTTACGGTAACGACTGACATGATTTTAGAGGATATCGTGTATCCTCCAAATTTCCTTTGTTTCGCCATTTTTTCCTACATCTCCACTCTCAGATTTGATTTAAGCATGTACATTTTCAAATTGACCACAAACAGATGCAATCACATCTTTTAAATAAGATACGATATGAGGGATATGCTCTGGTAACGTATAAGGTGAGATGACAAAAAACTTACTAACACTTAGATAGAATTCTTGACCTTCTTTTGAGTTGACAAGTAAAAACTTCGTTGTATCGCCAAAGAACATCTCATCTCTTTTCTCTCCAAGTTTTTCAAACAGCATTTTGTTCAATTCATTGTTTCGCTCAATTTCCATTGAAGTCGCTTCGCCAGAAATCTCTTCTTGAAAACGCGGTGAGCCGTCTAGGTAAATTCTAAATAATGTAGCCATTCCGACGTTGTCATCATTCACGACTTCTGCTTGCGGAATTTCTCGGCTAAGTGCTTCTCTGAAGGCAAGGTTCACTTCTAAGAATTGACCGAGCAAGCGCTGATAGCCTTCAACCCCAAACGTTAAGAGCACACTCAGCATGCTGATTGAGCTTCCCATTCTTGAACACTCAAGTGTATAACCCGTATGGTATTCACCGTAGCCTCTATGGCCAACATATGGTGTCTCTTGTTCCTCCAGGTCCAAACGCTTTAAGTCAGCAGCGTTTTTCACTAAGAATAAACTGGATGTGTAAGGTGTTTGGCCGAGCTTTTGAAAATCAAAGCACATCGAGTCTGCAAGAGAAAGATGCTGGAATTTCGCTTTGATTTCTTTTAGCATACGAAGAACACCGACTGAGAATTGCAGCGGGTTTTCTGATACATCATACTCATTAAAGAAAGCAAAGAATCCACCCAGCGCCGAATCTGCATGAATATGCGGCACCTTCAGATCATACTTTTCAGCAATCGCTTCTGCTGTTTCACGTACCCCTTTGACATCATCAATTGCAATGGCATCTGTTGTTCCGGTTGTTGCCACAATATAAACGGGAATTCCGCCACCCTGTGCAACACGTTCCATTTGACAACGCAAATCTTCCATATCCATTGAATGATCTTTATTCGTCTTAATTCTGATTAAGTTGTTTGTGCCTAGTCCTGTTGCTTCCATTGACTTAAATAAGCTGTAATGTGCAGCATCAGAACAAAACGCATAAAGATTTTGTGGAACTCCTTTTCGCAGTGACTCCGGCGCAGCTTTTGCGATCGCTAAACGAAGTCCTGAAAAAATCGCTCCTTGACCTCCCCATGTTGTATATCCCCCGCTCATATTTGGATCATATCCGATGAGCTTAGACATCATTGAGACCACTCTGACCTCAGCTTCCGCACCTGCTGGTCCATAAACATCCCAAAGGTTGTTTCCGTTTACCAGCATAGCTGTCAGCATGCCTAAAATTCCTGGTGTACTTGCCATTGGCAAAATGTTCGTGAAGAAATACTTGGTGTGGTATGGATGGTTATGTAAAAGCTTCAGTAATTCTTCATTCACAAGTTCCGCTTGCTGGCCGTTCATCGGAATTTGACTTGTTTCAGTGAGCTTTTTGTAAAAATCCTCCCCACGATTCTTTTCACCTTTAAGGTGTGCACGGTTGGGATCTTTCAGGTCATCGACCCCTGAAATGATCTGCTCCATCAATTTGATGAGTTCTTTACGCTCTCCTGCATTTCCATCCTCACTCGGAAACCAGTTCTGAACGAGGTTCTCTGCTCGTACAGTCATATACTATCAATCCTTTCAATGGAAGATTTCCTGTCACTGTCTATATCGACCCCAATTCAGAAGTTTATAGTCTCGATATGTTCACTTAAGTATATTTAGATAATTTGTTCACTTATTAAAATAAATGAAACCCTTAAAAAACACATGAAAACCATTATGTTCACGAAACACAAAAATATATTGATATATTGTATAGGAGGAATTTTTATCCATCGTCTTATTCTATTACATGGCTCATTTTTTTTGTTTAACCTGCATAAACATTAATAAACAATGGAAATACTCTCTAAATGACCATTGTAGAAATTAAATTAATTCTTTAGACTTGTATCTTTTTACCTGTTTTATTGATATAGCAACTGGAAAATTGCTGAATTTTCTGTCAATAATAGGTCAATTTTCATAAAAAGTTTTTCGATGGGCGAATATTTTCATTTCCTCTCCTTTTATTGCTCGGACAGGCTTGCAAAGGCTCTTCACTGGTTATGACTTTTCTATTTGTGCATTTCGTGGTATATTCTAATGGTTCGTTTTCTTTCGTTCCGCCTCTTCCGTTTAACGGAGAAAAGGAGTGTTTATATGAAAACATTTATTCAAAAAAGAGGTCTCGGCTTCTTTCTGATTGCAGCCATCTTACTATGGCTCAAAACGTATTCAGCGTATTTAATCGAATTTAAACTTGGTATATCAAATTTGCTTCAGCATATTTTGCTTTTCGTGAATCCTATTAGCTCCAGCTTGTTCTTTCTTGGCTTTGCTTTATTGTTCAAGAAAAAATGGCAGCCTGCCGCTATCATTGTGATTCACTTTTTCATGTCTTTTTTACTATACGCAAACATCGTGTACTATCGATTCTTCAATGACTTTATCACGCTGCCTACAGTGATGCAGGCAGGAACGAATGGCGGACAATTAGGTGATAGTGCATTTTCACTCATGCGTTGGACTGATGTGTTTTACTTTATTGATACAATCATTTTGATTGTACTTGCAGTCCGCATGAAAAGGCAGCAGCAAACAAGTACAGCCACTGTACCTGTTCAAAAGTCAAAATCGTTTAGACTCGTCCTTGTGTCCTCTGTTGTGATCTTTGTTTTAAACTTAGTTGCTGCAGAGATCGATCGTCCAGAGCTTTTATCAAGATCGTTCGACCGCAATTATTTAGTTAAATATTTAGGTGCTTATAACTTTACTGTGTTTGATGCCATTCAAAATGTGAAATCAAACAGCCAGCGTGCTCTGGCAAATTCAAATGACGTGACAGATGTAGAGAACTATTTAAAAGCGAACAGCGCTGATCCTAACCCTGCTTATTACGGGAAAGCGAAAGGCATGAACGTCATTACAATTTCTCTTGAATCTCTGCAAAACTTTGTCATTGATTATAAGGTGAATGGAAAAGAAGTAACGCCATTCCTTAATTCATTGGCACACGACAACAAAACGTTTTACTTTGATAACTTCTTCCATCAAACAGGACAGGGAAAAACGTCTGATGCTGAATTTATGATGGATACTGGGTTATTCCCATTATCACAGGGCTCTGTTTTTATTAACAAAGCGCAAAACACATATCAAGCACTTCCTGGTATTTTGAAGAAGGATCAATATACGTCAGCAGAATTTCATGGCAATACGAAAACCTTCTGGAACCGTAATGAAATGTTTAAATCCTTTGGATATGACAGATTTTACGATTCTGAGTACTACGATATGAACGAGCAGGATACGAAGAACTATGGACTGAAAGACAAACCGTTCTTCAAAGAATCGATGCCAATCCTTAAAAACATGAAGCAGCCGTTTTATTCGAAATTCATTACCTTATCGAACCATTTCCCATTTGGAATGGATGAAGGTGATACTGATTTCGAGCCTGGTGATTTCGGTGACTCTGTCGTCGATAACTACTTCCAATCGGCTCATTATTTAGATGAAGCGATTGAACAGTTCTTCAACGATTTGAAAAAGTCAGGTCTCTATGACAACACAGTCGTCATTATGTACGGAGATCATTACGGTATTTCTGAAAACCATAATGAAGCGATGGAAAAAGTGACAGGACAAAAAATTGGAGATTATGAAAATGCGCAGCTCATGCGTGTGCCGCTCTTTATCCATGTTCCTGGCGTAAAAGGCGGACAGATTCATAAATACTCTGGTGAAGTCGATGTCGCACCAACCCTTCTGCACCTGCTTGGCGATGATACGAAGAACTATTTAATGTCTGGTTCTGATATCTTATCGAAGAACTTTAAAGAGCTTGTGCCATTTAGAAACGGTGACTTCGTGTCTAAGGACTACACGAAAGTAGGCAATAACTATTACAGCAACAAAACAGGCGAGAAAATCGAGCCAACTGACAAGGCATCCCAAGAAAATGAAACGGTGAAAAAGATGCTGGAGACATCTGATAAGATTGTCACCGAAGATTTACTCCGTTTCTACAAGCCTAAAGGCTTTACACCGATTGACCGCAATGATTATGACTATACAAAGAAAGTACAGGATGAAAAGGATTCCTCTTCCGCCAAAGATGAATCCAGCTCTTCTCCAAAATAACGTTCTCATGCTAAGAACCAGCCGATCCTTGATCAGCTGGTTCTTTTTACGTTTGATCATGATTACTCCGGGTATAGGAGAAGAAGGAGGGATTTATCATGAAGAAAACAGCAGCTTTTGTCGTGACTGCCTCACTTGCTTCGTCTGCCCTTTTCGGTTTCAGCCCTGCTGTCTCAGCACACGCCATGACCAAACCGGCAGCAGAACAATCTGTTCCTCAAGGTCCAAAAGCCGCGCTTACCAGCATTTATGAGCTGGCACATAAAGGACAAATGCCCTACTATGCTAAAGGATTGAAAATAGGCGTTCAAACCAAAAAAGACGTTCATCATCAGCTCGGAAATCCATATCCAGAAACAGGTCAAAGCAGCTTTGATTTGTATCATGCGGAAATGGGGAATCCCGGATTTGCTTTTCACTATGATGCAAAAGGCAAAATTGATGAAATCCGTTATTTCGGTACAAATGTAGAAAAAGAAACGAATATTGGCGGTATGACCCCTTCGTTACTAAAGAAACAGCTTGGACCAGCGGATTCAGTGAGCACCATCCCGCAGACAAAAGAGAAAAAATATGTGTATCGTACCGGTGATTATGAGCTCGAATTTATCGTTGGACATGATCCTGATATTAGCCAGCATGAACTCACCGTGCTGCATATCAACTTGATAAAAGCCAATTCTTAAATAAAAAAGCATCCTGAGCACATGCTCTGGATGCTTTTCTTTTATTATGATGCCACTTCTAACTGCGGCTTTCTTTTCAGTTTTCGTTTGAGGACTGGACCTGCTACATAATCAAGACCAAGTTTTCCGGCATTTCCTTTCGCTGCCATGATGAAGACTGCGATCAGAAGAAGCAGCGGGTTCACAGAGACGGTTCCAGCTAGTAAGAAAGAGACATTCATCACGCTTCCAAAAAAGGCTGACGTTGTTGTAAATAATCCGACAATTAATCCTAGGCCTACTAAGATTTCTCCCCACATGACCATGGCACTGAATAGTCCGGCATTTGGCAAAGCGACATTTTCTAAAAACCATACATAGAACGGATACACAAGATGACCATCTTTGACGACAGGTTCAGATATCGCAAATTGCAAATAGCCTGATGCATCAAATCCACCTGTTAGTTTTCCAATACCAGATGTCAGCCAAGTCCATCCGATATAAAGTCTTGCTGCCAAAAGGATAACGGCTGCCCATACATTCGTTTGTAAGAATTTTGTAAACATGATGATGCCTCCTTTTAAATTATGTGAAATATTTCACATTTTCTTTATGATCTTATTATACTATGCTATATCTAATTTGTGATCTTTTTCACATATATATTCACAAATTGTTCATGAATATCTAATTGAGGTAAACTTTTCCCTTGCTGAAACCGTCTAAGTCATTTCAGACCGTAAAAAGGGGTTTAATATTGTATGAAAACACTATTTCATTTTGCTTATTTACAGGCCATCTCATGTCTATTCCCCGTCATGATCTTTGCGGCGCTTGCCCTATCAAAGACGGTGTCTATTACTTTTCTTCACCGGTATGATTTCATTCTGCTACTTTGCCTCACGGCTCAGATCCTGATGCTGACGCTGCGGCTGGAGACTTGGGCGGAGCTAAAGGTCATTTGTCTATTTCATCTCATAGGAATCTGTTTAGAAGTGTATAAAGTACATATGGGCTCTTGGTCCTACCCAGAAGAAGCTTATACAAAAATATTTGGGGTTCCACTTTATAGCGGCTTTATGTATGCGAGTGTGGCTAGTTATATTTATCAGGCATTTTCACGACTTCATGTAAAAGTGGCCGACTGGCCTCATCCATTTCTTTCAATTGGCATCAGTTTGTGCATTTATCTCAATTTCTTTACGCATCACTGGCTTTATGATGTCAGATGGTGGCTGACATGTCTGCTTGTTGTTGTGTTTCGGAAAACATCGGTTTCGTTTCAGGTTGGTCCATCTTCCTTTCGAATGCCGCTTATTGTTTCATTTCTCCTGATTGGCTTTTTTATTTGGATTGCCGAAAATGTCACCACCTTTTTAGGCGCATGGCAATATCCAAATCAGCAGCATGCTTGGTCCATTGTTCATCTAGGGAAAATTAGCTCATGGTTCTTACTCGTTGTGATCAGTATTGTGTTAGTGATCGAACAGCGTAAACAAAAAAACGTTCAGCCCATTTGACCTGGCTGAACGTTTTTTTTAATCTCGATCGACTTCCTTACGGAGATCATCTGCGACAAATTCTACATTCGTTCCAATAATAATTTGTACGGATGTTTTTCCAGAAGTCAGCACCCCTTTGGCACCTGCTTTTTTTAATGTACCTTCATTTAATAAATTAGTATCCTCTACTGTTAAGCGAAGACGTGTGGCACAATGATCAATGTTGGTGATATTGTCTTTGCCGCCAAGCCCCTCTACGAGCATACTCGCCCCACCTGCCGTCACCGCATCATCCGTTGCGATATCTTCCATGTCATCATCTTCCCTGCCTGGTGTTTTCAGCTTTAATAGTTTAATGAGGAAATAGAAAACGACAAAGTACACGACGCCATAAATGATTCCTACTACAAGAAGCAAGATCGGTTTTTGCGCAATACCGAAGCTTAAGACGTAATCAATCGCACCTGCTGAAAAGGCAAAGCCGCTATGAATCCCAAGAGTGTTCACAATAAAAAGCGAAAGCCCCGTCAAAATAGCATGGACACCATATAAAAGTGGTGATAAAAACATAAAAGAAAATTCAATTGGTTCAGTGATCCCTGTTATAAATGATGTAAGTGCCATCCCAATCATCAGACCAGCTGTTGCTTTTCGTTTCTCAGGTTTTGCAGTTACAACCATGGCTAGACATGCCGCTGGCAGACCAAACATCATCACTGGGAAGAATCCAGTCATAAAGACACCTGCACTTGGATCTCCTTTAAAGAATCGCGCTAAATCCCCTGTTGCCCCGCTGAATTCACCGAATTGAAACCAAAATAAGTTATTCAAGACATGGTGAAGTCCTAATGGAATGAGCAATCGGTTAAAGAAACCAAACAGCCCTGCACCTGTTGCACCAAGGCTTAAAATCCATTCTCCTAAATCATTGATTACACTTTGAATCGGCGGCCATACATATCCGAAAACGGCTGCTAATAGAATGGTGAAAAGTGCGGTCATTATAGGCACAAGCCGCCTTCCGCTAAAGAAACCTAAGTATTCCGGCAGTTTCGTATCCTTAAATTTATTGTAAACATAACCTGCCAAAAGCCCGCATAAAATACCGCCCAATACACCCATATTGTTGGTTGAGTTAATCGACGTTGTACCGGCTGACAAAATAAAATAAGAGATCGCTCCTGATAATGCCGCTGCCCCGTTCCCATCCTTTGAAATACCAATCGCTACACCCATTGCAAAAATTAAAGCCAAGTTCGCAAAAATTGCATTCCCTGCCGCATGAATAAACGGGATATTGAATACATCCTCCCGCCCAATGGCCAAAATAATCCCTGCTGCTGGAAGTACAGCGATTGGAAGCATAAATGATTTTCCTAGCTTTTGAAAAAACTGAAACACCATCTGATTTCCCCCCTTTGTCATCATCATGACCAAAGCATTCATGATGTTCATAAAAAATATATCATATGCACGTCTAGTTATCTATACCAATTTGTCCACATCCATTTGAATTCCGCTCTTTACTCTTTTTGCGTAAAATGTGGTAAGCTATTGAATAGAATGAAGATATAGAAAGCGGGAATGAACAGTGATTGTCAAACATGATCATGAGTTAGAAGCCTTAAAAAAAGTCGGCCGAATTGTCGCTTTGGCAAGAGAAGAAATGAAAAGCCAAGCGAAACCAGGCATGTCTACAAAAGAATTAGATTTGATTGGGAAAAAAATATTAGAAGAGCACGGTGCCAATTCAGCACCTGAAAAGGAATATGACTTCCCTGGTACCACTTGTATCAGCGTGAACGATGAAGTTGCACACGGTATCCCAAGTGAAAAAACCATTTTACAAGAGGGCGACCTCGTGAACATTGATATCTCAGCAGAACTGGACGGCTATTATTCCGATACGGGCATTTCATTCGTTTTAGGTACAGGTGATGCTCGTCTTGAAGCATTATGTAAGTGTGCGGAAGATGCGTTCCTTGAAGGATTAAAACATGCAAAAGCCGGTAAAAGACAAAACCAAATTGGCCGTGCGGTCTACAATACAGCGAAAGAACAAGGATTTACCGTCATTAAAAACCTGACAGGACACGGCATTGGGAAGAATCTGCATGAAGCACCTAACCATATCTTGAACTACTATGATCCATTCGATAATGCTTTGTTTAAAAATGGCACAGTCATTGCCTTTGAACCTTTCATTTCAACAAATGCTGAATCGATTTATCAGGCTGATGATGGCTGGACATTTAAAACACCAGATAAAAGTCTAGTCGCACAGATTGAACATACGATTGTGATCACTAAAGACGAACCGATTATTTTAACAAAGCTGTAAGCCAGCTATCCCCTCCTTCACAGGTGGGGAATCAGATTGTTGACAAAGGGCTAAAATGATGTTGATTTTAGCCCTTTGTCTTCTTTTCAGCGTGATAGAAAACCTTTGCAGTCTAGGAAGGACGAGCAGCGGAGCAGAGCGAATTTGACATTCGTGAGCACCGGAGCGCAGACCTGACAACGAATGCGAGGGTTTGTCTACACGCTGTATCCCCTCCTTCACTGAGAGGGGATTTTTTCATGCCCGTTTCACGAATCTGTCACGACTAAACAAAAAAGCCTGTGGTAAAATAGGCAAAGATATGTGAAAGGGGTCTTATTTGATATGTGGTTCATCATCATAGGTGTTATCTTTTTCATCGAAAGTATTATCTTAACGGTTGTAGGGATTAAGAAAAAACAATCCATGATGACCTATCTTGGTGTTGTCATCATGATTATGACGGTCGGCATGATCCTCGTTACCCTCAACCCGCCAAATTCATAAATCAATATTTCCAGCATATACATGGATCATAGGCAGATAGAATCAGTTTTCATTTCTTGACACCTGCACGCTTTTCACGTCCTTTTTTGAGATGTTACAATGCAGGCAGTTTCAATTGAAAGGAGTTTTCTATCATGCATTATGGTAGCAAAGGCTGGTATGTCGAAGAATTAAAGAAGCTTGGTGTGACTAAGCATGAAGGAAGAAAGCTTCAAAGCTTAAAAACATATTTCCTTGCAAATCTTCTTGAGCAAAAGAAACGCAGCTCATAAACGCTGAAAAGCCGTACATCTTAAGATAATGTACGGCTTTTTTTAAATGTGCTGAATGCGTTTTTCTAAAGACTTCCTCACCACATCTGCTAAAGCATCTACTTCAAGAACAGCTTTCAGTCTCTCTGGACTTGTTTGACGATATTTGACTTCGTTGACCTCATGGACCGTAATGTGATGGGACGCTTTTTCTACTAGTACAAGCGATGCATCAGGCGGCACCATGCCTTCTTTCAATACACGTAAATAAAAGCCTGTATACCCTGTTTTTTGCACTTCCTTTACAAGCTTCATGTTGCCATGCTTAAGAGACAATTTCACACAAGGCTGTCTTGGCTGGCTCACCTCAACAAATGCATCTCCAAGCTGAAACACATCGCCAATATGCACATTCGTTTCGACTAGCTGGCGCACTGTTACATTCTCGCCAAAGGCAGCTTCCTGTAATGGTACCCTTAAAAATTGTTCAAAGTGAGCATAATGATCATACGGAAAGACACAGACGGCTTTATCATAACCCCCATGATGAACCAAATCCCCCTGACCATCTCCTTCAAAATTGACCTGACTTAAATACACAGGCTCATGAATGCGCCTTTTGTTGATGGCTGTTTTGATTTCTTTTCCATTCGCATATGTAATGATAGGTTGTCCCACTTGGATTCCTTCTATGTCGTATCTCTTTTGTCCCACGATGGCCATCTCCTTTGGTTGTCTACTGGCCTTTATTTTACATCGTTTGACAATCAAATCATAGTCGATGTGTGAAGATCAGATGCAGGCTATGGTACGATGTGAAAAAAGGAGAGATGACCATGATTCATTATCACGCCATTGTAAAAGGACGTGTGCAAGGAGTCGGCTTCCGTTATTTTGTTCAGGGAGAAGCCGTCAATCGTGGAATGAAAGGCTGGGTACGCAACACAGATGAAGGTCATGTCGAGTTAAAGGTAGAGGGTGAGCAGCAGAAAGTGATTGATTTCTTAGAGACTGTCCAAAAAGGAAGTCCTTTTTCAAAAGTCACCGACATGCAAATGGAGCCGCTCACCGAGCTTGCTCATTATCAGGATTTTCGAATACGGTCATAAAAAACCTAGCTATATGTAAACATTATTCCTATTCATGATAGTTAGACGGAGCTTTCGTATTATATAGTTCAGCCAGAATTTTCTGGTTGAACTTTTTTTATTTAGATTTAATCTATCAGTAGCCAGGGTAGAACGTACGGAGGAGTGGGACATTGATTCCGTCAAGTAAACTGTTCACCACCTACTTGTAGAAATATGTTTGAGGCTGGTTGGGACTTAGATCTTCTATAACATCGAATCGGTACGAGTCATGCATAAGATTAATTGGACTGGTTCGATATTGCCTCAAAATAGTCTAGAACTACTTTGCGGAATTCCAATGAAGCTTGCGTCATGTATCGACTTGTATGCCATAATAAAGCGATATCACGTACAAGTTCATGATTCTCAACTTGCAAATATTTAATCTTTCCCCATGATATTTTTGCTGTGCTTGGTATGAAGGCAAGTCCAATTTCAGCTTCTACAAGACTGATCAAACGTGTAGGTTCATCGCCCTCATACACATATTTAAGGTCAATTCCAGCCGATTTGCATACAGAGTCTACTAAATCACGAGTGCCGTATCCTCTTTTCATACCGACAAAGCATTCATCCTTAAGTTCTGTTAAACATACGCTAGTTCGGTCTGCCAGTCGATGCCCATTAGGAACTGCTACAAGAATGGGATCAACAAAGACAACTTGACATTCGATGTCTTCCCCTTGAAAAGGAGAGGACGACAAGCAAAAATCGACTTCGCCTCGATGTAAAAGCGTGACCATTTCCAGTGTGGTCAGCATTTGCACATGAAATTGGATATTAGGACGTTTTTTACGAAACTCTCGCATAATCTGAGGCAAAGTGCTTGCTGTGGTTACCGCAAGCTTTAGTGTGCCAGATTCTCCTCTAGACAAATCGCTAATCTCCTGTTTTCCCTGTTCCAACTCAAACAAAGCCCTTTCCGCGCGACGAATGAATTTGTTGCCAAATTCATTTAAACGCAGTTTCCTGCCTGTGCGATCAAATAAAGGCACCCCTAAATCTTCTTCCAGACGCTGAATCGTTTTGCTTAGCGACGATTGCGTAACGTGGAGGCTTCGTGCAGCTTCAGTTACATGCTCTAATCGAGCTACCTCTAGAAAATATTGTAGTTGAAGGAGTTCCATTTCATTTTCTCTCCAATCATTCCTTTTGGTCAATGATATCATAACTTTAAATGCGTTGGAATGAATGTAAAATTCCAAGTAAGATATCAATATAACAAATTTAAAGGGGGAGAAAAAATGAATTCTCGTAGCAGATGGTTAATGATATCCGTTGGACTAGGAATATTATTAAACCCTTTAAATTCATCAATGATTTCTGTTGCTATTGCTAGGTTGCAACATGTGTATAGCATTGATTTTACTGCTGTTTCCTGGATTGTGTTTTCATTTTATATCGCTAGTGCTATCGCCCAACCTGTCATGGGGAAGACTAGTGATTTATTCGGCCGGAGGAAGATATTTCTGGCTGGTCTTGTTGTATCCTTAGTTTCTTCTATTCTGGCTCCATTTTCTCCAAATTTCGGATGGCTTATTGTGTTCAGAATCGTACAATCCATCGGAACTAGTATGCTGATTGCAGTTGGAACAGCTATAGTACGCATTCATATTACAGAAAAGCAATCAGATGCTTTAGCAGGTTTATCAATTTTCCTATCCGGTGCGGCAGCTATAGGACCTTTTGCCGGAGGAGTACTTATTCAATGGTGGGACTGGCCAGCGATCTTCATTGTCAATACCCCGTTTGTAGTAGCGAGCTTTATATTAGCTTGGAAAATGATTCCTAATGATGGACCAGCAGCAACGGTTTCACGTGACATGTCGTTTCGAAAATTACTGGGTGTGATTGATGTGCCAGGAATTCTGCTCTTTGTGGTGGCTCTGATTGCCCTTCTAGTTGGCTTGCTGACAGCGAAATCATCTGGGCATTTCTCTATGTGGAATATCGTTGTTGTGCTAATCGGGCTCGTTGCGGTGGGAATATTCGTACGACATGAGCTAAAAACAGTGTCGCCATTTATTCCTTTACGCACCTTCGCCAAATATCCAGGGATGACTTGGGTCAATATACAATACTTGCTAGTTAACTTCCTTTATTATTCACTCTTTTTTGGGATTCCGTCATACCTGCAAATGGTACGTCATGTCAGTGAATTCCAGACAGGGATTCTTATGTTAACCTTGGGCTTGAGCTCGATTATAGCTTCGCCAATAGCAGGGAAATGGGTCGGTAAATCAGGACCCAGACCTGCATTGATTGTATCCTCATTACTGATGGTAGTAGGGGCAGTGTGGATCGTGACATGGACGCAAAGTTCACCAGTCATCAGTGTGTGCCTGGCGTTAGCCGCATTCGGTTTTAGCAACGGGCTAAACGCTGTTGGTATGCAGGCAGCTTTGTTTAAAAGCTCTCCAAAAGAAATTGCTGGTGTATCATCTGGACTATTTAATACATCGAGATACTTGGGAACAATTTTATCTTCACTGTTGACAGGTATCATTATGGGAGGTGCGTTCACCTTTACAGGATTCCGATTGCTTGGGGTTTTCCTAACGGTCATTGCATTGGTCTTAGTATTTATAAGTCTGCGGCTCAGATATTCTGAGCAATTGGATGAACCGAGTACAAGCAATTCAAACAAAAAATAAAAATTGGAGTTGAATGTTATAACAACTGTTAATATCAAGGAATGGTCCTCATGGGATCAAACTTGGCAGGGAATGCAAAAGGATAAACAGCCTCAGGGTGAGAAAGTCATCCAGAAGTGGAATGCGAGAGCGCAAACTTTCGCCCATTGTTGTAGTAAGGAAGAGATCTTTTGTGGTCATCATAAATAAATAAAAAGGGATAGATATCTATCCCTTTTGTTTTAATCAATTTAAATGTTCAACATCATATGAGAGGACACGTGTATTATGATAAAAGCCATCTTTTTATGGAATTACATATAACTCTCGCTAAGCTTTTTCTGTCCTGTGATAGGGCTTGTCCTGATAAAAATAGTTTGGTTTCACAATGGTATTGTCGTAATGCTTGTGGAAGATGTGGGTAGCAGCTGGTGATACTGGCGGAATCAGCCATGTCCAGTCCCCGGTCAGCTTGCGTTCAGCCTTTTCTTCCTGTTTTTCAAACTGCTTGAATTGATGTGCTGCTGTATGGTGATCGACAATGGTTACCCCTGCTTCGCGATAAGAATGGAGAACCGCCACGTTCAATTCGACAATGGCTTTATCCTTCCAAAGGGACGAATTCTTGGTTGTGTCCAGTCCTAAAAGAGAAGCGACTTTTTTCAGCATATTGTAGCGGTTTTCATCCGCTAGGTTGCGTGCGCCAATTTCTGTGCCCATATACCAGCCATTAAACGGTGCAGCATTGTAATGAATACCGCCAATCTCTAATTTCATATCAGCAATAATCGGGACCGCATACCATTTTAGTCCCAAATCACGGAATCCATCATATTCAGGATGGGTGATCTCTACCTCTTGGACGATTTCTTTCGGAAGCTCATACAGAACAGGCGGCTGACCTTTAAGCTGAAACATGAGAGGCAGAATATCAAAATGTGTGCCCTCCCCTTTCCAGCCATGTGCTTCACATAATTTTGTTAATTCAAGAGATGCCTCGTCGCCGATGATGCCGTATTCCGTTTCATAGCCTGCATAACGAACGAGCTGATGATTATAAATGACGACTTCCTTCTGTCTGTTTTTCTCTGGGGGAAAGATCGTAATGGACGGTTTGATTTTCCCGCCATTTGTCGCATACTCAATATGATGAAAGAGCGCCTCCTTCACCTCATCCTCTGTCTTTACATGCCGGCAGTCATGCACTTGCAGGGTCGACCAAAACAAACGGCCAATGCAGCGGTTACTGTTGCGCCATGCCATTTTCGCCCCGTGAGCTAATTCCTCTAGTGTATGCGTATAAATTCCTTCAGACTCAATTTCTTTTTTTATTTCATGCAGACGTGCTGCTTTCTCTTCATTTGACTTGTTTAATTCTTCATAGCATACAGAAATAAAAGCTTCTGCTTCATTCCACAACGCTTCTTGATTACTCAAACATACTCGCCTCACTTTAATACGAATATATCCATTGTAGCGGTTTCTATTGATAAATTCACTCGTTTCAAACCATTTTTTATCAAATCATCCGACCATTGTCCTTAGATCATAGATGAATCAATTCGTTTAAGGGTCTTTTGGAGCCAGCGTACATAGCCTTTTTCCCTTTCGATTGCCCTTGTCAGCACTAAGTAATGCCCAAATTGCGCTGAATGCAGTGATTCAGCAGAAGGGTCTTCCTCTGTCAAAGCGTGCAGCTTTTGTTCCAGCACATCTACTTTCTTGGTGCGCTCTAAAAGTTGATAGGCAAACAGGTCAGCCGCTTCTTTTTTGTCCATGGAGGAGATGAAAAATGTTTTGAGCATGAATTCATCCTTTGTTGTTTCCGGAATCGGATCTTTTGTTCTTAACCACTGACGCAATTCTTCTTTTCCTGCCGCTGTGATTTGATAGACCTTCTTCTCCAGCTTTTTTCCTTGTATGTGAATATCAAATTCAATAAACCCTTCCTCTGTGAGACGCTTCAGCTCAGGGTAAATCTGACTGTGCTTCGCACTCCAAAACTGTCCAAGGGAATCTTTAAAATGTTTCGTGATATCATATCCCGTCAGCTCATGCTGATCCAGCAAGCCAAGAATGGCATATTTTAGTACTCTCATGATGGGCCTCCAACGCTTATTCTTTGACAATAGTATATCATAGACTTTAAAATAAACATGTAAATCACAACATGTTTGAAAAAACATTATTCTAATGAAAGAAGGAATAAACATGGATCAATTCGTTGGACTTCATATGATTTATACGTATGAAAATGGCTGGGAATATGAGATTTACATTAAAAACGATCACACCATTGATTACCGCATTCATAGCGGAATGGTTGGAGGACGCTGGGTCCGTGATCAAGAAGTAAATATTGTGAAGCTGACAAAAGGCGTATACAAAGTCTCTTGGACAGAACCAACTGGGACAGACGTCTCTCTGAACTTTATGCCTGAAGAAAAACGCATGCATGGCGTCATCTTCTTCCCGAAATGGGTGCATGAACGTCCAGACATCACCGTCTGCTATCAAAATGACTACATCGATCTCATGAAAGAATCTCGTGAAAAATACGAAACCTATCCGAAATATGTTGTCCCAGAATTTGCGGACATTACGTATATCCATCATGCAGGTGTGAATGACGAAACCATTATCGCAGAAGCACCATATGAAGGCATGACAGATGAAATAAGAGCTGGACGAAAATAAAAAAGCGGCACGCCAAGTGCCGCTTTAGATTGGTGAAAAAGGGCTAAAATGATCTTTATTTTAGCCTTTTTTTATTGAATGCCTAACGTCTTTTGAGGAAGCACGAAACGATAGACTGGCAGTTCATCACCTGTTTTTGAAGCAATAAACCCTGATGACATATAGCTGTCCTTTGATTCTGGTTCAAGGGCAAGTGAGAGCAAATTGGTTTGCGGCTGTGCCGTGACATATACCTTTGTTCCTTTTGGCAGCTGACGTTTCTTGTCAACGAGTTTTGTTTCAAGCTGAATATCTGTTTTGCTCTTTTCCTCTCGCTTTGTCACCTGATAGGCTTGTACCGGCACTTTCATGCCAGCCGGCAATGTGACACTTTTTAATCCTAATGTTCTAAGTTTCTTTTCTACTCCTTCATGCCCCGGAAGAATGAGATAAGCTGTCGGCCGTTCTCTTGTTAAGACAGGAACTGCATCGCTCGCACTATGAAAGCGCACAGGAACTTGAGTCGTTTGTCCCTTCTCAATATCAACCATTTCCAGCGAGTCATTGACAGGTGCTTGGAAATCATCTTGAATGACCACTTGATCATCATCATTTGGCTGCAGTCCTTTTTTGACCAGCTTCAGCCGCTCCGTCACCATTTGCTGCTTCACCTGCTTGGCATGTTTCACCGTGGTCTCAATGATTTTTTCATGGGTGGCTACTTGCGCAGCAACGCGGCGGGCAAAATCCTCTCTTCCAATCCCAATCCCTCTGCTTTCTACAAGAAATGACAGGGCTGGCGAAAGTGCAAAGGCATTACGGCCAATTCGCGCATCCGTACCACCTTCATAGATGTCGATCTTTCCATCCTTTCCTCTTGTGTTTGTATAATACAAATCGTTAGAAAATCCTTTATTCGTCAGCGTTTCACGAACTCCGTTAACGTATAACTCATTTGAAGTCAGCCGGATGCTTTCAGGAATGTTTAAATTCTTCCCTGAAAGAATAAGCAAATCATGATATTTGAGAGCGCCTGATGAACCGATATTTTCAAACTGCTTTTGACCCACATCGTATTCATGGGCATCAATAACTACCTCTGGCGCATACCGATTAAATTCTTGATGCAGGGCTGCCAGTTCTGGAGATTCTAATGTCATATGATCACGGTTTCCGTCTAATCCGTTTGCCAGTCTGCGGTCAAACGCATAAGAACCATCAGGATTGATTCTTGGAACAATGATGATATTGACATGATTGAGTATACGCTCTCCTTCTTCACCTGCTAATCGTTTTGCAATGACGAGAGCAGATTCACCGGAGGCTGGTTCATTTCCGTGTATTTGTGCTTGGAGCCAGATGGTTGGCTTTTTTGAAAGTGGAGTAATGGAGCGATCCTTTGTAAAGTACAGGGCCGGAATGGACCTGCCTTCAATGGATGTTCCAATCTGTTTCTGAGTGGCATATGGGCTTTTGCGGACAATGTCTTTTAAGAAAGCTTGAAGCTCTTCTTGTGTCGTAAATGCTTCTCCTTTTTTCTGAAAGGCAGGGGTTTCAAACGTCTCGCCAGGCTTAGGGTATAGCTTTTTCACTGAAGCCGGCTGTTCATAACTCTTTCCATAATAAGGGGTTTCTGCATGAGCTGAAGCTGGGCTCACCATCGACAAACTGCCTGCCAAGAGGCATGCAGCAGCAAAAAGAATCGTGCCTTTTCGTTTGGACATGCTATCCTCTCCCTTCGTTGATTTGCATTATAAAGAAAAAAACAGAAAAAGTGTCAGTATTTTTCAAAAATAAATCTTTTGGAGGAACAGGCAGATCTTTGTCTAGGGCAAATGAATGGAGACTGCACGGCAATATGACCTAAAAAAAGTGCCTGCCCGCAGCAGACACTTTTTTATTTACCAGATGGAAATGGCCCCAATGAGAACCGCCACGACAGTCATAGCGACGACTGCCAGCACAGCCCATTTCATCCCAAATTTCTGATGCTGATCCAGTGATACGCCAACAAGTCCAACAAGTAAATGAGTCGATGGAACAAGTGGACTTAACATATGAATCGGCTGACCAATAATAGAGGCTCTGGCAATCTCAATTTTATCGACACCGTATGCTGCCGCTGTTTCTGATAGGATCGGCAGTACGCCATAAAAGTATGCATCATTCGGCATAAAGAAAGTAAAGATCCCGCTTGTTAATGCGACAATGACTGGAATAAAGCCGCCAAGCTGCTCTGGAATTGCAGATACAATCGAAATCGCCATTTCATCGACCATTTTCGTTCCAGTTAGAATACCTGTAAAAACACCTGCCGCAAAAATCATCGAAGCAATGGCTAAAACGTTTGTTGAGTGAGCGGCAATTCGCTCACGCTGCTGATCTAAGTTCGGATAGTTCACGATAATCGCCACACAGAAAGCAAGAACAAATAGAACAGTTAAGCTGACTTTACCTGATACAAGCAGCAGCACCAATAACAAAGTCAGCGCCAGGTTAAACCACCAAAGCTTCGGCCGTTTGATGTCATCTTGCAGTGCCGCTGCCATTTCATTTGCATGAATCGGCTGGTCAAGTTCAATCACACCAAGGCGTTTTCTTTCGGCTTTTCCAAGAAAATAAGCAACAATAATCATACTGAGAACCCCTGCACCAATGACTGGAATCATCGGTCCAAATAAAAGTGAAGGATCAACGCCAAGTGCACTCGCCGCTCTAGGTGTAGCTCCTCCCCATGGAATTGTATTCATAATTCCCATGCCAACCCCGGCAATACCCGCTAAAATAATTGGACGGATGCCAAGCAGCGTAAATAGTGGAAGCATCGCTGTTGTTGTAATCATATACGTTGTTGTTCCATCACCATCAAGTGCAACAAGCATCGTCAGGACAGCTGTTCCGACCACGATTTTTAATGGATCGCCTTTAACGATTTTTAAAATTTTCGCCACCATTGGATCAAATAAACCCGCATCAATCATAATGCCAAAGTACAAAATCGCAAACATGATCATGACCGCTGTTGGTGCGACTTGCTGCACGCCTTTGACAATCATGTCTGAAATTTCAGTAAAATGAAAACCTGCAATAAGAGCAAATGCAATCGGTGTTAACACCAATGCCGTTAAAACAGACATACGTTTCGTCATAATCAAAACCATAAATACAATCATCATAAGAAATCCTAAGATTGCTAACATATTGTTCACCCCTTGTGTTGTATACGCTTTCATTAATGTGTTGGTATCCCATTTCCAACCCTTTTTGTCATCATATCTGAGGTGAGAATTGAAGTAAATATTATGAATTTTAATTCTTTTTCGGTCGATAAATGCTTTTTGTTCATTTTGTTCAAACATTGAGCTTTTTAATTCCATGAAAAAAACAAAGGGTTTATTTTAGCCCTTTGTTTTCTTTTCAGCGTGATAGAAAACCTTTGAAGTCTAGGAAAGACGAGTACTGGAGCGATATGAGATTGGTGAGCACCGGCACGCAGGAATGCGGGCGAATGCAAGGGTTTGTCTACACGCTGGAAGCGGTCTCACTCGACCGCTTGTTCTCCTTGTATCAATTGCTCATATTGCCTTAATTGATTTTCCATAAAGATCTTTGCCTCTTTGCTGTTCATATAACGACTTGTCCAGCCCTTTTGCTTTAATCGCTTTTTCCAGGACTTCGTTTTCGTCATTTTTTGAAGAAGCTGATCCCATTCACGAATGTCATGCTGACTCATTTGTTTAGGGCCCATCACACCGCGCCAATGGGAAAAGATGAGCGGAATGCCCTGCTCTTTCCATGTCGGCACATCTTCAAATCCATCTAAGCGCTGGCTGGTTGTCGTCGCTACGAGCTTCAGCCTCTTTTTTTCATAATCATGACGAACCTCTGTAATGGTAGTCGTTGCTGCATCCACTTCATGGTTGATGAGCGCCTGAAATAAATCATCTGCACTGTCAAATTTCAAAAATTGAATGCGATAGGGATCAATCCCTGCCATTTCTGCTGCCCGGGCGAATGAGATTTGATCATCATTTCCAAAGTCAGGCGCAAACCCAATTTTTAAGGAATCTGGTTTTTTCTTGAGGGCGTGTAACAGCTCCTTCCCATTTGCAAAAGGAGAATCCATCGGGACTGCGACGACCTGCCACTCTTCTGCAAGGATTGCCAGCGGTGTCACATCATTCATCGTCACGTTACTGCTGCCAAGTAAATTACGGCTTAACAATAAACTTGAATTTAAACTGATATAGTTGGCTTCCCGCTCCATCATGTATGTCCATCCTTTATCCACCGTTCCGCCTCTTTGATAAAGAATGTTCACAGGCCGGTTCACCAGCTTCTCTTGTTCAAGCACTGATTTCATCACCTGAGCCGTTTGGTCAAATCCCCCCTCTGGTACACCCGACACCACAATATATAAGGAGCTTTGCTGCAGGAAAGAGTCTCCGGCTTTTTTTTCATTAAAGGTGAGTGTTATACAAAGGCAGAGCACGATCACAAAAAGTATTCCTTTTTTCATCTTTTAAGACTCCGCTTGTTTGGCAGGGTAATATTTACGTTCAGGTCTGCCAATAATTCCGTATGCAAGCTCTGCCCGGCATTCCCCGGTTGTCACGAGATACTCTACGTACCGTCTCGCAGTTGTACGTGATGCGCCCATCTTTTCCCCGAGTTCTTCTGCTGTAATACCGCTATTCTCTGAGGCCATCAATGTTTTCACTTTATCCAAGGTCAGTGAATTGATGCCTGTGGGGAGATCTCTGTCATCCCTTTGTTTTGGCTCTTCCTGCATCTGTCCAAAAAACAGATCGATCATCGTTTGATTGACTTCATCCTTTGAATTGATGATGTCTTTCTTCTCTTTATATTCGGTTAAAACTTGTGCAAACTTTTGTGCGGTCACCGGTTTGATTAAATAATGAACCACTCCGTAATGAAGCGCATCTCTTAAAAGCGTCGTTTCCGTTGCAGCCGTGATAATGATCACATCTACTTCAGGACAGCGTTCTCTTAAAAGCGGCAGCAGGTTTGTGCCGAGCTCATCAGGCATATACACATCAAGCAAGATGAGATCCACTTGTTCCCTTTGGAGCGCCTCCCACATATCTTTTGCACTCTTTGCCTTTCCAGCGACCTTAAATCCTTCTATCTTTTGTATATAAGATTCATGAATGGCAGCGATTCGAAAATCATCCTCCGCAATGAGTACCTTAATCACCATCTATTCCCCCTTTGTGCCTTTCGGTATGTATACAGTGAAGATGGCACCGCCTTCTTTTTGGTTCGCAACTTCAATCCAGCCCCCAAGCTCGTCCAATACTTCTTTCACATTCGCAAGCCCATAGCCTCGTCCTTCTCCCTTTGACGAATGGCCTCTTGTGAAAATCTGTGACAGTTCTTCTTCATTCACCCCATCACCTGAATCTGACACTTCTATGATAATATCAAACCCAATATCTGTGATGAACAGGTCTACCTCGCGCTTCTCCTTATTTAATACAGCTTCAAAAGCATTGTCTACGAGATTGCCAATGATGGTGATAAAGTGAGATAAACTTAAATGAGCTGGGAGCGGCTCAAGTGAGCTATTTTCATCAATGTGGAAATGGACTTTCTTCTCAGATGCTTTCCCTAACTTGCCAAGTAAGATGGCTTGTATTTTAGGAGACCGAATCTGCTTCATGAGTAAATCGTGCTGACGGTTTTGCAGATGATATTCTTCTTTAATTAAGTCGATGGCTTCATCGACTTGCTTCAGCTCAAGCAGGCCTAAAATGGCGTACAGCTTATTTGAGAATTCGTGCGTTTGGGCTCTTAGGTCTTCTGAATATTGGCTGACCTCTGTTAATGTATCCAGCAGCTTCGTCAGCTCTGTTTTCTCTCTGAAGCTCACAATCCCTCCGAATACTCGATGATCCTGCATTACTTTTTTCACATTTAAGACATAGGTTTTATCATTGACGACGGTTTCGATGTTAGGTTCAATCGTCTCTGCCTTTAAATAGAGAAGAAGTTTGGCATTTGGCAAGACTTGATCAATATGAAGAGGCAGCTTTGATGAGACGCGCAGCATGTGCTCAGCTGATGTATTCATCATCGTAATCGCGCCTTTCTGGTCAAACGCAATGATCCCTTCTTTTATAGCGAGCAGCATCGCTTCTCTTTCTCGATACAACGAAGCAATTTCATGCGGCTCAAGCCCTAATGTATCTTTGCGAATACTCTTCGTTAAAAAAATCGCACCGAATATGCCAGGCAAAAGCACGAGAAGGGCAATATAGCTAAGCTTCAATAGCTGATGAGCTGTCGCTTGATCAATTTCCTTTTTTAAAAATTCGACGGTGACTGTGCCGATAATTTCTTCATGCCCCTCTGTTTCTTTCATAATGGGTGCACTGCCTCTGACAACGGTTTCACCATTAGAATCATCAGTTGATATGGAGGTTCCTCCAAATAAGAGAGTACTTCTTCCTTCCGAAACACTGATGGTTTTTCCTACGTCCTCATGATTCGTATGAACAAGGACCTTTCCTTTTCGATTGGTAATGAAGATGGCATGAGCTCTTACTTGCTCCTTCATTTGCTCAAGCACTGCCTGTTCTTCATTTTGGGACGCTGATAGAGCCACCGATGCTTTAATGGGCGGCATATATGATATCGTTCTAGCGGTCTGCACCGCCAGCTGTTCAGCTTGTGCCTGCCTTTCTGATGTCTGCAAAAAACCAAAACAAATAGTTAATAATGCAATGACAACAAGCAAAAGCCCGATAATTAATCCCAAAATTTTCGTTTGTAAAGTGACTTTCCTTTTGCCCATTCTCACCGCTACAACCCCTAATTCAGTAGATTCACCCGAATAGACTCTAAGAAAATGATATCATTTTTTCTTACTAAGTTAAGAGAAAATTCTTTCAAAGAAAAAAGACGACTCAAAATCGAGTCGTCCCTGTATGCCTATTACGTGATCGATAAACCAGCACTCGCATAGCCTGCTACGGTATTCACTAAGGATAGACCTGTAGCTGATGCGGAGAATACAACAAGCAATCGTGTTTCAGGTGTGACTGGTACATTTAGACCAGTCGCAATACCATTTGCAATTGCACCCAGCGTTAAAACACCGGTTAAAGCTGGTGCTAAAGTGACACTCGCTACTTGAGTGAAACTGTTATTTGGTGTTGGTGAAGCAAACAAACTAGCTGTGACCGTAATACTTGTGCCAAGCAAAGAAAGAGCAGCTGTCGTACTGAAATAGCCGGCAAATGATGTGATTGTTCCGGCTCTAGGAACTGAGAACGCCATGTTGAGTAAAGTGCCTGCAGCGCCGGTTAAATCAATCACTCCGCCTAAAATACTGACACCTGTCGCTGAGTTACCAAATCCGATCAAGCTGGATGTTCCAACGAGACCGCCTGCAATTGTTGTCAGGACAGCAGGTGTACCTGAAGCAAACGGAATGATCGCACTCGATCCTGTCACTCCTGTTGGACCGGTGGCGCCTGTTGCTCCTGTACCTGTGACTCCCGTGGCGCCTGTTGCACCGGTCACTCCGGTGGCGCCGGTGAGACCTGTAGCTCCGGTGACTCCAGTTAATCCAGTTGCTCCGGTGGCTCCGGTTAGACCTGTAACTCCGGTGACTCCAGTTAATCCAGTTGCTCCGGTTGCTCCGGTGAGACCTGTGGCTCCCGTGGCGCCTGTTACTCCAGTTGCTCCGGTTAAACCTGTGGCTCCCGTGGCGCCTGTTACTCCTGTCGCTCCGGTTAAACCTGTGGCTCCCGTGGCTCCTGTTACTCCTGTCGCTCCGGTTAAACCTGTGGCTCCCGTGGCGCCTGTTACTCCTGTCGCTCCGGTTACTCCAGTTAATCCAGTTGCACCGGTCACTCCCGTGGCTCCTGTCACTCCTGTCGCACCTGTATCACCTGTTACCCCAGTTGCTCCGGTTACTCCAGTTGCACCCGTATCTCCTGTTACCCCGGTGGCTCCTGTGACGCCCGTTGCTCCGGTCGCTCCTGTATCACCGGTTGCACCAGTTTCTCCTGTCGCTCCCGTGACACCTGTCGCGCCTGCGGCTGCTAATAACGTATAGTCTGAAGAAGTATCCGGTGTGCCTGTTGGCGGCGCTGTATTCACAACATAGGTTCCACCTTCATATGTCACCACTTGACCTACTGGATAGGTTGGCGCTGTTGCTGGGTCAAATGTCAGAATACCAGTTAATCCTACACCGGTTACTCCTGTTGCCCCTGTATCACCAGTTATCCCAGTTGCTCCAGTTGGGCCTGTGACGCCGGTTACACCCGTATCTCCTGTTACCCCGGTGGCTCCTGTGACGCCCGTTGCTCCGGTCGCTCCTGTATCACCGGTTACCCCAGTTGCTCCTGTCGCTCCCGTGACACCTGTCGCGCCTGCGGCTGCTAATAACGTATAGTCTGGAGAAGTATCCGGTGTGCCTGTTGGCGGCGCTGTATTGACCAGATATGTTCCTCCTTCATATGTCACTACTTGACCTACTGGATAGGTTGGCGCTACTGCTGGATCAAACGCTGCAACTCCAGATAAACCGACACCTGTCGCTCCGGTCACTCCTGTTGCCCCTGTATCACCAGTTATCCCAGTTGCACCTGTTGGTCCTGTGACGCCGGTTGCACCAGTTTCTCCTGTCGCGCCTGTGATCCCTGTTGCTCCTGTTGCTCCTGTGCCAGTAGCTCCGGTTGGGCCAATTTCCCCCGTCGCTCCCGTAACACCAGTGGCTCCGGTTGGGCCAATTTCTCCCGTAACTCCAGTGACACCGGTAGCTCCGGTTGGACCAACTTCCCCGGTTGGTCCTGTCACTCCTGTTGCGCCGGTGGAACCCGTGACTCCTGTACCGGTTGCACCCGTAACGCCAGTCGCTCCTGCAGCGGCCAATAACGTATAATCTGGTGACGTATCAGGTGTACCTGTTGGCGGCGCCGTATTGACGAGGTAAGTTCCTCCTTCATATGTCACCACTTGACCTACTGGATATGTCGGCGCTGCCGCTGGATCAAACGCTGTGACGCCGGCTAGACCTACTCCCGTCGCTCCTGTAATCCCTGTGGCACCGGTTGCTCCGGTTGCTCCCGTATCACCAGTTGCACCTGTGACACCGGTTGCTCCGGTTGCACCGGTGGTACCCGTTGCTCCTGTGACTCCTGTGCCAGTAGTTCCGGTTGGACCAATTTCTCCAGTCGCTCCTGTAACACCAGTGGCTCCGGTTGGGCCAATTTCTCCTGTTGCTCCCGTGACGCCGGTGGCTCCGGTTGGACCAATTTCTCCTGTTGCTCCCGTGACGCCGGTGGCTCCGGTTGGACCAATTTCTCCTGTTGCACCCGTACCGGTAGCGCCTGTAACGCCAGTCGCGCCTACAGCGGCTAAAAGCGTATAATCTGGTGATGTATCTGGTGTACCTGTTGGTGATGCTGTATTCACAAGATACGTTCCACCTTCATATGTCACCACTTGCCCCAATGGATATTCTGGTGCTGCTGCAGCATCATACGGTACAACCCCAGTTAAACCCACGCCGGTGGCTCCTGTGGCTCCAGTTGGACCTGGATCTCCTGTGACACCTGTTGGCCCTGTACCTGTTTCCCCCGCTGCAGCTAATAATGTATAATCTGCCGACGTATCCGGTGTACCTAATGGTGGTACTGAATTGACGACGTACGTACTGCCATCGTATGTCACCACTTGCCCTACTGGGTAGGTTGGTGCTACTGCTGGATCAAATGCCAAGATGCCTGTTAAACCTACGCCTGTTGGACCGATTGGACCTGCTGGACCTGCTGGACCTGCTGGGCCTGCCGGACCCACTGCACCCGCTGGACCTGCTGGGCCTCTTCTTCCTCTCCCGCCTGGCGGACCTTGAATCACACAAACACAAGGATCTTTTCCGCAGCAAGGATTTTTTACTGGTTTCCTAGGCTTTTCTGATATCCCTTTTTTACAACTATCACATTCCCAGCCATCATCCTTATACGCATCATACCAGCTTCCTTTTTGGTAGTGGTCTGTCGAATGAGTTGGATATGTCTTACCACATTGCCTACATCTTTTCATGGAATCACCCCCATCCATCGTATTCATCATGACTGGGAAAGGTGTATGTACACTTTTATTTTTTTAAAATAATCAAAAGACCTTGCACTTTATGCACAAGGTCCTTCTTTCATTAAAGTCTCATCGTCATTTTTAAATCTTTTCCTACCATACTATAATCCATATCTACCGGACGGATGGCTTCTTTTAATGATTTCGTACCTTCTCCTTCAAAGAAAGTAGGTGCATCTTTCCCTCCAATTAATAATGGTGCCATATAAATAATGACTTCGTTCACAAGTGACGCTTCTAAAAAGGATGCGCTCACACTGCCTCCCGCCTCTACAAGCACCGACATCACAGAGCGCCTTTTCAGCATACGTAACACCGCATGAAGATCTGTCCGATTTTCTCCGCTTGTGACAAATACTTGATGTCCTTTTTGCACCAGTTGATGGTATTTTTTTTGATCGTACTTGTTTGAGGTACAAATGATGGTTTCTGCCATATGATCATTTAAACATTTCGCATGAAGCGGAATCCTTAATGTGGAATCTAAAATGACACGAATGGGCTGTGTCACGATTGAATCTTTTACAATAAGACCTGCATCATCTTGAATAATGGTTTCAACGCCTGTTATCACAGCATCTGCTTCTTGACGTAATTGCTGCACTTCATTCCTCGCTTCTGTCCCTGTAATCCATTTGCTTTCTTGATGAGCTGTTGCAATTTTCCCATCTAATGAAATGGCTGTTTTTAATATGACATACGGAAGGTCTGATTGTATCGAATGAAAAAAAGGAAGATTTAAGCTGTCCGCTTCCCGCTTACATACCCCTTCTTCTACTTCTATCCCTGCTTGTTTCAACATCGTGACCCCTTTACCTGCTACAAGTGGATTTGGGTCCCCAGTGGCAATGACCACACGTTTCACCCCGCTCTTTATAATGGCTTCTGAGCAAGGGCCTGTTTTTCCATGATGCGAACAAGGTTCGAGCGTCACATACATATGAGCCCCCTTCGCCTTTTCTCCTGCCATTTGCAGCGCATGAATTTCAGCATGCGGCTCGCCCGCCTTCATGTGAGCACCAATTCCAACGATCTCACCTTTTTTGACTACCACTGCCCCGACAAGCGGATTTGGCGAGGTTTGTCCTTTCATGGCCTTTGCGTTGGCAATCGCTAGCTTCATATAAAAAACATCGTCTTTCATGTAAGTCTCCTTTCCTCTCTTTCAAGGGAAAGAACTCCTTCAGGGAATGAAGGAGTTCTATTCTCATGTGCTATATTTTTTCCATCCGTTTCTTTTCAGATCGATCATAGTAAGGCAAGGAATAAAAAAGTTTATAAGATGCTCGTTGTTTACAAAAACAGCATTTGCGACATTCATATTTATTAATGAGGAGCACATGCGGACAATTGAGTACAGACAGACCTTTTTTCATATGTTCCTTGCAAACACTTATCATGAGAATCCCCCGCTTACATTCTTTTTCTTAATGAGAGATTACTTCTTTCGGAAATTGTTCAAATAAGCGTAGTACTTCGGTATGCGTCCCATCTTCTCGAACGTGATAAATCCCGCCGTCATATGAGCTTGCGTATACATCATTGCCTAATTGTCTGATGGCACTAATCCCATTTTGGGCAATTCTAATTGGGCCGGTGTTGACATCCAGCTCTGGATTCCACACAACGATATAGCCCCAATAATCACCGCTTACAATATAGCCTGAGTCTGTGACTGTGACCGATTTAATCGAATACTGGTGTTCGTTATGCTGGTCTAAAATTCTTCCTGTATGCAAATCAAACAATCTCACATTCTTGTCGCGGCTGACAATGGCGATACGGTCTCGTTTACTATCAATAAAGACATCATTTAACAGCTCTGTCGCACCAATGTATTCCGCTTTTAAGGACAAACTCTTTTTATCTAAAAGACAGATGGTTCCTTCAACTGCTGCTGTGATGATAAGATCTCCTTCTACCTTTAATGCTTTAACTGCACAATCGTGTGCTTTGGAACGGCCGATTTCCTTTAAGTGTTCTGTCGAAATGACATGGACATAACCGCCATAAGTTCCAATATAAAATTGACGATCCTCCTCGTGGAAATACACGCTGTTGACCGGACCTGTGTTAAGATCAAACGAAACCATTTGCTTTAATGACTCATGAACAATATGCACCTGACTTGCATGGTCTCCCCACGCATAATAGCTTCCATCCCGTGCAACAGCTACTCCATTTGTTAAAACGCCCGTCGATTTGGCAATTTCAATCCCATTTTTTCTGAATTTTCCATCATCAGATGCGGTAATAATATCACCTGCATCAGTCAGCGCAATATCATTGATAGATGGTGTCGCCATTTCGATCTCCTCTGATATGACTTTGCCCTTTTCGATCGACCATTCACAATATGTTTTTCCAAAGCTGGCTCCTAGTATTGACTTCTCATCCTCTGTCCAGACAAGCGAGCGCTCCCACTGATATTTATGAGGCAGCAGTGTATCGACTAAATCACCTGTTTCATAATTCCACAGCTTAATTAAATGGTCGTAGCCTGCTGTCAGCAAGTAATTGCCGCTTGGAGAAAAATTCACGCGCTTGACGCCCTGTAAATGGGCTTTGATGATTTTCTTCTCCTGTAAAGTAGCTGCATCGTAAATAATAACGGTGCCATCATCTCTGCCAAGTGCGAAAACTTCTTTTTGATTGCTGCCGCTGATTGTATCGAGCTCATAATCAAACGGGCCGATTTCCCCTACAATTTCTCCGGTTTCATACAGCCATACAAGGACATATCCATCATCACCTGTTGTATAAGCTTTATCACCATGTATCCATACAGCTAATACATCTTTGCTATGGCCATGGAATTCTCTTAAAATAGCGCCCGTTTCGATATCCCAGACTAAGCATCTTCTATCTCTGGACACGGATACAAGTAAAGTATCCTGCTTCGCAAAAGCGACGGCTTCTACATCATCTGCATGACCAAACAACGTGCGGATTCGAGTATTTGTGCCTGTATCATACAATTGAATCGTATAGTCTGACGATGCACTTGCTAAATACTTTCCGTTTTCAGAAAGAGATATGGAGTTAATGATATGCTCGTGACTGCCAATAAACGTTCCTTCTCCTGTTTCCCGGTTCCACTGATAAATACAGCGGTCATAGCCGCCAGTGTAAACAATTTGGTCGTGCTGAGTTGATAAAACAGATGTAATTGGTCCTCTATGCATAGTTTTACACTCCCACCTTTATATGTTGTTTTTGACGAGTCACTAAACGAAAACCAGTAAATCGAAAAACGGGATCTGGGTGCTTCCCGTGTCTTCTTGCGACTCTGCATAAATCTCCGCCTCTTGCGAAAGAGCCGCCTTTTAAAATATAGTAATCACTTCCGAGTGTTTCCGTTAAATCATCGACGACCTCGATCCCGCCTTCATATACGTGATATTTGGTGTTGACCCATTCCTCGACGTTGCCTCCCATATCATAAAGACCAAATAAGGATCGGCCCTTTTCGTAATGACGGACAGGCGTCGTTTTTTCAATATTTGATTCGTGCGTATTGCAGTAAGAAGGATCAAACTCATCTCCCCACGGGTATTGATTTCTCGTGTTTCCCCGGGCAGCATACTCCCATTCTTCTTCAGTAGGAATCGAAACATCAATCCCAAGTTTCCCGCTCAGCCACTGACAGAAGGAGAAGGCATCCTCAATGTCCATGCCCCAAGCTGGATGATCTTTTCCCCCGCCAAGCTCTTCGTTCGTTAAACTCTCCGGGTATGTCTGGCCTGTTTCATCACAATAGCTTTGATACAGTTCATTGCTGACGACCGTATCTGAGATATAAAATTCGTTGATATACGGCTGATAGGACGGAAATTCTTTGTACAGCCACTTTTGAAATTTTTTCTCACGGCCGTAGGTTGGATTGAGCAGCTTGTCCTTCCAGAATTCTGCTGCCTTTTTCATATCTTCTTCATTACTTCCAATCGTTGCATAGCCGCTTGGGATTTGAATCCAATTGATATCAGGTTTCACGCTTTTCTCCCGCCTTCTTTCAATAAACTCGTCTATTGATTAATTAATTTCTTCTCATCGACCATATGCCCTGAGGCTGCTTTTGCCTTTAAATAGGCTTCATTGTAGAGAGAGGCTTCGACCGTATGATCAAACCGCAAAACAGGAAGACCATAAGCTGCAATAGAATCGACTTTATCTGGATTGTTCGTTAGTAAATGCAATGGTTTTCCTTTGTTTAAATAGTGCAAAACAGCTGCTGCTTCCTCGTAATGCCGATCATCATCCCCGCAGCCGATCAGGCGGTTGGCTTCAAAAGTATCCAGCTGCATCTCCTGTAATTTATACGTCAACGCTTTTGCCATCAGCCCAATAGACCGACCTTCTTGATTGGCCATATACACAAGCATGCCTTTTCCGTAATCGGTGATTTTCTTCAGCGATAATGCAAGCTGTGGACCACAATCACATTTCAGTGACCCAAACACATCTCCTGTTTGGCAGACACTATGGATTCGCACAAGCGGCGGCCGTTCATTTTCAAAGTCGCCAAATAAGAGACAAGAGGAAAAGGTTTGCTGCGCGGTACTCATTTGGACAATCGATTCGATCGTTGGTTTTGTATCCCGTTCAACAGGCGCGAAGGCATACCACTTAAATGGCACTTCTTCATGTTGAATGGAAATTGGCAGATTCACAGGCCCCACGAGCAAATAGTGTTTATCTTGAAAGGTAAAATGATGAATCATTGATTGTAATTCATCTACAAACTTGTTCATTAGTCTCCCCCCTATTCATCACTGCACCCAAATCGACTCCCATAGCGCAGTGATGGAGTGATGAATATGTGTACGCACCCCTCAGCTTGTGTGCTCCCGCAGAAGGAAATGGATGTGCGATGTCTCTCATCGTTTTAGACCTTGTCCTTTTCCAGTACAAAGGAGCAGAAATTTTGGTTCATATGCTTTATTTTCTGTCAGAGCAGCAAACGCTCTTGATTGGCAGACGCTCTTTCTTCCCATGAACTCCTCTGCTAGCTTTGAATCACTCACCTTTGTACTAGATTTTGACGGCAATGACATGATGCTGGCTTATTCCAGCCTTCGCTTGTAACGGTGATATGGATACAAGCTCAAGACCTGATGTACAAATTTTTTCGCCAAGCTGAGAATCTGAAAATGAAAAATGGAAACGGCCATCTTCTCCGATTAATCCTGTTTTCCACTGTTCTCCCCAGACAACAAGTGAAAAGACACCGCCTTCATGAAGTAAAGAAGAGACCTGTTTTAAATAACGTTCATGATCATCAGGATGTTGATGATGAAAGCAGCCATGATCTAAAATTAAATCAAACTGCATCCCGCGTCCCTGATCCATGGACCATGACATAAAATCTTGATGAACAAAATGGACAGGAACTGTTTCTCTTTTCTGTAATCCTTCCCACTCCTCATGCTCATACAGGTCGATACCGACATATGCGGAAAGCCCGCTTAAATGTTCTAGTGCACGGCCGTTGCCGCACCCGATATCCAGCACAGAAGCAAGTGCATTCTTTTCCCTTGAACGCCATGCCTTTAATGACATCACTGCTGCGTCTGTTAAGGATGGATCAGTAGACCACATATCTGTTCTTTGCTCATAATGCTCTTGGAATGCCATGCGCATCTTTTCTAAATACAATCCACTGTCTTCATGGTACAAAGCCTTTTTCATCATGAAACCTCCTTCAATTCACAATCTTCTTTTCGGGCAAAGGTGGTTTTCAAGCCAAAAACCTTATGTTAAAATGAAAGATGGATTTTTTAGGAAAATCTGTTTTTCTGAAAAAGAAGAGAAGCACCCCACATGTTCACTCTTCTTTTTCAGCATTCATCCTCATATGCAGCCTTTCGAAGGCCGCACCGCCTCAGCTTGTTCTCTCTTTTTTTCATATGAGTTCACCTCCTTTACCGTTCGATCAACTCACATTTCTTATTGAAACCGCTTTCTCTTTTTTATAAGGACTTAACGTCTTTTGGACAATCTCTTACACTGTGCTTTTAGTAGAAAGATCAATCTACTGTTTAGAATGGCGATCATTTTTTCTTCAAGTAAACGACGATTTGTTCAGTTCTAGTAGACATTTTTGTATCTAAGAGGCGCTTACGCTTTGGTTCTTGCCACCCCCTTTCACTAGATTATGCTTCGAATAAACCTGCCGGAAATTTAACAACTAATTCCATAATGACTGGATTAAGCCAAATATATTGTTTTTAGTTTATTTTGTCAACAAATTATTTCCTAAACATTAAAATGAATTTTCTAATTGAAAATACAGGTAATTTTTGTGGTTTTTTGACCTTAAAACACTTATTTCTACACAAAAATATAACTTAAACCAATAGAACTAAGAAATTTATCTACTAAATTACACAAGTTTTTTATTTAATTTTAAATCAAAATAGAAAGATACAATGATTATTTCCCGAATGGTTTTTTGTGATATTTCGACTATTTTTTCTGCTTCTTCTTGATTTTCATTGGTATAACGGCATTTTCAATTAGAGAGTTTACTATTTATTCCATACTTCTGTATTTACTTAATATCGTAAAAAAGATATATGTCTCTCTTTCAGACATGGAAGCATGAAAAAAAGCCCCTTACAAAAGTAAGAGGCTTTTTCGGTTGGCGTTTACGCCCAGTTTTTCACTTTTTCATGATCTGTGACAAAGAGAAGGACTTTCCCTTCGTCTAAATGTTCTTCAAATGTCTCAGCTTCTTCTTTGGAGAAACCAATTTCATGAATTTTATTGCGGAGCTCATCGCCCTTTTTACTAAAGATGTTCCCAACCGCATGTTTGAGTCCAACTTCTCTTGAGCCAATCGTATTGGCATCTGCATTACTTGCAATACGCTCTGTTCGGTCATCGTCATGGGACAGAACATAAATGTCCTCTCTTGCAACACCGAGTGCCTTTAATTGCTCTACATCTTTTTGAAGTGTTTCATCATTTGAATACTCTCTTACAACAGGTTTCATTTTATATTCCTCCTTTAACGTCTTACGAATCTTTTACCCGTCACTTTTGACATTAAACCTTCCACGAGCACATCCAAATTGCTTGATCGAAGTACCATGTCTATCGACTTATTTTTGACAAAAAGCCTGTAAAAATGACTAAATTTTCTGAATTATTATGTTCAATCCTGTTGATTTGTTGTACAATTCTTATACTGGAGGCTAGAAATGAGGGAGAGCTGATGTATTACTTTTCAGCGGAGCAGCAGTTTAATGCTTGGGTTGTCAGTGATTTGGTGAAACAGCTTTTTCAAAAGTGGAATCCTGAAGAAGCAAATACAAAGCCGCTTACATTGTTTGCCGAACAGCACTTTCACATCTCCATTGATTATCTCTTTTCCATCATTATTAACATTGGAGATATCGAGTCAATTGAACAAGATCCACAAGACATGTTGTCCTCATACTTGAATATCCTTTTTCCTTTTGTGACGCGCGATATGATGAAAGCCTCCATGCAAAATGCAAACGAATATTTGTTAAAAGAACGTGATGCGGATGTGTATCAGCTGTTTGGCTGTCTCCCGCCGCTCCTCTCTGTATCTTTTCAGAAAAAGTAGTCCCTTCGATGAGATGGCGGCTGCTTTTTTGTGTGTGTTTTGAAAAGACCGTATGTTTTGAACGAAAAGAAGCATCATGTTAATGTAAATCTAGGCTGTAAGTGAAAGGGAGGATTTGACATGAGTCAACAAAAGCAAATTCAATTAGCTAAACGTCCAAAAGGATTACCTACAAAAGATGTTTTTCATTTTGAAACAGTAGATATACCTGTGCCGCAAGATGGAGAGGTCTTGATTCAAACGAAATATGTTTCTGTAGATCCTTATATGAGAGGACGAATGCAGGATACAAAATCCTATACACCTCCGTTCAAGCTAAATGAAGTGATTCAGGGCGGTGTCGTCGGAGAAGTCGTTGAGTCGAAATCGCCTCAATTTGAAAAGGGTGATTTTGTCCTTGGATTCCTTGGATGGCAAGAATATTCCACTGCCAAAGCTGAATCTCTGACTAAAATTGATCCGTCCATTGCGCCATTGTCCTATTATTTAGGCATTTTGGGCATGCCAGGGCAAACCGCTTACTTCGGCCTGCTTGCGATTGGCCAGCCAAAAGAAGGCGAGACGGTTGTCATCTCTGGAGCCGCAGGAGCTGTTGGTTCTGTTGTAGGACAAATCGCTAAGATCAAAGGCGCACACGTCGTTGGAATTGCCGGATCTGATGATAAACTCGCTTATTTAAAAGAATTGGGCTTTGATGAAACGATTAATTATAAAACAACAAATGATTTAGATGATGCCATTGCAAAAGCCTGTCCTAACGGCGTTGATGTGTACTTTGACAATGTAGGCGGCGAGATTTCAGATGCGGTGATGAATCATTTAAACCGTTTTGCACGCATTCCAGTGTGCGGCGCCATTTCTTCTTATAATATTAGCGCAAGCGAGGACATCGGGCCGCGTGTGCAAACAAAACTCATCAAAACAAGCGCATTGATGCAAGGCTTCATCGTTGGCAACTATTCAGATCGTTTTGGAGAGGCAGCGAAGGATCTCGCACAATGGGTAAAAGAAGACAAACTCACATATAAAGAAACAATCATTGAAGGCTTTGACAACATTCCTGATGCATTCCTTGGACTATTCAAAGGGGAAAATGTCGGAAAACAGCTTGTCAAAATTTCATAACAAAAAAGGACCCTGCCAATAATGGAGGGTCCTTTTCTTATGCCTGCTTGGGCGCAAGGTGCAGCTGGCCTTGCTTATACACAATTTCTTCAAGCGAAAGATTCAGCTTTTTCGCCATCTTTTTCAGCATTGATTGCTCTTGAGGTGTGACAAGACTGATGACTGCGCCTTCTTTTCCTGCGCGCCCGGTTCTGCCTGAACGGTGGATGTAGCCCTCTTCATTTGGCATATCTGCATGAATCACATATGGCAGATCATCAATATCGATTCCTCTTGCTGCAATATCTGTTGCAAGGAGGAGCGGGAATTCACGCTGTTCAAATGATTTTAAGATCACAGCACGCTCAGCTTTTTTTGCTTCACTATGAAGGACACCAAGGTCGACATGATGGTACGCTAATTTCTCTGCATAAATGCTTAAGTTCGTAATGTCACGCACAAAAACGAGCGCCTGCATGTCCTCAAGCCGTGATAGCTTTTGCAGCAGTTTCACTTTGTCACGCTGATCACATAACAGATAATAGTGACCCACTTTCTGCGCTTCTTCCTCGCTTCTAGCAATTTTCAATACTTCTGGTTCAGATGTCATTTCTTTGATCAGCTGAACGGTTTCATCTTTCAACGTTGCAGAAAAACAAAGGATTTGTCTTTCTTTTAATGTGGACTTAATGATCCCTTGGATCGTTTTCATATGCTCTGGCACAAGAAGCTGATCTGCTTCGTCTAATACAATCGTTTTGACTTCATGCATTTTCAGTTTCTTGATTTTGATTAATTCTTGTACTCGGCCCGGTGTCGCCACAACGATGTTCGGATGTTTCTTTAGTTTTTCTTGCTGCTTCTTGATGTTCGCTCCACCAATCAAGGAGACCGCTTTGATGTCTGATCCTTGTTTGAACTCTTGCACGACATCAAAGATTTGCATCACAAGCTCTCTTGAAGGTGCCAAGATTAAGACTTGAGGATGCTTGATATTGACATCAATTTTATTTAAAAGCGGCAGTACATACGCAAGTGTCTTCCCCGTCCCAGTTGGCGATTCTGCGATCACATCACGCTTCTCCGTAATCCACTCTGCTGTTTTTTCTTGTATAGCTGTTGGTTTTTCGAAGCCAGCCGCTTGAAAGTTTTCCTGAATAAATGGCTTTGCTTCTTTCAAAAATGCCCAATTTTCCGTCATGTCGATCTCCTTTATCCTCATTCAATCTATCCTTTAGTATCTCAAAATCAGCTTTGAAACGCAATTTTTCTTTTGATGCTTTTATCGAGCCGGACAGTTCGATATAATCATGAGAGGCACTAGCCGTTTTGAATCTATTTGAGGTGTAAAAAATGATATTATCTGTTAAAGATTTAAGTCATGGCTTTGGCGACAGAGCCATTTTCCACGAAGTGTCCTTCCGTTTATTAAAAGGCGAGCATGTCGGCTTAATCGGCGCCAACGGTGAAGGAAAGTCAACGTTTATGAATATTATTACTGGCAAGCTGGAGCCAGATGCAGGAAAAGTCGAATGGGCGAAAAATGTCCGTGTCGGCTACCTTGATCAGCATACCGTGCTAGAAAAGGGAAGAACGATCCGTGAAGTCCTTCAGGATGCATTCCATTATTTATTTTCAATGGAAGCCGCGATGAATGACATTTATGGCAAAATGGGTGAAGCCGATCCTGATGAGCTGGAAAAGCTGTTAGAGGAAGTTGGCGTCATTCAGGACGCACTGACAAACAATGATTTCTATATCATTGATTCTAAGGTCGAGGAGATTGCAAGAGGTCTTGGGTTAACGGATCTTGGATTAGACCGTGATGTGACGGAGCTCAGCGGCGGTCAGCGTACGAAGGTATTGCTAGCAAAATTGCTGTTAGAGAAACCTGAAATTCTCCTTCTCGATGAGCCGACCAACTATTTGGATGAGCAGCATATTGAATGGCTGAAGCGTTATTTACAGGAGTATGAAAATGCGTTTATCCTCATTTCACATGATATTCCGTTTTTAAACAGTGTCATCAACTTGATTTATCATGTTGAAAATCAAGAGCTCACGCGCTATGTTGGCGATTATGATCAATTTAAACAAGTGTACGAAGTTAAGAAGCAGCAGCTTGAAGCAGCCTATAAAAGACAGCAGCAGGAAGTGGCTGAACTAAAGGATTTTGTCGCAAGAAACAAAGCACGTGTCAGCACAAGAAATATGGCGATGTCCCGTCAAAAGAAATTGGATAAGATGGATATGATTGAACTGGCAGCAGAAAAGCCAAAACCAGAATTCCACTTTAAACCGGCACGTACGTCTGGGAAACTGATTTTTGAAACGAAAGATTTGGTCATCGGTTATGATGAACCGCTCTCTCGCCCATTGAATTTGAAAATGGAACGCGGGCAAAAAATTGCGCTGTACGGTGCTAACGGTATCGGAAAAACGACGCTGCTCCGAAGTCTTCTTGGGGAAATCACACCTATTTCTGGTGAGGTGGAACGTGGAGAATTCTTGCATATTGGCTACTTTGAGCAAGAAGTAAAAGAGCAAAACAGCAATACTTGTATTGAAGAAGTATGGAGCACCTTCCCTTCTTACACGCAATATGAAGTCAGAGCCGCTCTTGCAAAATGCGGATTAACGACAAAACATATTGAAAGCCGTGTGTCTGTATTAAGCGGAGGAGAAAAAGCAAAGGTCCGTCTTTGCAAGCTGATCAACGAAGAAACCAACTTACTTGTTCTCGATGAGCCGACAAACCATTTAGATGTCGATGCAAAAGAAGAACTAAAACGCGCGTTAAAAGAATATAAAGGCAGCGTCTTATTGATTTCTCACGAACCTGAATTTTATCAAGATGTGGCAACCGAAACTTGGAATTGCGAATCTTGGACGACAAAAGTATTATAACGACAAAAAAGCCTTATATCTTCAAAAGATATAAGGCTTTTTTCTAATTAATGACCTGCTTGGATATTCACCAAATGCTTACGTCCAAGGAGCAGAATAATCATGCCTAGAAGAACAACAGCAGCCCCGACATAATAAGGTGTACTTGCTGTATACGATTCAGCGAGAACTCCGGCAATCCAAGGAGCGATCGCGCCCCCAATAAACCGTACAGCACTGTAAGAGGATGAAGCAATTGAACGTTCAACCGGTGCTGACCCCATCACAGCTGTTGTGAGCACTGTATTGATCATACCGAGAATTCCCCCAGCAATGACAATTCCGCATATCACGACCACAACATGAGCCGTCCATACCCCAATGCCGAATAAGATTACAGCAAACGAAGCAAACAGAACCACAAGTGAGGTCAATGTCCCAAGTTTGCGATGAATGACCGGCGCTGAGAAGACGGAGGTCACAGCCAAAAATAGCCCCCAACCAAAAAAGACATAACCAAGTCCATGCTCATCAAGATGGAGCACAAATGGTGAATACGCTAAAAGCACAAAGAAACCGAAATTGTATAAGAAAGCGGCAGATGCCATCGTTAAAAGTTCTTTATATTTTAACGCCCCGACAGCCTCGAAAAATTTCACTTTTTTCTGCGGCTTTTGCATAGGTGGAAGCATAAAGGTAATCGCTAAAAGAGCAATAAGCATTAACACGGCAACGCCAAAGAAAGGCCCGCGCCAAGAAATTGTGCCAAGCTCACCGCCAAGCAGCGGTCCAACCGATATCCCAAGACCTAGTGCTGCCTCGTATAAAATAATAGCCTTCGCACTTCCTCCAACAGATACACCGACAATGACAGAGAGTGCAGTTGAAATAAATAAAGCATTCCCAATGCCCCATCCGCCTCTAAAGCCAATCAATTCATTAATCGTTGAAGAAGTACCTCCTAAAGCAGAAAAAACAATAATAAAAATGAGTCCTACTAATAATGTCCATTTCGCACCAATCCGGCTAGAAATAAAGCCGGTGAAAAACATCACAAAGCCGGTCACAAGTAAGTAGCTTGTAAATAAAAGAGACACCTGGCTTGGAGATGCATGTAATTGCGATGCAATGGCTGGCAAAATCGGGTCCACGAGTCCTATTCCCATAAACGAAATCACACACGCAAAGGCAACAGCCCAAACGGCTTTTGGCTGCCTAAGCAGACTTGTACGCTGTTTCAACACTTCTTCTTCCTTCATTCCATCAGAACCTTTCCTTCAAATGTTGACAAAATAAAATAAACACGCAGAGGTGTTTATTTTTGTAATTGCTCAATTGCATGAGCCGCTCTTTCTTTCATCGCTTCAAGATCCTTTTTAAAGGATTGAATGGTTTCAAGCTTTTTTGAAATCAATTGATGCTGCACAGTCAGCTGCGCCTCAATATCTAACAGCTTCTCTAATCGTTCCTTCGGATCAAGCGACAGCAAGTAGCCTTCTTTATTCAGCTCTAGCTGCTTTCCGATTTCCATAAACGATTGAAGCTCCTGTAAAGAAAAGCCGAGTACCTCTTTTGCCTGCATCACTTTCTCTAGCTCTTCCATGTCGTCCTCTGAATAAAGTCTGACTCCGCTCTCTGTCCGCTTTGGTGCTGATAATAAACCAATCTCTTCATAGAAACGAATCGTCCGTTTTGTCAGTCCGCTTCTTTTCGCCACTTGATCAATTTTCATCCATTCCATCACCAGTGCCTCCTGCTCATCAATTCATGTTTTATTATACACTTTTATAACCTTAACGTAAACGTCAAAGTTTTAACACTTGATTCCCTTCGTGTTTTATTGCAAAATAAATAGGAATTATTACGATTTAAAGGAGGTACTATATGCGCTCATTTCTATCTAAAGAAGAACGGCACCAGCTATTCGGATCTGTACCGCCAAGTCTTGGCACAAAGCCTTGGCAAAAAGAGGACATGACGGACATTCAAAAAACAGAGCAGGACTTTTATTTTCATCTTGAACAGGTCGGGATCTGCCGCATGTCCTATCCGGTGCATATCGTATCTAAAACAGCACCACAGCGCCAGACAACCACTGCTGAATTTTCACTGAGTACATCCCTGCCAGCTCATCAAAAAGGCATTCATATGAGCCGGCTCACTGAACAGCTGCACTCGTTTTATGAGAGCAGCAAGCCGCTTGATGTGAATAGCCTAAAAGAATTGACAGCAGCGCTCGCCCGGGAAATGAATCAGCCCTGTGCTTCCGTTCAAGTTGCCTTTCCATGGTACATGGAAAAACAGAGCCCAGTCACCGGTCAGTTAGGCTTGATGCATGCGACTATCAAATATGACGTCCATTTTCATGAAAAGGACGGATGGACCTGTCACGTCGGCTGTGATGCACAGGTCACGACATTATGTCCCTGTTCCAAGGAAATCAGTGAATATGGTGCACATAATCAGCGCGGATCTGTTTCCATTCTAGTAGGGTTGTTTGAACAAGCATCACATCCTGACGACATCAAGGCCGCTCTTTTACATATCATTGAGTCCAATGCGAGCGCACCGCTTTATCCCGTGCTCAAAAGACCTGATGAAAAGAAAGTGACGGAAAAGGCTTATGAAAATCCGCGCTTTGTAGAAGATATCACAAGATTAATTGCCATCGAATTATATGAGCAGCCATGGATTAAATCCTTTCAAGTCGAGTGTCGTAATGAGGAATCCATTCACCAGCATGATGCGTATGCCAAATGCTCCTATGAAAAAAACCTGTAGATCGCTCTACAGGTTTTTTTCTTTATTCATTTAATTCCTCAATCATAAGCGACAGTTCTGTCCAGCGGTCCATTGCTTGTTCTAGTTCTTCCGCAACGGCTTTTTGTTCGTCCATTAGCTCTTGAATTTTTCCAAAATCACTGCCTGCTTCCGCAATGCCGGCTTCGAGCTGCTGATGTTTTTCCTCTAATGCTTGTATCCGGTCTTCAATCCCGTCCCATTCAAGCTGGTCTTTATAAGAAAGTTTTTTTCTCTTTTTCGGCGCAGCTTCTACTTGTTTTTCAGCAGGCTTTGTCTCTGTCCGTTTCTGCTCTTTTTCCTGTTCCATATAATCGCTGTAAGCACCTTGGAAGTGTGAAATGCGGCCATTTCCTTCAAAGACAAGCAGACGGTGAACCACTCGGTCTAAGAAATATCGATCATGGGACACGGTGATGACGACGCCAGGGAACTGCTCTAAATAATCCTCTAAAATACTGAGGGTCTCTGTATCAAGGTCGTTCGTCGGCTCATCTAAAAAGAGAACATTCGGCTCTTCCATTAAGACTTTCAATAAATACAATCTGCGGCGTTCTCCCCCTGACAGCTTACGGATAAACGTCCGCTGCATCGATCTTGGGAAAAGGAAGCGCTCCAGCATCTGCTCTGCTGTGACAATGGCGCCATCAGACGTCTTGACGATCTCAGCTGTTTCCTTGATATACTCAATGATGGTCAGCTCATCATTCATTTCCTTGTGATCCTGCGTGTAATAGCCAATACGAACGGTTTGTCCAATGGTCAATTGTCCTGAGGTCGGTTCGATTTTACCCGCTAAACAGTTCAGCAGAGTGGTTTTGCCGACTCCATTCGGTCCGATGAATCCGATACGATCACCCGGGACGACTAAATCTGTAAACCGCTCCACAAGGGTCTGGCCAGCAAATGAAATCGATAAGTCTTCTGCCTCGATCACTTGTTTTCCTAGGCGGTGCGAGCCGATGGCAAAATCAAGCTCTCCCTTCGCATCAGGTCCTTTTTGGTCCTTCAGCTCTTCGACTCTGCCGATACGTGCTTTCTGCTTTGTCGTTCTTGCTTTCGCTCCTCGTCTCAGCCATGCAAGCTCTCGTCTAAGCAAGTTTTGACGCTTCGTTTCTTTCACCTGAGCTTCTGCTTCCCGCTCCGCTCTTTTTTCTAAAAAGACTTCATAATTTCCTTTATACGTATAAAGCTGACCTTGATTTAACTCATAAATCCGATTGGCCACCCGGTTTAAGAAATAACGATCGTGCGTCACGAGAATGACAGCACCGCTATATTGGCTTAAGTATCCTTCAAGCCATTCAATGGTGGCATTATCAAGGTGGTTGGTTGGCTCATCTAAAATCAGCAAACCTGCAGGCTGAATTAAATTTTTAGCAATGGCGACACGTTTCTTCTGTCCGCCTGATAATGCATGGACAGAGCGGCTCACATCTTTCACGCCAAGCTTTGTCAAAATCGTTTTTGCTGAAAGGTTCGCATCCCAAGCGTCTTCCTGATCCATTCGGTTTTGCATGCGCATCAGCGCTTCTTGTTTTGCTTCATTTTGCGGGTCATGCTCTAAATCGGCGAGTGCCTGTTCATACGCCTTCATCGTTTGAATCATTGGTGCCGTTCCAGAAAAAATGTAGTCAAGAATGGTTTCAGTTCCGCTCATTTCAGGATCTTGCTCAAGAAATTCGATATCAAGTGTCCCTGATTTCGTGATGTCACCTTCTTCAAACGATTCAAGCCCCGCGATGACTTTTAGAAGCGTTGACTTCCCTGTACCATTTGGTCCAATCAATCCGATGCGCTCCTTCGGTTCTATATGAAACGAAATATGATCAAACAGCGTTTTCTCGCCATAGGTTTTATATAATCCTTCAACATTCAATAAACTCATTTTATCAGCCCTTACATAGATTCTTCCTTTATTTTAAATCAGCCAGTAGCAGAAAACTAGTTTTAAAAAACCCGCTGCTGAAAAGAATGTTTCCTTTTGATGCTCGATACACTATGAAGAGGTGATCTAAAGATGATAACCATTAGCTTATGTATGATTGTGAAAAATGAAGAGGAAGTGCTGGCGGACTGTCTTTCTTCTGTTCAAGACATTGTCGATGAGATGATCATCGTTGATACCGGATCAACAGATCAAACGAAGGAGATCGCTCATTCTTTTTCAGCAAAGGTACTCGATTTTGAATGGGTGCAGCATTTTGCAAAAGCACGTAACTTTGCTTTCTCACATGCAACGAAAGAGTATATTTTATGGCTCGATGCTGACGATGTTCTGCTTGAAGAAGACCGCCAAAAACTGCTTCAGCTCAAGCAGACACTTGATCCCTCGGTGGATGCCGTTTCGATGTTTTATCATGTGGGATTCGATGAAAGCGGTCAAGTCAATTTCAAATATAGAAGAAATCGCCTTGTGAAGCGTTCGTTGAACTTTCAGTGGTACGGGGCCGTTCATGAGTTTCTTCAAGTGTATGGAAACATCCTTCCAGCAGATATCGCCGTCACACATCAAAAACGCAAGAAAATAACTCCTGGTGAGCCTGGGCGCAACTTGCGAATTTATGAAGACATGCTGGCAAAAGGAGAGGATATGACGCCCCGTGATCTCTTTTATTTTGCCAATGAATTAAGAGACAACGGGCAGCATGTCAGAGCGATTCGTTTTTATCATGAATTTTTAAACACAAAACAGTGCTGGATTGAGGATGAAATTCGCACATGCCAATATTTAGCGGACTGCTATTATGCGGTAGGTTTCGAGGAAGCGGCCTTATCCTCATTATTACGATCCTTCTTATATGATCAGCCCCGGCCAGAGTTTTGCTGCCGGATCGGGGATCATCTAAAAATACAAAATAAACATCAGGCGGCCATCTTTTGGTATGAGCAGGCGCTGAAGGCGCCTGAAAACGAAACAGCCTTCACACTTACACAATATAAAACGTGGTATCCTCACCTTCAGCTTTGCTACTGTTATTATCAGCTCGGCGACCTGGAAAAAGCCAAAATACATCACCATGCCTCCTCCGCCCATCATCCAACTCATCCAAGTGTCCTGTACAATGAAAAAATATTTGCTGCACAGACATAGATCGTCTGTCACCACATCCGCCTTCGATTTCACGGCGGATGTCTCTTTTTATATACTTATTCGGTTTTGACGTTTAACACTTTAGTGATTTAAAGCGTTTTTCAACCAATTGACTAAATTGTCATTTGCGCATATACTAACATTCGTCTTACGAAAAGATTTATCCATTAGGAGGTCAACATGAGTTCTTTATTTCGAAAAAAATCTCTCGACCAGCTCATGCTTGAAAGTCAAACAAAGCGGCTCAGCCGTTCGTTGAATACGTTTGATTTAATCTTGCTTGGCATTGGCTGTGTGGTCGGGACTGGAATCTTTGTCATTACGGGGGTTGCTGCGGCAAATGATGCGGGACCTGCGATTATTATATCTTTTATTTTGGCTGCGATCGCATGCGCCCTTGCTGCTTTTTGCTACGCTGAATTCTCCTCATCCATTCCTGTGTCAGGAAGCGTCTATACGTATTCCTACGCAACACTTGGGGAATTTCTTGCCTTCTTAATGGGCTGGGATCTCATGCTGGAATATGTTATTGCGCTCTCTGCTGTAGCAAGTGGATGGTCGTCCTATTTTCAATCACTGCTCAGCGGATTTGGCCTGCACATACCGAAGGCTTTATCAGCTGCACCTGGAGCCGCTGACGGGGCCGTCTTTAACCTTCCAGGCGCACTCATTATTTTGCTCATCACCTTTATCGTCTCAAGAGGCGTCAAAGAAAGCACAAAGCTGAATAACATTATTGTGCTGATCAAAATTGCCATCGTCCTGCTCTTTATCATTTCAGGCTTTGCTTACGTCAAACCTGAAAACTGGACACCGTTTATGCCAATGGGCTTCCATGGCGTGATTGCTGGAGCGGCAACTGTCTTTTTTGCTTACCTTGGATTTGATGCAATCGCTAATGCTTCTGAAGAAGTCAAAAACCCGCAAAAAGCGATGCCAATTGGAATCATCGGTGCGCTCGGTGTTTGTACGATTTTATACATCGGGGTTTCATTCGTCTTAACAGGCATGGTTCACTATACGAAGCTGAATGTCAGTGATCCTGTCGCTTTTGCTCTTCAAGTGGTTGGCCTGAATAGTGTCGCTGGCATTATATCCGCAGGTGCTATTATCGGGATTACGACAGTGTTAATTGCACTTGTCTACGCTCAGGTTCGTTTAACCTTTGCCATGAGCCGAGATGGGCTCATGCCGAAAATCTTTTCAAACGTTCATCCAAAATCTAAGACACCGGTTGCCAACACTTGGCTGACAGGCGCTGTTGCAGCCTGTATCGTTGGATTCGTCAACTTATCAACACTTGCTAATTTAGTCAGCATCGGTACACTTGCGGCCTTTACGGTGATCTCTATCGCTGTGATCGTACTCCGGAAAAAACATCCGAATATGAATACAGCGTTTAAAGTACCCTTTGTCCCTGTCCTTCCTATAATTAGTGCGGTCATTTGTATGATCTTGGCTTTCACACTGAAATGGGAAACATGGAGAGCCTTCCTCATCTGGATCGTCATCGGTGTTGTTGTCTATTTCACCTATGCAAGACGAAAAAGCCATCTTAATGAAACACATTAGAAAAGAGACACGGGGTTCCCGGTCTCTTTTTTTTGCTTAAATCACGCTGTTTTTGACTGAATTTGAGTCCACCATATCTGGATCTAACACGCTTGAAATCGGAATGACAAGCGGTGAACAATCTCCATTGTCCTCACCAAAACCTTGGTTCAATTTCATTGAGAGAAAATAATCAATCTGCTGATAAGGTCCTAGCGTCAGTGATGCACCCCGATCCATTGTATTGATTTTAAAAGCACCGACATTGACGACTGAGGGTGAAAATAACATCACACGTCACTTCCTTTGAATGGGTTTAGCTGCTGGCGAAAAAGAGGCAGGTGAGTCCACTTGATCTCGATCATCTACATGGCTTTTTGTACCGACAAAACCGCTGGCATCTCCAAAATTCTGTCCGTAACCCTGATTTTTTTTATCTGAGTTTTGCCACTCTGCTAACAAATTTTGTCCGACATTCACCGCCGACGCATTTTCAAAGGAATTAATTTTTAACATGAAAATATTAATATTGATATACGGAGTTGGTTGAACCACAGATAAACCTCCTTTTTATAGGTATATGCAAGCACCCATCAAGTATGTTAACGGGAGGTCTTCACATGGACTTCGAAAAAATGAAGCAGTGGATGGATATTGCCCAGCAAATGCATGGAGATGATTTTTGGAAAATGATCTTCGATGATGAGCAAAGATCCCCCTTTATGGCAAACGGTCCATCTCCATTTACATTCACACAGCAGGATCAGCGGGGATCAGATGCGTCGTTTCCTCCAATCGACATGGTGGAAACCCATGCAGAAATTCAATACTTAATTTACTTGCCTGGCTACCGAAAGGAAGATGTTCAGGTGTTATCATATGGTGAATATTTGGTTGTGAAAGGACAGCGTTTTTCCTTTTTTAACGAGCAGGACTTTCGCCAAAAGCAAGGGAAGTATGGGCCGTTTGAAAAGAAAATCCGCCTTCCAGAAATGATTCTTGGTCAAATGAATGCTGCCTTTAAAGACGGTGTACTTTACATCCGCCTGCAAAAAGATGAAGGAAAAGCAACGGCTATCATCATAGATGACGAATATTGATACTCACTGCGTCTATTTGATCACGATCATCAATTGTTTCAATTGGCAGGATCGTGATCACGCCATCAGCATTCTGTTCCCCAAAGCCATTGTTTCGTTTGATCGTACTGCAATGATTGCGAACAAACGTCGAGCCAAACGTCATAGATGATCCTGTGCCAATCGAATTCGTTTTCATATGAGCAATGTGAATCTGAGTAGGCAGCATGTGCGTCTCCCCTTTCTTGTCATCTCTATAAGTATATATCAGATAGCTTTTCCATAGACTAGAGTAAGGCGGAAGAAAAGGTTGTGGTCTACTTGAAACATTTCATTCAATCACTCTTAAAAAAAACTGAATCCAATCCATCCCCATCTGTCATTGAGCTAGAAAAAAGGCTCGCCGCTCTTGAGCAAAAAATGTCTGCACCAGCTGCTCCTGTCTCAGAGGATACACACATCCATATTGAATCCCTGCGCGTGGACAAAATTGATTATCATTTAGAATTTGGGGAGCTTTCTATTGACCAGCTTCAAGGCAGGCTCAATATTGGGGCAACCTATTACACGCCAAAGGACACATGCATCAAAAAATCCACACAAACACCGAAGCCAAAAGAAACAAAAACACCGGTTGTCTCGATTCGATCAAAGCCTTCCTCTTCTTAATTCGCTCAGCTCTTCAGCACGACCGGCAGCCAGAAATAGACCGCAAGAACAATCACCACAATACTGATGATATTTAACCAAAAACCCGCTCTGACCATATCAGATATTTTCAGCACGTCCGCACTAAAGACAGCGGCGTTTGGCGGTGTGGAAATCGGCAGCATAAACGCACAGGAGGAAGCCAAAGCAGCCGCGGCCATTAACCCATACGGCTCGATTCCAATCGCAAGACCAAGTCCTACCGTTATCGGAATAATCATATTGGCAACAGCCGTATTAGACATAATTTCAGTCATAAACAGAATCGCTCCCGTTAAAATAATCAACAGCATGATATACGAAAGCCCGTTTAAATGCTGTAAATTTTCTCCGATCCATCCTGTTAGATTGGTTTCTGCAAAGCCCGTAGCGAGCGAAAGCCCTCCTCCAAACAAAAGCAAAAGCCCCCACGGCAGTTCTTTCATATCCTGCCATTCTAATATTCTCTCTCCATTTGTTGCTGGGATGAGAAATAACAGCATGGCACCGAAAATGGCGATAGACGTATCAGATACGGTCATCCCTCCAAACAAAAAGAGCTTAAAAATCCATAAGAACGCCGTCATGAGAAAAACAACAAATACCCATTTTTCCTCTCTTTTCATTTTTCCTAAATCCTCTAATCCCTTTTGAATGAACGCTGCACTCATTTCACCTTTGTGTTCTACCTTGAACTGTACCCTCGTCAAATACAAAAATAAGAGAATAAGCAAAATCATCGCAACAGGAAAACCAAACAAAAACCATTCGAAAAACATAATCTCTCGATCTAGCAGTTTTTTTGACATCGCAGCAAACACCGCATTTGGCACAGACCCGACAAGTGTCGCCAAACCACCAATTGACGCTGAATACGCTACCGACAATAAAATGCTTTTACTAAATCGATCAAGAGATGGGCCAGATAAGATTTCATTTGTCTTGACCTCTTTAATCACTGCAAGGGCCACTGGCAGCATCATGAGTGCTGTCGCTGCATTCGAAATCCACATAGATAAAAAAGCAGTCGCGATCATGACACCTAAGACAATGCGGTCACTTCTTGTGCCAATCACCCTTAAAATGTGTAAAGCCATTCTTCTATGTAATTTCCATTTTTCAATGGCAATTGCGATCATAAATCCTCCCATGTACATAAAAACGATCGGATCTCCATAAGACCTTGATGCCTGTTCCATAGAAAGCCCGCCAAGTGTCGGCAGCAGGATGATGGGCAATAAAGATGTAGCAGGAATGGGCAGTGCTTCAGTCACCCACCATGTAGCCGTCCAAGCCGTAATACCCAAGACTACCCTCGCAGCATAGGTCAATTCATCTTCAGGTATGAGAAAAAGAACGAGCAAAAAGAGTGTCGGTCCAAGAACAAGTCCAATCAAATTCACCTTTTTATAAACGATAACAATTCCCCCCTATTGAAAGCGCTTGTCATATTTTTTCTAACATTCGATGATCTTTTAAGAAATCCTTTAAATCATAAGAAAAAATGAAGATATCTTTCATGATGATTAGCTGTTATTTTACTCCCGTTACCCAAACCATGACATGATCCCTTGGTCTATTTTCATAGGAGAAACTATACAAATCACGACCAATCACTGTAAAATATAGAGGATCTAATCAAAAAATTGAGGTGTTTTCATTGTATACGGATCAAAAAAAATCATTTTGGAAACAGAAAAAAGTCATTATCCCTCTCCTTAGCATCATCGTCGTTGTTGCTGCTTTCTTTTTATTAAAAGATACTCTTTTCTCAAAAGAAAAAGAGGCTTTAAAAGCCGCTCAAAGCTTTACGAAACATATGGAGAAGAAAGACTTTACGAAGCTGGCAGATGAGGTGACAAGTGCATCTTTGAAAGCCAATGACTTTTCAAAAAAACAACTAGCCGAAAAATACGACAATATTTTCAACGGCATTGGTGCTTATGATCTGAACATTTCAAAGCTCAACGTTGAAAAACAGGACAAAGGAGATGGGTATCAATTCTCCTATGATGTAACGATGAAAACGTCTCTTGGCAAGCTGCATAAGCTGTCTTACAAGGGCATTCTCACCGAAGAAGATGACAAGTGGAAAGTGAACTGGAAACCAAATCTCATCTTCCCGCAAATGGAAAAAGGAGATACCATCAAGGTCAAATCTGACCCTGCTGTCCGCGGAAACATTGTCGACCGAAAAGGACGTACGCTCGCAGAAACAACTGGTGGAAACGCACTTGGCATCATCCCAGGTAAGCTCGGAACAGGAGAAGAAAAAGAACGCAATATCAAAAAGATCAGCAAAGCTTTTGATATAGAGGAAGAACTAATCAACAATCAGCTGAAACAAGCATGGGTCACAGACGACACGTTTGTCCCGCTCAAATCGATGTTAAAACAAAAGCCAATTCCAAAGGACGTAAATGGCGTTACCTATCAAACGAAGGAAATGCGCTACTATCCATATAACAAAGCCGCCGCTCATCTCACCGGATATGTCGGAAAAGCAAATGCGGATGATATCAAAAGAAATCCAGCATTAAAGGCAGATCAAATCATCGGCAAAACCGGCCTTGAATTCACATTTGACAAAAACTTACGCGGACAAGATGGCGGAAGCATTCTCATCGTCCATGATGAAACAGGCATTGAAGAAACATTACAAAAATCAGCTCGAAAAGATGGAAAAACAGTGAAGCTGACGATTGATGCTTCTTTACAGAAAAAAGCCTATGATCAGCTGAAAGGTGAAAAAGGGGCCGTCACAATCATGAATCCATCAACAGGTGATCTATTAGCGCTTGTCAGCGCCCCTTCCTACGATGTCAATCTCATGACAAACGGGATTACACCTAAGCAATATCAGGCATACAGTGAAAATCCAGACCTTCCATTCCAAGCTCGATATGCGAGCCGGTATGCACCAGGGTCCACATTCAAAACCATTACAGCAGCGATTGGGCTGGAAACAGGTGTCACAAAGCCTGACAAAGTGCGCACCATTCACGGACTGAAATGGCAAAAGGATCAATCTTGGGGAAATTATCGCATCACACGGGTTCACGATAAAGAAAAAGTAAATATGGTCGATGCCCTTGTGTACTCAGACAATATTTATTTTGGACAGGAAGCACTCGAAATCGGCAAAGACACCTACGAGAAAAAAGTAAAAGCATTTGGATTTGGCGAAGACTTACACATGCCATTTACAATGAAGCCTGCACAAGTATCGAACGATGGTATTCAATCGGATATCTTACTGGCTGACTCGGCGTATGGGCAAGGCGAATTACTCATGTCACCGATTGAACAAGTACATGCCTATTCTCCATTTGCTACTGGAGGCAAGCTTGTCTACCCACGGGTGATTCAAGATGAAAAAACAGCATCACCAAAACAAATCATCAAAGAAGGTTCGGCAAACACAGTGAAAGACGCATTGACTAAGGTCGTGACCAGTCCAAACGGAACAGCCCACTCCTTACAAATCGAAGGAGCGGATATTGCCGCTAAAACGGGAACGGCAGAATTAAAAAGCAAACAAGGTGCAACAGACGGCACTGAAAATGGATTTTTACTTGCGTTTAATCCTAAAAAAGAAGATTACGTCCTCGTCGGCATGATTGAAGGTGTGAAAAACCGGGGCGGCAGTGGACTCGTCGTTCAAAAAATGAAGCCTGTAATCGCTTCTTTTTATAAATAACCCTTTAGAGACACACGCTTCATCAAGCGCTTGTGTCTCTTTTTTTCTAAATCATGACAATTTGCTATTGTTTTATAGTTCACCTTATGAATAAAATGAGAAGAATGCAAAAAACAGAAAACAGATAAATGAAGGGAGGAAGTCTCATTGGCCATTGCTGCTCGTACAAAGGATAAACCTCAACATTCTGTTACCGGCTCAACGGTTTATCCCATCTTACTGATTATTGGTATTTGTCATATGCTGAACGACACATTGCAAGCCGTTATTCCTGCGATGTTCCCTATTTTAGAACGATCAATGGGGCTGACCTTTACACAATTAGGGCTGATTGCCTTTACATTAAATATGGTCTCCTCCGTGATGCAGCCTGCAATTGGGTGGTACACAGATAAACGGCCGATGCCTTATGCACTTCCGATTGCTTTATTTTCAAGTGCTGTCGGTATATTCGGACTCGCGTTTGCTCCATCCTTTGCCACCATTCTGCTTTGCGTTGTCTTTATCGGACTTGGCTCTGCGATCTTCCATCCAGAGGGCTCCCGTGTTGCCAACATGGCAGCTGGTCCAAGACGAGGACTTGCACAGTCCATCTATCAAGTAGGCGGGAATACAGGTCAAGCCTTTGCTCCGCTTATCGCTGCATTAATGCTCGTCCCGCTCGGTCAGACAGGCGTGGCTTGGTTTACGATTGTTGGAATGATGGCGGTCGGTTTTCTTCTTTATATTTCAAGATGGTACGCAGGAAGGCTTCAAACCATTCGGGCCGAAGCGAAAAAAGCTCCTGCAAAAGCTGTCAGATCTGATATTCATCGTAAATCAGCACTCATTGCACTTGGCATTATCGTCTTTCTCATCTTTGCTCGCTCTTGGTATGGAAATGCCATTTCGAATTTCTATGCGTTTTATGCCATTGAACAATATGGTTTGACGATTAAAGAATCACAGACTTATATTTTCTTATTTCTCATTCTAGGTGCAATTGGGACATTTTTAGGCGGGCCGCTTGCAGACCGCTTTGGCAAGAAAAACGTCATTTTAGTTTCCTTATTGGCATCCTTCCCACTTGCCCTGCTGCTGCCATTTGCCGGACCCGTTTTTGCTTATGTTTTACTCGGGCTGATTGGGCTCATTTTGACATCAAGCTTCTCTGTCACCGTGGTTTATGCCCAAGAACTATTTCCCGGGAAAATTGGCACAATGTCTGGTTTAACTGTTGGGCTGGCGTTTGGTATGGGTGCAATCGGATCGGTTGCCCTCGGCTCATTCATTGATGCCTTCGGCTTAACACCTACCATGATCGGTGTTGCCTTTTTACCGATATTAGGCATCCTAGCCTTCTTACTTCCTAGCGACCAAACCATCTCCAAATGGAATGAATCATAAAAAGAAAACCGCTCAATAATGAGCGGTTTTTTCATCTCTCATAAAAATGCGTGTCAGGAACATGCTTCTTCGCAATAAATCCTTGCTTAAATTCTGGAAATACCTTTTGTACCTGCTTAATCTTTTGATGAACCAAGTCGGCATACGGAATATACAAATGATCCACAAGCTTCTGTTCTTTCATATAATAATACCAATTAAGGTTAAAGGTATTCTCGTCAATGATCGTAAAGGCAGAAAAATGATAGAACAAGAGTGGACATTCGTCGAGATACATATCTCCTTTTACAACTGAAAGCTTGTAGTTTTCAATGTTCCAAATCGCCGCATTGGCTCCTTTAGATGCAACGATATGAACCCCTTCAAAATCATCAACCCATCTTTCCACATACCGCTGATCTCCGTACGTCTTTTTTTCTGTATCCATTTCTACTGTACAATGGGCAAGACAGTTTTCTTTCCATTGCGTGACTGCCTGTTTGGCAACATCTGTGTTACGGCAGCCTACAAACCCTGTATTAAAGCGGCCAGACAGCTCATAAAAATGATAGAACCGCTTGGAATTCATATGATCCGTCAAAAATAAATGAGCGCTTGGATTTTCTGCAAAAATCGCCTCCGGATCATGATAAAAATACAAATCCGTATCCAGATGGGCCAGATAATCTGCATCTGAGGACTCAAGAATTTTGAGCAGAAAAGCAGGCTTTAAGGTCCAGCAATACTCATGAAACGTTCGATCTTCTTTTGCCTTCCGCAGCGTATCATCTTCAATATCCTCAAGCTGTTCATATTGAACATGCGGGTGAGGGAACTCCTTTAATACCTTATAAGCCAAAGGGTCTGCACATAAAACGGACAGCTTGAAGGCATGCGCGTTTTGTTCAAGCGAATGAATCAGCGCCAAAAGCTTAAAAACATGGGTATTCGACACAATGGTTGTAAAGTGATAAGACGCCATTTACAACACATCCACTTGGAACAAATCAACGCGCAACAGCTCTTTCGTCAGCCCTTGAATGGCTTCTACTAGCACCATGCAGCCATACTCCTCACGTGCAAGCTGCGCCGCTTCTGCCAGCTTTTTCAAAGGAACATGCTTGGCTGTCAGCATATCTTTTTTATCCCGCTTGATCCCTACATTCCGTTCTGTGATCAAATGAAGCAGCTCTAAAAAATAGGATAACAGGTCATCAAATGCTGGCTTCTCACGCAGCTGCCGAACTTCTTTCACAATATCATTTGTCACAGTGTGAGAAAACGGACCAGAGAAAGCCAAGTGGACATCAATGGAATCAATATTGTTATACTTCTCACACATATACAAAATGTTGTATTTGATGTCATCAAATGACGTTAAATTACTTGGATGCTCTTGATGCACACTCATGATATCCTCTCGCAATTCAAAGGAGAGACCAAGCTGATTCAATCGAATCCCTAAATCATAATCCTCAAATCCGTACCGAACGATATTTTCATCAAACATCCCTAATGCCATGACATGCTTACGTTTAACAGAGGAGTTATTTGTAATAAAAAATCGCCATGGCAGCTCATAAGAACCTAAATCATAGTGGTACGTTTCCAAAATGTCTTTCAGAATATCAATAAACTCAGACTGCAAATCGAAGCTTTTCTCTAAAAATGCACCATTTTCGACTTCTTCCAATGATAAAAGAGGCGTTTTGTCCTCCATTTTCCGTTTATACAGTCCTTGCTTTTTCAACCGCTTCATATGATCCTTATCAAACGCTTTGTAAAAATAGCGATAAATCCGCTTCCAGCACACACCGCAAATGACAAGATCCTCCCTGTCAGCATGAGCCTCTGCATGCTTTTGAATAAATCTCGGTTCTGCCAGCATATCACTGTCATGAAAAATGAGCAGATCGCCCTCCGCCTCGCGAATGGCATGATTACGCCCCTTTGCAATCCCTTGATTGACAGGAATACGCACCTTTTTAAATGGGAAGTTCACCTCAATATTCTCGAGCATTTCCATCGTGCCATCCGTTGAGCCATTATCGGCAACAATGACCTCAAATGGAATATCTGTTTCCTGAAGCGTTAAGGAAAAAAGGCTTCCTTCTAAACGCTCTTTGGCATTATAGCTTGGAATAATGACGCTTACCTTTGGTTTTTCGTTCATGCGTCATCCTCCTCCCTTTTGGCATAGCCGTTAAACAGCGGATCGACCTGCTCCACAGATTCAATCACATGGCGAAGCACTTGCCGATAGGCTTCTTGAAAGAACGGCAGGTCATTTCGTCCTTTTTCATGAATTTGCTGCATCTCATCCTTGCTCACAATCCGAAAGCCGCTGTAATGATAGCAAATGAGCGGGTGCCCATCCTCCAGAAGAATACGTCCATTCTCTTCCCGATAAGAATGCTGCCCATAGTTCCAATGACCAATATTCACGCCTTTTGTCTCAATATCTTCTACTTTGTCAAACAGCCTCGGCATATGATCTAGATATCCTTGATCGCCAAACTTGCCTTCTCCCGGTGCATTTTTACATTCTTTTAAGCATTCTTCTTTCCACCAGCTGAGGCATTTTCGTCCGGCTTCATCTCCTTTAAAATGCAGAAAGCCTGAGTTATAGCGTCCTAAAAGCTTCTGAAGCATCCTCACTTCCTCTGCATCAAAGCTTGGAATGACAATATCCCCTCTCGAAATTAAAACAGAAGCATTCGGCTGATGTTGAAAAATCACCTGAGGGCTCTCATAAAAGAACAAATCCGCATCAAGATAGGTCACGCTCTCTGCCTGCTCCTGTTCAAATAACCACTCAATCCAAATCGGCTTTAAGGTCCAGCAATATTCCGATGCATCCCGTTCCTCTTTTTTCTCCAGCAGCTCTGGTGTTTCGATCTCCCGTACATGAACAAGATCCACATGCGGAAAATTCATTTGATGAAGCAAATCAAATGCAGCATCATCCATGCATAACGTCTTGATGACAGCATCATCTTCTACTTGCTTCAACGATAAGAAAAACGCAATGGCTTGATAAAGTCTTCCACTTGAAAGAACCGTACAATATATGCTGTTCATCTTTTTACACCTCTATTTTTGAAAGAATTCGCGGTACCATTCAATCGTCTTCTCTAAGCCTTCATCAATGGAGTAATCAGGCTTCCAATCAAGCAGCTTTCTCGCTTTCTCTGCTGACAAATATTGATGCTTAATTTCATGTGTTCCTTGGTTGAGAATACGAGGCTTCAGTTCACTTCCCATTGCCTTTAAAATCTTATCCACAAGCTCTAGCACTGTCAGCTGAATCTCGTTACTAAAGTTAAAGGCTTCTCCCGCCAGCCCTTTTTCCTCCATCTTCTCAGCTAGCAGTAAATAAGCCTTCACTGCATCTTCAATGTAGAAATAATCACGAATAAATGTCCCATCACTTCTAATTTCCGGCGCCTTTCCTTCTAACACAAGCTGAATGGTTTGCGGAATGATTCTGTTGAAATTCAAATCTCCGCCTCCATATAAATTACCGCAGCGTGTAATACAAACTGGAAGACCATATGTGTTGTAGTACGTATGAGAAATGAGATCTGCACAGCTCTTCGAGACATCATACGGGTGTTTCCCGTTTAACGGCATGTCTTCATCGTATGGCAGCTGCTCTTGATCACCGTAGGCTTTGTCACTTGATGCCACGATCACTCGTTTGATCAGCGGCTGTCTTCTGCATGCCTCCAGTACATTCCATGTCCCTAAAATATTCGCTTCAAATGTAGAAACAGGATGTCTATTTGCGACCCCAACAATGGCTTGGGCAGCCAAATGGAAGACGGTGTCAATTTCATATTCTCCTAACGCACGTTCAATCGTCTGCATATCCTCTAATGCACCTTGCACCACATTCATTTTTTCAAATTGACTGCCTTGATATAAATTCGATCGAGGCACCTGATCACGCACAAGTCCAGTCACGTTTGCCCCTTGATCAATCAATTCCTTAACGAGATAGCTCCCTAACAGCCCTGTACATCCAGTTACAAATACGTTCTTTCCATTCCAAAATCCGCTCATGCTGTCACCAAACCTTCCATGGTTGTTTTCCATCTGTCCACATGTCGTTGATTTCCTTCAGGTTTTTATACGTATCAATTGCTGTCCAAAATCCGTGATGCTCATAAACGGCAAGCTCTCCATCATCCGCCAAGTTTTGAAGAGGCTCCGCTTCAAACACGCATTGATCATCATCTGTCAAATAATCAAATACCTTTGGAGACAACACAAAAAATCCTCCATTGATCATCCCGATACTGTCTGTCTTCTCAGAGAAGGATTGTGCCATCCCGTTATACACCTTCAGTGTCCCGTACTGGGACTTCTTTTCAATGCCTGTGACAGTCGCAGCTGCTCCAAGATCCTGATGACGTTTCAGCAAATGAAACATATTGATATTGGCCAGTCCATCACCATACGTCATCATAAAGGTCTCATCACCAATGTAATCCTGTGCCTGCTTTAAACGTCCGCCTGTCATCGTATCTTCACCTGTATCTAAAAAGGTGATTTTCCAGTTCTCCTTTTTCCCTAAAAGCTTCATTTCTCCTGTCGCCATATCGAGCTGAATGCTGTGATGCTGCCAGTCGTAGTTCAGAAAGTACTCTTTGATCTTCTCTCCTTTATATCCAAGCAATAGGATAAATTCGTCTACACCATAATACTGATAGATTTTCATAATATGCCATAGAATAGGCCGATCTCCGATCATAGCAAGTGGTTTAGGAAGCGCTTGTGTGACCTCACTCATTCTCGTTCCCTTTCCTCCGCAGAGAATGACTGCTTTCATCTTCTCCCCTCATCTCTCTATGAAGATTTTTGATTAAAAACCCTATCTTTATGCGGAAAGTCAGTACATGTACCCCCATACTTTGTCCGACATCAGGTTTTGAATCTACTCTATTCATATGTCGAAATGAGAGAGTGTGCCACCTAGCATTTAACTATTTTTACAAATAAAAAAAGAGCGAGATTCATATTCTCGCTCTTCCAAAGTTTAAATTGTATATTTTCAGGGTAGATGGTATGATAAACATGTGCATAACCAGCACAAACAGCCTCTTTCTACAAAGAGACTACTAGATTGAATGAATTCAAGTGGCAGCTTGTTTCATTCTCAATATGAATTACGGAGGTGAATTCCCTTGGCACAAAACGTTCTTTGTGAAGTGAACTCTTGCCGTTTTTGGGCTGAAAACAGCTGTACCGCTTCTACCATTAAAATCGGTAAAAACACGATGACTGAAGTGACTCGCAATGCTGAAACTGATTGCGAAACATTTGAAACAAAATAATATTTTTCTCTGAGATGAAGGAACTGGCAGGTTCCTTCTTTTCTTTTACCATTCTATCAAGAATGATAATTATTATCAAGTGTTTTTCAATAAACATTTCTCGGGAAATAATGACACGATATTTCTCCATTCGTTGACGATTTTCACTCCTTTTTCTATACTCAACATATCCGAAGAAGAAAAAGTGGTGACCAATCAATGGATTTTACGATACGTTTTCTATCATTCTTTGTCGTGGAAGTCGAAGGCAAAGATGAACAAGCAAATAAACGATTTAAACATTATCAAACACTAGATCAAGAAGAATTTGAACAAAGTGAGCTGAAGGACTTTTTAGACGGTGAACTGAAAAAAATCGTCAAACGAAAAGTGGACAGACACCCTAAATCTGAACAAGTACCGACCAAAATTGGCCGATTTATTGTAGAACCCGGTCATGAGCTCGATTCAAACCCAAACTACAACCTATTTCATCAAACGAGATTTGCAGATACAAAAGAATTGTTTAATGAATGCAGTGAACAGTTTGTTCGCACATATTTAGATACAAGTGCTGTCAGAGGCGGCGTTTTTTTAGTTGCTTCTGCTGTTCCTAAAAAGTATTTCGATGATTCCTTTGTCTTTATTATGAAATGCGATTTCGAACAAAAAGTGGCTTCTATCGCTGATACATCTACCTTGATTAGAAAAGTCGAAATGGCTATTACGACAAAAAACATGAAATCGATTCAATACCCGTTTATGCCAGAAGAGGGAATGACTGAGGAAGCTGAAGTGAAAATTCACCAATCTTCACACGCTCGTTATTTTGAGGACTTTTTGAAATTCGTCGAATACGGTGAATCCATGCCTGAAATTATGAAATCACAGGTTATGAATATGGTACAGGAACAGGTTTTTGAAACATTACAGGATGAAAGTGAAGAATTAAAGCAGTTTGAAGAGGATCTTGAAATATGGGAAGCGAGTGAAAAGCGAGAAATTAGAGAAACACTCGATACAGAGCAGGTCACACAAGCGGCCTCCCATATTGTTGAACAAACCCCTGATATCACAATGAAAATGCGTCTAGGCGAAACGGAAATCAAAGGTCTTCTAGCAGACTTTGGCCACTCGATCCATATTGCAAAGCTCAACAATCGATATGTCGTGCTCGTTGAAGCAGATCAAATCGTCTTCGAAAAAGGAAGCACACCTGTTGAGTTTCATAAACCAAATGGGTTAAAAGAGGTGGTCAGCCAGCTGACGCAAAAAGCCTATGATTCAGATCTAGAATAAAAACACACGACTGCCTCTTGCATTCAGCGCATGAGGCAGTTTTTTTGTATAACGCTTGATTTATTACGCTGGATCAGAAGAAACATTCAGCTCCCTGCCTCTTGCCCACATGCTGACAAGCAATAAGCTTATGATGAGCATCAGCCAAAAGACGCTGCTTGACCCAAAAAACTGAATCATCGTATATCCGCACAAGGGTCCTAGAGCCGCTCCCATATCTTGAACAAAGGAATAGCTTGCGAGGAAGCGGTTTTTATCTGTTTGAGCAGACGCTTTTTGAAAAGCAAGCGTATCCGTTAATGTCGTTAAGATTGTTGAGAGCAGCTGGATCAAAAGCAGCATCACAAGAAACCAGCCGCTTACCTTCAGCATGACCGCCAGAAAACTGAGACCTCCAAATGAAAGAAACATCCAGCAAAGCGTTCGTTCCTTCATTACAAGCCCATCAAACCATCTGCCCGTTTTCGGTGCTACAAATGGTTCCCACCCCCATCTGAGCGCTTGAATGATTCCACTTAAAGCCGAAGCTCCGATAACAAAGCCGAACAGAGCAAATTCACCATGACCGATCCTTGCTTCAATGACATGACTGAGGGTTGATGCGAATAACCCTTGGATCACAAGTGCGATCAGCATACCTGTCATTAATACTTTTACAACATCTCGTGCAAGCCACCTCTGTTTGATGACTTGATACACCTGCCCCTCTTCTCCCTTTTCAATCTCATCCAAAGAGACATAAAAAATGATTCCTAGTAATGAGAGTAAACCAAAAACAAGCGTCATGAACTGGAAGCCGATCAGGCTGGCGAATATTCCGCCACATAACATGCCGAATAAACTGCCAAGCCGGTAAAGGCCATTATAAATGCCCGTATAATGCCCTTGAGAGCTTTCCTCCATCTCAGCAATTAATCTCATTCCACTCATACGCAATAACGTCCATGCCAGCCCCCAAGCGCAGCGGCAGATCAGCAGGAGCCAAAAACCGCTCACACCATATAGCACTGTGGTCACTGATGCAATCAAAATAGCGATCAATACACCGGTCTTCATTGGGACAAACCGATAGAGCCACCAAACGACAGGTGTTAGCGGGATGCGGATGAATCGGTTAATGGACAGCAGCAGCCCGACCTCCCAAATAGATGATAAACCAACCTCTTTCCAATAGATCGGAAGAACAATATAAAGCATTGAATCCCCAATCAGTGCAAATGCTGTGATAAGCGATATTGACACCACTTGCTTTTGACGATGATCCATTTTTCCTTCCCCCTTCGCTATCTTTACAATAAGGGATGCCTTATAATAAATCTAATGAATGTTTTTGATTAAACCATCAAAATAATTAATAGGTGGTGCAAAGTTGAATTTACATGCCCTTCGGATTTTTGCAAAGGTCGCAGAGACAAAAAGCGTTACACAAACAGCAGACGTGCTATCTTTGACACAGCCAGCTGTGACGGCTCAGCTTAGAAGCATTGAAAGTGAGATCGGTTTCCGTCTTTTTAAACGAAATGGCAGAGGCATTACACTTACGGAAATGGGAAAAATTCTATACCCTTATGCCCGGCAAGTGTTCGAGGCTGAAAAAGAAGTAGAATATCAGATCACACTTTTACAAAACGGAAAAAAGGGGCGGCTCCGCATCGCTTCTACCTATGTACCACTCAACTTTTTACTGCCAGATTGGCTTGCTGCTTTTAAAACATCTTCACCACAGACAGAAATTGAATTAAAAAGCGGAAACTCCGCTCAAGTTTTAGAGAGCCTGCTTCAATATGAATCAGATGTGGCCATCGCTGTGATCGAGGATCTGCACCATGAGGAGATCCTCACTTCTCATTTAACGAATTTAAGCTATGATTTTATTGTGCCGGCTGACCATCCGTTGAACGGAAAAACGGTCCCGCTGGAGCGCCTGAGTCAGGAGCCTTTTTTGATGCGGGAAGAAGGCAGTTCCACAAGAGATAAGCTCTTTTCTCTTTTTACCTCGAAAGGAATCAAAAAACCGACCGTTGATTTACAATTCAGCGGTGTTCATGAAGCGATTCAAATGATCAAAGCTGGATATGGCATCACACTTGTTCCCCGTGATGCGGTTCATGGCAGTCTCAAGCGGCAAGAAATTGGGCGCGTGTACATTGAAGGCATTGAGATCGTCAGACCGGTTGTTGTGTGCAAACGGGCGAATGATCTTGAAGAAAATAGAACCGTGGATGCCTTCCTGCAAATGAAAGGTATCGGTCCATTTACTACGCCTGCTGCCAATTAAAAAAGTGCCTGCTTCTGAAACAGGCACTTTTTTTCTCTATTCAGCTGGCTGCACGATGTCAAACGGTACAGCTTTTGAGGCTTTCACCAATTGTTCTGGGTTGATGAGGATTTCATTTCCCCATTCGCCTGCCCCAACACCTAATATTTCCTCTTCTAATAACGAAGCCTCAATAATGGTGCGGAATCCTTCTGGCTGCCAGCAAAACGGCGGAATCGAACCAATTCGATAGCCCGTCACTTCAAGAACCTTCTCCGGTGAAGCCATTTTAATATTACGGGAGCCGGCTGCTTTCTTGAGTTTCCCTGACTTAATATGCTGGTCAGCGCCAACCATCACAAGCAGCTGCTCTCCTTCTCCTGTTTCAAAAATCAATGTTTTAATCATTTGTCTTTCACGAAAACCAAGAGCTGCTGCTACATTTGCTGCTCCCTTTTCTGTTTCGGCAGAAAATGTTTTGACCTCATATGGGATGCCATGTTTGTCCAAAAAGTCATGTGCCGGTAATTTTTTCAATCGATTGAACCCCTTTCCTTACAATGTCCTTCATTTAGCTTATCACAATCTTCTCATCCTTAAGATGTATTTTTCAATGAAAAGCCTCTGGACACACCATCACCATGCTATACTGAACTTGTTTTTGAAAAGGAGCCGGTTTGATATGGGAAACAAGTTTTGGTGTTATACAAGCAGTAAAAGCCTTCTCATGCTGAGTGATATTTTATTTGTGATGACGATCACGTTTGTCATTTATCAAGATACACAATCTGTTGCCTATGCGGCTGTATTTCCGCTGATTAGAACAATATGCCAGCTATTGGCTGGGCTCTTCTCTCCTGTTTTAACCGATTACTTTCAAGCTGGCCGGCTATTGAAATGGGTCCCGCTTTTACGTCTTGGGATGCTCATCGTGTTTACAGCCCAATTTCATTTCTTTCAGCAGCATATGGTCTGGTTGTTTAGTGCGCTTATTTTGATTTCCCTCACAGGCGGGTTCATCAGTCCTTTAATGCAGGCCATCATGCCGATGCTTGTACCAGCAAATCAGCTTGTGAAAGCAAACAGTACAGCCTCCATTTTTCATCAAATGGTTCAAATCGCCGGTTATTCGTTCACTGGAATGCTCGTCCTATGGATCGGGCCATTTTATTTAATGTGGATCACCTGTGTCATGATTGTGTTGTCTTATCTATTATTCATCCCTGTCTTTCCTCTTCTCAAGCAAGAAGAGACGGTTCGAAAAGCAAATAAGATGAACAGCTTCAAAGATGGTTGGACGATCATTTGGAGAAATAAAACGGTGCGCACCCTGACCTTTATGGATGTTTGTGAAAATATTGCGGGTGCTGTGTGGATCGGGGCGATTACGCTTGCCTTTGTCAGCCATGATTTAAAGCAAGGTGAGGAATGGTGGGGATTTATCAATGCCGCTTATTATACAGGTGCCATCATAGGCGGGCTCTTAGCTGCATGGATGAGTCAGTTTATTCAAAAACAGCTTCTCCTCTATATGGCAGCTGGTTCATTCATTTATGCAGTGCTGACCATTGTCTATTCACTGAACAGCCTTCCGTGGCTTGCTTTGGTGCTTTGTATTTTGATGGGGCCTGCCTACCAAATCCGAGATGTTTCGCAGCAAACCATTCTTCAAACGGAAACGCCAGTAGATGATTTATCAAAGGTGTATTCGGCTCACTACGTCCTTTCTTCAGTATCGGTCGGTTTATCTATTTTCTTTGTTGGATTGATTGCAGATGTATACGGGGCGAGGTCTGTGTATTTGCTGGGCGGTCTATTTGTGCTCGTTTGTTCCGGCATTGCCATCCTTGCTTTTATGAAGCAGAAAAAAGAGAGCAGCTGATGTATGCAGCGGCTCTTTTACTTTTCTTTTAACATCGCAAACATGTCACGGGCCATGGCTTCTAAAATATACACAACTGGCGTCTGTGTGGTGATATTCGCTCTGTGGACCCGCTCATCTGTGACGTAGTAGGCAATATTTAAATCTGAAATGCGCGAAATCGTGCAGTGCTGGTTATTCGTAATACTAATGATCTTGCTGCCTTCTCTTTTTAACTTCGAAATATGATCAATCGTAATACTGTTCTCCCCTGATACAGACAGCACAATGGTGACACTATTGTCTAAATACTGCATATTCATCGGGAAAAACGGATCGTTGATGTAAAATGAAAATTTCTCAAGACTGGAAAAGTACCTCGCCCCATACTGCGCCAAAATGCCAGAACTGCCAGTTCCGATAAACAGCACATTTTTTGCCTCAGCAATGAGCTTCGCGGCCTCCTTAATTTTCCCCTCAAAGTCTCCCTTCAATGTTCGTTCAATAAATTCATATAGAAAGTGCTGTGTGCTTTTTAAAGAAGGTGTCTGCTCTGATTCTAAATACATTTTGAGCTTCACTTTAAACTCTGAAAAGCCTTCACAATTTACTTTTCGGCAAAAGCGAAGGACAGACGAGGTGGAAATATGTGCAGCATCTGCAAGATCTCGAATTCTCATGTACACGACCTTTTCACTGTTTTCCATGATATATCGGTATAAAGCGCTTTCTAGTTCATTAAAGCTGGAAATGACCTCACTTGAAAACATCTGACTTCCCCTTTCTCCAACTACATGTCACAATGTGTTTCTTTTATGTAACAAATCTCTAAATAGGGCACCCTTGCCTAAAGACGCTGAAGTCATTTACGCACATGATGCTCTCACGATAAGCTATAGATGTACAAACAAGAAAAAAGACTTTTCTCTATTATAACATTGCGCGTTACATTATTCGGAGGTGCAGAACATGGCAAAAGGATTAAAGGTTGTCACAATTGGCGGAGGATCAAGCTATACACCAGAGCTTGTAGAAGGATTTATTAAACGATACGATGAATTTCCGATTAGCGAGCTGTGGCTCGTTGATATTGAAGCGGGAAAAGAAAAGCTTGAGATCGTCGGAAATCTTGCAAAACGCATGGTCAAAAAAGCAGGGCTTCCAATCGAGGTTCATTTAACATTAGATCGCAGGAAAGCACTTGTAGATGCTGATTTTGTCACAACACAATTCCGTGTCGGACTTCTTGAAGCACGTATGAAGGATGAACGCATTCCTTTAAAATATGATGTCATAGGTCAAGAAACAAATGGTCCAGGAGGTCTATTCAAAGGACTTCGCACCATTCCTGTCATTCTTGATATTGTCAAAGATATTGAAGAGCTTTGCCCGAATGCATGGCTTGTGAATTTCACAAATCCAGCTGGTATGGTCACTGAAGCCGTTCTTCGTTATTCAAACCATCGTAAAGTCGTTGGTTTATGTAACGTGCCGATCGGCATTCGCATGGGAATCGCCAAAGGGCTTGGTGTCGACGCAAGCAGAGTCGAAGTCAGCTTTGCTGGATTAAACCATATGGTCTTTGGGCTCAATGTATTCTTAGATGGCAAAAGCATCATGGATCAAGTCATTGAAGACATGGCTGATCCAAACTCCAGCATGTCGATGAACAACATTCAAGCGATTCCGTGGGATGCTGATTTCTTAAAAGGGCTTGGCGTCATTCCTTGTCCTTATCACCGTTACTACTACAAAACAAGTGATATGCTGGCTGAGGAAAAGAAAGCAGCAGCAAATGAAGGAACTCGTGCTGAAGTCGTTCGCGCATTAGAAAATGATTTGTTCGAGCTTTACAAAGACCCTGATCTCGACATCAAGCCGCCACAGCTTGAAAAACGAGGCGGTGCCTACTACAGTGATGCGGCTTGTAACTTGATTGCATCCATTTATAACGACAAGCATGACATTCAGCCTGTAAACACCATTAATAATGGGGCTATTAGTGACATTCCAAATGATTCTGCGGTTGAACTCAACTGCGTGATCACAAAAGACGGTCCTAAACCAATCGCTGTTGGTGAAATGCCGGTCGCTGTCAAAGGACTTATTTCTCAAATTAAATCCTTTGAACGTGTAGCTGCTGAAGCTGCCGTGACAGGCGATTACAACACAGCACTTGTCGCAATGACCATCAACCCGCTTGTTCCATCAGATGCCATTGCAAAAAGCATCCTCGATGAAATGCTCGAAGCACACAAAGAATATTTGCCACAGTTCTTCAATAAAGTAGAAGCATAAAAAGAAGCCGCACTTGTCGAAAGTGCGGTTTTTTTATTTGGCTGCAAACAGCCGGTCCATCTTAGGACGATCATAGTCTAATAGCCAGTGCTGTAAGCCTTCATAGACTGGGCGTAGACGCTCAGCATCTGCCGCAATGAGATCACAGCCTCGATCATCATATAAGTGAAAAATCATTTTTTTTGAGAGATTCATTAGGTAAATTTCATACCCTAGTTTTCCCTTCAAGATTTGATTCGGCGTATAGAAGTCCTCCTGGCACATCGCATGGAGAAGCGGACGCAATCGAATGTCTTGCAGCTGGCATTTGAGTGTAAATCTCTCTAATGTCAGTGAATCTTCTATTTCTGGACGTACATAAGTCAAAAGCTCGTGGCGCAATCTGTTCCTTACTTGCCGATGCACATATTTTTGATAGACAAGGAGCTTACGCTTCGTTAATTTATGTTCATGATCTGTATACACATCCGTCACAAGCAGCATCTCGTCTTCTGGATCAAAAGCATATTTCACAATCTCTAAAGCACGATCTCCCGCTTTTTCTAATACAATCGATTCTTTTCCTAATGACCAATCTGCCACTTCAAACCGAAGCCCAATAGGCCATTCATAAAAAAGAGGCGGCGTGAGGATAAGATGAGGAAAATGATTTTTTAAAAATCTATTTGTTTGATCACTCATTTGCTTTCCTTTCACTCGTTTTATTTTTCATTTTACCGTTGAAACATATAGGGAAACAAATTGGAAATAAACTGTCATTTCTTATATGATAGAAAGAGATGGAGGTGTGGTCAATTGAAAACATCAAAATGGTTTTTACAAGTGTTCCTTACAGCACTGATCACCATGTGGATACAGGCTGGACTTGATCAGGCGAACGTCATTCAGATCACCAATGTATGAGTCGATGTCAGCAGCTGGATCCTGATCTTCTTTGTCATCTACGCACTTTTTGAATGGACAGCTCACGTCTTAGCAAAACGGAAAACCGTTCATCGCTGAACATCTCTTTTCATAGAGATGTTTTATCTTGAAACTCTTCTTGCACAAGTTCATGAATGACACCCATTCCTGCCTGGCTTCCAGCTGCTGCTGCGAGAACTAACTGAGCAGGACCGCCTAGATTATCACCACATGCAAAGACACCACTGACGGTTGTACGTCCAAGGATATCTGTTTCAATACCCGCATTCTTCGTCATTTGACAGCCAAGCTTTTCGGCAAATGGGGCTGACTGCTTGAATTCACTTGCGACAAAACCGCCTTCCCTTTTCACTGTCTCCCCATTTGCAAGCTGGAGAGAGCGCAGCTGCCCATTGTCATGATCAATCGACACAATTGGCACATCAATGATTTGAATAGAATGTGCGGTCAGAAGTACCTTGTCCTCTTCAGCCAACACGTGCCCATTCGTAAACACGATCAAATCCTTTGTCCAATTGGAAAGAAGCTTAGCCATATGCAAGGCTCGCTGATTCTCTGCAATGAGGGCAAGTGCTTTGTCCTTTAATTCCCATCCATCACAGAAAGGACAGCTAAACAACGTTTTTCCGTACACATCATGAATTCCTTCGATCTCTGGGAGAATATCCTGAAGTCCTGTTGCTAAAATGATTTTTTTCGCTTCGAATGTATCCCCCTCGTGTGTCAGTAACGTAAAGCTTTCCTCTTTCTTTTGTATATCAACAATTCGACTTCGTTTGATTTTGATATTAGGGTATTTTTGAAGATCTGCCTCTCCCGCTCGTCTGATCTCAATCGGTGTCATTCCATCGTTTGTAATAAATCCATGTGATTCCTGCGTCACTCGATTTCTTGGCAGCTCATCATCAAATACAATGACTTGCTTTCTGCCTCTCCCTACAACAAGTGCTGCACTTAATCCGGCTGGCCCGCCTCCGATAATGGCACAATCTAATAACATATCAATCTCTCCTTTTCTATCCAAGACTTTAAAGACTCTTAATATCTATAATTAGTTCAAAAAAATCACATGTTGAAAAATGGATTTTTTTCTGTCTGTTCAATTTGGCTCGCAATATCAATTAACCGTTTTTTACTTAATGTCTCCTGCATTTTCGTTTCAACATCCTGCATAACTTGTTCAATCAAACAGCCATCATGAGGCATAAAGGAGTCATGCTCTAAGGAGCAGCGAAATAAATTTGTTTGTCCTTCTACAGCCTGAATGACATCTAAAAACGAAATGTCCTCCTTTCGTTTGATAAGGGTATAACCTCCCTTTGCACCAGGAGTTGATTCAATCAATCCCGCCTTCACAAGCTTTGTTAAAATTTTTGATAAATAGGTTGGTGAAAGGTCTTGCATCTTAGCAAGAGGCTCAACGCCAATCGCTTTACCCTTTGACGCAAGAGTTAAAAACACCATCGTATGCAGCGCATAGTTGGTTGCTTTAGAATATTTCATAAGGAAACCCCTTTCTATCTATTATAGACCTTTTATATCTGTAATTGATCATAGATGATTCAAGAGAAAAAAGCAAGAGTTGTGAATCTGCTCCACTTTTCATTCCACATTTCACATTTCCTTCCGATAATAGAAGTAAGCACGAAATAAAGTTTTGATTGAGAACTAGAAGGAGTGAAGAAAAATGTCAGATCAACAGCACAATGCAGCACACGAAGAAGAAGAGGAATTTAACGTATACGACATGCTTCCGCCCGCAGGTACAATCATCGGAGAAGCAACAGAAGAAGAAATGGATGCCGCAGCAGCACTTGAAGTGAGACATGTCGCGTTCATGCGCCTTCAAGATATGTTCATTCAATTTGATGGCTCGTCTTACAAAGACTTATTAAAAGACTTTCAAGAATTCGAAATGGATTCCACAAAATTCTGGAGAGCCATTGCTAGACGTCTTCAAATTCCGTACGAGTGGCCAATCCGAATCGACCACGCAAACGGCCCTATTTATATTGGTGAAACAGAGGATAGCCGTGAGGTTGAGGAGACCGCAGAGTAAGGAATGGCGGCCCCCTTTTGGTAAGGAGGCTTTTTACAATACATCGGTTGAAAAAACAAATAAGCAATATGAGCGCTGTCACGCCCATATTGCTTATTCTCGTGTTATGTTAACTCTGGCCAAAATGCTTGATTTGCCACAATTAAGTCGTCTAAAATATCTTTTGCTACTTTAGCACTCGGCACCGTTTTCGATAATGTGATGGCCTGCCATAATTTTTGATAGGACCCTTCTTCAAATGCTTCTACTACTAGTTTTTCTACGCCAACTTGCTGCTCCATAAGACTTTTTTGAAATCTAGGAATCTCTCCAACTACTAATTTTTCTGGACCATTGCTGCCAACAATACAAGGAATTTCGACCATGGCTGTTGGATCAAAGTTCCTAATAGCGCCATTGTTCTCTACGATCATCAGCATCCGTTCCTTTTTATTAAAAGCAATGGCTCGTGCCAAATCAACGATATAGGAAGCGTGTTCATCAATGGTCAGCTTTGTTTCCTTTGCAGTTCCTTTATCAATGATGGCCTGACATTCACTAAAAACAAAAGCTTCCCGCCCCTCCATCACTTCATTGGCACGCGTGAACTCGATATTTGAATGTGCCACTTCTTCATCTGGAAATAGATAGTATTTCAAATACGTATTCGGTATCGTTTTTGGATCAAGCGCTTGAATATCTTTGGCCTTTTTTAATGTGCTGTTCCAGCTCTTCTGCTGTTCTAGCTCAGATGTTCCATCTGTTGCATAACCATGCTGGCTTACATGCTTAATTACCTCAGGCATTAAGCTATTTCCTGCTTTATCTCGAATATCTGTCCACCAGCCAAAATGATTCAAACCATAGTAATCGACTTCTAGTTCTTTCCGCGAAGATAAGCCTAAATTTTTTGCAATTAATTCTTCAATGCCAATTGGCATATCGCATATGTTTAAAATTTTGGCATTCGGTCTTAGCTTACGTGTTGCCTCTGCGACTATCGCTGCAGGGTTCGAATAGTTTAACATCCAAGCTTCAGGTGAGTATTTTTCCATATAATCGACAAGTTCTAATACACCTGGAATGGACCGCATTCCGTAAGCTATCCCGCCTGGGCCGCATGTTTCCTGTCCGACGACTCCATGCTTCAATGGAATTTTCTCATCTAATTCTCGCATTGCATATTTCCCGACACGAATATGTGCCATCACAAAATCGACTTGAGTAAAGGCTTCTTCTGGATCCGTGCTTGCCAGTAATCGCACTTCTGGTGCCCGTTCTTTTAACATAATCTCACATGCATCTGCAATCGTCTTTTGTCTAGCTTCATCATTATCATAGAGTTTAATTGTATGAATTGGGAACTCATCTAGATAGTCTAACAGCATCAAAATGATCCCCGGTGTAAATGTACTTCCGCCTCCAGCGATGGTAATATTAAATTTTTTCATGATATCCAGCTCCTTTTTTAATCTAATGAAAGTTTTGTCTCAAAGGACTCTCTTACTTGCGGTACACTTAAGCCAACAATGATTTGAATGCTTTGACCACTCTTCGCCATGCCGTGGGCCAGTTTATTTTTTGTAAAGTAGTCCCTATCTTTCACCAAGCTAGGGTCAATCACTGTAATACGCAGACGTGTGGCACAGTTTGTCACATCTTTAATGTTTTCTTTACCGCCAAGGCCTTCTAAGAAATACACGGCTTTCTCTTCATACTCAGATGCATAAACGGGCGCTTCTTTTTGGTCATGACCTTTTTTATGAGCATTCTCATAATCCTGTTTTGTATATAGCCTCGTCTCCTCCTCATGTTTTCGTCCTGGTAATGGAATATCGAATTTCACAATCATCCATCTAAATATGACAAAATACACGGCTGTAAAAAGAAGTCCAATCATCGCTTGGATCAGATAAGTCCCTCCATGATTTGAAGAGAGCGGAATCCAGTTCAATGCAGCTATTTCAATAAGCCCGGAACCCATCATTCCGACAACACCAAACATATTCATGATTGTCACCATGGTCGCACCAAGAAGTGCATGTATTACAAATAAATAAGGCGCGAGGAATAGGAATGTAAATTCAAGCGGTTCTGTAATTCCGGCAAATACCGCTGTTAATGTGGCGGGTAATACCAATGCCAAAACCTTTTTTCTGTTTTCTTTCGGTGTTGAAAAATACATGGCTAAAGCTATCCCTAAACAGCCAAACATCTTAATATTCCCATGCAATAAAAATCCGTATGGATAAAGATCCTTCAAATCAGAAGTGGAGGACGCAAATTCATTTAAGTGAGCAATCCAATATGGTTTTAACCCCCCATTTACAGCCGCTGGACCAAACTCAAAAGGTGTATAAATAAAATGGTGAAGTCCTGTTGGAATTAACACCCTTTCCAAGAAATGAAACAGCCAGACACCAATATAACCAGACTGTGCCATGAACCCTTGGAGAGATTGAATCCCCTGCTGAACATAGGGCCATACAAAAGCAACGATAAAAGCAATAGGAATCATCACAAAGAATCCGATGATGACAACAAATACAAGCCCCTGGAAAATCCCAAGCATTTCAGGCAGCTTTTGATCATAAAAACGATTATGGATCCAAATGACGATTCCAGATATCATCACCGCACCAATGATACTTGTATCCAGCGTAGGTATACCCGCAATTTCTTTTACACCCGCTACGTTCTCGACACCTTGCGATAAATCAACGCCAAAAGTAGACGGCCAAAGTGTCAAAATAGCATGAATATAATTGTTAAATACAAGATAAATCATCAAAGCTGCGAGCGTCGCACGTGCTTGCGCTTTTTTTGCAAGTGAGATGGGCAATCCAATCACAAAGGCTAATTCCATATGATTGAAAATCGCCCATCCCCCGCTTTCAATCAGTGACCAAACCTTGTACCACATCGTACCTTCTCCAGCCATTTCTCCCATAATCGCTGGATTCTTACATAAAGTCGCGAGGCCGACAACAATACCAAAAAACGCGAATAAAAGTACAGGAACTACCATAGCACTGCCAAACCGCTTGATTGCATTCATAAGCATAACCCCTTTGCTTGATCCATATCATCACTGTAAAGGTAGCGCTTACAAAAACCAATAGGTTTGACGTATTTAGAAATCAAGTTGTAACATTAGATTATATTTTCACAGGAAGAAAATATTTTCATGTTGGAGGGCACATCGCATGATACTGGACAAGCTGGTTAATAAACACTTCGAAGATTTAAATAAGAATGACCTGCACATTATTAAAACGATCCATGATCATCTTGAAGAAATGAAGACAATGAAAATTCAGGACCTTGCCCGATATGCTCATACTTCCATCTCATCCATCCATCGGCTTGCCAAGAAAATAGGGTTCGACGGCTACAGTGACTTAAAGTCTTATGTGAAATTAAATGCTTTCACTGAAGAGACCACACAGGATTTAATGCAGCTGCTTGATCAAGACATCCGGCAGACAAGAAAATATATGGAGCAGCTGGACTTTCATCAATTAAATCAACTGATTGATCGTGCACCGTATATTTATATTTATGGGACAGGAACTGCACAGCTTGATTTAGCAAATGATATACAGCGGCAGCTATGGTCACTGCATAAGAAATCTCAAGTATTACGAAGCAAGCGGGATTTAACAGATGGAATCATTGAATTTGGTGAGGATGACCTTTTATTTATCATTTCTTTATCGGGTGAATCGAAGAATTTAGATGAAATCATTCAATTGGTGAAAACGAGACATATCAAATTTATCAGCATGACCACATTAAGGAATAACCTCCTTGCACAAAATGCCATGTTTAACATCTATGTAAGCAGCACCCCGTTTCACTTATATAACAAAGTGGACAACTCCAGCTTTCTGCCATTTTACATTGTGGCAGATATTATCGTCAGAAAATTTAGTGAGTGGAAAGTGAACCAATTGAATAATAAGACTTAAACATAACAGATACAGTTTTGGAGAGAGATTCAATGTTGCTTCGCAAAAAAAAGAGAGACTCTTTTGTCTCTCTCAAAAAACACTGTATAACAACGGTTTTAATGAAATATATCTACTTGCTGCTGCCTTTTCCTATTCATGCTATTCAGCGGTATAATGCCCAGCAATCAGTTCATCAAACGAATCCGCTAATTTGAAATCCGTCTCATCTTCTAGATCAAAGTAATGAACCGGCGGATGCTCCTTTGTTTCTCTGTAATCCAATGCAATCCACGTATGACCATCCCCACAAATGAGCACAAGTCCCTCAGGCAATTCCCATTCTTCTATTAAATAATCACTATCCATAATGCCTTCATCTTTGGCAATTCCTCTTAAATGATCAAATGACACATGATCCTCTGCCCATCCATTCGGCTGATCCGTTGGAAAAGCATTATGCAATGTATACCCGCCATTTTGTTCGAGGATCAGTTGCTTATATGTATCAGGCAGGATAACGCCTAGCTTCTTTTCCGCTTTTGCAATGCCTTTCTCATTGATTTTCTTAAATGTTTCTTCGCTTTCTCTATCTTTATCCCAAAATGGTTTCAAATAAAATACCTCCAATTGTTATTTCTATATTATTTTACCATTTAAGAGAACTAGTTTAATAGTCCTGTTTAATAAAAAAGAGAAGGGTTCCCCCTCCTCCTCTTGTTGGTCATGATTGTTCTTGATTTCTCGCTTCAAATTCATCCAACATGGCACGCACTTCATCTGTTGATGATGTGTTCATTAATTGATTTCTTAAGAAACTCGCTCCTCTGAATCCTTTTACATAAATCTTAAAGAAACGGTGCAGTGCCTTGAATGGACGCAAACCTAGTGATGAGTATTGATCATGGAGATCAAGATGTAACCTTAAAAGACCAAGCAGTTCATCACTTGTATGCTCCCTCGGCTCTTTTTCAAAAGCAAATGGGTTATGGAAAATTCCGCGCCCAATCATCACGCCGTCTACTCCATACTGTTCAGCGAGCTTTAAGCCTGTTTGACGATCAGGAATATCACCATTGATCGTCAAAAGAGTATCAGGTGCTACTTCATCACGAAGTTTCTTAATCTCAGGAATGAGCTCCCAATGCGCATCCACCTGGCTCATTTCCTTTCTTGTACGAAGATGGATTGATAAATTCACAATATCTTGCTCCAAAATATGTCTAAGCCACCCGCGCCATTCATCGACCTCAGTAAAACCAAGTCTTGTTTTCACACTGACAGGTAATCCCCCTGCTTTTGCCGCTTGAATCAGCTCTGCCGCAACGTCTGGACGAAGAATCAAGCCGCTGCCCTTTCCGTTTTGGGTGACATTCGGGACAGGACAGCCCATATTAATATCAAGCCCCTGAAATCCCATTTCCGCCATTCCAATGCTCATTTGTCTAAAGTTCTCAGGCTTGTCTCCCCAAATATGAGCAACAATCGGCTGCTCATCCTCTGTAAACGTTAAACGCCCCTTCACACTTTGAATACCATCAGGATGGCAATAGCTCTCACTGTTCGTAAACTCTGTAAAAAACACATCCGGTCTCGCCGCCTCACTCACAACATGACGAAACACAACATCTGTCACTTCTTCCATTGGTGCTAATATAAAAAATGGCCGCGGTAAATCACGCCAGAAATTTTTACTCATCTTTCATCCAATTCCTCTCATGACATAGCGCCTTTTAGGGCATGTCCTTCTATAAAGTCTTTCAGCAATTTTTATCATTATATACTTTAATATGAACCGGGCAAAATTGCAAAAAAGGACATTTGGAGATGAATTGCGGGATAAAAATATTAATTCCACTTCCAAATATCATTTTTTAGGCCGATTGAACATACAAAAATAAAAACATCCCGATATCAATGTTTTTCACAGAATCGGGATGTCACAATAAATTACTGATTAATCACAAGACTTGCTACACATTCCACATGTGAGGTATGCGGAAACATATCCACAGGCTGCACTTCCTCTGTCACATACCCGCCATCTTCAAGAATTCTCAAATCACGAGCAAGCGTCCCAGGATTACAGGAAACATAAACAACTCGGTTTGGTTTCATCTTTAAAATGGTGTCAAGCAGTGCTTCGTCGCAGCCTTTTCTTGGCGGATCGACGACGAGGGTATCTGCTTTGATGCCTTCTTTGTACCATTTTGGGATGACGGTTTCTGCTTCACCGACTGCAAATTCAACATTATTGATTCCGTTTAAGGCAGCATTGCGTTTTGCATCTTCAATTGCTTCTGGAACAATTTCAACCCCATAAACTCTGCCTGCTTTTTGTGCGAGAAATAAGGAAATCGTACCGATTCCGCAATAGGCATCGATGACGGTTTCTTCGCCTTGCAGCTCTGCATATTCAAGCGCTTTGTCGTAAAGTACCTTTGTTTGGGCTGGGTTCACTTGATAAAATGAGCGGGCCGAAATGGCAAATTTGATGTCGCCAATCATGTCATAAATGTATTCTTCGCCCCATAAAACGGTTGTTTCGTCTCCGAAAATGACATTTGTTTTCTTTGAATTCACGTTTTGCACAATTGACCGAACATGTGGGAAGCGTGCTATAATCTGCTCAATCACCTGCTGCTTTTGCGGAAAGTCAGCCGTTCTAGTAACAAACACAACCATCATTTCACCTGTTGCCATTCCGTAGCGAACCATCACATGACGCAGCCATCCTTTGTGCCGCTCTTCGTTATATGCTTTGATGCCAAACGCATTGCATATGTCTTTTACTGCCTGTACCACTTCGTCGTTTTCTGACTGTTGAATCAAACATTTTTCCATATCAATGATTTCATGGGTACGCTGCTGATAAAAACCTGCAACAAGTCCGCCTTCTCGTTCGCCAACTGGAACTTGTGCTTTGTTTCGGTAATTCCAAGGGTCTTCCATGCCGAGTACAGGATGAACTTTTACACGGCTCATATCAAGCTTGCCGATCCGCTCTAAAACGTCCTTTACTTGTTTCTGTTTAAATAGCAGCTGGCCTTCATAGCTCATATGCTGAATTTGACAGCCGCCGCACTGTTTGTAAATGGGACATGGCGCATCTTGCCTGTGCTGACTTTCCTTTGTCAGCTCCATGAGTCGTCCAAAAGCAAATCCTTTTTTGACTCGTGTGACTTTGATTTTCCCTTGTTCGTCAGGAAGGGCATTCGGTACAAAGACAGGGAATCCTTCAATTTTTGCTACACCTGCACCTTCATGCGTTAAGTCTTCGAAGGTTACATTGTAGTATTCATTCTTTTCAACAGGCGGTTTCATTTTCACCAACTTTATCACCTCATTTGCAAAGAAAAACTTGGCCGCCATAAGGAACCAAGTTCAGTCTTCACCCTATTTTTTCAGCTGTTGCTTTTGGCACAATAAATTCAATATGGCGATACAGGTTTTCAAATTCACCTGGCAGCATGCCGCCGTATTCACCATCTAAATTTAATTGCATTTTATCTTTTACATCTACCTTCACGCGATTCGCTTTTGCGTAGATGACATTGTTATCATGAATATGCTCGCCTCTGAGTGCAAGGCTGACCACTCGGATGGCTTCTGCTAGATTGACCTTCTTTAAAATAATCAGGTCAAACATCCCATCATCTAAAATGGAATCTGGCGCTAGTTTTTCAAAGCCGCCTACTGAGTTTGTGAGTGAAACAAGAAACAGCATGATTTCTCCATGAAACAATTTGCCGTCATATTCAATTTCGACTTCTGTCGGGCGGATAGAAGGAAGCATCTCCATGCCTTTTAAATAATAAGCAAGCTGTCCAAGCATGGTCTTCAGTTTACTAGGCACCTCATAGGTGAGCTCTGTTAACCGGCCGCCGCCAGCAATATTAATAAAATAATGGCCATTGACTTTACCGATATCAAGCGGCTTCGCTACACCCTCAATAATGGCATCTGTCGCTTTCAAAACACCTTCTCGTGGAATGCCAAGTGCTCTTGCGAAGTCATTTGTTGTTCCAACTGGAATAATTCCTAGTTTTGGTCTTTTTTCAAGCGGTGCTAGTCCGTTGACGACTTCATTGATCGTGCCGTCTCCACCTGCTGCTACAATTAAATCAAAATCTCTCTGTGCGGCTTTTTCTGCTGCTTGCGTGGCATCTCCTGCACATGTCGTCGCATGACAAGAAGTTTCATAGCCAGCTTGTTCAAATTTTTGCAAAACCTGCGGTAAATTCTTCTTGAAGAGTTCACGCCCAGATGTCGGATTGTATATAATTCGAGCACGTTTCATTCATCATCATCCTATATTCATTATGCAATCTATTTTCACCACTAACAACCTTTAATTATACTATGAGATTTGAAAATGGCAACAAAACAACCACCTAATTATGTGAAATCTCCTAGCCAATCTCCCTCAGCAAGAAAGCATTCTGATAAGATAAAAGAAAACGCTGTAAAGGATGATATGCGATGAAAAAGCCTGTCTATTTTAATCATGACGGCGGTGTTGATGACCTCGTCTCTTTATTTCTTCTCCTTCAAATGGAACATGTGAAAGTCATCGGAATGTCTGTGATTCCTGCTGATTGTTATTTAGAGCCTGCTCTCAGTGCATCTCAAAAAATCATTGATCGCTTTAGTCCTTATGAAATTGAAGTTGCTGCTTCAACTTCTAGAGGCGTCAATCCATTTCCAAAGGAGTGGCGTATGCATGCTTTTTATGTAGATGCTCTGCCAATTTTAAATGAAAAAGGTACTGTTGATACAAAAGTGTCCAAGCTGCCAGCACACCTTCACCTGATTGAAACGGTTAAGAAAGCAAAAGAACCTGTCACCCTGCTCTTTACTGGTCCGCTCACAGATCTTGCACGCGCTTTAGAAGAAGATCCTGCGATCTCTAATAAAATTGAGAAATTGGTGTGGATGGGTGGCACGTTCCTTGAAAAAGGCAATGTTGAAGAACCCGAGCATGATGGGACAGCAGAATGGAATGCCTTTTGGGACCCTTATGCTGTCAGCACTGTCTTTCAGGAACCGTTTCCTATTGAAATGGTCGCGCTTGAAAGTACAAATCAAGTCCCGCTTACACTTGATGTACGTCAGCGCTGGGCTTCTCTTCGTTCTCATATTGGAATAGATTTTATCGGACAGTGCTACGCCTTTTGTCCGCCGCTCATTCATCATGAAACGAACTCGACTTACTACTTATGGGACGTGCTGACAACGATCACTCTTGCTTCCTCTTCATTTACTCGCTCAAAAGAAGTGAACGCAATCGTTTATACCGAAACGCCTAGACAAGGTCGCACTGAAGAGCATCCAGATGGAAAATCAATTCAAGTGATTGACCATGTCGATCGTGATGCCTTTTTCCACGCATTTGAAGTGCTTATGAGAAAAGCTGTTTGTCAGATTTCAAAATAAAAAAAGCCCCGCTCATTGGCGGGGCTTCCTCTTACTCTTCTTCTGCGTACTTTTTCTTACGTCTAAACTTGCTTAACATTTCATACACGATTGGAACGATAACCAATGTGAGAAGTGTAGAACTTGTTAAACCGCCAATGACGGTAACACCAAGTCCTTTTGATACGATTTGGCTTCCGCCTTCAAATCCTAATGCGAGTGGCAGCAGTGCACCAATTGTCGCAAGTGCCGTCATTAAGATTGGACGTAATCTTGTTGTACCTGCTTCAAGTAACGCTTCTCTTGTTGAGAGACCTTCTTGTTCTTTATGAATCACTCGGTCAATCAAGACAATGGCATTAGTTACAACGATACCGATCAGCATGAGCAATCCAATCATGGCATTTAAGCTGATGGTTTCTTTTGCTATAAACAATCCAGCGAGCGCACCAATAATCGTAAATGGCAGTGAGAAAAGAATCGCAAATGGTGCAAGACCTCCGCCAAATGTGATGACGAGAACGAGATACACAATGGCAATCGCTGCTAGCATTGCAAGGCCAAGCTGTGTAAAGGATTCTTGGATATCCGCACTTACGCCGCCTGTGTCAATCGTTACGCCAGATTTTAGGTCAAGCTTGTCGACTTTCTTCTGAACATCCTGCGTTACACTTGAGACGTCGTCTGTTGTCATGTCACCAGACACTTCTGCGTAGATCTTTCCATCACGTTTTGTCACCGTATTTGCTGTCGTACCATCTTTTACTTTGACGACATCACCAATTCGGACTTCTTGCCCTGTTGGTGTGGTGATCTTTTTGTTTTCTAAATCTTTTTTACTCTTATATTCATCTTTTTCCGTTTGAAGCTTCACATCAAGTTCTTTGCCGTCCTCTGTGACTTTCGTCAGTGTTGTTTCACTATTTTGAGGTGCAATCGCTTGAGCGATTTGTGAAGCAGTTAGACCTAGTTTCGCCAGTTTTCCTTGATCTGCATTAAACGTATATTCGTCGTATTTCTCAGATAAGCTTGTGCTGACATTTTTCAGGTTTTTCTCATCTTTTAAGATGTTCTCAACATCTTTTACTGTGCCTTCAATATCACTTGCTTTGTCCCCGTACACATAGTATGTCACGGTATTATTTGCACCAGCAGATGAGAAGTTTTGTGATTTCCATTCCCCTTTAGACGCTTTGTCTTGAAGGGCTTTGACCACGCGGTCTTTTTCTTTATCAAAGTTTGGCGTGTCATCATCATATTGTACGAAGAATAACGCACCGTTAGAGTTACCGCCAACACTTGCGGTCATAGCATTTGAAGAGCCTAGTGAATACTGAACTGTATTGACATGGTCACGTTTCATCAAATATTCTTCAGCTTTTTTCGTTTCATCAATTGCTTGCTCTCTCGTTTGTCCAGGTTCAGGTGTATATGTCACCATGGCCGTTTTCTCTGCTTCCTGTGGTAAGAAGCTGACACCGACAAGTGGTGCTAAGAATAAGCTTCCGACAAGCATAAGAATGGCAATCCCTGATGTAATCCATTTATGGTTGAGTGTCCAATTAAGTACACGTCTATAACCGCCAGCAAGCTTGCTTGGTTTATGTTCTTTTACCTTTTTCGCTGTGCCGTACAAGTTCTTTTTAAATAGAGTGTGTGCCATCATTGGAACAATTGTAATAGCGACAAGCAGTGAAGCAAGTAACGCAAACACAATCGTTAAGGCAAATGGGATGAATAGTTCACCAATCATTCCACCTACTAATGCTAACGGTAAGAATACCGCAATTGTCACAATCGTCGAAGACATGATTGGGATAAACATTTCTTTTGTGGCTTCTCTGACGAGTGCCTTGCCTTTTAACGGTTCATCCTTTAACGCCATTCGTCGATAGATGTTTTCTATGACCACTATCGAGTCATCGACAACACGCCCGATGGCAACGGTCATGGCACCAAGTGTCATAATATTTAACGTGATATCCAGCTGATTTAATAGTAAAACAGCAATCAACAGAGACAACGGTATGGAAATGACCGAGATTAATGTTGATTTGATATCTCTCAGGAACAATAGAATGATAATGATCGCAAAGATCGCTCCGATGATCGCCTTGTTCAGCATTGTGCTGACAGACTCTTTAATCGGCTCTGCTTGATCATATGTGGTGCTTACTTTAATACCTTTGTTGTCTTTTTTGAATTTCTCAAGCTCTTTTGTCACTTCTTCTGCTACACTCACTGTGTTGGCATCAGAGCCTTTAACAATTTGCAGACCGATACTGTCTTTTCCATTCGTTCTAGAGATCGATTCTGCATTTTTTACGACTTTAATATCTGCTATCTCAGATAGCTTGATCGTCGGCAGCTCTACAGATTGACTGCTTGCTGCACCTCCACCTGCTTGCTGCTGACTTGCACTTCCAGCCTGCTGCTCCGTACCTTGCGCACCTTGGTTTTCTGAACCGTTAGAAGGTGCTCCAGCTCCAGCGCTTCCCGCACTGCCGCCTGCACTTGGTGTAACTGGAATGCGCATGTTTTTCAAATCTTTGACGCTTAAAATATTGCCGTCCACGACAACTGATTTTTGTTTGTTGCCAAATGTGTATAGACCTAGTGGTACATTCACATCAGAGCCTTTGATCATGTTTTGGACAGTATCTTCATCTAGACCGTATTCTTTCAATTTCTTTTGTTTAAACGAAAATTCTACTTCTTTGATTTGCTGTCCTGAAGTTTCGACAGAAGAGACACCGTCTAATCCTTGAAGTGAAGGAACGAGATCATTTTCTACTTTTTGTGTAAGGTCTTGTAATGATTCTTTATCACCAGAGACACTTAGGGCTAGGATTGGAATCGCATTAATACTAAAGCGTGCGATTTTAGGTTTTTCTGCATTTTCAGGGAAATCGATATTGCTAATCGCATCTTCAATTTCCTTTTTTGCTTCATCCATGTCTTTGTTGTAATCGTACTCGATTTGAATGGATGATGCATTTTCAAATGAATTAGAAGTGACCACGCTGACCCCATTGAGGTTTTGAATCGATTTTTCAATTGGATCTGTCACCTTATCTGATACTTCGTCCGGCGTTGCGCCAGGGTACGTTGTAGAAACCGTAATGACTGGCGTGTTGATATTCGGGATTGATTCTTGTTTCATATTCAATCCGGCATATAGACCAGCAACTGTTACGATAATCGTCATGAGCCATACAGCGAACTTATTCTTTAATACAAAATTGATGATCGAATTCATTATATCCTCCATTTTCCTTTATGTATTGACTGACTGGTCATTCTATATCATAATAAACGGTGATATACAATGCCGTCAACCATTTCACTTGCGTTTGACGTAACATTCTAAAGCTGAAGGGGCCTTATTTCATGAACGAAAAAAAAGAAAAAATCATTAAAGCAAGCATCCAATTGTTTGCGAAAAAGGGTTTTTCTTCTACGACCATTCAGGAAATTGCAGATGAATGCGGAATATCAAAAGGCGCATTTTATTTACATTTCAAATCAAAAGAACAGCTTTTCAACCGAGCGTTTGAATATTATATCGACACTTCGATGCAAACTATCGAAATGATTCGAAAAGAGAATCAGCATCTCGCGCCAAGAGAGATCTTTCAGAAACAAATCGCTGAACAGTTCCAGCATTTTGCTGAGAACAAGGATTTTATCATTCTGATCCTCAGCGAGAACATTATTCCAGAAAACCAGCAGATTAAAAAGTATTCAAAAACTGTGAAAAAGCAAATGAACGATGAAATTCAAATTTCCATCTTGACCACTTATGGACAGGAGATCGAACCATATGTAACTGACCTGTCAGTCATGATCCAAGGAATTATCCAATCATATGTGCAGGTTCTGCTTTTACAGGATCAAATGCAATTATCATTTGATGAGCTCTCATCCTTTATACTCGAACGGTTTGATGATCTGGTCCACGGCTTGCTTCGTTCTCAGACGAAGCCGATTTTGAAGCAAACCATTTGGGATGATGAAGCGCCGAGTGCTGCTTCCCTTCAAGAGGAGCTTCGTTCGTTAAAGCTTGAGCATCTGCTTTCAGATGATACCGTTGTATCCATTGAAGTGATTGAAGAAGAGCTGGCAAAAGCTGAACCTCGTAAGCCAGTCATCAAAGGGATGCTGACGAATTTAGAAAAGTGTGTGGACCCTGCTGTTCTTAGAGCAGTTGAGCAATTGAAGCTGTTTCTTCAGTAACATGACGTGCTGTTTTCGATTTAGCTCACCTTTTCCCCTTCGAATGTGCACTTTCGCTTATGCTTCATTATAAGAAAAGATTCTCTAAATTGATATACGGCGGTGGTCTGAATCTATGATAAGACCCTGTCATTTCAAGCAAAAAAAAACCGCCTATTACATAAGGCGGTTTTTTGCGATTTAGCGCTTTTTGATTTCTTCAAGGAGAATCTTGTTCACCATCGGCGGGTTAGCTTGGCCCTTCGATGCTTTCATGATTTGTCCGACTAAGAAGCCAATCGCGCGGTCTTTACCATTTTTAAAGTCTTCAATGGATTGCGGGTTGTTATCAAGTGCTTCTGTAACGAGTTTAAGCAGCGCACCTTCGTCAGAAATTTGAACAAGTCCTTTTTCTTTGACGATTGTTTCTGCATCTCCCCCATTTTCAATGAGCTCTTTGAATACCTTTTTCGCAATCTTAGAGGAAATCGTTCCTTTTTCAATGAGCTTGATCATGCCAGCAAGCCCTTGCGGTGTTAGCTTTGTATCGTTCAGCTCTTTTTGAGCAGAGTTTAAGTAAGCAGACACTTCACCCATGAGCCAGTTCGATGCTTGCTTCGCTTCTGCACCTTCTGAAATGGTCGCTTCAAAGAAATCAGACATTTCTTTCGTCAGCGTGAGTACCATTGCATCGTATGCAGGCAGTCCAAGCTCATCGATATAGCGTTTGCGGCGCTCGTCTGGAAGCTCTGGAATCGATGCTCTTACGCGTTCTTTCCACTCGTCATCAATGTACAGTTCCACCAAATCTGGTTCTGGGAAGTAGCGGTAATCATCAGATCCCTCTTTGACACGCATCAGGATCGTCTTTTTAGACGCTTCGTCATAACGGCGGGTTTCCTGTTCGATCAAGCCGCCAGAAAGCAATACTTGCTCTTGACGCTTCTCTTCGAATTCAAGGCCTTTTTGTACGAAAGCGAATGAGTTCAAGTTTTTGAGCTCTGTCTTTGTACCAAACTCTTCACGGCCGATTGGGCGAAGAGAAATATTGGCATCACAGCGAAGTGAGCCTTCTTCCATCTTACAGTCAGAAACGCCTGTATATTGAATAATAGATTTTAATTTTTCTAAGTAAGCATACGCTTCTTCTGGCGTGCGAATGTCTGGCTCAGATACGATTTCAACTAGCGGTGTTCCTTGACGGTTGAAATCGACGAGTGAGTAACCGTCGCCTGTGTGCGTCAGTTTCCCAGCATCCTCTTCCAAATGAAGACGCGTAATACCGATTCGTTTTGTTTTGCCTTCTACTTCAATTTCAATCCAGCCGTTTTCACCGATCGGTTTATCAAATTGAGAAATTTGATACGCCTTTGGGTTATCAGGATAGAAGTAGTTTTTACGGTCAAATTTTGTATCTGTTGCGATTTCACAGTTCAGCGCCATGGCCGCTTTCATCGCAAAGTTCACCGCTTCTTTGTTCAGTACAGGCAATACGCCAGGATATCCAAGGTCGATGACACTTGTTTGCGTGTTGGCAGCTGCACCAAAAGGTGTCGGCGAGCTTGAGAAAATTTTCGATTGTGTTTTTAGCTCTACGTGGACTTCAAGTCCAATTACCGTTTCAAAGTTCATTCTGATTCACCCCTTACAGTTCAGGTTTTGCTTTATGATGATCTGTTGCTTGCTCAAAAGCGTGAGCCACGCGGTACACTGTTCCTTCGTCAAAGTGCTTGCCGATGATTTGCAGTCCTAACGGAAGGCCATTTGCAAATCCACAAGGCACACTGATTCCTGGAACGCCTGCAAGGTTAACAGGGATCGTTAAAATATCGTTTGCATACATGGTTAGCGGGTCGCTTGTCTTTTCACCAATGTTAAATGCAGGAGTTGGTGTTGTTGGTCCTACAATGACATCATACTTTTCGAAAACATCTTCAAAGTCTTTTTTGATCAATGTACGGACTTTTTGTGCTTTTTTATAGTACGCATCGTAATATCCTGAGCTTAGCGCGAATGTACCAAGCATGATGCGGCGCTTCACTTCATCTCCAAAGCCTTCAGAACGAGTATTTTTGTATAAATCAATCAGGTTGTCTGCATTATCTGTACGGTAGCCATAGCGGATGCCGTCAAAACGTGCAAGGTTTGCAGATGCTTCTGAAGAAGACAGTAAGTAGTAAGTCGCAAGCGCATATTTAGAATGCGGAAGAGACACTTCTTCCCACGAAGCACCAAGTCCTTCTAATACTTTTAACGCTTGAAGAACAGATTCTTTTGCTTCCTCGCCAACGCCTTCGCCAAGGTATTCTTTCGGCACAGCAATTTTCAAGCCTTTGATGTCGCCAGTTAATGAAGAAAGAAAATCTGGGACATCGACATTTGCACTTGTTGCGTCCATTTGATCGACACCTGCAATCGCTTGAAGAACATATGCGTTGTCTTCTACATTACGTGTAATCGGACCAATTTGGTCTAATGATGAAGCAAATGCGATTAATCCGTATCTGGATACACGGCCATATGTCGGCTTAAGACCGACAACCCCGCAGAAAGATGCCGGCTGACGAATAGAACCGCCTGTATCTGAACCAAGTGAGAACGGCACTTCACCTGCTGCAACAGAAGCTGCTGATCCACCGCTTGATCCGCCTGGAACAGTGTTTAAATTCCACGGGTTTTTCGTCGCTTTGTAGCCTGAGTTCTCCGTAGAAGATCCCATTGCGAATTCGTCCATATTTAATTTACCAATTGTGACTGCTTCAGCGTCTCTTAGGCGGTTCACAACGGTTGCATCATAAATTGGATCAAAGTTTTGCAGGATTTTACTTGAAGCTGTAGTACGCAAATCCTTTGTAACAATGTTATCTTTCACACCGATCGGCATACCGAACAATAGGCCAAGCTCGTCCTTTTCACCAACTGCCTCGTCCAATTCCTTTGCATACGCACGTGCTTTCTCTTCGTCCAGTGCAAGGAATGCTTGTACTTTTCCGTCTACTTCATTGATTCGTTTATAAGACTCGTCCACTAAATCAGAAACAGACAGTTCCTTTTTATGTAAAAGCTCTTTTAATTCAGAAATTTTGTGATCAAACAGTGACATGTCTCGGGCCTCCTTTAGTCCAAAATTGATGGCACACGAATATAGCCGTCTTTATGATCAGGCGCGTTTTTGACGACTGCCTCAATGGAAAGACCTTTATTCGGAACATCTTCTCTCATGACGTTTTTCATTTTTAATACGTGTGTAGTAGGTTCAACGTTTTCCGTATCTACCTCGTTTAACTGCTCTGCAAATGAAATGATGCTATCAAGCTGTTCTGTAAACATCTCAGCTTCTTCTTCTGTAATCGCAAGCCTTGCTAAATGGGCAACGTGCTTGACTTCTTCTATTGAAATTCTTGACATGCAGGTTCACCTCCAAAAATGATGCGTACTCGTGGTCATGATCATAAGTCATATACACTTTATCATATCAAATTTTACTGTTCTAAAGCAACTTTACGCAGGTGCCGTGAAAGGTTCGTTCTCTTGAAAACCTCTTTTTATCAAACCAATAAAGGAAATATTCATCAGGCGACTTTTATTTTTCAGAAAATTTTTACTTTTGTTTATTTTTGTAATCGCTTACATATTGATTCTTATCATCGATCGGTACATTTTTTCTTCAAAATGAAGAGGTTTAGGCAGGTTGATCACTTGGGAATACTCTGTTAGGTTAAGTAACCATAGCAGTGAGCGGGACAGTCAAGCAAAAAAGCTGCCTTCGCACTTCTGTATATTTTGATTGAGGTGATGTCAAATTAATACGAAAAAGGTGAGAACACAAAATGAGTATTGAAGTTACAATTTCCTTATCTATTTATTTTATCGGGATGCTTGCCATTGGTTGGTATGCATTCAGGAAAACACATGATTTAAATGATTATATGCTTGGCGGACGCGGGCTTGGCCCATTCGTTACAGCCCTTTCAGCAGGTGCTGCGGACATGAGCGGATGGATGCTGATGGGTGTGCCAGGTGAAATGTATAAAACAGGTTTATCGACAGCCTGGCTTGCGATTGGTTTAATCGTTGGTGCTTACTTGAACTACCTCATTCTTGCACCTCGTTTACGTTCTTATACAGAGATTGCGGATGATGCGATTACGATTCCTGATTTCTTTGATAAACGCTTCAAAGGTTCATCTGCTTTATTAAAAGCTGTTTCAGCCGTCATCATTTTAATTTTCTTTACGCTGTATACATCGTCTGGGATGGTATCAGGCGGACGTTTATTTGAGTCTGCATTCGGTGCTCACTACATGTTTGGACTGATTTTGACGTCAAGTATTGTCATTTTGTATACATTGTTCGGCGGATTTTTGGCAGTGAGCTTAACGGACTTTGTCCAAGGAGCTATCATGTTTTTAGCATTAGTGCTCGTGCCGATCGTTGCCTTTACACAATTAGGCGGACCTGTTGCTACATTCCAAGATATTCAACAGATTGACCCTAAATTGCTTGATATTTTTAGAGGAACGAGCGTCATTGGCATTATTTCCTTCCTTGCTTGGGGACTAGGTTACTTTGGACAGCCGCATATTATTGTGCGCTTTATGGCCATTACGTCCGTTAAAGATTTAAAACCAGCACGCCGAATCGGAATGAGCTGGATGATTATTTCAGTGATTGGATCACTGTCTGTCGGTTTAGTGGGTGTTGCCTATGTTCATGAAACGAGTATGAACCTGGCTGACCCTGAAACCATCTTTATCGTATTTTCTAAAGTATTGTTCCATCCATATATCACTGGATTTTTACTTTCTGCCATTTTAGCTGCGATTATGAGTTCAATTTCGTCTCAGCTGCTTGTCACAGCAAGTGCGATGACAGAGGATTTATACAGAACGTTCTTTAGAAAAACAGCATCAGACAAAGAGCTCGTCATGATTGGCCGGATGTCTGTACTCGTTGTCGCTGTGATTGCTCTCTGCCTTTCACTTAACCCAAGTGACACCATTCTTGACCTTGTCGGTTATGCGTGGGCAGGATTTGGTTCTTCGTTCGGTCCAGTCATCTTGCTTTGCCTATACTGGAAACGAATGAATCATCACGGTGCCCTAGTTGGAATGATCGTTGGTGCAGTTGTGGTTCTGACATGGATTACAACAGGCCTCAACCATGCCACAGGTATTTATGAAATGATTCCAGGCTTTACGCTTAGTGGATTAGCTGCCATTATTGTGAGCTTATTGACAAGTAAGCCGTCAAAAGCATCAAAACAGCTTTTCAACAAAATGGAAGATCATCTTGAAGAAGAAACAAAATAAAGAATTGAAGAGTCATCTGCCCTATGCGGATGACTCTCTTTTTAAATAAAATAAAAAGCTTTTCTTTCTTCAGAAACTGAATAAAATAAGAGTTGAGCAGCCATATGGGCTGTGAGAAGATCATATACATGTTGTGAAACGTACATGAAGTGAAAGGAGCGATATGCATGTTTTGGACAATTGAATGGGATACAGTCTTAAAATTAGCCGTGGCCACCTTAATCGGTCTGATTATCGGGCTTGAACGGGAGCTGAAGAAAAAGCCCCTCGGCTTAAAAACGTGTATTGTCATTGCTGTCAGCTCCTGCGTCTTAACCATCATCAGCATTGATGCAGCCTACAATTTCCCTCGAGTCTCTAAGCTTCAAATGGACCCACTCAGGTTACCGGCGCAAATTATATCTGGTGTTGGTTTTATTGGAGCAGGTGTAATTCTTCGAAAAAGCAATGATGTCATCTCAGGTCTCACGACTTCTGCGATGATCTGGGGAGCAGCAGGGCTTGGGGTTGCAACAGGTGCAGGGTTTTATAAAGAAGCCTTCCTCAGTCTTTTCTTTATTCTCATTAGTGTCGAATTCCTGCCATGGCTCTTCCAGCGGATCGGACCGATTCGCCTGCAGGAAAAAGAAATCCGCATCAGAATGTCTCTTTCTGACCGAAACCGCATGACCGATATTTTAAAAGAAATGAAAGCCCTCAATATCCGCATTCATTCTGTACGAATTGATGATTTAAAAGAAAAGGACTATCCGATCATGGAAGTACGCGTACGTGTGCATAAAGACCGCTATACAACCGATGTGTACTTTGATATTAAAGATCTAGAAGGCGTCGTTGGCGTGAAGTGTGATACGGTATAAAAGGTGATGAGACAAAAGGCTCATCACCTTTTTTATGGGATAAGGGGTTGAACCATTTTGAACATTCAAATAAAATACAAATTATGAAATAAATGATAAAAGGAGATTTTTCATGGGCTCTATGGATCGTAAAAAACGTATATTTTTTTTCAGCGGAATTCTAGCAGTACTCTTATTAGCTGTCCTTTTCACCTCACATTATGTCACTCCCGTATCAACGAATGCAGCAGACAAGAAACAAACGAAAACACCAAAAAATATTATTTTTATCGTTGGTGATGGAATGGGGATGCCCATGATCAAAGCCTACCGTACATTCAAGCAGGAAAAGCATGCTTCTGTAAAAGGAAAAACCGTCTGGGACCCTTATTTAGTCGGGATGCAGACCACACATCCAGATGATCCTCGAGATAATATTACTGACTCAGCTGCCGCAGCAACAGCCATGGCGACTGGAAAAAAGACATACAATGATGCCATCGCCGTCAATCATGAAAAACAACCTCTTAGAAGTGTCGTTGAAGCAGCGAAGGAAGCAAAAATGAAAACAGCCTTTGTTGTCTCATCTGACATCACCGATGCAACACCTGCCGCTTTTGGTACACATAACGTCTCCCGAAAAAATAAAGAACAAATTGCAGACCACTTTTTTGATGAGAAAATAGGAGGAGAGCACAAAGTTGATATCCTTCTAGGTGGCGGAATGCAATATTTTGACCGAAAAGACCGTAATCTAGTTCAAGAATTTAAGAAGAGCGGGTATTCCATTCTGCGATCAAAAGATGATCTAACCTCTCAATCATCTTCGAAAATGCTCGGCTTATTCCAGGAGGACGAGCTGGATCGAGCCATCGACCGTCCGAAGCATGTGCCTAAGTTAAAAGACATGACGCAGGCAGCACTCACCCAATTGAATCAAGATAATCAGCATGGTTTTTTCATGCTACTTGAAGGCAGTACCATTGATTCTGCAGGACATGAAAATGATGTGGTTGGCGCAATGAGTGAGATGGAGGATTTTGAGAAAGCAGTTCAAACAGCTCTCCAGTTCGCGAAAAAAGATCAAGAAACACTTGTCGTCATCACGGCAGACCATGCGACTGGCGGTTTTTCGTTTGGCACAGATGGGATGACAAGTGAGACTGGCTACAAATGGGACCCAGTGCCCATCTTAGCTGCTAAGAAAACACCTGTTTATATGGCTAAGAAAATCGCAGACGGACAATCTGTACGTGATGTCCTTCAGACCTATATTGAAGTTTCTCTCACAGAAGGTGAAATATCACAGGTAGAAAAAGCAGCACAGTCAGGAAAGGCCAGTACGATCCAACTCAGCATTCAACATATTTTCGATCAGCGTTCTTTCTCAGGCTGGACAACCTTTGCCCATACAGGTGAGGATGTCCCTGTCTATGCATACGGACCTGGAAAAACAGCCTTCCAGGGCTGGATCGATAATACAAAGCAAGGAAAGAACCTGTTTCAAATCATTGAATCACCATCCACCTATCGTCCATAAAAACAATCCCCGCCTCATCATATAGGCGGGGATGTTTATTTTAAGATTGACTTAGCTTTGTAAAGTCAAACGTCGTTATAGGTGCTGCTTCTTCAATGTCGGAACGGAAGCCGGCGAGCATCGCCTTTTCTTCTTCTCCGATGTCAGCTAAATCAAATGCTTGATGCAGCAAGCCATAGATCAGCATGTGACGTAAACGTAGGAAATCAGGAATATAGGCAAGCCACTCATCTCCAAGTTCATTCTCTTCACGATAGCCTTTAAGGAACTGTTTCATAAAGTTTCCTGCAAAAGCAGCTTTGTCTTCGTATGGAATTACTGGGTACCACAAGACATTGTATAGCAAAATACTAATGTCATTCATAAACCAGTTGTACCCAATATCATCGAAATCGAAGGTCGTAATTTTCCCTTGATCCCAGTGGAAGTTTCCGTGATGAAGATCCGCATGAACCAATCCGTACGTATCTTGATTTTTCGGAAGCTTTGCCAGCTTTTCCATCAACCGATCCGCTTGTTCGAAAACAAGGGTCTGATCTGCCGGTACATATTTACGCAGTTTCAGCTGCTCCTCTTCATCCCACTCTTGTCTTTTATAACGCGGGTCTGACAAATGATAGCTTTTTGTCAGTTTGTGCATGCGACCTGTGTACTGTCCAAGGGCATAAAATAATTCATCGTTCCAGTCCGCCTCTTCGACTTTACGACCTGGTGCTTTTTCATAGACTCGAAGCAGAAATGCGCCGCCCTGCCCATCGTCTACTTGCTCGATATCACGGCCATTTAATGAAGCAATTGGTTTCGCAACGGAAAGTCCGCCCTTCGCTAAGTGATGCAGCCATTCCATTTCACCTAAAATATAATTAGGTGATCTGCGGATGGTATGAGTAATTTTTAAAATGAAAGACTCTCCATCTTTTTTTAGTTCATACACATAGTTTTCTGCATCTGCGATAAAGTGGATATCACTTCGCTTGACCCCGTATAAATGAGTAGCCTCATCTAAAATTTTTGATTCTTCATATATGGCTTTTACATCTTTATGCATGCTGATTCTCCCTCTTCATATATTTTGCTAATTCGCGAATAGTGTGTTTTTCAGCAAAATTCAAATCATCAACATACCAACCCTTCTTTTCAATCTCTACTTCCATTTTGATAGCAAGTAAAGAATTTCCTCCTAAATCGAAAAAGTCGTTGTCAATTCCTACTTTTTCCACATGAAGAATGTCACACCAAACGTCTAAAAGTAATGCCTCACGTTCATTGGTTGGCTGTGCATAAAGTCCTTGATCCTGTGTAAATTTTGTCGTTAATAATGAACGTAGACTATCTTCATCATGTACCTCAAGGGCTTTTACATAACCGCTATGCAGCGTTTGATCTGTTTGAACCGTTTCCCATGTAAAACCTTTAGAAGCGAGATGACTTGCTGCCTCCATCTTGTGATCCTCTTTTTCTTCAGTCGAGTGCTGAGGAGGTGACAGGTGACCGGCTATTTGAATGTGATCACTCAATGAACCGATTTCCCCCACTTTTATACGATACGTTTGCTGCCCCTCGATCTCCTGGATCTGGTGCTCTTCCATAAATGACTTGAATAGTTCATTACGTCCGGTCGATACAAACGTAAATTCAATGGAAGAAAGCTGGTGCTGACGGCTGTATTCGGCGAGCCATGTCAGACATTTTTGCTCAATCCCTTTCCCTAGAGCACGGCAGCTTAGCATCCATGCATCAATTTTCAACGTGTCGTCTGCATGATGAGCCAAGATCGCTCCTACAATCCCTTCATGACTGAAGCGATCTGCTGCCTCAATGAGCCAGCCCTGAACATGCTCATTTTCCATCCGCTCTCTCAGCTGCTGTTCATCAAAGTGCTGATCATTTAAGCGGAATTGGTTAATACGGCTGCTCATTTGTGCCACACGCGCAAGGTGCTGCTCTCCCCACTCTGTTATACTCATGTGCAAGTTCAAATCTTGTAAAAATTGTTCCATTGACGGCGACTCTGCTTTCTCTTTTTGACGAGCTTTTTCAGCCTTGTAGCTCATGGTTCGCCCTCTATCCTCATCCGTCACATCATAACGGTCAAAAGCCCAAGCATGCTCAACAAATAATGGAATGGCTTTTTCATTGGCAGGTAAGAGCAATGTCATCACTTCTGGCAGCTCTTCATTCATTCGCAAGCACTGAGCTGGGTCATCATCTAAGAAAATAAACTGAGATAATGAAAGGTTCAGTGAATCTGCCATTTCTTTTAGATGTCCCGGTTTACTTTCCCAATTGATCCGCCAGTCGACAATATCGTCTTTTTGTAAGACCATATCTGGGTGGTTTTCAAACACACGCCACACATCTTCTTCATTATTTCTGCTGCTTAGCACAAGCAGCATTCCCTCTTGTTGTTTTTGCTTTAAGAAGCGCTGAAGTATTTGATGTTCTGGCGTAATGTCGATGCCTTCCACACCGTCTTCTGAAACAATACCTCTCCACAGCGTATGATCACAATCAATGGCCACTACCTTAAATGGTGCACCTTTCCATGCCACAATCTCTCGCGCGACTTTTGTACCGATGGCACCGCAAAAGACTTCAGTGAATGGGAGATGTGCGGCTTGCTCTCCTTTTTCATCAAAAATGTCATCGAGCTGATATTGCTGAGCAAGCTGACGACAGTCGATCAACTGAACACCGCCTATCTTAGATAACTGAGCAATCCACTCTTGTTCCACGTCCTGCAACGTGTCCCTAAGAGCCGCACTTATCGGCAGAATACCAACAAAATATAGGTTATGTTTTGTTTTTGATTTCAGAACGTTTACAAGTTCTTCTGCATGCTCTGAAGCCAGTTTTTTCTTTTCATCCAGTGAGAGATGGGCTGGACCAGCGATATCCTCTAGACGAATGAGGAGAAGATTTGCACCGTTTTTCTTCTGTGAGATAAGGCTGCGCTCATTTAACAGCTCCTGATACACCTGCCCATACGGTGCAAACTGAATATCGAACTGCACATCAAACTGCTTGGTCCAATACTGAATGTAAGGAGCAACTGGATCTGCTGTAAATGTCGAGCTGATTGTGAGCACAAGTGGTTCTTTTTTCTCTGCACGATCTCTTTTCTCTTTTGCTGCTTGTTCTTCTTCCTGTGAAAGCACAGCGAAATCCTTGAGCAGTTGATCTGGTGTTTGAACAGCTTGTTCGATCAAGTGCTGGAAGTGCTTGACGAAAGCTTGCATCGTCTCATGTTTAAACAGAGCAAGGTTGTATTGAAGAACGCACTTTAACTCACCCGTTACCTCTCTGACAACATCCATTTTCATATCGAGTTTGGAAATTCCCTTTGCAAACTCATGCGTTTCAAAGGTCAGTCCATCAGCTTCAATTTTAATATTCGGATCGTATTCATTGTGATAGATAAGCATCGTATCAAAGAATGGATTGCGATGCGGCCTTGTTTTTGGATTCAAATGCTCGACCATTTGGTCAAACGGGTATTCTTGATGGTCGTACGCATCGAGTAGTACTTGTTTTGTCTGTACCAATTGTTCTATAAAGGATGCTTCTTGTGCCATGTCTAGTTTGATTGGCAGGAAGTTCGTAAACATCCCGATCGTATGCTCAATATCTGCATGACGTCTTCCAGCCACAAGAGAACCGACAATCAGTTCTTGCTGATCGGCATAACGTGAGAGCAGCAGGCCATAAAGCTGGAACAAGATGACGTTATTGGTCAGCTGATATCGTTCAGCGAGCTGTTCAATTTTCTCAACGATGTGCGGTTCAATATTAAATTTGATCGCTCTTCCCAAAAAGGATTGTTCCTTTCGTTCAAAATCATATGGCATTGTTAAAGTCGGAACATTTGAGCCCATTTGCTCCTTCCAATAATCCTGCTGCTTTTGAAACATCTCGCTGCGGAAATATTTGTCTTGCCACACTGCATAATCTTTATATTGCACAGTAAGTTCCGGCAAGGTTTCCCCGCGATAGAGCTCAGTAAATTCTTTAATAAAGATGTTCATGCTCGCTCCATCAGCGACAATATTATGCATATCAACTAATAAAAGATGATCATCTTCTACAATTTTCACAAAACGCACACGAATCAATGGTGCAGCCTTTAAGTCAAATGGACGAATGAATTCATCGATTTGTGCTTCTAATTCTTGTTCATCAGCCTCAGTCATTTCAACAGCAAATTGAAAATCATCATGGACGCGCTGAACAGGTTCTCCATCCTTTAACTCAAAGGTCGTTCGCAAGGTTTCATGACGATCAATCAATTGCTTAAAGGTCTGTTCAAAGCGCTCGACGTCGATTTCACCTTTACATCTCAGAGCCATTGGCATGTTATATGAAGTCACTTGACCAATACGCTGATGAATGAGGAATGTTCGTCTTTGAGCGGCGGATAATGGGTACGTGTCTTTCTGTTCCACCTGTTCAATTTTGAAATATTGATGCTTCTCTGCCTTTTCAATGAATGCTTGGAGCTTGTCGATCGTCGGATTGTTGAACATATCTGTGAGCGTTAGTTCTACACCAAACTCTTTGTGAATTTGAGAAATAAGACCGGTCGCATTTAACGAATGTCCTCCAAGCTCAAAGAAGTGATCGTCTCTTCCCACCTTTTCAATTCCTAAAATATCTTTCCACATCCGCTGTAATGTTGCTTCTATACCATTCGCCTCAGTGGATTGATATTGATTGCTTTCTTCGATTTCCTGCCCTTTGTTTTCCTTCGGCACGACCATTTGCACACCTGAAGACGAGGATAACGCAGCTGTATCTACCTTTTCAATCCAATATCTTTGTCGTTCAAACGGATAAGTTGGCAGGGATACTTTTTGATTCGATTTCTGATTTCGTAATTTTGTCCAGTCCACAGGCACTCCTTGAAGCCAGATGTCACCCAATCTTCCTAGCAGGTAGCGGTCATCTGCTGCCTCTTCTTTCGGGTGACGCATCAATGGAATCGGCTGCTGATGGTGATCCTTTGAGACTTGACGAATAAAGGCGCTTAACGTATTCCCCGGTCCAACTTCAATAAAAATGGGATCAAGCTCCGTTAATAATGTCTCTGCTCCATCACGGAAACGAACTGCTTGCCGCAAGTGATCAGCCCAGTATGCTGGATCTTGCACTGCTTCATGTTCAATCCACGTACCTGTGACGTTAGAAATATACGGGATAGATGGCGCATTCAATTGATACTCAGCTACCTTTTCTTTGAATGATGGCAGGATATCATCCATCATTTTAGAGTGGAAGGCATGAGAGGTGTGAAGCTTTCTGCACCCATGTCCAGCTGCCTCCAGCTTCTCAGCGAGTGCATCAATAGATGTCGTCTCACCAGACACCACACATAACTCAGGTCCATTTACTGCCGCAAGTGAAAGGTCATCCGTCAAATATGACAGCACTTTCTGTTCACTCAAAGGTACGCTCAGCATAGAGCCTTTTGGAAGCTGGCTAATCAGCTGTCCGCGATAACAGACGAGATCTACGGCATCTTCAACAGACAGTAAACCAGATACGGCAGCAGCAGTGTATTCTCCAATACTGTGACCGATCATCGCCTGCGGTTTGATGCCAAAATGCATCAGCAATTTAGCCAAAGCGTATTCCATACTAAACAGAAGCGGCTGTGTATATTCGGTTTGGTTAATCAATTGAGGATCATCACTTGCTTCTGTTGAGAATAAAATGCTGAACGGGTCAACTGAGACATGCTGTTTGAATTGATTCAAGCATTGATCCAGCGCTTCCTTAAAAACTGGATACTTGTCATAAAGCTGACGCCCCATGTCTACATACTGAGATCCTTGGCCTGGGAAAAGAAAGACGATTGGCCGGCTCGATGTTTGAGAGCTTGCCGTCTTGACCACCTCTTTTGACCTTTGATTCAGCGCCTGTAATATGTCAGCTGTATCACTTCCAAGAATGACACGTTTATGCGGGAAATGATGGCGCCCTGTTTGCAGCGTATAGGCGACATCACTTAAACGAATATGCTGCTGATGCTGAAGTAAATAGTCAGCAAGGCGATCCGTCATTTTTTCAAGGGCTGCCGGTGTTTTCGCAGATAATAAAAGAAGTTCACTATCTTCTGTGCGATCTGCTGGGACACGTGCAGCAGGTGCTTCTTCTAAAATGACATGAGCGTTTGTTCCACCAATCCCAAATGAGCTTACACCTGCCCTGCGAGGAGATGCCTGCTCGCTCCATGGTGTCAAATCCGTATTTACAACGAATGGAGAATCAGCAAATTCAATTTTTTCATTCGGTGTTTCAAAATGAATCGTTGGCGGAATCACTTGATGCTTTAAGCTTAATACGGTTTTAATAAAGCCAGCGACACCTGATGCATCATTCAAATGACCAACATTTGATTTGACAGAACCAATGCGGCAAAAGCCTTTTTTATCTGTATCAAACGCTTGCTTGAGTGCTTCAATTTCAATCGGATCTCCTAGTGTTGTTCCGGTTCCATGTGCTTCAATATAAGAAATGGATTCAGGTTCAACCTCGGCCATTCGAAGTGCTGTCTTAATAGCTGATACTTGGCCTTTCGTACTCGGTGCCGTATACCCTACTTTTCTATTTCCATCATTATTAATAGAAGATCCTTTAATGACAGCATAAATGTGATCGCCGTCTTCAATTGCATCCTCTAAATTTTTTAAAATAACAGCTCCTGCACCATCTCCAAAAACGGTTCCATCTGCTTTATTATCAAAAACGCGGCAGTGACCGTCGGAAGAATGGATCATTCCTTCTTGATATAGATAACCCGATTTTTGCGGCAGGCGAATGGACACACCGCCTGCAACAGCCATATGACAGTCTCCGCTTAATAAAGCCTGAACAGCTAAATGAATCGACACCATCGAGGTCGAGCAGGCGGTTTGCACCACCATACTCGGTCCTTTTAGATTTAATTTATACGAAATCATCGTCGCCAAATAGTCACGCATATTTAGAACAGCAGCTTCCAGCGTTTTTGAATCCTCACCTTGAGCTGCCCCTTGAAGTGCTCTCATGACCCATTCTGTATTGATTCCTGCACCTGTATAAAGACCGATTTGCCCTTTATATTCAAACGGATCATACCCAGCATCTTCAAGTGCCGTCCAAACACATTCATGAAACAGTCTGAACTGCGGATCCATCATAGCCGCTTCCTTTGGAGTATAGTCAAAGAAATCCGCATCAAATAAATCGACATCGTCAAGCATCCCTTTTGCTTTGACAAAACGAGGGTTTTTCAATAAGGCTTCATCTGTACCTTCACTTCGTAATTCTTCCTCTGTAAAAAAGGAGATTGTTTCTTTTCCCTTTTTCAGATTCTCCCAGTATTCATCTACGTTTTTGGCACCTGGAAAACGACCTGCAAGACCGATAACAGCAATTTCTGCGCCATGATAGTGATTCGTTGTATCATTCATTCTCGATTCCGCCTCTCAATCTTTTATTCCGTTGCTGTTTAAAACGAGCTCTTCGATCACCTGATGTGACGACGGCTAGTTCTTCTTCCATCGTATCTTCCTTCGATTCCTCAGAAGGCTGAATATATTTTGCAAGCTCTGCGACAGATGGGTACGTAAACAAGGTCACCACTGCTTCATTTGTTTGAAGTGCTTGATTTAACCGATTGGTCACTTGAACAATATCCAGCGAGCTTGCACCTAAATCAAAGAAGTTGTCGTGAATGCCCACTTGCTCCATGCCCATAAAATCCTGCCACACTTGACAGATCACTTTTTCAGTTTCATTTCGAGGAGCCACATACGGATTGCCCAGCTCTGGTCTTTCGTGCTTAGACACTTCATATGAATCCGCACTCGCTACAGCCTTCGATTCTAATGACAGCCATTGATCTATCCGTTCTTCAAGATTTCCTGTGGACACGAGCATGTGACGATTCTGTCGGTTAGACAGAACATATTGGAACAGCTCAGCACCCTCTTCTGGTAAAATCGCAAGCTCATTAATCGATTCACCAATTGTGGATTCTAGCTCACCCCAGAAATTCCACGCATCCCAGTTCACACACATCCATGGGGTTTGACTATTTTGATTGAGTCTAGCTGCAAATGCGTCCATATATAAGTTAGCTGCTGAGTAAGCAGAGAATCCTAAGCCTCCGAGCAGTGCACTTATGGATGAAAAGAGGAGACAAAAATCCGCTTGTTCTTGCTCCAGCAGCTGCTCTAGCACATCGAGCCCTTTCACTTTTGATTGGAATTGATCCTCTCCCTGCGCCAGTGTAGATGGGATATCTTTAATGGCTCGGAAGGATGTACTTCCTGGTAATCCTGCCGCATGGAACACACCATCAACGCCGCCATGCTTTTTGCGAATGATTTCAAAAACATGTTTCATCTGCTTAAGATCTCCTGCATTCGCCTGCACCGCTTCTACTGTTGCACCTAATCGTTCAAGCTCGAGTACCTTCTTAATTCTCGTACGCTGCGCTTCATCGGCATTCTCTTGTTGAACATATGACGCCCATTCATCTCTTGGCGGCAATGCCGTTCTTCCTGTTAAATAAAGATGAACATTTCCTTCTTTCGCCAGCATCTTTGATAGAACAAATCCAATGCCGCCTAAACCACCCGTGATGAGATACACACCATTTGACCTGATCAGTTTCGGAAGTCCATCTTCTTTTTGCAGCGGTAAACGTTTGTAGCTCTGCACCCAGCGTTGACGATTGCGATACGCTACAAGCTGGTCTTTTCCAGGCTGCATAATTTCCTGCCCAATAAGATCGACAAGCTCCTGTTCCTTCCAAGTCATAACATCCGGCACATCTTCCACATCGATATTCCAGCATTTAATGTGATGGTATTCCTGTGAAATGACTTTAACCGGCCCAAGCATTGCGCTTTTCTCTGCACATATCATCTCATTCCCTGTAACTGGCTGAATTCCGCTAGTGACAGTAAACAAACGGCATTCTCGAATATTTTTTTGTGCAGCAATCGCTTGAGATAAGAAAATTAAGCTGTAATAGCCCTTTTCAATGTGCGTCTGAAAGGCAGCTTGGCGATTCAAGCTGTCCTCTTCTTTCGCAGATTCCCATAAATGCAGAATCCGATTGATATTGATACCTTTATTAGACAATGAATCTAGCATGTTTCTGTAGTGCTTACCTTCTGCCGGATTGATCGTAAACGCCTGCTCCAGCTCTTGATAGACCTCACCCTTTGTGACAAAAATGACCTTGATTCCTTGTTGTTTGAATGATTGTGCAAACAGTTCATGAAAGGCATCCTGTTCCTTGAAAATGAGCCACGTTTGCTCTTCTGGTTCTTTTTCGAAAACTGGTTTTAGCGGCTGCTGCTCCCATGAAGGCAGATAGAACCATTCTTCCATCTCTTTTTTCTTCGTTTCCTTAGGAACGGACAGCTGCGGAGAAGCGGGCTTTCCTGCTTCAATCCAATATCGTTTTCGTTCGAATGGATATGTGGGAAGCGATACAAGCTGTCGTTCCTCTTGAGTTGGACGCGGCTGCGTTTTGACCTCATAACCGCCTGCCCATAGCTCTCCTATACGTTTTAAGAAATACGCATGGTCATCCGCTTGTTCCCTTGCATGCCTCACCATATTTAGGACATCATGATGAGACTCTTTGTTTTCATGACGTTTCGCTAATGCCGTCAAGCTGTTTCCAGGTCCGACCTCAATGAGAGCTCGTACTTCATCGGTTAACAGCTGTGATAAACCTTCATGAAAACGAACGGTTCCACGCAGATGGTTGGTCCAATAAGATGCTGTCATCACCTCTTCATTTGTCGCCCAAGTGCCTGTCACATTTGATATGAACGGGATCGTCGGCTCATGCAGTTCTATTTTCTCTACGAATTGTTGAAACGCCTCAAGCATCGGCTCCATCATATAGGAATGAAAAGCATGAGAAGTATGGAGCTGTCTTGTCACAATTCCTTTGTCCTGTAATTTCTTTTCAAAAGCGGTGATATGCTCTTCTTTACCAGAAACGACACAAAGGTCTTTTGCATTGACTGCAGCAATCGAAAGCGATTCATCGATGATTGAATTCAGCTCCGCCTCGGGTAATTGCACACTAAGCATGGCGCCTTTTTCCATTCCTTGCATCAATCTGCCTCTTGCCATTACGAGTGTTAATGCTGACTCCAGAGAAAAGACCCCTGACAAGCAAGCGGCAACATATTCTCCGATACTGTGCCCAATCATTGACTCTGGCTCAACACCGCTATGCTGAAGTAATTTTGCTAATGCGTACTCAAATATAAAGAGCAGCGGCTGAGCATTTGACGTTTTTGTGATGTCTTCATTCGTTTCATCCTCTGGAAAAACAATGCCTTTTAAATCAACATGCTCCGTCTCCATTACATATTTGAAGCATCTATCCACTTCCCATTTGAAGACTGGTTCTGCATCGTATAATTCGCGCATCATGCCAGCATATTGAGCACCTTGACCTGAAAACATAAAGGTAGCTTTACGCCATTTTTTGCTTCGGAACACACTCGTTTCAAGCTGTTTCTGCTGCAGCCATTCATCAGCAGACGCAAGCACGATCGCTTTTCGATATGGAAATTGCTTTCTGCCATAACGCAATGTATAAGCAATATCTTCAAGCGGAACTTGAGGATGCTGTATCACATACTGCTTTAATTGATCTGTCATTTTCGCTAAAGCGGTATCCGTTTTTGCAGATAAAACGAGCAGCTGCTTTTGCTTAGAAGCTGACTTTTGCTTTGCCTGTATGCCTTCTTCTATGATCATATGGGCATTTGTCCCGCCGATACCGAAGGAACTAATCCCCGCTCTTCTCGGCTTATCTGATTCCTTCCAATACAGCGCCTTTTGATTCACATAAAACGGTGTATCTTTAAAAGGAATCTCCTGATTGGGTGATTCATAATGAATGGTTGGCGGGATCGTTTTGTGCTGAATAGCCAAAATGGCTTTAAACAGACCTGCAATCCCTGCCGCACTATTTAAATGTCCGACATTACTTTTAACTGAACCGATTGGGATTGTCAGCGGCTCTGTTCCTTTGAACACTTGGCTAAGGGCGGATACTTCAATTGGATCTCCCATTTTTGTCCCCGTACCATGCGCTTCTAAATAACCGATAGACGCGGGATCTATACCTGATTTTTCATACGTTTCTTTTAATACCTCTGCCTGCCCTTCCACACTCGGAGCGGTAAAACCAGCTTTTCGGCTGCCATCATTGTTCACGCCAACCCCTTTGATCACCGCATGAATCGGGTTGCCATCTCTTATCGCATCTTCATAACGTTTTAACAGAACGATCCCCGCTCCATCTCCGAAAATGGTTCCGCTCGCCTCTTGGTCAAACGGACGGCAATGGCCATCTTTTGATTGAATCATTCCATCTTGATAAATATAGCCGATATTTTCTGGAGAACTGACCGTCACACCTCCTGCCAGCGCTGCATCACATTCTTGATTCAATAATGCTTGACAGGCCATGCCAATGTTGACAAGTGAGGTCGAACAAGCTGTCTGCATCGTCACACTAGGCCCGTGTAGATTCAATTTATAAGAAAGCTGCGTACTAAAGAACTCACGATCATTTAACAGCATTGCGCTGAATTGCTCGGTTGCTTCCATTTGATGTGCAAAGCGTGTCAGCCATTCATGATTTGGGCTTGTTCCTGTATAAACTCCAATTTTCCCTGCCATTCTATCAGGGTCACAGCCAGCATCCTCCAGCGCTTCCCAAGCACATTCATGCAAGAGCCTGAATTGTGGATCCATTAGCTCTGCCTCTCTAGCAGAATAGTTGAAGAAATCTGCATCAAAACCTTCAATTTCTTGTAAACGTCCTTTTGCTCCAATGAAATTCGGATGTTGATAGACTGACGCATCCAGCCCTGCTTTCTTGAGTTCTTCTTCTGTGAAAAAGTGAATCATTTCCTCGCCATTCACAAGACGCTGCCAAAAGTCTTCTAGCGATGAAGCCCCTGGGAATCTTCCTGCCATTCCGACAATCGCAATATCTGGATTTTCCTGTGATGTATTTCTTTTTGGGAAAGAAGCTGGTGTTTGCTCACATTCCGTTTGTTCTTTAAATAAGTATTCAGAAAGACTTGCAACTGTAGCAAACCGATACAATTGAACAGTGTCAATTTGTTGATCCATTCGCTCAGAGATTTTTGCTGCAAGCTGAGATATATCAAGTGATGTCGCACCAAATTCAAAAAATGGCGAGTCATCATCCATTTGATCAAATCCAAAATGAGTTTGAACAATGGTGTGAATATCTTTTTGTAAAGAGGCGAGTGTAGGAAAGTCACGCTTCACAGCCTTCGGCTTTTGTGGTTCAATAGCTGCCATCGTTTTTGTTTGTACAGAGAAATCTGTTTTATGAAATGGATAGCCTGGAAGCGGAATGCGCTTCCTATTCTTCTCCTCTGTTAAAGGAAAAGCTAAGTCGACCCCCATTTCCCAAAGAACACCTGCGACTTGCATCAGGTCTCCATCAAGTGGTTCGGTTGTTTTTTCTGCTCCCTTTTCAACCACAATTCCTTGTTTCTTTGAAAGATCAATCATCAAGGCTGTTGATTCTTGCTTGAACAAAGGCGATTTTACAGGCTGTTCTATATCAAGGAAACGCATTGCAGACGATGGATCGAAAGCAGCTAGTTCCTCCCCTGTCTGCGCAATGTAAACAGGCTGTTGGAGTGTCTTCTGAGGCAATGCAGCCAGCTTTTGATTGATCATCTGGTTGTCATGAAGGCGGTATACAATAGATGCCGCCTCTGTTAGCTCAAGCCCACTTGCTGCACATAAAGCTGTCCACACCCCGCTGCCCTCTCCAATCCATACGTCTGGTTCAATTCCGAGTGATCTTAGCTGGCTGGCAAAAGCCAATGTCATGATCAGCATAGCTACTTCTGGTTGACCGTTTTGTTTGAAATGGAACAGATCGTCTTTTTTAATAGGTATCACGGATTGGACGAGGCTCATTAAACGATCCACTTCTGTTTTAAATGAAAGATCTTTCTCATACAGCTTGATGTAATCACGTAATCCTTCTTCATGAAAACCAGTCAGCCTCATGTTTATCCGCTTAAAAAGAAGACTTTCTCTGCCTGGCGTCTCTTCGTTTAGCACATGCAGCTGTTCTAATAATTCATCACGTGTGGAACAGACAAGCGTTTTTCGATATTTGAAGGCTTTTCTTCCCCTTTGTAAGGTATAAGCTGCTTGACCAAGTGAGAGTTCATGATGTGAGGAGACATATTCCTTCAAGTTTTTTGTCATGTTCTTCAAATCATGCGTTGATCTGGCTGACAGCACGATTAATTCTTTGGTTGAGGTCGTGCTGTTTGCTTCTCTCGGCTTTGCCTCTTCTAAGATGACATGGGCATTTGCTCCCCCTATACCAAAGGCACTGACTCCAGCTCTCCTTGGCAAATGAGACGTCTTCCACTCCTCTTTATCTGTTCCAACATAAAATGGCGTTTGATCAAATGGAATACGGTGATTCGGCTTCTCAAAGTGCGGCATTGGAGCAAATTGTCGATGATGCAGCATCATGACTGTTTTGATAAAACCAGCGACACCGCTGGCGGCATCTAAATGCCCAATATTGGCTTTGACTGACCCAAGTCGGCAAAAGCCTTTTTGCTCTGTTTGAAAAGCACGAGTAAGTGCCTCAATCTCAATCGGATCTCCAACAGGCGTACCTGTTCCATGTGCTTCGATATATGAAATTGTCTCTGGCTCTGTTTCGGCCATTTCTAAAGCAGATTCAATGACACTTGCCTGTCCACTGACACTTGGGGCTGTATAGCCGACTTTGTTGCTTCCATCATTGTTCGTTGCAGATCCTTTTACAACAGCATAAATAAAATCTCCGTCTTCTATCGCATCTTTTAGCCGTTTTAGTGCAACAACGCCTGCACCTTCCCCAAAAATGGTCCCTTTTGCTTTTTCATCAAACGGACGGCAATGTCCATCAGGGGAATAAATCATTCCTTCTTGGTATTGATATCCTGTGATCTGCGGCTGATGGAGTGTGACGCCCCCCGCTAGTGCAAGGTCACATTCGCCGCCGATTAATCCTTGGCAGGCCATATGGATAGCAACAAGCGACGTGGAGCAAGCCGTTTGCACTGATACACTTGGTCCTTTTAGATTTAATTTATAGGCAACCCGGGAAGCGAAGGACGGGTCATTGAGATGCATGATTTGAAACACATCTTCATTCTTTTCAAGAGACGACATATGCTGCCCCATCCACGATAAATTGCTAGATGCCCCGGCATAAAGGCCAATTAACCCTTCGTATTGCTCAGGCTCATAGCCAGCGTCCTCTAGCGCATGCCACGTGCATTCGTGCATCAATCGAATTTGCGGGTCCATAATGGATGCCTCTCGCGGAGAGTAGCCAAAAAAGTCTGCATCAAAAGAAGATGCATTTTCTAAATATGGCTTCGCCTTCACATAATCAGACCGTTTTAACAGTGTCTCATCTACACCCGCTGCCTTTAATTCTTCATCAGTGAAAAACGTAACGGATTCTTTCCCTTGCGATATATTTTCCCAAAACGATTGGACATTCGGTGCTCCGGGAAACGTACCTGCTAATCCTACGACTGCAATTTCAAGTCCAGATTCGATCCATTGCTCTTGATCAGACATACGCTGCATTTCTCCCATCTATTTTCGTTTTAATCTCTGTTTACGTCGATTTTTTCCTTCTGCCATCGCCTGTTTTCGGAGATTGGTTGATTCAGTAACAGCTTGCTTTTCTTGCTTTTCTTCCTTTACTCCATGAATCTTCTTTAGTTCTGCAGCCAATGCCGCGATGGTCGGATGGCTGTACATCATGACCACCGGAACCTCTATGCCATAAATTGATTTGATTTGACCGCTCATCTGCAATAAATCAAGGGATGTCGCACCCATTTCAAAGAAATTCTCATTCACATCCGGCTCATGAGGAAAAAAGGAGCTGAGTACATCACTTAAGGATGCTTCTAGACGATCATCTATGATCTGAGATATCTCTTGAGACGGCTCTTCTTCTTGCTGCAGAGAGGTTAAGCGTTGTTTCATTCTCTCGCCCATATCTTGAACGGATACAAGAATTTGCGGATAATCTAGACGCAGCACTTCCTGGACGGCTCTTATTCCTTGTTCTGGTGAAATTCCATCCTGTTCCTCGAGCGCCATCATGTCATTGACTTTGGCCGCTAATGCCGAGTCGTGTGCCATGCCGACTTTCTCCCACCGATCCCAATTTAAGGAGATAACCGGCTTCCCTTTCTGCCTTTTTGCATGAGCAAAGCTGTCCAGAAAAGCATTTGAAGCTGCATAAGCCACTTGTCCAGCCGCTCCAAGAAAGGAAACAAGAGAGGAACAAAGTAAAAAGAAGTCGAGCGTTTCATCCTTGAGGGCTTCATTCAGCACATAGGTCCCATTGATTTTTGCCTGACACATACGAATTTCATCGTCTGCTGTTCTTGCTTGAATGATTTTCCCATCTGCCTCTCCTGCCGCATGAATGACACCATGCAAATGACCAAATGCCGTATGAGCCAGCTGAACCGCTTTCTGCACAGCATCTTTATCTGACACATCACCTTGTACAGCTTGTACATCAGCTCCTAACTCTTCAAGAGTCATCAGCTTTTTCACGATCTCAGCTTCTTTCCCATTCGCATCACGCAGCTCATGCCAGGCAGCGCGTTCACGTATTTGCGAACGGCTCATGATCACAAGTTTTGCTTGATACGTTTCTGCTAAATGTTGAGCTAGTGTGAAGCCAATACCGCCCATACCGCCAGTAATGAGGTAAACGCCATTAGACCTGAAAGGCTGCTTGGACGATCCCTCTTTTCTTAAAGGTGTTCTCGAAGCTTTTCGAATCCATCTGCTGTTCACGCGATACGCAACGACTGCTTCTTGATCGTGCATTGCAATCTCGTATGAAAGGAATAGCGGCCAATTCGCCTTTGTATCCTCACATACATCAATATGCTGACACTCTATATGCTGATATTCTTGAGGAATGGTCAAAGCTAGCCCTGTAAATGTTGCTTGAAGTGGATTGACCTTCTCCATGCCGATCACATCATGTGCTTGGCTTGTCACAAGGTGAAGACGTATGCTTGTGTTATGATACTGACTGATTAGTCTGACGAGATCGAGCACAGATAAGTAGTTTGGCTGATCATCGGTATCTTTCGTCAGTTCATCATGTATCCAGATGATCTCTTCAGGTATAAATCCAGCTTGCTGCAATTCAGCCATAACCCACTCTAAGTGTGACAGCATATAAACGTCAGCCTTCAGCAAATGGTCATTTTCTTTCATCGTATGATCACTTTGACATACGCTGATCACTTCTGCATGCCGTTCCTTCAAATAGGAACCAATATGACCATTTTTTTCAAATACCAAGATGCGTTTTCCTTGATGATGTTGCTCCTTTAGTACAGGTGAAGAGCGCTCCCATACCGGAATGTAAAACCAGTCTTGAAAATCAGCTGATCGTTTCTCCATCTTTTCTGGCGTTAAAGCAGTCATCAGCTGATCTGCTTTAAACTGCGGTGAAGGGAATATTTGATGCTCAAATGGATACGTTGGCAGTGAAACTCGATATGGGGCCTTTACTTTTCTGACAGCGCTCCAGTTTAGCTCCACTCCGTAACTCCACAGTTTCCCTATGGCCTTTTCCATATATTCATCATCAGCCGCTTGTTCTTTTGGATGTCTCACCAATGAAACAGCTGCTGCTTTGTTCACATCATAGTGATCATGGCGTCTCACGAATTGAGTTAACGTATGACCTGGCCCCACTTCAATGAAAACCATCTCTCCGAGTCCAAGTAATGTCTCTAATCCTTGACTAAATAAAACAGGCTGCCTGATATGAGATGCCCAGTAATCAGGTGATGCGGCTTGTTCATTCGTTAACCAGCTCCCTGTCACATTCGAAAGGATCGGTACCTCTCCCTGCTGATAGGTGATCTCTGAGAGAACGTTCTTCAACTGTTCGGACGCTTCAGCCATCATACTCGTATGAAAGGCGTGAGAGGTTTTCAATATTTGAACAGAAGCTCCTCTTTTTTCAGCTTGTTTGATATATCCCTGTAACCGATCTGACGGACCGGAAACAACGGATAATTGTGAGCTATTCACAGCAGAAAGCTCGACACCTTCTGGAAGATCATGTTTAATCTCTTCGGCAGGGAGTGACACACCGGCCATTTCACCTGGGGGCATTTTTTGCATCAAACTGCCTCTTTTTAAAACGATACGGATTGCATCTTCAAGATGGATCATACCAGCCACACAGGCAGCCGTGATTTCTCCAATACTATGACCAATGAAATAATGCGGACGTATGCCTAGTCCCATCAGCTTCGACGCAAGCGCATACTCAAAACTAAACAAGATGATTTGTGTATATGACGTTTGCTGCATGAGTTGTTCAGCTTCTATAAACTCTTCTTCGGTTGTTGGATATAACACGTTCTCGATCTCAACACCTGATAAGGATAAAATGATGGCAAAACATTTCTGAAGCGTTTGTTTAAATACAGGGTCTTTCTCATATAAATCCTTGCCCATATTCACATACTGAGCACCTTGTCCAGAGAACATCCAAACGACCGCAGGCTGTTGAAAGGCCTTTTGCGGCTGGCCGGCTGACTGGAATGTGCGGTCAGGACCTGCAAGAAAAGCTTGACGATAAGGAAAATGTTTTCGTCCCTCTTGTAGCGTAAATGCTGCATCGGATAGTGAGACGTTCTTTTGTTCTGTTAAATAAGATGTGATTTGTTCAGCAGATTTTTGGACCGCTTGCTTCGATCTTGCCGAAATCACCATTAGTTCATGACCTCTGTCTGCTGACGGCTTATCGGCGGCGGGTGCCTCTTCCATGATCAGGTGCACATTCGTTCCGCCAACTCCAAATGAGCTGACACCGGCACGCAGTGGGGTCTCTGATTTCTTCCATGGTACAGATGTTGTATTCACATAAAATGGGCTTGATTCAAAATCAATTTTCGGATTAGGTTTTTTATAATGAAGGCTTGGCGGCAGCATCTGATGGTACAGACTAAGTGTTGTTTTGATAAAACCTGCAATCCCTGCGGCTGAGTCAAGATGACCAATATTGGTTTTCACAGACCCAATCGCACAAAACTGTTTTTTATCTGTTTGAAAGGCTTGCTTCAGCGACTCAATTTCAACCGGATCTCCAAGAGTCGTCCCTGTGCCATGTGCTTCAATATAAGAAATACTCTCAGCTTCTACACGACTGATGTTGAGCGCTTTTTTAATCACTTCGCTTTGTCCTTCTATGCTTGGCGCTGTGTAGCCAACCTTCCGCCCGCCGTCATTGTTATAGGCTGACCCTTTAATCACGCCATAGATATGGTCCTTATCTTTTAGTGCCTGCTTTAATGATTTGAGCACAACAACTCCACAGCCCTCACCGCCAACAGTTCCTTCTGCCTGTTCATCAAAAGCCCGGCAGTGCCCATCCGGCGACATGATCATGCCCTCTTGATACATGTATCCTTTTTTGTGAGGGGTCGTAATGGTGACGCCGCCTGCGAGTGCCATTTTACATTCTCCAGTAATCAGGGCGCGCGCCGCCATATGAATTGCAGTCAAAGAGGAAGAACAAGCTGTATCAATAGCTACGCTCGGTCCCTTCAAATTCAATTTGTAGGATACCTTTGTGTTCATGAAATCTTTATCCGTTAATTGAACAGCCGCAAATTGTTCAGATGAGTGATTGGATCTCATCAGCATGGAAGCAGCTTGCCAGTATAAATTAGCAGAAGCAGCTCCAAATAAACCGATCGGCTCCTGATACGTTTCAGGGTTATAGCCTGCATCTTCTAGGGATTCCCATGCGACCTCATGAAACATGCGGATTTGCGGGTCCATTACTTCTGCTTCACGCTGTGAATAACCAAAGAAATCTGCATCAAAGTGATCATGCTGATCGACTGCTCCTTTGGCACGAACATATTGATTATGATCTAATGCTTCTTGTTCAACTCCTGCCTCAAGCAGCTCTTCTTTAGAAAAGAACGTAATGGACTCTCTCCCATTTGCAAGGTTGTCCCAGAAGTGATGAATATTTTTCGCTCCCGGAAAACGGCATGCCATCCCAACCACTGCAACCTCTAATCCTGTGAACTTACTCATCTATCATCCCGCCTAACAGTTGTGCGGCACTTTCTAAGTCATCCGCTTCATTTTCTCCATCATCCTCTGTTTGTTGCTCTTGCCCTGATGCTTTGTGTTTTAATTGAGCAGCTATTTGTGAAACCGTTGTATATTGGAACAGCTCCATCACAGTCAGCTCCTGCTGAAATTCCTCTTTCACTCTATTGGACAGCTCAACGATATTAAAAGAGTTCCCGCCTAAATCAAAAAACGGTTCATCTATACGAATCTGCGAAGCAGGGACTTGTAATATAGACGCGAAAATACGAACAAGCTTCTGCTCTGTTTCATTGTGAACCTGAATGGTTACCGGCTCTGATTTGCCTTCTAACTGATCTTCTGGATTCGGCAGTGCTTGAATATCCAATTTCCCTGATAGATTCAGAGGAAATTGCTCTACTTGAATGACATGCCTCGGCACCATATAACCTGGTAATCTTTCACTTAAAGATTGTCGAAGTGCGCGCTGATCTATCACTTGTTTTGCCATGATATATGCGCAAATATATTGGTCCTGTTCCTTCGTTTCCTTAGGAATGACAATGACATCTTGGACCAGTCCTTGTATGTTTGGATCATCAAGAAGGGCTCTGCGGATTTCCTCGAGCTCAATTCGATATCCTCTGATTTTCACTTGGCCGTCGTTTCTTTTAGCAAATTCTAATAAACCATCAAACCGCCATCTTGCAAGGTCTCCCGTACCGTATAACATCCCGCTGCTCAGCTCTGTGTTTTTGATAAACTTCTCCTTGTTGAGATCAGGATGATTGATGTACCCACGGCCTACACCAGCACCTGCTATATACAATTCGCCAAAAACACCAATCGGCACCGGCTCACCTTGCTTGTCACATATGAAAATATGCTCATTTGGCATCGGCTGCCCAATAGGGATGACTTGCTCATCCCAGTCATGAGGAATCAAAAAGGATGACGACTGAACCGTACATTCAGTAGGCCCATATGCATTAATCATCATGAGTTTTTCACCTGATACATGCTGTAAAAATTGATCCATCAGCTCTTTTGTGAACACTTCTCCGCCCACCAGCAGCATGTTCAAAGCAGGCAAGTCTTGTTTCGATTGCGCTGCTGCCTTGTTCATCAGCTTTAAATGAGAGGGGGTCACATCTGACAGTTGAATGTGGTTGTCTCGATAAAATGACCATAACGCATGCCCATCCATACGGACTTCATCTTTGGCAATATGCAGCGTATGCCCTAGCAGCAATGCCGGGAACAAGGTTTGAACAGATGCATCAAAAATATGAGAAGCGAGCATCCCTACTTGCAAATCATCAGGGAGTAGATCAAAAAAGCGTGTTTTCATTCCGTATACCAAATTAATGACATGACGATGTTCAATAACGACCCCTTTTGGATGCCCAGTCGTACCCGATGTATACAAGACATACGCCATGTCCGAAGGCGAAATAGACCAAGTGAGATTCTCTGTAATGGGGGATTCTTGAAGCATGTCTTGAATAACATGAACCTCGACATCCAAACCTTCGTGTCCGTCTTCGTCCGATACTATGGCTGTAGCGCCGCTGTTTTTGAGCATATACCGAATTCTTTCAATCGGCAGATGGACATCAATCGGTAAGTAAGCATAGCCAGCCTTTAAAATGCCAAGAATGGCAATGACCAGTTCAGCAGACCGATTCATTCTGAGACCAACTGGGGTCTCACGTGTCATCTGACTTTGAGACAGTCTAAGCGCAATGCGATCCGATAAATCATCAACCTCTTCATATGTATAGGAGGTGGTGCCAAACACAACGGCCGTTCGTGCTGAATGCAATTGGACTTGCTGTTGAAATAATGACACAATATCACGATCCACTGGATAAGCGAGCGACTCACCTTGAAACGAATCAAACAGCTGACTTTTCTCGATATCAGATAAAAATGAGTGTGTGCTCATCGCTTGTTCAGGCGTTATAAGAAATTGCTCCGTGAGTGTCATGAAATGTCTAGAGAACTGCTCCATCATTTGATCGTCATAAATGGAAGCATCCCAGTGAACTTCAGCATGAAGGTGATCTTGTTCTTTCTTCCAAACAATGAGCACATCCGCGTGCAGCTGTTCTCGGTCCGTATGCCCATGCAATGTCTCAAACGCACATGCCAGATTGACACGCTTCTTGTCATCTCCTACTGAATGCCAAAGCTCATCCATTAAAATATGAACAGGATAGTTTTGATGACGCACTGCCTCCTGAAACGATTGTTTCACTGCGTCTAACCCTGCGCTAAAGCTCATATGAGGATCAATCTCTGCCTTAAGCGGCAACATATGATTAATGGTGGATTGATTGGCGGACTGTTCCATTGTAGGAACAGTCACCATCAACTCAGTTTTTCCGCTATAACGCTGAAGCAAGCCAAAAGCGGCTGTGGTCAGCACGATAAACAAGCGCAAATCAGAATCTCCACATAATTGCTTTAACGAATGGTTTACAGCCATCGGGAAGGACGAATGAAGCGATCGGTTCATAGCAGCAGGCTTGGCTTGTGAAACCGTATGAGGAATGCGGCCATCCAGCTGAACATCTGATAAAATAGATGTCCAGTAGGCTCTTTCCCTCACCCTTTCCTTCGCCGCTGCTTTCAGTTGAAAATCATCATGTTCAATCACTCTTCCATTCACCTCTTTACTTATATTTTTAAGTCATCTAATTCGAAAAGAGATACGTCGTCTAATTGCTTGAATGAAGAAGTCAGTTCAATTTCCTCTATTCTCACCGCATCTACTGAAACAGCCCGCATGATGTCTTTCAGCAAACCTGCAATCCGCTCTATGGTTTCCTCTGTGAAAAGCTCAGTATTATATTCAATCGTTGAAGAAAGACCGTCTTCCTGTTCATACGCAATCCAGAGTAAATCAAATCGCGACGTTCCTGTCTCGTACGGATAATCACTAAAGGTTAAACCGCCAACTTTCAGTTCTGGCTGATTCATATTTTGCAAGGCGAACACAGCATCAAACAATAGATTCCGGCTGACACTCCGGCTCAGCTGGAGGTCTTGCACCATTTGTTCATATTGATATTCTTGATGACCGAAATCATCGATCACATGCGCCTTTACATCCTGAAGGAATTGCTGATAAGTCAGCTCTGCTTTAGGATATAAACGAAGTGGCAGCATATTGACAAAGATACCAATGACTTGCTGCAGCTCCTCTTGTTTTCTACCTGCTACCGGAACCCCAACCGTGATATCTGATTGTCCGCTTAATTTATGAAGCAAAATCTGATACAGACTTAACAGACCCATAAACAATGTTGCGTCTTCCTTTAAAATCACCTGCTTAAACGCGTTCAGCTCCGCTTCTTCTATACGGAACGTATAATGTCCGCCGCGGAATTGTCTCACCTCTGGCCGATCGAAATCTGTTGGCAGATCAAGCAGCGGGGCACCTTCTAACCGGTTTTTCCAGTAATCACTCGATTCTTTCAATGCTTCAGACGCAAGTATGTCATTTTGCCATTCTGAAAAATCTTTATATTGCAAAGCGAGAGGCTCAAGCGTCCTGCCGTCGTATAACTGCATAAAGTCGTTGACCAAAATATCTTGAGAAAGACCATCCGAGATAATGTGATGCATGTCCAGCATGAGCACAAATTCCTCTTCTGCCAGCTTCATCACACCAACTCTCATCAATGGAGCCTCACTTAACGTAAAGGCAGTCAAAAATTGTTCAATCACTTGTTTTTGATCTTCCTCAGATCCTTGTGTCGATCCCTCTGTGAGGTCAAACAACGTGACTGCAAATGGTACCTCTTCTTCAATCTTTTGATAAGGGACACCATTCTCTAGTACAAACGCTGTCCGCAAACTTTCGTGTCTCTTTATAAGCTGCTGAAATGCCCATTCCAACCTGTTGATATCGAGCCTTCCTTTAATTCGTCCTGCTTTAAATTCGTTGTATCCTGTGCTGCTTACATCCATTTGCTGCATGAGATACAACCGTTTTTGCGCAGACGACAGAGGATAATGCTCCTTCATTTCGGCTTTTTCAATCGCATGATAAGCAGCAGTGTCTGCTTGGTCGATGTATTCTGCCATTAATCGGATCGTTGGTATTTGGAAGAATTGTGGAAGCGTCAGCTCTACACTGAATGCGCGATGAATGATGCCAATGAAAGTAATCGCCTTTAGAGAATCTCCACCCATTTCAAAGAAATGATCATCTATGCCAATTTCTTCAATTTTAAAGAAAGCTTGCCAATGCTGACTTAGTTCCTTCTCTAGCTCCGTTTCAGGTGCAACATAATTCGTTGACAGCGCTGGCCGAGAATATAAGTTTCCATCTTGTGCATGCTCTCCGGCACTCTCTTCCTCACGGGATAAACGGTCTACATATCGGTGAATTCGATCATGTAAAGACGTTGTTGAAATAACCATTTGTTCCACTTGATCCAGTGAAAGCAATCGTTCAAAGATCCTTCTTCCTTCTTTTTCTGTAATTAACGTTTCGGTGACATCATCTCCGATTGGGAGATCAAGCTGCTTTCCTTGCTCAAATTCCCAGCCGTCAAAGCTAATGACAGACCACTGCATTTCTGAACGAAGATTTCGTTCATACACGTACGCATCGATGAAATGATTCACAGCTGTATAGGCTGTGAAACCGAGTCCGCCTAAGATCGGTGACAAAGATGACAGTACAAAACAGAAATCAAGTGATCGGTCACCTAAGGCGGCATCAAGATGAAGTACACCATTCATCTTCGCTTCAAAGTGGGATTCTGAGAATGTGACATCTGTTTGCTCCATCACTCTGAAGGATTGATCACCCGTCACTCCAGCTGCATAGATCACACCGTCAATCTGTCCGTAGGCCGCATCCACCGTGTTGATCAATTGCTGGATATCTTCCCTGTGGCGAACATCTACTTTCTTTATGAGAACTTCTGCACCAGCCTCTTCAAGTGCCATTACCTTTTGTATTTTTTTCTTAGTTGGATCCTGTTCATCGTGCGTAGCAAGCCACTCTTGCCACTTGCTTCTATCAGGCAGTCCAGACCTGCTCGTTAAGATCAACGTTCCCTTCGTTTGCTCGGTCAAAGACTGTGCAATATTCAATCCAATAAACCCAAGACCGCCAATTAAAATGTAGACACCATCTTTTTTAGCCAACTGAGTATGTCCTGTTTCGGGAACTAGAGCTTTGGCATACTTTTTCACATATCGCTTATTTCTTCGATAGACCGTGAGAAGCTGTCCAGATGTTCGATCTAACTCATCGCTAATTTGTTTCAGCAACCTCTTTTCCTGCACCCCATTTGCCACCGGGCGATCGACATCAAGAATGCGGTAACGCAAGTTCGGTGTTTCTTGTGAAATAACCATGGCAGGTCCAAGATGGATTGCTTTTTCAGGATAAAGGATAGACTCACCGCCAACGGCATACGTCAATGAGGAAAGAACTGTAATGGATACCTTTTGGTCCAAAACAGATTTTTTCAAAGCCTGTCCGATATAAAGCAAGGAGTAATAAGCATCTTGCTGCGTTTGTTTCACCCATTCTTCTTCCGATTGAGACGGCTGTCGTTCTGAAAGCCCCCATAGATGACAAACTTCTGACACGTTGATTTGGTCATCTGCCAGATTTGATATGAGCTTTTCATAATCAGAAGGCTTATTTGACCGAATGGTGTAGCTTTTTTCATCATGCTTCGTAAATTCATTTCCTTTCTGAACCACTACGAACTCGTTCCGTTTCGTCAGAAGTTCGGCTGCAACCTTCTCTCCGAAGGCAGATGAATCCGCAAACAAAAGCAAGGCTCCAAAAGAGGAATCATCTGATGACACATAAGGGGAAAGGTCCGCCTCCCAATAAGGGGTATAGAACCATTCATCCATTTGCTCCTTTCGTCCAGACTGCTTAGGTTTATCGCGTTTTACACGGTCTGATGCATCATACCAATAGGAGGTTTGATCAAACGCATACGTTGGCAGCGGCATTTTCTGCGGCTGACGGTTTAGATGGAACCTGTTCCAGTCGATGGTTATTCCGTGTGTCCAGAGACGTCCAATCTGCCCAAGTAAAAATTCAGTATCCGTCACATCTTGTTTTGCATGTCTGAGCACATGACATACATGCTGATTCATGCCGTTCAGTGACCGGTTGACCATCACGCTTAAATCTTGACCTGGTCCAATCTCAATTAATTGAATATTGTCCTGCTGTAAAATATTTGTGATGCCTTCAGCAAAACGAACCGTATCGGTCATATGCCTTTTCCAATAGGACATATCCTGAGCACTCGTATTTGTCATCCAGTCTCCTGTCAAATTCGAAATGAATGGAATACGTAGCTGCTTGGCTTTAATATCCTTTAATTTTTCACCAAATTGCTCCGCTGCTTCCTTCATGACATGTGAGTGAGCAGCAATGGTTCCACCTAATCGCATACACATCAATCTGTTATTCTTCAGCTCTTGTTCAAATTCACTTATCGCTGCTTCAAGACCTGACACGATACATGAGGAATCATTGACAACAGCGAGAGAAATATCTTTTGGAAGCATCGGTTTTAACTCTGCTTCAGGTAATGGAACACTCATCATGATGCCAGCTGGCGACGACTGCATCGCATTCGCCCGGCAGGCGACCATCGACATCGCTTCCTTTAAGCTGAAAAGGCCTGATATAGCGGCTGCCGTTAATTCGCCAAAGCTATAGCCGATCATTGCATCAGGACGAATCCCCCATTCAATGAAGAGCATGGAAAGGGCATATTCAATGGCAAAAATGGCTGGCTGTGCATATTGAGTGCTTGCCAATTTTTCGCGTGCCTTTTCTGTTTCAGCCGCTAATGGATAAAGAATGCGGGCAAGACTTTGCCCTGTTGCTTCTTCATATGCTTCAAAACAAGCATCCATTTGCTTCTTAAAGTAAGGCTCCTCCCGGTACAAATCTAATCCCATATTGAGGTATTGATTGCCTTGTCCAGAAAACATAAAAATAATCTTTTGGTTCTCCACATGCGAATGCATGAGCTTCCCAATACCCTTGCCTTGCTTTTCTGTTAATACACGCAATGCATCTTCTCTGCTGGCCGCAACAAAGGCTTGACGGAATCCAAAGGACTGCCTGCCTGTTTGCAAGGTATAAGCTGCGTCTGCCAAATTGAGAGAAGGCGTGTTTTCCAACTGATTCACAAGGTTGTCTTTCATTCGTTCCAAACTCGTTTTGCTCTTTGCTGAAAGGACAAGCAGCTCAGCCGAACGAGGCATTTGCTGACGATCTCTTTGCGGCGCTTCTTCTAATATGACATGCGCATTGGTTCCGCCCATTCCAAATGAGCTCACACCAGCCCTCCGCAAATGTGATACTGGCTGCTTCCAGTCGGTCAGCTCAGTGTTTACAAAGAAAGGACTATGCTCAAATGCAATGTTTTCATTGGCTTTTTTGAAGTGAAGACTAGGCACAAATGTGTGATGCTGAAGAGAAAGCACAGCTTTAATCAAGCCAGCTGCCCCTGCCGCTGCATCCAAATGACCAATATTTGATTTCACAGACCCAATGCGGCAAAATTGTTTTTTCTCTGTGTCGAAAGCTTTTGTGAGCGCCTCTATTTCAATCGGATCTCCAAGTGACGTTCCAGTTCCGTGTGTTTCTATATATTCAATCGTATCTGGTGAAACATCTGCTTGATGTAAGGCATCCTGGATGACCCTTGTCTGACCTTCAACACTTGGAGCATTGAAGCCAACCTTTTGATCACCATCATTGTTGATGGCAGAGCCCTTAATGACCGCATAAATATGGTCTCCATCTTTTATGGCTTCACTAAGTGCTTTTAAAGCAACAAGACCCACACCATCTCCGCCAACAGTTCCATCTGCTTGATCGTCAAAGGCACGACAATGACCATCGCTTGATTTCACCATGTTCTGCTGATAAATGTAGCCTGATTTCACTGGGTGTAAAATCGACACGCCTCCCGCAAGCGCTACATCTGAATCACCATTTGCAATGGATTGACAGGCCAAATGCAAGGCGACCAAAGAAGTCGAACAAGCGGTTTGCAATGTGAGCGCTGGTCCTTTCAAATTCAATTTATGGGCAATTCTTGTACTCACGGTATACGTATCATTGAGCGAGCCCACTTCAAACAGCTCTGACATGCTGCTATCAAGCGAAGATGCAAAACGCTGAATCCATTGAAAGTTGGATGTGGACCCAGTAAACAAACCGACCTTACCTTGATAATCTTCCTGCACATACCCCGCATCTTCCAGCGCCTTATAGGCGTACTCATGCAGCAGCCGTATTTGAGGATCCATCATTTCTGCCTGACCTGGTGAATAGCCGAAGAAGGATGCATCAAATAAATCAGGTCCATCAATCACACCTTTTGCTCTTACATAATCGGAACGCTCAAAGGTTTGGCGGTCAATTCCAGCCTCTAGCAATTCTTCATCGGAAAAGAATGAAATCGATTCTTCTCCATTCTTCAAATTTCGCCAAAATGCCTCAACATTTTCTGCACCAGGGAATTTACCTGCCATTCCAATAATCGCAATCGGCTCGTTAGCTTTTCTTTTCTTTTGGTTCGCAGGCTGTGTGCCAGATCCCTTCTGCTCTGTTGCACCGCTTAAATATGCAGCTAGCTCTCTAATCGTTGGACGGCGGAACATTTCGACCATTGGAATGCTTTGATTCAATTGCTTAGCGAGCTGTTGATTGACATGATTCAGGTTTAGAGAATGCCCGCCAATGTCAAAGAATTTGTCATGAACACTTACCTCATCTAAGCCGAGGACTTTTTTCCAGATGTCTTGAATGACTTTCTCAGTATCAGAAAGATTGTCAGAGCCCGCCTGCTTTTTCATTTGTTGCCCCTGTTTCAAAGCAGGTAAAGCCCGTTTATCTAATTTGCCGTTGGCAGTCAGCGGCATATCATCCAATTGAACAAAGTGAGTTGGAATCATATAATCTGGCAGCTGATCGGCTAGTGCTTGTTTCATTGCAGCTTGATCGAGTATGGCTGTCGTGACAACATATGCGGCTAAACATGGTGTACCAGAAACATCTGGCTTTACAGCAACAGCTGCTGCTTTGACCCCTGGCTGTTCATTCAGCCAAAATTCAATCTCACCTGTTTCAATACGATAGCCTCTCAGCTTCACTTGATCATCATTTCGGCCTAAAAACTGAATGAGCCCATTAGGCAGAATGCGGGCTGCATCACCTGTTTTATAAATTTTTTCACCTGGCTGGAAAGGATGATCGACAAACCGCTCTTCGGTCAGTTCTGGGCGATTCAAATACCCTTTTGCAACACCTTTCCCCCCAATATATAATTCACCGATGGTTCCTTCCGGCATAAGATTCATATGTCTGTCAAAAAGAAGAATATCTGTATGCTGTGCAGGTTTTCCGATCGGTACATACACGTCTTGATCAAGGTCCTGGTCATATCGATGAATCATGCAGCCAACCACTGTTTCAGTTGGTCCATATTCATTCACAATTTCTATAGGCTGCGGGAATGACTGCTGAATGGATTTCGCTAAAGATGTTTCCAGCTGTTCTCCGCCTAAAATAAAACATTTCATTTGGCTTTCTGGGAAAGACAGGTGCTTAATAAACTGTAAATGAGATGGTGTCAGTTTCATCACATGTACGCGATTATCTTTTATGATATCTTCGACAAGCAGCTGCCGATTTTCATGGTGATAAATCATGATGGTATTTCCTGAAATGAGCGGTGTGAAAATAGAAGTAACTGTCAGGTCAAATGACAATGATGTGTACAAAGCAAAATGCCTTGTTTCTCCTCGAACATATACTTGTTTCGCCCAATCAATATAGTTGGCTAAACCAAGATGATGAATGAGTACACCTTTAGGTCTTCCTGTCGTTCCTGATGTATAAATGCAGTAGGCTGTTTGGTCTGAGGTGATGGCTTCTGCCAAGTTATCTGATGATCCGGTATATAGATCCGGCTGTGTGATATCAATTTTTTCTCCGTTATAGGCATAGGTGAGTCCTTTAATCGGATGAGTTAGGAGCCATTCTACTCCGCTGTCTTCTAGTAGATACTCTATTCGTTCCTGCGGGTATTCAGGATCAATTGGCACGTAAGCCCCGCCAGCTTTTAAAATAGCTAAGCATGCTATCACCATTTCAATGGAATGCTCTGCTAAAATGCCGACACGCTGCTCCTGTTTGACCCCTTTATTTTGTAAATAGCGTGCGAGCTGATTCACTCTCTTGTTGAGTTGTTCATATGTAACCGTCGTACCGCCAAACTCAACTGCGGCTGCCGTTGGCGTTCGCTCCACTTGCTCTTCAAATAGGTCAATCACCGTTGGTTCATTGATAGACGTTGCCCCGCCATATTGCTGAAAAACCGTTAACTGCTTTTCTATCTCTTCTTCTGATAGCAGCTGTAACTGAGCAGCAGATTTTTGTGGGTGAGCACAAGCATCAGACAGGAGATGAAGAAAATGCTGACACCACTTTTCAATTTGTTCAGCAGAAAAGCTGACGGGGTTATACACCAATGAAAAATGCAGCTGTTCATCAAACGCCTGTACACTAAGCGTGAGATCGAATTCCGTCTGTTCTTTCATCTCAAATCTGCGAATACGCACAGGCTGATCGCTTTTCGTGAGCATTCGATCTAGTGGATAGTTTTCAATGACGACGATTGAATCAAATAATGATTGTTCTGCCGTCATTCCTGCATATTTCTTTAAGTCGGATAGCGGAGTATGTTCATATTCATTTCTCACTGCGATTTCCCGGCTCACTTCCTGCATCTGTTCAACAATCGGCCGTTCCTGTTCGAATGAGACACGCAGCGGTAATGTGTTAATAAACAAACCTGTCATCTTTTCAATTTGAGGAACATCCGCATTTCTTCCTGATACTGTTGTTCCAAAGACAATATCATCTTGGTTGGCGTACTTAGATAGCAAAACTCCCCACAGCGTATACATGACAGATGCCAATGTCACATCATGTTGATTCGTGAATTTGCTCAGCCTCTCCGCAATGGAAGCATCCACTTGATGTTCATATTGATGAAAAGCACCTGAATCTTCATATGCGCCGCCTGACTTTGGAAGCAGTTCTGCATAACTCCAGCCATTGAGAACATTTTTCCAGTAGACAGCTTGCGCTTCTGTCTGTTGAAGATTTTGCTGCTGCCATTTAACAAATGATTGATAGGACGGTCTTTTTTCAAGAAGAGGTTTGTCTTCATTTGATAAGCGCTCATATGCACTCATCCAATCACTTAATACAATCCCAAGACTCCACCCGTCCAATAAAATGTGATGAAAGCTAATGAGAACCCAGTTGACTTCTTCATTTACTTCACATAATGTCAGGCGAAATGGAACTTCCTGTAGATCAAATCGTTCCTCTCGGTCCTGTGCTGTTATTTCCTCTTTCAGCAAATGAAGAGGCTCCTCAGCTTGGGTCAAATCACGGTATCGAATGTCAGGCTGATGCTGCTTCAGCACAATTTGTACTGGCCTTGCGAGTTCCTGCCATCTAAACAATGTTCTAAGCATTTCATGCTGTTTGGTGACATGCATCCATGAATGTGCAAAGAGATCTCGATCAACCGGCCCGTCTATTTGGATCAGCAGTTGTTCAAAATAAGCCGTTCCGTCCGGTTGCATTAAATGATGAAAAAGCAGTCCTTCTTGGATCGTAGTGATACCTAACATATTTTCAATGTTCTGTTTATCCAGCTTCTTCGGCTGTAATGCCATGGGATCATCTCCTTTCTCTAAGAATGTTTCACGAAATAATGGCGTAAACCATAGTTAGCAATGACCTGCTGCTGAATTTGCGAAGTCCCTTCAATAATTTCAAGCACCTTCGCTTCACGATATAATCTTGAAGCTGAGTTTTCCCGGCTAAATCCACTCCCACCATGGATTTGGACATTTGTATTTGTAATGTCGACAGCAATTTTGGAGGTAAAATATTTTGCAATGGATGTTTCTGTGATCGCATCAGGATGATTCGCTTCTCGCATTTCTCCAGCCTTTAGGCATAAAGCTCTCGCTGCATGGAGCTGAGTGACTGCATCTCCGATCATTCCTTTGATCATTTGATGCTTGTACAGTTTTTCATTAAACTGAGTTCTTTTGCGTGAATACGTAACGAGAGAATCAACGGCTTCTTGTGCAATGGCAAGCCCTGCCCAGGCAACACTGTATCGTCCATGGTCTAAAGCCAGAGACACTACGTGGTTAAAACCGCCCCCAACTGGCCCTAAGACACAGTCTTCGTGTACCTGCACATGATCAAGAGTGATTTCTGCTAAATAAGATGCTCGATTTGCCATCATTCCAGTAATTCTCTCAATCTCTACACCCGTCTGATCTCGATCGACAAGGAATGCCGTGACTTGTTCGCCGTCTCGTGCAATCACAATAAAGAAATCTGCAATCGCTCCGAAGGAAATCCACTTTTTCTTCCCATTTAATACATAGGACTGTCCTTTTTTTTGATAGCTAGTTTCAACATGATTGGCATCTGAGCCAATATTCGGCTCTGACAAAGCAAAGGCACCGATTTTTTCCCCTTTAGCTAATTCAACGAGCCAGCCTTGTTTTTGTTCTTCTGTTCCATAACGAAGAATGGCTTCCCCTACGAGTGAATTCACTGTTAATAATGTCCGTACGTTACAGCAAGCTTTCCCCACTTGTTCCGTGAATTGTCCATATGCAATCGGATCAAGCCCCAATCCTTGATAGGAGGATGGGATACCTGCCGCCAAATAGCCTCTTTTCGCCATATCTCGAATCAGCGACTCCGGCAAATGTTCTGTCTCATCGAATTCATTGGCAAATGGACGGATATGTTCATTGCAATATTGTCGTATTTCTTCAATGGCATCGATTGTTTGTTCAGCTGTTTTCATGAAGAGCCGCCCCCTGTTGTTTTTTCTCAATTAAGGCGACAATACGGTTGACCGTACTAAAATTAGCAATGTCGAGGTCTTCATTGTCTAATTGGAAGTGAAAGTCATGTTCAATATAGTTCACTAGTTTCATCGCAAATAGTGAATTGACAAAGCCTTGTTCAAAAATATGATCATCATTTCCAAGCTCCATTTCCTCATCAAATACCACTAGGTTTTGCTCGATATATGCTCTTACTTGTTCGTGTAGGTTCATCATTCAATCTCCTCGCTTTTCGCTTTTTTATTTGGCAGGGTCCTTCTGCTTTATCTCAATGTTGACATCTACGTATTCTGGGAAGGGCTGAATCATGCTTAAATCGTTTTCGAACAAAATATAGCCATCTGCCCCATTCTCGATCTCTTTGAAATTCGCAAACTTATAAGTGATATACATCATGCGGTTTCGATCGGTTTGTTTAAAATCAGCTACAAGCCGTTTTCCTCTCTTTTTCGCCTCTTGCAAAATCGTTGTCAGTAAAATGGTCCCGACTCCACGTGACATAACACGGCAAGACATAAGCAGTAGTTTGACATGCCATGTATCACCTGTTTCTTCTATTAAAGAGAGTCCTATTTTTCCATATGAACCGAATTTATCTTCAAGTTCACAGACGAGAAGCAAGTGATTGTCTGATTGACGGAAATAATCAAGCTCTGCATAATCGTAGGTTTTCCCGCTTGCATTTAATTGATTGGTTCGAACGGTAAGTTCTTCGGCTCGCTGGAGATCTTGTTCTCCTGCTTCTGATATAACGAATTTCATATTTAAAGAGGCCAAAAATTTTTCAGGCGGCCCTTCATATTTCTCTTCTTCCTGCTGCCTTTGATCTGCTTCCATGTACATTTCTCTGCGCCGTTTTGCATCCTCTGTGATAAAAGCTGGTCGCAGTCGATCATCTGTGAGCAATGTCATATAATCCACCGCATCCCAGCAAGTAATCTCTGGATGAACTGCCTTCACTTCTTCTCGTTCAAATGGCTGATCATCGATAAAGAGAATGGTATCTTTATGAATATTTAAGCGCTCGCTGATTCTCTCTAATGAACTAGATTTGGCATTCCAATGAATCTCTGGATAGAGAAAGAAATGTTCGATCCCAAAGGCGGAGAGCTTTTCCCTCACAGCAGCTTCATCATTCCGGCTTGCAATGGATAAAAGGATACCGCGCTCATCTAGCTCTGTTAGCACTTCCTTCATCGATGGCTTTAACGTCACTTCATCTGATTCAAGTAAAATTCCATCCCATAATGTATGATCTAAATCCCAGACAACACACTTGATTTGTTTAGCCATTTGTTTTTCTCCTCTCACATGTCATATTGGAAAAAGCCTTTACCTGATTTTTTGCCATACTCACCAGCATCGACCATTTTGACAAGCAGAGGACATGGGCGGAACTTCGGATCTTTGTAGCTCTCGTATAAAACAAGCAATGAATTCAAAATCGTATCAAGCCCAATTAAGTCTCCTGTCGCAAGCGGCCCCATTTTATGGCCGAAGCCCCCGCGGAAAATTTTATCGACATCAGCTGGTGTCGCGACTTGATCTTGCACCGCCCAAATCGCTTCATTGATTGTCAGCATGAGCACACGGTTGGAAACAAACCCTGGAAGATCATGCACCACAACAGGTGTTTTATCAAAGGATTTCAAGAAACCTTTTGCCGTTTCAACTGTTTCATCAGAAGTTGCTTTTCCTCTAATCACCTCAACTAACGCTTTAAGAGGAACAGGGTTCATAAAATGTGCACCAATAACTTTTTCAGGATGATGCATCAGGGACCCTACCTTTGTAATGGAAATGCAGCTCGTGTTTACAAAATAGATGGTTTCTTTCGAACAAATATCTCGCAGCTCTTCATAAATGGGTTTTTTTATCTCCCAATCTTCCGTCACATTTTCAATGACGATATGTGCGTCATGTAAGCCTTCAAATGAAGTCGATAGCTGAATTTGAGACAATACGTCTTCTAAGGACAATGAGATTTTCTTTTTTCTCACAAATTGCACCAATTGATAGGTTTTCTTGATCTTTTCTAGTGCTTCGTTTAGTTTTTCTTCTGTGACATCAACCAATGTGACTTGATAGCCATTTGCTGAAAGGTCTAATGCCATATCAGCCCCCATCACACCTGCTCCAATCACGCCTACGTGCTTCGTGTTCATTTCTCCAACACTCCAATTCGCTTTAAAATGACATTGATTTTTTCTACGACTTCATTTGTTAATGAATGAATAAAAAAGTGATCTCCATCGAATTCAAAAAACGCACAATCTTTGCTTGTATATTGATCCCAATCGTCTAAATCAAACAGCACAGAAGGCAGATCACGAGTACCATAAAAAATAGAAATTGGGCATGCAGCTGGAACGACTTCATCACACTGATAAGTCTCCAAAAGCTGAAAATCTGCTCTTAAAATCGGCAGAAAGAAATCAAGCACTGCATGGTTATCGGCAAGTTCCTCAGGAACGCCCCCCATCGCAACAATCGCCTCTTTTAATTTGGCATCTGACAGCTGATGATAGACTTTCTTCTCTGGAATATGTGGTGGAAAGCGTCCAGAATAAAAAACGTGGCCAGGCTCTTTGTTTAATCTTGTTTTCATTCTTTTTTGTAATTCGTATGCAAGTACAGCTCCCATGCTATGACCGAAAATGGCATAGGGTTCTCCTTCTTTTAAGGAAGAGGACGCCTGTAGATAAAGATCATCTGCGACTTGCTGTAAATTTGTCAGCACAGGCTCTGTCATTCTTGTCCCGTGCCCAGGGAGTTCAAGGGCATGAATTTCTATAGACCGGTCTATATATGATTTCCACTTACTGAATACGGTACTTGCTCCACCTGCGTACGGTAAGCAAAATAACTTCACGACACGCCACACTCCCTTTTGCATTTGATTTTCAACATTTCCAGCCATTTTTTTTCATCTTGGATGATTTGTTGTAAGGAAGCTTTCATGTTGGCTTGGTACCGACTAGACATTTCCCCTGAAAAAAAGAGTTTTGCTGCCTGGTGCCTCGCTTTCTCCCATTCTGCTAAAATACGTTCCATCCATTGAAACAGCTCAGGTAGATCGCCTTTTATGAGTCTCAGTCGATACATCTCTACTTTCTTCGTATTGATGATCTGATTGAAAGATGCTACGAGCTTCTCGATATCATCCCATTGAGGAAACTGTTCATAAAATGTATCAAGAGCTGTAATTCCTTTTTCGATTGCGTCAATCTGACCATGCATATTTCTCAGGAAATAAGCCGTTTTTTGATCAAATAATTCAGTCGAGACCTTGACCGGATCAAAGTGGAAGGCCGCATAGGAATGGAATTGATCATTCGGCTGAAAATGATCATGAAAGGTATCATACCCTTTCTGCACATCTCCATATGACAGGACTTGATGCTCATACGACAAATTATCTAAATGACGATTCTCTAATACCTGAAAGGTTTGCTGATTTTCATGAAAACCCGTGATTAAAATCGAATGACGGCTATGTGTTGTCAAATACTCTTTTCTACCTCGCTGAACGTAAGGGTCTACCCATACAATCACCGGGCGGTCACGCCTCACATCTTGTTTGACGTTTTCAATGAGATTGGTACAATGCGTCATTTTTTCAACTTGAATGCCCTGTAAATTCATAATCTTTTCTGGATCGTGTGCCGACATCCAGTCAATCTGCAGCAAACCGTCTTCTGTAAGTCGATATGCAAATTGATCATTTAATAAATATGGAGCGACTTCTTGACCATGCAGCATCACAATTGGAAAAAAGCAATTGAAGAAACAGCTGCGATAAAACAAATCATTATAAGGATGAATGCCTGAAATCTGTTTGACGGTCATCTTCTTGTCCTCTCTTTCCAGCAGTAGATGTCACCATAAATCCTTTGATGAAACCAATCGTACAAAACCAAATGAAAAACAAATAATAAGAAATCGCTAATTCAATAAGAGAGAAAGGTCCCCATACAAAAGTCATTTTCCAAGGCAGTCCCTTAAAGGCTAGTTGCGAAAGAATCATTGGCAGAAGCAATATCCCAATTAGGAGCAGTACCCAGCCAATACTTTTCAGCCATACGCCAAGTGAAATGTGCCTGCGAACCAGAACGCCATTTCTTACACGTTTCCTCCATTTGATAAAACGAACGACTGACACTATTTGCAGCAAAATAAAAAGACATGTGGCTGCCACACTCAATTGATCAATGAGCTGAAATGGATCCATGGATGACTCTGCTTCTTCATTTGTACCCGTCATCGTTTTGGCAATAAGACGTGCCGTTTTCTCTGTGTAGCTGCTATTCATGTTGGCTAACACTCCGATAGCAACGTCTTCTTTTGGCTGGATCAGAAAAAATGACGAATAATTCGGATTAGATCCAGCATGAAATAATGATTCCACCTGCCCATGCATTTTTTCTATATACCAGCCGGCATTGTAATAGACATGCTCCCCTTCTTCTGGGACTTTCACAGTTAACTGATCAGGATTTTTTACAAAACGAGACCAAGTTGAATCGGTCAATTGATATTGCAGCCAAGTCCCCACATCCTGATTATTCATCACAATATAGCCTGCAGGGGTGTTGCCTCGATATTCTGGTGCTTCATAAGCATGTGGAATAAGGAAATGCAGTTTAAATCCTTCTGAAACAACACTAGATTTCATGCGTTTTAGCCCAGCTTCTGTTTGGTTAAGATGATGCTTTTTAAACAGTCCTTTCATATATGCCTCATATGACGTTCCTGTCACATTTTCAATGATGAGACCAAGAACATCATAGTTGATGGTGGCATATTCAAAGGAGCTGCCAGGCTTGTGATGGAGCTCAATTGATTTCAGTTCATGGACTGTTTTCTTTAGCGCATCTTTTGCATGATCTGGCTGGATAAGCGCAATGGATTGAAAGGGGATGCCGCTTGTGTGATGCATTAATTGCTCCACCGTCAAACGCTGAGGCTTTCCATGGTATGTTGGAAAAAAGCCTGGAATATAGCTGCTCACCGGTTCTTTCAAATGAAGTTTCCCTTGCTTTTCTAACTCCACAATAGCAAGAGCGGTAAACGCCTTTGATGTAGAACCAATTTCAAAGAAAGTACTGGCTGTCACTTTCTTCATTTTCTTTCGATCCGCATAGCCAAACCCTTTTTGGTACACCACTTCGTCTTTTTTCACAACCACAACGGACATGCCGGGAATGCGCCCAAGCTCCATCTGTTCCTCTATCACTTGATCAATGGCTTTAGATGAAATCACTGCTTTTGCATGTGCCCCCCCGGCAAAGCAGCTTATCCATAAGACAGCTAACAAAAATGAAATGTAGATAACATGCTGATTTTTCCTCATGTAAATAATGAATCCATTTCTTCAAGAGACATATCAACTGTTTCAAAATCAGACGGTGTAAATTCGATCCCTTCTTGTTCTAAGCAATGCTGTACCATACGCTCAATTTGCTGTTCTATCTCTTGCAATAGCTGCATCATATCTGTTTCACACAGCTGTTTTTCGCTGAAAGAAAGATGGAAAATCAGCTGACCGCCCTTGATGGTAGCGACCATATCGATGACGGTTGTTAACGGATTATCCAATGACGAATCAATCCCCGATGTAAAGTAAGACATCTCATAATCAGATGATTGTTTAAGCACCTGATCGATTTCACCTAAATAATTAAACCGTAATTGCGGCGCTGAATGATCAGGAAGCTGCCTATTGATGAGTGACAACAGCCCATATTCTGCACCTTTATTCGGCACCTCACGTATCGTTTCTTTGACAGCCCGTATGTGATCTGAGAGAGATTCAGAAACATGAACATTCACAGGATACATGGTGGTGAACCAGCCGCACGTTCTAGATACATCAATATTTTCCTCCACAGCATCTCTGCCATGACCTTCTAATTCCAGAGAAATCCGTTTTTGATTCGTTTGCTGATAACAGGCTTGCGTTAAGGCTGAAATTAACAGTTCGTGAGGCTGCGTTTGGTACGCTTTATTCGCTTGATTGGTCAATTGATCCGTGAGCTCCACTGATAAAGCCTTCGTTAATTTGACTTCGTCTTTGACATATCCCTCATTAGAAGAAACTTGATACAGAGGCTGAATACCCTGCACCGCATTTTTCCAATAGTTGAACGCCTCTTTTACATCTTCTGATACTGCATACTCGTTAACCCGCTCTGTAAATGTTTGATATGAATGAGTTTTTGGCGGAAGCACTTCTGCTGAACCCTTCTCTGCATGAAATAATTGAATCAAATCCTCCACAAGAATTTGCCAAGACATACCATCAACTAAAAGATGATGGGCGGCAAAAATGAGATGTGATTGAGAAGCAGTTTGACAAAGCGCTGCCTGAATCAATGGTCCTTGATAAAGATGAGTCCTTTGCTTGATCTGACATCCTACTTCTTGCAGCGCTTCTTCCACCTTCTCTTCTGACAATGCCGTAAAATCGTGTATCGTCAGCGGGATATCCTGAATGTTTTCATCATAATAGAGGGTGTTTGTCGCCTCATGTACTTTTAACCTTAATCCGTCGTGATGAATGACCAGCTCTTTTAAAGCACTCTGCACGATTCTTTCATCCATCTTTTTCTTTGAATGAACAATGATAGATTGATGCCAGAAATGTTTATCTTTTAACCTCTGTGACCAAAACCATTCGATGATTGGGATCGATTTCACATCGCCCACAGCCTGTTCTTGTGAGATATGTAAGACTGGTTCCTGCTGAACGACTTGTGCCATTTCTCTAAAAATAGGATAAGTAAATAGATCTTTGGTTTTTAAATAGAGTCCTTTGTCTTTTAACTTCGCAATAAATTGAATCGCCTTTATGGAATCGCCGCCAAGCTGATAAAAATGATCAGCCGGTTCTACCTTTTCATGCCCTAAGATGGTTTTTGCTGTGTCTACTATCATCCCTTCAATGTCCGCTGTTTCCTTCGACCATTCAACAGTTGTTTCCACTTGAGACAACAATGGATCAGGCAGTGCTGCCCGATTGATTTTTCCATTTTGGGTAAGCGGGAGTTCTTTTAATACAACAAAATAGGCAGGTACCATATAAGCTGGCAGCTGATCTGATAATTTCTTCCTTAGTAAAAAGGAGGTTAGCTCTTCATCTTTCAATTCAATATAAGCAGCCAGCTGTTTTTCTCCAGATTCATCAGTTAGATCAATGACAGCTGCTTTATCCACTTCATCGATTGCCATAAGCGCAAGTTCGATTTCACCCAGCTCTATCCGGTAGCCCCGAAGCTTGATTTGATGGTCAATCCGGCCAATGTATTCAATCTTTCCATCACTTGCACGTTTCGCAATGTCACCGGTTCGGTACATGCGGCGATGACTTACAAATGGATTGGGCAGAAAACGTGATTTCTGCAAATCAGGTCTTTGCCAGTATCCTCTTCCAACACCCGCGCCTGAAATATATATTTCTCCTATCGTCCCTGGCAGCACCACTTGCTGATTTTCATCTAAAAGATAAATCTCTGTATTCGGCATCGGCACTCCAATTGACACCGATGTCCCGCCATCATCTTGATGGAACTGATGGATCATACAGCCAACGGTTGCTTCAGTTGGTCCATATTCATTAAAGATGGATATCCTTCCATCACTTGCCTCAGTAATTCTTTTAGCCAAAGAAGTCGATAATTGTTCTCCTCCTACAATCATCCGTTTAACCACTGACTGAGACAGTGCAGCATCTGTTAACAGTGCCATATGAGCTGGTGTCAGCTTGATCACCTTTGCTTTTTGATCAAACAAAATATGTTCTAATAAAAAGCCTGGCTGATCCTCTTGACGATAGATGACTACTGTACTGCCAATAACCAATGGCGTATAAATGGAGGTAATGGTTAGATCAAATGCAATGGACGAATACAGAGCAAAATGGTCATCTTCTGAATCTGTATAGTTTGTTTTGGCAGACATGATATAGTTCACTAAGCTTTGATGCTCAATCATCACTCCCTTTGGCTGTCCTGTAGAACCAGACGTATAAATCATGTATGCGACGTCTTCATCATCTCCAATGAATGAATGTTCCACATCATACGGATCCAACTGATCCCACACGTTGTAGATATTGTACGTATCACCATTAAAATGGTATGCAGATGCATGATCTGTAAAAAACAGCTTTGCCTGACTGTCATCCAAAATAAACTGAATGCGTTCCTGCGGATACTCAGGATCAATCGGTACATATGCACCTCCAGCCTTTAAAATCCCCAGCAATAGTACAATCAGTTCTGGTGAATGATTCATACATATTGCAACAAAGTCATGTCTCTGTAAGCCATGTGTTTGCAGGAAATGCGCCATTTGGTTGGTTTTTCTCTCAAGTTCACCGTATGTCATGATATGAGAGCCGTCCTGAATCGCGATTCGATCAGGAGAAGTCTTTGACATGTCTGTGATTAATTCATGAATTTTTTGCTTTTGTGGGAATAGCACGCCTGTGTCGTTCCATTGATATAGCTCTCGATGTTCCTCTTCCTCTGTCATAAGCAGTACGTCTTTTAAGAGCTGCTTGGGCTGGGTAAGTATGTTCTCGACAAAAAGAAGCATCCTTTCATGCAGAAAGTTGATGTCTTCATTACTGTAATCTGAGATTTTGTAGTCATATTGCAGCTCGATTTGCCCTTTTTCATCCCATTCTTTCACAGCTACTTGCAAGCCATATGGCTGGAATCCATTGTAAAGCTCCATGTATTCCACTTTGTATCCTTCCATCTCCTGCACCATATTTGTGCTGTAGGAGTTGATATAGATTTGAAAAAGCTGATCATATCCTGCCTTTGCAAGCTCTAAATCTTTGACAAGTGCGTCATAGGGATAACGCTGATGCAGGAAGTAAGTCTTATAGCTTTTTTGAACGTCTGACAAACTTTCTAATAGAGATAAATGAGGGTTCATCTTCATTCGATATGGCATTGTGCTAACGGTCATACCGGACGTGGCTTTTTCCTTTTGCCCGGAACGATTGAGAACTGGCGTCCCAATAATAAAATCTTTTTGCTGGTATCTTTTATGCAAGTAAACGAAGAGTCCTAAAGTAAATAAAGAGTTGATTGAACAATGATGGGTATCTATAAATTCATAGATTCGTTCTGAGAGTTGTCGATCAAGGTAATGGCTTTGCCGATGGCCTTTGATTTGGTCAGTTCCCTGTACCAAATAACTATCAGACACATCAGATAATGTTTCTTTCCAAAATTGCTGATCTTTTTTAAATCTTGGGGAGTTCATATATTTTGATTCTTTATCAATAAAAACAGAATGATTGTCTGCTTCTTGTTCGATAGAGGAGCTTTGTGTAAGAGCAGTGTAAAGCTGGCTAATTTTATCGATGATTACTTTCATCGACCATCCATCTGCTACTGTATGATGGCATTTGATGAAATAACCGGATTGTTGTTCACCGACTTTTAATACAGCAAATTCGGCGAGAGAGGTTTCTAGTAATTGAAATGGTGTTTTGAAGGCTTTTTCAGCCCATTCCAGCATGTCTTTAATTGTGGAAAACTCATAGGCAGGAATATGATGATCAGCGTTTGGATCAACGTATTGAAGCATCTCATCATCTTTCTCTACTAGCTTGAGACGAAGAGATTCTGTCGTCATGATACATGTTGCAATGGCCTGCTTCAGTTTATTGAGCTGCAACGGCCCATTGACGAAAATAATACCGCCAATATGATTAATTGGTGTTTCTGGATAAAATGTTTCCATGTTCATCACGCGCCGCTGCGGATGTGTTAATGGCCAATATACTAAACTACTAGTCAATTACGCCACCTCTACTTTTCATATAGTTAACATTTCTACGAACTTATTAAATCACATAATGGTATTTTTGTAAATAATTGAGATAAACTGTCTAAATTTGTTCATTTTTTAATCTAGACGCTAGGAAAGCCGACACAGTAAACAGGACAACGTTGATAAAAAAGACGACTCTTGCCCCAAAGAGATCGGTCATGGTGCTCATAACGAGGATGGACATTCCATATATAAATGTCGATAGTGTATGTTGAGCTGATAGTATTTTAGGCAATTCAATTTGACTCAGTGTATCTTGTACATAGGTACGAATAGAAATACTGCGAAGCTGAAAAGCCGGCCCTAATAAAAAGACAAACAATAAACTCATCCATGCTGAATGATTCAACCCTAAGCACAGGGTTAGCAGAGCTACGATCACCGAGCTGTAAAAAATGTGATCAAACAAACGCTGTTCCACATGCTTTGCGAACCGCAGCACGAGCAGACCGCCTAGAATGGTTCCGCCAAAATAGCTTGCGTTAATAAAGCCCCACCATGTTTCAGGCTGGTGTAAGACTTCAGTGACATACACAAGAATAATAGCACCAGTCCAGATACTTCTGCCGCTCATGGACAGCATTTCTAAAATCGTTAATGTTCGAATGGTTGGCTTTTCATACATGATCTTCCAGCCAGAAAAGATTCGTGTACCAAATGATTCAGACTGTTGCTCTTGTTTAGCTACAGCCCCAGTATCAATGATAAAAAGCATAGATATGAGCGACAAACTATATAAAACAAGTGTCGTAATGAGGAGAAACTGCGGTCCAAGAATGCCAATAAACAGCCCTCCTAAAAGCCATCCTAGTAAAAGGACAATTTGGTCAGAAGTTAAGATATAGCTATTGGCTTTTAGTAAAAAGTTCTTTTCTACTAAACGCGGGATCATCGAATTTCGAACAGGAATGGTTCCCCCATCTATCAAAGAAAGGAAAAATACAATGATAAAAAAGAGAGGAATAGTAAATGTTGATAGTTGTAAAATATAAATGAAAATCAAGCAACCGAAGAAAGCAATTTGACACATTTGCAAATAGATAATGAGTCTTTTCAGCTTAAATTGATACATAAAGAACGGAATGAGTACCGCTCCAAGTGCTTGTCCAACAAACTGGGAGACAGCCACCATTGAAGCAATTAGTGTAGAATTTGTTAATTGGTATGTCAGGATGGTCAGAACGAGGACATATAGTGAATCCCCGAAATTAGCTAGGGATTGTCCCCCTAATAAAAAGTAAAATGATTTGTTTTTCATATTTATCTCCATTTTCTCTTCATTATCACCCATAATAATACATTATTTTCTACACTTCTACTTTTTATAACAATATTTTCATAATTTGATACATTTTTACTAATTTAAAAAACCGCCAAAAGGCGGTTTTTATTTAGTCATATATATGAACAGTCGGTTCTTTGTCTTCAGCATTTTTCGTAATCAAGGCTTCTTGTTGATCAGAAGATGTAATGTTGATTTCGATATTGGTACTCTTGTAGTAATCCATGACTTCACCGGTTAAATATTGTGTGAAGGCTACGACTTCCGTTTTTCCATAGAACTGCATTGGAATTTCGATTTTCATTTTTTGCAGGTTGCCGTTTTTGTAAAAGCCTTTTCCTACAACACCAGTGTAATTCGGGAAGTAGTCTTCGACCTTTGTCTTGAAGCGGTCAAATCGCTCTGAATCATCTTTGTAGCTGCTTTTCGCATTATCTGAAGGGAAGAATACATTCTCCTCATCGATCGTATCCCAATTTCCGATATCAGCGGAGCCTGCTTTCACATCCGTTTTGGCGATAAAGTTACCTGGAACGATAGATGATTTTGGTGCTTGCTTATAAAGGGCAATCATGACAGGCACTTTTTGCAGACCGTCCATTTGACGAATGCGCTTGATCACTTGTTCAGCGATTTTTTCACCCTCTGCCAAAAGTTTCTTTGAATTTTTCGATGAATCGATGGTCACCTCTTGCTGAGGGTCACCGATCTTTTCACGGTAATAATAAACAGAGTTCAGTGCAAGACCAATGACAACTCCGCCAAGCTGTAAGCTGTTTTTATCTTTTCTAATTAAGTAATTATGCTCTAGCATCGAAGCTAAGTAGATGGGACTATTTTCATTTTTAGACTTTGTTGAACCTGAGTTTGGAAGAGCAGGATTCAAGCCTAGATTCTTAAAGTCTTTATCATCTTTTTCTGCCTTTTTCAGATCACTGCCTGTTTTTTTGCGTGCCAGCCAGCTGAGAACGGTGTCCTCATCTAAATGCTGTCCTTCTTGGAAAAGATAGTCGTTTGTATTAAATGACTCTGTTGCAAGACGCATGAGTCCTGTTTCAAATTCATCAATGTCCAAGCGTGTGTTGAGACGCTCCGCTGTTAAACCTCTCGCAGCTCCTTGTTTAAACGGCAGCACCATTTTGTAATAGGAGTCTGAGATATTGTACATCGGGATGATGGCTGTTTCCTTTGTTTCCTTCGTTTCATCCGTTTTTTGTGTGACCTCTTCCTCTTCCTTTCCCCCAAAAGGTGCACACGCTGACAATACCAGTGTGAGCATTGTCAGCAGCAATAACAACTTTTTCAATAGAAAACACTCCTCTTATTTCTTTAGCTCCTCGAGCATTTTAGCTTCGTCCCAAATTTCAATATTGAGTTCTTCTGCCTTTGTCAGCTTACTCCCCGCTGCTTCTCCGGCAATGACTAGGTCTGTTTTTTTACTCACACTGCCTGCCAGTTTGCCGCCTAACGCTTCGATCGCTGCTTTTGCATCGTTTCGCGCCATTTCTTCTAACTTTCCTGTCAGCACAATGGTTTTTCCTGCAAAGTAGGAATCACTTTCTTCTGCTTTTACCGGCTTCGGTCCTGTATAGGTCATATTGACTCCAAGCTCTTTTAGTTCGTTCAGCAGATCGAGTATTTCTTCTTTCTCAAAGTACGTGACGACGGCATCAGCCATTTTTTCACCAATTTCGTCGACTTCAAGTAATTGTTCTTTCGTTGCTTGCTTTAATTGATCGATGTTTTCGAAATGCATCGCCAAGGTCTTTGCCGCTTTTGATCCAATAAATCGAATGCCGAGTCCAAATAGTAAACGCTCAAGAGAGTTTTCTTTCGACTGCTCAATTGAACGCAGTAAATTGTCGACAGATTTTTCGCCCATTCGTTCAAGCTGAATGAGCTCTTCTTTCGTTAAACGGTAAAGGTCGGACACACGAGAGACTAGCTGTTCCTTGAAGAGCTGTGTAATGACCCGCTCGCCAAGCCCATCAATATTCATTGCATTACGGGAAACGAAGTGAATGAGTCCCTCACGTATTTGGGCAGGACATTCTGGATTGATGCATCGCAAGGCCACTTCGCCTTCGATTCGCACCAGCTCACTACGACACTCTGGACATTCAGTTGGCATGTGAAACGGCTTTTCTTCGCCTGTACGCTGATCGACAAGGACACCTGCGACTTCAGGAATAATATCGCCGGCTTTTTTCACAATCACTTGATCAAACAAGCGAATATCCTTTTCTTTGATCAAATCTTCATTATGAAGAGATGCACGCTGCACTGTCGTCCCTGCTACTTTGACAGGCTCAAGAATCGCTGTTGGTGTAATCACGCCTGTTCGCCCGACGCTTAGTTCAATATCAAGCAGCTTCGTTACGACCTCTTCAGCCGGAAACTTGTACGCAACCGCCCAGCGCGGGCTTTTTGCTGTAAAGCCGAGTTCTTCCTGCTGAGCCAGTGAATCGACTTTAATGACAATTCCATCGATTTCATATGAAAAATCGGCACGCTTTACTTTTAATGTTTCAATAAGGTCGATGACTTCTTCGATCGTTTGGCACATCCGTCTTTCTTTGTTTGTTTTAAAGCCAAGTTCGTCGAGAAGATCAAGTCCTGCGCTTTGCGTTTCAACACCAATTTCATCAAGCTCCGCTATACTGTAGACGAATATATCAAGGTTTCGTTTCGCTGCAATTTTCGTATCAAGCTGACGAAGTGAACCTGCAGCCGCATTACGCGGGTTTGCAAACGGCTCTTCTTCGTTTTGAATTCTTTTTTCATTTAATGCTTCAAAAGAAGGTTTTGGCATAAATGCCTCGCCTCTCACTTCAATCGACAGAGGGCGTTTGATTTTAAGCGGGATGGAACGAATCGTTTTGAGATTTTCTGTAATATCCTCCCCCGTTGTTCCATCTCCGCGTGTCGCTCCTCGGACAAACACGCCATTTTCATAACGGAGAGAAACAGCGAGTCCATCAATTTTCAGCTCGACATTGTATGCGATATCGTCACCGACTGCTTGACGAACTCGGCGGTCAAAATCAAGAAGGTCCTGTTCATTAAACGCATTCCCAAGGCTGAGCATCGGTGTGCCGTGACGCACTTTTTGGAAGGCGTCTAAAACAGCGCCGCCTACTCTTTGTGAAGGAGAATCCGCTGCTTTTAAGTCAGGGTGTTCTTCCTCCAGAGAGATCAGCTCACGCATCCGCGCATCATATTCAGCGTCAGGAACACTTGGACGATCAAGTGTATGATATTCGTAGTTGTATTGATTCAAAATCTGGTGCAGTTCCTCGATCCGGCGTTTCGCTGCTTCTTTATCCATCTGCTTCTTCCTTTCAATTCATCCGTTTTGTCCTATCAGTTTATTGCTTCTCGATTGGTGCAAATGCTGCGAGAAGACGCTTAATGCCTGTAGGGCTTGGGAACGCAATATCAAGCTCTGTGCTGTCTCCGCTGCCTTTCACACTCACAACCGTACCAACGCCCCATTTTTTATGGGCCGCTTTATCGCCCACAGCCCAGCCAATACTGCCGCCGCCTGTGTTTTGAATCGTTTGTGTTTGCGGACGTGAGACAGGTCCCCGTCTTTGCGGTCTTTCTCTTGTTTGGCCAAACGGTGTTTTTGTTTCTTTTTTCTCATTTAGGTTGTCCAATAAATCGGCTGGTATTTCTCGAATGAATCTAGATTCAAGGTTCATGTTTGTCCGGCCGAAAAGTGTTCTCATTTTTGCACTTGATAAATAAAGCTCTTCTTCAGCCCGTGTGATGCCAACATAAGCGAGGCGGCGCTCTTCTTCCATCTCTGCATCTTCCATTAATGAACGGCTGTGCGGGAAGACACCCTCCTCCATTCCCATTAAGAAAACAACAGGGAATTCTAGACCTTTTGCGGCGTGAAGTGTCATTAAGATGACGGCATCCTGATCTTCTTCTTCATTCTCATCCAGCTTATCAATGTCTGCGACGAGGGCGAGATCTGTCAGGAAGGTCACAAGTGACTTGTCTTCATTTTGTTCTTCAAAGTTCTTAGTGACGGATAGAAACTCGTCAATATTTTCTAAGCGGCTTTGTGCTTCAATCGTTTTTTCGAGCTTCAGCGCTTCACGATAGCCTGTTTTCTCTAGAATTTCTTCTGTTAATTCAGTGACAGATAAATAGTCCTGCATGTTCGTCATTTGATCAATGAGCTGTTTGAACTCATCAAGCGCATTGGCTGCACGTGCACTCAGTCCAATGAAATCCACCTGACCAAGTGCTTCAAACATAGACAGGTCATTCATCTCCGCATATGCTGCAATTTTATCAACAGATGTCGCACCGATTCCGCGCTTTGGTACGTTGACAATTCGTGCAAAACTAATATCGTCATCTGGGTTTGCCACTAGGCGTAAGTATGCCAAAATGTCCTTGATCTCTTTTCTGTCATAGAACTTTGTGCCGCCGACAATGTTGTATTGAATGTTGGCTTTCATTAACGTTTCCTCTATGACACGAGACTGGGCATTTGTCCGGTAAAGGATCGCAAAATCGGATAATTTGCGCTTTCCGCTCTGATGAAGCTGACGAATCTTTCCTGCGACAAATTGACCCTCACCAAATTCATTATCTGCACGATAATAGGCAATCTTCGCTCCTTCATCATTTTCTGTCCAAAGATTTTTCGGCTTCCGGTTTGCATTGTTTTGAATGACCGTATTTGCGGCATGCAAAATGCGTTTCGTCGATCTGTAATTTTGCTCAAGCAGAATCACTTCACTGGATGGATAATCTTTTTCAAAGGAGAGAATGTTTGTAATATCCGCTCCGCGCCAGCGATAAATAGACTGATCCGAGTCACCGACAACACATATATTTTGAAAGCGCTGCGCGAGCAGTTTCACAAGCATGTACTGTGCTCTGTTCGTATCCTGATACTCATCCACATGAATGTATTGGAATTTCCGCTGATAGTGCTCTAATACTTCAGGAATGCGCTCAAACAGACGAATTGTCATCATAATTAAATCATCAAAGTCGAGTGATTGGTTTTTGAGTAAACGCTTTTGATAATCTGTATAGACATCGCTGACCACTTGATCATAGAAATCACCAGCTGTTTTGGCGTATTCCTCTGCGTCAATGAGTTCGTTTTTTGCACTGCTGATTGATCCTAAAATACTGCGCGGGTCGAACTTTTTAGGATCGATATTCCGTTCTTTTAAAATGTTTTTGATGACTGAAAGCTGGTCAGATGTGTCTAAAATAGAGAAGTTGCGATTCACACCAATGCGGTCAATATCACGTCTTAAAATGCGGACACACATGCTGTGGAACGTAGAGATCCAGATGTCATCAGCGCCAGGCCCTAAAATAGCTTGGACACGTTCACGCATTTCACGTGCTGCTTTATTTGTAAATGTAATCGCTAAAATGTTCCACGGCGCCACATGCTTTTCTGCCATTAAGTAGGCAATTCGATGTGTGAGCACCCGTGTCTTCCCGCTTCCTGCTCCTGCCATCAACAATAAAGGACCGTCTGTTGCTTTGACTGCTTCTTTCTGTGCGTCATTCAGCCCTTCTAATAGATGATTCGATATTTCATTCATTCCATTCACCGCCAATTCGAACTTATGTTCTATTTTAACCCGTTTCGTCTTATTTGACTATGATGACTTTTTGACTGCATCCACTGTTTTTAATGCTTCTTTGAAATTGTCATAAATGACATTTCCTACAACCACGACGTCTGCATGCTGGGAGAAGTCTTTTGCCTGCTTAGCGTTCTCGATGCCGCCGCCATAAAAAAGAACTGTTTCATCAAGCACTGCTTTTGTTTCTTTGACAAGCTCTATGTCTCCAAGCGTTCCGCTGTATTCCAGATAAAAAATGGGCAGCTTCATCAAATGCTCTGCCACTCTTGCATATGCCCTGACGTCATCGATATCCAGCGCTGTATTTGCCTCTGTGAGCTTGGCCGCTTTACAATCTTCATTTAAGATGACATAACCTTCAGGCACAATCTCTTCCATTGACATCAAATCACCGAATTCCTTCATCGCGTCCTTATGGAGCCCAACAATCCAGTCAGGGTGAGAGCTGTTTAAAACGGTCGGGATGAAATACAGATCAAAGCCAGGCACAATCATCTCATGTGTGGAGATTTCGAGCACACATGGCACTAGAAACCGGCGGACCTTTGACATCAATTGAAGCACGTTGTCCTCTGTCACATGATCACTTCCGCCAATTAATATGGCATCCGTCCCAGATTCGCAAATCGCTTCTAGCTGTTCATCGGAAATTTCTTTATTTGGATCGAGTTTAAAGACATGCTTCCACTCGGTAACATCATACATGAAAACGTTCCTCCATTCGTTTCATTCCATTTAAATATTATAACAAAATCAGTGTCTGCAAAAAATGGGTAACCTCCTTTAGCTAAAAGTTTCATTCTTTTGAAAATGGGTGGCGTAATTTAAAGATTTAGAAACAAAAAAGCAGATGCTAAGCATCTGCTTTCTTAATAAATGAACACAGTTTTTTTATTTTTCAAGTGGAGCAACTTGTGCTGTTGGTGCACCACATAGCAAGAAAAAGCCAAATAATACAGGAGGTGATACCGCAATTCCAGTTAAAGTTAGGAACCCTAGAACACTTAACCATTCACCTTTTTCAATAGCCTTTTGAACCTGATTTAAAGCCCCCTTGGTTATACCAAGAGCATCTTCAAGACAACGTTGAACAGTGTTTTTTTGTGTAGTAGCAATACCTTTTTGTTGATTCATATAGTTCGCAAAAGCGATCATGCCTTCTTTTTGATAAACTGGGTATGAAGCTTTTTCTAATTCCTTTTCGTTAACAACATAACCTGCTTTGTCATCAAATACTAGAATTTTAGTAAAGATATACTCTATTTCAGCTACAGATTTTTCAATTTGTTCTTTTGTTAACCCTTTCAATCCAGCCTCAGGATTTACTGAATTTTCAGCTGATGCTACTGGCACTATTGTTGCAATAGAAAGTAATAAAGCCAATGTGAATACAAATAATTTTTTCATCAATGTATAAACTCCCCTTTTCCTTAAAATAACCTACAAAAAAACCATAAATTTGATTTTATGGTCATTTTTGATAATAACATATAGTGTTAGTTTATTTTTCGTTTTAAGGTAGAAATAAGTTGTTTTTACATAAATAGTGCTAATTCAACTTTTTTCGCAGAATTATGAGACTGTTAAAACCACAAATGAGATTCCCCAAGTTAATACTCCAAATAAAATAAAATATTTTAGAAAAAGTTCAAAATTAGTGAGCTTCCTCTCATTTCTAGTTTTCTTAAGTCTCCAATAAAAAGCATATGCGCACAACACAAGTACTATATGGCTCAGTTCAGACATTTTTTCAAAAAAATACAAATCCGCCATTTATAATTCATCTCCAATATAGTTAATTTATCCCTTTAAAGTATATACAAATATACATTCGTTGCACATCCTGCTATGTTCTTAATTTTAGTTTATTATAATAATTGATATTCTTTAATTTATCTTCGATACCCATTCATAATTTCAAATCTCGTTAATTAGCTACAGTTAAAATTAAAATGAAGCAGGTGACCCCATTGAAAAGAACGATCACATATGAACAAAATATAGACATCGGATACATCTATATCACCCCGCAAGCGGAGCATATGAAAATCAAAGAAACCATTGAATTAGATGTCAATGAATGTGTCAATGTAGATATCGATCAAGAGGGCCGAGTGGCTGGCTTGGAGTTATTTGCAGAAGAATCCAAGGTCCTGCGGAACGTACCGGTTTATGAGGATGATCTTTCTTTACGTTTGACGAATCAGGAAATTCTCTCAACTATCAACTGTCAGGCGTTGAACTCCAATTCTCAACACCTGATCACAATGAGCTGATCGGTTTTACTATTGTCGATCCTCTTCGCTATAACATCACAAGAAAAAAACCGTTTTGATCTTTCAAAACGGTTTTTTCAAACTATTGTCTCACTTCATTAAAATAATGGACGGATGTCATGGCCCCTTCGTCGACCATTTTGTTGTCTTGGATATCTAATGGATCTGGGTGGCCGGCTTTTTCAGGAATCTTTTCATCTGACCGGAACATGCTTGCCCATTTTTTCAGATGCTGTTTATTTTTTACCGCTAATAACACAGCTCCTCCAACCCCTAATCCTGCAAGTACATACGCATTTGGACGCTTATTCATGTATGTTCCCTCCCCTTATGATCTTATTTGTAAGTTACCCCGCCTTTTCATTTCTAAACGTCACAATATGCTGGTGTGGTTTCTCTTTCATTAAAAAGTGGAATAACAACAGCAATGAAAGAGAAAAGAGGGGATCTTCGTGACAACAACTTTAATTGTCATCGGCGCATTGCTAGTCATTTGTTTGATCATCCCAATCATTCTATTGATCTGGATTTGGATGAGGGATGAAAAACAAGAGGAACATTCAGTTCTGCGAAATTATCCGGTCATTGGAAAGCTGCGGTTTATCTTTGAAAAAATAGGACCTGAGCTTCGCCAATATCTGTTTCTGAATGACCGAGAGGAGCTGCCCTTCTCAAGAAGAGAATACGAGCAGGCGGTCATGTCTGGGAAGTACAAAAGCCGGACGATGGGCTTTGGATCAAAACGTGATTTTGACAAGCCAGGCTATTACATTCGAAACGTCCTGTTTCCAAAGCAGCGAGATGAACTACGAATCGATCAATCTGAAAAAATCAAAACAAAAGTGTATCAGATTGATCAAGACAATTTACTGCGAAGAAGTGAACGTTTCAAAGAAGTCGAAGCAAATCCTTACTTTCTCCATCAAGAGGATGTGCAAGTCATTGGCGAACACACATGTCAAAAGCCTTTCCATGTGAAAGGACTGATCGGTCAATCTGCCATGAGCTACGGCTCCTTAGGCGACAGGGCGATTACAGCTCTATCCTCAGGATTAAAAATGGCCGGCGGGACGTGGATGAACACAGGTGAAGGCGGGCTTTCTCCTTATCACCTCAAAGGCGGCGCAGATATCATTTGCCAGATTGGGCCCGGTTTATTTGGCGTTAGAACAGAGGATGGCGCATTTTCCTTTGAAGAATTCAAGAAAAAAAGCGAACACGAGGAAGTCAAAGCCTTTGAACTCAAGCTGGCACAAGGAGCAAAAACACGCGGCGGTCATATTGACGGCGAAAAGGTAACGGAAGAAATAGCGAATATCCGTAAATTACCGCCTCACCAATCCATTGACAGCCCAAACCGCTTTGAGATGTTCCACTCCATTCCTGACATGTTTGATTTCATTGAACAACTTCGGAGTATAGGCGGAAAGCCAGTTGGAATCAAACTTGTTGTCGGACATAAAGAAAATATTGAAGAGCTTGCCAGCTATATGAAAAAAAGCGGGAAACACCCTGATTTCATTACAGTGGATGGCGGAGAAGGCGGTACAGGGGCGTCCTTTCATGAATTGGCAGATTCCGCAGGGCTTCCGATTTTCACGGCACTCCCCATGGTTCATCAAATATTGAAAGATTACGGGGTCAGAGATCAGGTGAAGCTCTTTGCTTCTGGCAAGCTTCTCTCGCCTGATAAAATTGCGATTGCCCTTTCAATGGGAGCTGACTTTGTGAATATTGCCAGAGGTCTCATGTTTTCAGTCGGATGCATTCGCGCCCAAGTCTGCCACACGAATAAATGCCCGGTCGGGGTCGCCACGACTGATCCAAAGCTGCAAAAGGGTTTATCGATTGAAGAAAAAAAATACCGAGTATGCAATTATATCCTGTCTCTTAGAGAAGGTTTGTTTAACTTATCCGCAGCTGCGGGAATAGAATCGCCTATTCATTTTAATGAAAAACATATTATTTTTAGACAAGAGAATGGTGAAACAAGCGAAGTTCCGATGTTCTCAGGCACACAGCCATCTGTCTAGCTCGAAAAGGTGCGAAAACGCGCCTTTTTTATTGACATTTTCGTATAAAGTTTGCATTTAGTAGAGTTTAAGGAAATCATCTCAAGCGAAGATGGCATCTCCTATGAGGGAGAAAGATGGTTTATTGGCGAGCTAAAGTAAAAAACAGGGACACTTTATCAGCCCCTGCCCGCCTTTTCATAAAAAAACTGCAAACAAGTCCATTTTTCGTAAAAAGGATTGTTTACAGTGAAAGCTGCTTTATTTTGTTTCGTTATTTTCCTGCTGTTCTGCTACGCGGTCAAGTGCCATCGTATAGGCATCGTTTCCGTAGTTCAAGCAGCGTTTGACACGTGAGATAGTTGCAGTGCTTGCACCTGTTTCCGTCTCAATTTTATGATACGTGTTTCCCTCGCGAAGCATACGCGCTACTTCAAGACGCTGTGATAAAGATTGGATTTCATTGATGGTACATAAATCATCAAAGAATCGATAACATTCTTCCAGGTCTTTAAGGGATAAGATGGAGTTGAATAACTGATCTAAGCTTTTGCCCCTTAATTTATCAATTTGCATCTTAATACATCTTCTCCTTTACTATTGCCACACCGCTTCGCACGATCTTCTTCTAAGAAAGCGGTATCTTTCCTGACTAATTTTTTTAAAACCTTAGCAATGAGCTTTGAACAGATCATGACAGGTTTGGTTCTACGCTGAAAATGCCGTCAGGTTCTTTCGTAAGCCGAAGCTTCTTTATCGTAAACAAATTCGACAAGTTCTGTCATTTTCCTTGTATGACAATCTGACAAACTTGTTTGCTTCCAGTATAAAGATGACTTCTGCTTGGTTAGGTCTTCTGCCCTCATATACAGGCTTTGCAGAAAGCTCGGCGAGACCACAAATATGCGCCCCGCCTTGCTCGGGTTATTCAAAATATGTTGGCCGGTCAGCGTAACCGGCAAATTCATTTTACAATTAGAGTACTTCATTCGTCATGTCAAAGCCCTCTGCTTTGTCAACAGCTCCACATAAGATCATGATCACTTACATGGCAGTGAAGAGAACCATGGCTCACTTCTGCCCTATAACAGCAGTCAGAAATCCAGCAAAGATGATACAGCTCCACTCTGTTATATTTTAACGCATTATAGACGGAAAGAGTACAGTTTTTTTCATGACATCAAATATTCCTCTTGGTGTCACTCGAATATACGGCAAATGTGTACTTTGGAAAAAGACAAGTGTATCAATTGGACAGTCAAATGGATAGCCGCGCTCAATGAGCAGCTCGCGTAATGTTTGTTCCTGCTGAAGAACAGTCTCAAATGGTTCAGCCGATGCACAGCCTGATAATTGCAGCGGGATTTCGTGCAAAATTTTCCCGTTCTCTGTGAGTACGATTCCTCCGCCAATTTCTTTCATCCGCTTATGTGCCAGCATCATATCTTCTTTATTTTTCCCGATCACTAAAATGTCACCGGTGAGCGAAAATGAGCTGACAAAGCCCTGCACTTTATTTGCGAACCCTTTTAGCATCGTATTCACACGCCACTCGCCTTTTCGGTCAATCAGGCTAAAGAAGCTTTGATCATGGTCACATGACAGCTGGTTGATTGAGTTATCAATTTCCACTGTATAAGGCTCCATAATAACGGCATTTCTCATCTTGACACCTAGCGGCATAGAGAATTGCAAATCACTCATCGTGAGGTCATAGCTTAAATCTAATGGAAGAAGCCCGCCATTTTCCCATTTTGTTTCTTGGAATTGATGCTGGTTCTCGCCATCTAATTTGAGAATAACCCCTTTAGATATCACCGTTTCAGGATTTGGGTTCATTGGATCATCTAAAATATTTATAGAAGCCAGCCGGCCTGGGCCAACAACGCCTAATAAATCATCGATTTGATGGTATTTTGCAATGTTAAATGTCGCCATATTATACGCATCAATGATCGGCACGCCTTCTTCAAGGGCAATCGAAATCAAACGGTTAATCATGCCTTCCTCATAAAAGTGAGGAGCAGCACCATCTGTTGTATAGAAAAAGTGGTCATAGTGTCTAAAATCACGCTCATGCAGTTCTCTTAAAATGTTCACTAAATCTGGGCGGATGGAAGAATGCCGCAATGAAACATGATAGCCAAGGGACAAGCGTTTTAACACATCGTCCGCATTCATCGCTTCATGATCACTGTCCGCGCCAAACAGCTTCATTTTTGTTAGCGTTTTCTCAGAAGCTCCTGGGAAATGCCCTTCAATTCGTTTTCTCTGCTTCTTCGTTTCTTGCATGCAATATAAAATGAGATCATCACCGTCCATCAATCTTGGCCAGCTTGTTAATTCGCCGCCTTGGAGGACGTCAGGATGATCAATCCATTCCTTCCGGTAGTTGACTGGCAGCATCTCATCTTCATATCTGACTTCCGTTTGAAGATCGTATCTGGACCACCAGAAATACTGAAATGGCTGCTTTTTTAATTCACATAGAGTGGAAAGCGCTTTCTTTTCATTGCTTTGCAAAAGAAGAAATAAGTTATCGCTGACCATCGTTGTTGTGCCAAATTGAGACACATATTCTGCAAGTGATTGGGGATTATAAATATGGAACGGGTGCGCGTGAGGCTCTATATACCCAGGCACAATGTATTTCCCTTCACAATCAATCACACGTTTAGCTGATTTATTTTGAGGAAGCTCTGCTCCGACATAAACAATTCGATCATCATGTATCCAAATATTTGCCTTCACCCATTGCTTCAAAAACGGGTTAAGCACGAGTCCATTCGTTAAAAGGAGTGTTGGAACTATTTTTGAGTCGACTACATCGATTTGTGTGCGGATGTCATTGTTTCTCCAATTAAAAGTACGTTCGGACATTCACATACTCTCCTTCATTTGTATTAGCCCTATCGTAACATAACGAACTACGTTACGCATTAATGAAACGTTACAATTTCTTGAAATCACACTTAAAATAATTTAAAAAAGGAGATTCACCTTCAATGAAACCTAATCTCGGCTTAATGGAAGCGCTCATTAGAATTGCCTGCGGAATGACAATATGTACTGCGGCTGGATCCTTATATGCTAGAAAACCATGGATTAAAATGCTGCTTTTGGGCATCATGTTTGGCGGTATGAAACTGGGATCTGGCATTCTTCGTTTTTGTCCAGTGACATACATGTGTGAGCAGCAGGACACACATAAAGAGAAGGCTGAGTAAGGCAGCCTTCTTTTTTTGTGATCATTTTCATCTCATTCCGCTGCTTCACACCATTCTACTATTGTCCCTGCAATAATTTCTGCTGCTTCTATCACATGCTCAATGTCGATGGATTCATTCGGAAAATGGGCAAGCTCCGTTGTTCCAGGTCCAAACACGATGATCGGAATACCAGCCGCCTGTGACAGTAATCCGCCATCCGTTCCCCAAGGGGCGGCTTCGATTTTCGGCGGCTGCTTCATGACCGCTTCATATTGTTCCTTCAATAAACCTAAAAGCGGATGATCCGTATCGATTGAACCCGGAAGCCATCTTGCACCAAACCATTCGACCTCAACAGGATGCTCTTGAAACCATTCATCTTTTTCTCCGAGTCCTGCCATCCAATTTTCTAATTCCTTCTCTGCCTGTTCTACCGTTTCACCCGGCATCACCCCGAGCCTGCCTTCCATTGTGACAAGGTCTGCTACGGAGGATGGCCAATCACCGCCTTGAATTTTCCCGATATTGATTGGGATCGGGATTGGGATATGCTGAAACAGCGGCTCAGTGATTCGCTGATTTCTTTCTTCTTCAAGTTCCGCTATATGTGAAAGGACTATCGTGCTCTTTTCAATAGCAGAAACGCCGTGATATCTTGTTCCGCCATGAGCAGCCCTTCCTTTAATATGCAGTCTGAACCATTTAGATCCTTGCTGAATCGGAAAGATTTTCATATGACTTGGCTCTGGAATGATGGCTGCATCTGCTGTATATCCTCTCAGTATGGCTGCAAGGGTGCCTGCGCCGCCGCTCTCTTCTTCAACAACACTATGAAACAAGACATCTCCCTTCAGCGGAATCTGAAGCGCATGCAGTGCTTCAAGTGCAAAGAGTAAAGAAACGTTTCCACCTTTCATATCTGTTGCCCCGCGTCCATAAAGTCTCCCGTTTATGATATGCCCGCTGTAGGGCGGATATGTCCATTGTTTGTGATCTCCTGCCGGCACAACATCCACATGTCCATTTAATAAAATAGATTTACCTCCGCCTTTACCTTTCAATCGTCCGGCGACATTAGGGCTTCCTTTAAAGGAACGCCTCGGGGAATAAAAATACGGATGGTTCAGCAAGTCATCTCCGTCAATGTCCCATACGTCAACATCAAAGCCGATGGCAGAAAGTTTATTTGCTACGATTTGCTGTACTTCTTGCTCATTTCCTTGTGTGCTGTCACATTGCACCATTTGCTGAAGAAGCGTCACGGCTTCCTCCTTATGCTCTTTCATCCAGTTTCTGATACGTGTGGTTGGCTGCAAGTCAGTCATCCTTTCTACACAACAGATTTGACATCAGGCGCTAAAATGAGCGGCGCCTCTGTCGCCCTCATGACATCTTCCGGCTGATACGGCGGCATGACTTCACGCAAAATGAGCAGCTGTGATTTGACCTCAATGACTGCCATATCCGTAATAATCAGATCCACACAAGACTTAGCAGTTAAAGGCAGCGTGCAGGCCGCTTTTATCTTAGATTGTCCATGTTTATCAAGGTGGCTCATCACGACCACCACCTTTTTCGCTTTTTGCGCAAGTTCAATGGCTCCACCCATTCCCGGCACACGTTTCCCTGGCACAATCCAATTGGCAAGATCCCCATGACTGCTGACTTCAAGTGCACCTAAAATGGTCATATCCAGCATCCCTTTGCGAATGATGCCAAAAGCGGTTGTGCTGTCCATATATGATCCGCCTTTTGTTAACGTAATGGGAAAACCCCCGGCATTGCACAAATTCGGGTCTTCTTCCCCTCGTGCTGGTGAAGCGCCTGCTCCCATAATGCCGTTTTCTGCATGCAGCCACACCTCGTAATGTGCTGGGATGTACTCAGCTGCAAGGGTCGGGATGCCGATCCCAAGATTCACAATCATGCCATCTTCAATTTCCTGTGCCGCGCGTTTGGCTATGCGGTGTCTTAAATCGATGTCTCCCATGCCCATGTCCAGTTCACTCCTTTTGATTGCACGATCTGGTTCACAAATACGCCTGGCGTGACGATTTCCTCTGGATGAAGCCCGCCCACAGGCACAATCTCTTCTACTTCCGCAATGGTCCAGTCTCCTGCCATCGCCACAATCGGGTTTGTATTCCGTGCACTTTTATCAAAAATCAGGTTGCCTGCTTCATCTGCTTTGAGGGCATTCACAATCGCGATATCCGCAGTCAGTGCAGGCTCAAGGATATACTTCTTTCCATCCAGCTGAACCAATTGTTTCTCATCAAGATTGAGACTATCCATGCCGACATCTGTCACAATGCCCGCTAAACCCATTCCGCCTGCCCTGATCTTTTCCGCTAGGATGCCTTGCGGGTAAAAAAGAACGTCTAGTGTCCCTGCCTGCATTTTCTGCCCGGCAATTGGATTAGAGCCAATATGTGAAGCAATGATTTTCTTCACTCTTCCTTCTGTGATCAGCCTGCCAACACCGATTTGCGGGAAGCCTGCATCGTTTCCGATCAATGTCAGGTCTTTAATATTGGCTTCTAGAATGGCATCGATCAATGATGGCGGGGACCCCACACCGCCAAAGCCGCCAAACATAATGGTCATTCCGTCTCTAAAATGCGTGATGACTTGATCAAAGTTCGCTGTTTTGTTCATCATCTTTCCTCCCTACATGGCAGATGGGAAAAACCCTCGATTGATGACTTCTTGCTCGACCTGCGTCATTGTCTGCCCGAATAAATGAATCAGTTCATCCATCTCCTGCTGCGTAATGGAAAGTGGCGGTGCGATCATAACCGCTGCACCTCCCACACCATCCTCTCCAGCGCTTGCTGGGTAAACAAGCAAACCATTTTGCTTGGCCGTCTCCACAACTAAATGTGTCATTTGAGCATGAGCAGGAAATGGTGTTTTCGATAATCGGTCTGCGACAAATTCAATGCCAATGAGCAGTCCCTTTCCTCTCACATCTCCTATAATGGAATGATTTGTTTGCAAATTCTTTAAAGCATTCATTAAATATCGTCCAGACAGATCAGCCCGTTCTGAAAGCTGATGTTTTTTCATATATCGAATGACAGCCAGTGAGACGGCTGCTGAAAGCGGATTGCCGCTATAAGTGTGGCCTGCCATCACAGAGCCCGAACCACTGAGAATCGGTGCAATCACATGATCCGCTGAGACAGCTGCCGCAATCGGTGAATAGCCGGCGCTCATGCCTTTTCCGAGTACCATAATATCTGGTACGACGCCCCAATGTTCCATGGCAAACATTTTCCCAGTTCGTCCAAAGCCTGTCATGACTTCATCTGCAATCATTAAAATATCGTTTTCCTCACAAACTCGCTTCATCGCCGCAAAATATCCATCTGGCGGAACAAGCGCCGCGCCCGCTGCTCCAACAATCGGCTCTGCAATAAAAGCCGCAATCCTCTCTTTTCCTATACGCTGGATGACAGTTTTAAATTCCTGTACATACCATTCGACCTGCTTGCTTTCTTCCTTTGGCAGCCACGAACGATAGCTGTATGGCGGAGACAGCACCGGGTGTTTTTCGAGCAGTGGTTCAAAGCGCTCTCTCCTTGCAATATGTCCTGACATCGACAGCGCACCGAGTGTGATGCCGTGATAACTCATCCATCTTGAGATGATGTGATTCTTCTCAGCCTTCCCCTGCTCCTGCCAATGCTGAATGGCAATTTTCATGGCGGTCTCTGTTGCCTCTGATCCGCTTCCGACAAAAAAAGACCAGTTCAGGTTCCCTGGGCAGAGCGTACTCAATTCATAGGCAAGTTCTTCTGCTGGTTCATTTGTGAATTGTGACCTGTACGTAAAGCTCACCTTTTCCGCTTGCTCTGTCATGGCATCAATGATGTCTCGTATGCCATGTCCAATACTTGCCGTGACAGCACCCGATGAGCCGTCTAAATATTTTTTCCCGTCCCGATCATATAAATAAATCCCCTCTCCTTTCACAGCCACAGGATAATGCTGATTCAACATCGGTTTGATTAAGTAATCCCGGGTCTCCACTTTGTCATTCCTCCCTCTCTCGTCAGCAGCTGCATCTTTCTTTTTTCATGAATCGCAAGAAAATTTTGTATACTTGTTATAAGATTAGCTTAATCAAGAGGGCAGTCATCCTCCATTCGCCACATGCCCGAATTTCACACGCATTTTTTATACATCGTGTATAAGAATGTTCAAAAGGAGGTCATGAGTCTATGGCGATTCTCGTCAAAGATGCACTCTCGCTCGATATCATGAAGGAAACAAAGCTGCTTGCTGGGGAAAATGGACTGGACCGCCTCATTCAGTGGGTGACCATCGTGGAAATTATCGAAGATACTTCAAGGCTTTCAGAAGGGGAACTGCTCGTCACAACCGGCTTTGGGCTTGCAGACAATCAGGAAAGGCGCACCCGGCTTGAGGAGCTGATTCAATCTCAACGTCTATCGGCCATTGCGATTTATAAAGGCGTATACTTAACGGAAATTCCGGCATCACTGATCGAAGCTGCCAAAAGCAGCGGCATTCCACTCATCGAGATTCCTTCACATGTCAACTTCTCAGACATTACAAAAGCCGTCCTAGAGCAAATCGTCAGCAGCCAGCTCCATCAGCTTAAATATTCTTCAGCCATTCATCAAAGACTGACCCATTTAAATGTCAGCAATAAAAATGTCACACAAATTACAGATGAGCTGGCACACCTCACTTCGGCGAACATCGTTGTGCTAGATGTTTTTTTACATCAAACCGCAGCTCATCTCATAAAAGATGAAGTGACGTACTCTCCTGCTGTTGGCTTTTTGACAGATCATGAACCAATCGAAACGATGCCTCTTCTCAAGCAGGCTGAGGAGAAAGGAAGGCTCGTTTATGACACGTGCGGTGCGTTTGTCCTTGCTGCATGTCCGGTGATTGCGATGGGTGATATTTTCGGGTTTATTGTGTCTTTGAAGAAAAAGGAAGCATGGCATCATCTCGATGCGATTGCCATCGAGCATGCCGGGGCGGTGTATGCGATTGAATGGCTGAAGCAAAAAGCCATTCAAGATACAGAAAACCAAATGCAAGGTCATTTGTTAGATGATATTTTGCAGCAGCAATACACAGAAGAAAGCTATGTGGTCGAACAGGCAACAAAGCTGCAATACGATATGAGCGATGAGCAGGTGGTCATCTACTTTCAATTTCAGCATCAGCACACACAGCTCGATCACCAAATGATGCAGCGTCTATCTCAATTGCTCACGTCGATATTTGAACGCAGACATATTCCTTATTTACTAAAGACAAGGCTCGATTCTATTTTTGTTCTTACACCAGCAGAAAAAAAAGCGTTTCAAGAAGCAGAGTGGTATCGTGCAGCAGAAGAGTGCCGGAGCACTTGGTCTTATTTTTTTCCCGTCCATCCGATTGTGATTGGCATTGGGAGAGCCTATGACCAGATCGGTCTCTTTTCAAAAAGCGCGAAGGAAGCGCAGTATGCAGCAAGGCTTCTTCCGCTTTTAAAGACAGAAGAATGCATCATTCATTATCAAAAGCTCGGCTTATACGGGATGCTGCTTGAAATGAATGAAGCGGGTATGAATTTGCATGACTTTTACGTGGAGCTGTTGAGTCCCTTGCTTTATACGAAAAAACAGGGGGCTGACCTGATCCATACACTCGAAGTGTATTTGGCACACAATGAAAATATTCAAAAATCTGCGGGAGAATTGTTTATTCACAGGCATACATTAAGCTACCGGCTGAAACAAATTGAAACGAGAACAGGCTGCAGCCTCAAATCCACAGATGATCGGATGAAGCTGCAGCTCAGTATCATGGCGTACCGCCTATCTGGTCTGCTTGATCAGATGAGAACCATTTCATGATTCATTTGGCGTTTTCACCCATAGATTCATATCTTCAATTTTGTCAAAAATATAGCAGTTGTTTTGGAAACGCCCGGTATACGTATAGCCGAGCTGATAAAACACTTGGTTCATTCCATAGGACAGTGCACGTGCAAGAGAATAAAAGACATAAATGTGCATGGATTGAAGTTCCTTTTCGAGTGCTAGAATCAAATGATGCATGAATCCTAGTTTTCTGTATGATGGAAGGGTCGCACAATCTGTTAATTCCGCATGACCATACGGTAGATTGATTTCAGCGGATGCTGCACTCACAATGTGACCGTCATGTTCAACGGCATAAAAGACGGTCCCTTCCTCCATCACCTTTTGGATGTAATCTGGCTCATTCATTGGCGTAGGATACGTTTCAAAAACGGTATCATAGAGCTTTGCCAGCTTGTGAATATCCTGCGTATCCGCTTTCCTCATCACATACTCATCCTGCCACGTGCCTTGGTCTTTTTTGAGAGGCTTTTCCTGAATAGACGCAACAATTTCATCTTCCTTCAGCCAATACGGGCTGTTCATCCGATCCTCCATCAGAAAGAGCGACATGCCGTACGCATCACTTCCAAGAAAATAATGAGAAAACACGCCTTCAAGCCGAAAGCCTTTTTCTAAAAAAAGAGGCATATGCTCACGCCTGACTTTCACAATGACCTTAGAAGCCTTGGAGTCTGCAGCTTCCTGAAGAACCGACTGAATCACATCCCGCACCCTGCCGCTGTAGTCATCCAAACGGATTCGCTCATTAAATGAATCAATACAGATCGAGGCAGAAAAACGCTCGTTCGCAAGTTCCTTCAATTGCACCATATACTCATCCTCTCTTATAATCAGCTAATAAAAAAATCCAAATGGAAAATGAAACAATGACGATACCAGAAAAAATCGACATGATCATATACCGAATGGCTGAGCCTTTTTTGGCTTTGTTTTGCTTTCTCGCTTCATACATGATGAGATTTGAGAACAGTACAAATAAAATAAGTAACACGATTGCAAATAGAATGATTCCTTGAATGACCATGCTGCCTCCTCATAAACTCGTCATCCCATACTACTTCTTCATATTCCGCCGGCATCCCTTCTCATGAACAAAAAACACCTTTCCATCTCGTCAGATAGAAAGGTGTTTTGATTAAACGTTTTTCCCCGCAGCTTTCAGCGCACGGGCACCGATGTCACGGCGATAAAATAGACCTGGCTGTATGATTTCTTCAACCGCTTCATACACTCTTGATCTTGCCGCTTCAAATGTGTCGTCAAATGCGGTTACATTTGCTACACGGCCGCCATTTGTGACGAATTGATCGTTTTCTTTTTTTGTTCCTGCGTGGAAGGTCACAACATCAGACACAGTCGTTTGCAAGGCACCGATCGGTGTGCCTTTTGCATAGTCTTCTGGGTATCCTTCTGATGCAAGAACCACACTGACAGCCGCAGTGTCTTTCCACTGTAAGTCCACATCTTTTCCATCAAGAATATCGAGGAATACTTGGACTAGATCTGATTCAAGACGAGGGAGAACCACCTGCGTTTCAGGGTCGCCAAAGCGTGCATTGAATTCAATCACCTTTGAGCCTTCTGGTGTCAGCATTAAACCTGCATATAAAATGCCTGTAAATGGACGCCCTTCCTGCACCATCGCGCGAGCTGCCGGTTTGACAACATCTTCCACAGCTTTCTGAACCACTTCATCTGAAATTTGCGGAACTGGTGAATAAGCGCCCATTCCGCCAGTGTTCGGCCCTTTGTCATCTTCAAAGGCCCGTTTGTGATCCTGCGCAATCACCATCGGATACACCTTTTCCCCGTTGACAAAAGCCATGAGTGAAAATTCTTCGCCTGTTAAAAATTCTTCGATGACAACAGATGCACTTGCATCGCCAAACTTTTCATCCTCTAAGAAATCATGCAGACAATCGACCGCCTCTTCAAGCGTCATAGCCACTGTGACGCCTTTTCCTGCGGCAAGCCCGTCTGCTTTAATGACAATCGGCGCACCTTTTTCTTCCACATATGCCTTTGCTTCTTCAAACGATGTAAAGGCAGCGTAAGCGGCTGTTGGGATATCGTAGTTCTTCATTAAGTCTTTTGCAAATTCCTTTGAGCCTTCAATGACCGCAGCTTTTGCATTCGGTCCAAATACTTTTAGACCTGCTTCTTCAAATGCATCAACGACACCTGCGATTAAAGGGACCTCTGGACCGACAATGGTTAAGCCGATTTCGTTTTCTTTTGCAAAACGAATTAATGACTCATGATCGCCTTCGTCGATTGGTACAAGCTTCGCAGCATCTGTCATTCCATCATTGCCGGGTGCGACAAATACTTGGCTGACAAGTTCACTTTGATTCACTTTCCATGCGATGGTATGCTCTCTTCCACCTCTGCCGATAATTAATACGTTCACACTGTCATCCCCTTAATGTTTGAAATGTCTAACGCCAGTGAAGACCATGGCGATGCCGTATTCATCTGCTTTTTGAATCGATTCTTCATCACGAATAGATCCGCCTGGCTGAATGATCGCTGTGACGCCTGCCTTTGCAGCAGCTTCCACTGTATCGCCCATTGGGAAGAATGCATCAGAGCCTAGTGCGCTTCCTTTTGCCTTTTCACCAGCTTGCTCAATTGCAATGTTAGCTGAGCCCACGCGGTTCATTTGACCAGCACCGATTCCTGCTGTCATTTGATCTTTCGCAAGGACAATGGCATTTGATTTCACATGCTTGACTACTTTCCAAGCAAGCTTTAAGTCTTTCCATTCGTCTTCTGTTGGTTCTCTTTTCGTTGGAATAGAAATCGTTGCTTCCTCTAAGCCGTACGTGTCAATATCCTGAACAAGCAGTCCGCCATGGACACTTGTCAGCTGCTTTTCTTTTTTCCCGAGATCCGCTTCTACATCTAATGTTAATAGACGAAGATTCTTTTTCGCCGTTAACACGTCAAGCGCTTCTTGGCTGAACGATGGGGCGATGACAATTTCTAAGAAAATCGTATGCAGCACCTCAGCCGTTTGTTTGTCTACTTCACGGTTAAGTGCCACAATGCCGCCAAAAATAGACGTCTCATCTGCTTTGAATGCTCTGTCAAATGCTTCTGCAATCGTTTCTCCTGTACCAACGCCGCACGGGTTCATATGCTTCACAGCGACAGCTGCCGGCTCCGTGAATTCACGTACGATTTGGAGTGCTGCATCTGCATCTTTAATATTGTTATAGGAAAGTTCTTTTCCATGTAATTGCTTTGCAGTAGCCAAAGAACCTTTGGCTGGAAGAGCATTTTCATAGAAAGTCGCCGCTTGGTGCGGGTTTTCTCCATAACGAAGGGATTGTTTTTTCTCAAACGTGACAGTGAACTGTTCTGGCTCTGTTTCGCCCACAAAATTTGTTAAGTAATCCGCAATCAGAGCATCGTATGCAGCCGTATGACGGAATACCTTTGCAGCGAGCTCACGTTTTTTCTCGAGTGACACGCCGCCTTCTTTGATTTGCTGGATGACTGTATCATAGTCACGAGGATCGACAATCACTGTGACGTCTTGGTGGTTTTTTGATGCCGCACGAAGCATTCCCGGTCCGCCAATATCAATGTTTTCAATCGCCTCTTCATACGTCACATCGTCTTTTGAGATCGTCTCTTTGAAAGGATAGAGATTCACGACAACAAGATCAATCGGCTGAATGCCATGCTTCTCAATCTGTGCCATATGCTCATCGTTTTCTCTCACTGCTAAAAGTCCGCCATGAATGTTCGGGTGAAGTGTTTTGAGTCGTCCGTCCATGATTTCAGGGAATCCAGTGACTTCTGAAATTCCAATGACATCAATGCCGTTCTCTTGAAGAAGCTTATGTGTACCTCCAGTTGAAATCACTTCAACGCCAAGTTCTGTTAATTCTTTCACAAAAGGTACAAGATTCGTTTTATCGGAAACACTGATTAATGCGCGTTTGATCGTCATGCCTTCGTCACCTCATTAAGATAATTCTAAAAGTGATTTGATCACTTTTGGATATAGTGTGTGTTCTAGTTCATGCATTCTTTTTTCAATCGATTCAAGCTCTTCCCCTTGTTCGATATAAATCGACGCTTGGTCAATGATCGGACCTGTATCCATGCCTTCATCGACAAAATGGACGGTGATACCCGCCACTTTGACGCCTGCTTGATAGGCTTGTCCAATGGCATCCAGCCCTGGGAAGGCTGGCAGCAAGGACGGGTGGATATTGACAATTTTCCCTCTGAATGCTTCAAGTAATGTCGGACCAATCAGTCTCATATACCCAGCAAGGAAAATCCATTCCACTTCATGCAGCCTAAGCTGTTCAATGATCGTTTGTTCAAAAGCGGCTTTATTCGGAAAAGCCTTCGGTGTAAAGGCAAAGGAGGGAATGCCCTCTTTCTCAGCACGCTCCAGCACCTTTGCACCCGGTTTATCACAAATCACAATGGCGGCCTCTGCCTGCCACTGTTCTTTTTTTAATGTATCTATAATGGCTTGAAAATTCGTCCCGCTTCCAGAGGCGAAGATCGCAAACTTCTTCATGAGAGGCTTCCACCGCCGAATGTGACACCTTCTCCTTTTTGAACACGGCCGATGAGAAATGCTTTCTCTCCGTCTTTTTCAAGTCCTCTGATCACTTCGACAAGGTCATCTTCTTTTACCGCTAAGACAAAACCAATGCCCATATTAAACACGTTGAACATTTCTTCTGCCTTTAACTGTCCTTTTTCTTGAATAAAGGAGAAAATTGGCGGTACTGGCCATGAGCCGTTATCAATCTCAACGCCAAGCCCTTCAGGCAGCATACGCGGTAAATTTTCAATAAAGCCGCCGCCTGTCACATGTGCCATGCCGTCAATCTTGCCGGCTTTCACTTGTTTGAGAACAGGCTTCACATAAATTTTGGTCGGTTCAAGAAGCTCTTCTCCAAGCGGTCTTGTAAAAGGTTCATACGTTTGGTGAAGATCTAGACCCGCATCTTCAAGCAATACTTTTCGTACAAGAGAATAACCATTGCTATGAATTCCGCTAGAGCTGAGTCCAATCAGCAAATGCCCTTCCTGGATGTTCTCTCCTGTGACGATTTCATCCTTTTCAACGACGCCTACTGAAAAACCAGCAATATCATATTCATCTTCTGTGTAAAGACCCGGCATTTCTGCTGTTTCTCCGCCGACAAGCGCTGAACCAGACTGCTCACAGCCGTCAGCAACACCTTTGACGATTGATTCAATTTTTAACGGATCTGCTTTTCCTACTGCTAAGTAATCTAAGAAAAAGAGCGGTTCTGCCCCTTGTGCCAGCACATCGTTCACACACATTGCCACGGCATCTACGCCGATCGTATCGTGTTGATCCATTAAAAAGGCAAGCTTTAATTTTGTTCCGACACCATCTGTTCCTGAGACAAGAACGGGCTTTTTGTATGGCAGCTCAGATAAATCAAACATACCGCCAAATCCGCCTAGAGCACCCATGACACCTGCTCTTTTTGTACGTTCTACGTGTGTTTTCATTCGTTTGACGGCTTCGTATCCTGCTTCGATGTCGACACCGGCGTTTTTATATGCTTCTGACATCCCATTCACTCCTTTTAGCTGCTTCTCTTCCATTTATTTTCAGCAGAATGAAAGAGCAGCATATCAAATCATCTTGACTGCTGCTCCTTTATTCGATTATTTCGTCAGTGCTGTTTCCTTCACATGCGGAAGAACAGTATCTTCATAAATTTCAGTCGGATATTTCCCAGTAAAGCATGCTAAACATTGACCGCGCTGAGGATCATCATACTTCCTGCCAATCCCGTCCATTAAACCGTCTACAGATAAAAATGCAATGGAGTCTGCACCGATTTCCTGTCTAATTTCTTCCACTGAATGAGAAGAAGCAATCAGCTCTTCATGTGTGGACGTATCAATTCCATAAAAACAAGGATGTGCGATAGGCGGTGAACTAATGCGGACATGGACTTCCGTCGCACCCGCTTCTCTTAGCATCGTCACAATGCGGCGGCTCGTAGTTCCGCGTACGATGGAATCATCGACCATCACGACACGTTTTCCTTCGACGACCCCGCGCACAGCTGACAGCTTCATGCGCACGCCCTGCTCACGCAATGCTTGAGACGGCTGGATAAAGGTTCTGCCGACATAACGGTTTTTAATTAAACCGAGCTCATATGGAATACCTGTTGCTTCGGCATATCCAATCGCTGCAGAAATACTCGAATCTGGTACACCTGTCACAACATCTGCTTCGACATGCGCTTCCTCGGCAAGCTTTTTGCCAAGGTTCTTTCTCGCACTATGCACGTTGATGCCATTGATATTGCTGTCAGGTCTTGAGAAATAAATGTATTCCATGCTGCACATGCTGCGGTTAATGTTCATGGAGAAGCGTTCAGATTTCAGGCCATCATCATTAATGATCAGCATTTCTCCAGGCTCAACATCTCGTAAATACGTGGCACCGACAACATCAAATGCACATGTTTCAGAAGCAACAACATACGCGTCCCCAAGCATACCAAGTGAAAGCGGACGTAAGCCGTTCGGATCAAGAGCCACAATCATTTCTGTTTCCGTCATAATTAAGAAAGCATATGCGCCTTTAAGCATGGACAGGGCATTTTTGATCTGCTCTTTCAATTCAACATAGCCGCTGCGCTTAATTAAATGAGCAAGCACTTCAGTGTCAGAAGATGTTTGGAATATACTCCCCTGGTTCTCTAGCTGCTGCTTTAATTGCGTTGCATTCACTAAGTTCCCATTATGAGCAAGGGCAAGACTGCCGTTGTTTTGCGAGCGGAAGAAGAGGGGCTGCACATTTTCAAAGCCGCCTCCGCCTGCTGTCGCATACCGAACGTGTCCGATCGCACCTTTTCCTTTCAAATCCTTTAGCTCACCGTTTTGAAAGACTTCCGTAATCAGTCCAAGGCCTTTATGTGCCGTCAGGTTTTCACCATCTGTTGCAATGATTCCCGCACCCTCTTGTCCTCGGTGCTGAAGACTATGCAATCCGTAATATGTGATTTGCGGGGCTTCTTCGTGTCCCCAAACCCCAAAGACGCCACACTCTTCGTTTAAGCCTCTGATTTCAGCAAGCATGGGATCGCTCCTTTCCATGCGCGTTCAAGCTCGTTGACCGCTGCATGAATCCATTGTTGTCCTTCTTGATTTTTGACAGTGAATACCCCATCATTTGTGACCGTTCCAACTTCTTTCGCATCTTTGACAGCCGCAGCAAATGCTTCGCGGTGCTCTGGTTTCACTGTGACGACAAAACGTGACTGTGTTTCACTGAATAATGAAGCTTCACTGTTTAAATCAATTTGGATATGAGCGCCAAGACCGTCTGTTCCAAATGTACTTTCAGCAAGTGCTACACCAAGACCGCCTTCAGACACATCGTGAGCTGATTGAACAAGTCCGTTTTGAATCGCAGCAAGAAGGGCTTCCTGACGCGTGAGCTCTACATCCAAATCAATTTCTGGTGCTTTTCCGTAAATACGGCCTTCTGTCATCTTTTGAAGCTCACTGCCTGCAAATTCTTCCTTCGTCTCACCAATGACGAAAATCACATCGCCAGCCTGCTGGAACGACTGCGTCGTAATATGAGCTGTATCTTCAACCAAACCAACCATCCCAATAACTGGTGTTGGATAAATCGCTGTTCCATTTGATTCGTTATATAAAGAGACGTTACCACCGATAACTGGTGTGCTTAGCTTGCGGCACGCTTCACTAATACCGTCAGCAGATTTTTCAATTTGCCAGAAAATTTCTGGTTTTTCGGGGTTACCGAAGTTCAGGTTATCTGTTACTGCAAGCGGACGAGCGCCTGAGCACACAATGTTACGTGCTGCTTCTGCGACTGCGATTTTCCCGCCGACCTCTGGATCAAGGTAGAGATAACGTGCGTTACAATCGGTTGTCATCGCAAGGGCTTTTTTCGTTCCGCGGATTCTTAAAACGCCCGCATCAGAGCCTGGTGCAACGACTGTATTTGTCCGAACCATGTAGTCATATTGGTCATAAACCCATTCTTTACTTGCAATTGTTGGCTGCTGGAGAAGCTGCTTTAACGTGTCGGCTGCATCTGTGATAGCAGGTGCTTCAACTTTTGTTTCTAAAAACTCACGATAGTATGCAGGCTCACTTGATGGCTTGTGATAAACCGGCGCTTCTTCTGCAAGGGCATCAACAGGAAGCTCACATACCACTTCACCTTGATGAAGTAAACGAAGCATTTTATCGTCTGTCACATGACCGACTGATACCGCTTCAAGATCGTATTTTTCAAAAATATCAATGATTTCTTGTTCACGGCCTTTTTCAATGACCAAAAGCATTCTCTCTTGAGATTCAGACAGCATCATTTCGTATGCTGACATGCCAGTTTCACGCTGCGGGATGAGATCTAGATTCATCTCGATACCAGAACCTGCTTTACTCGCCATTTCCGCACTTGAGCTTGTTAAGCCAGCCGCTCCCATATCCTGAATTCCAACGAGTGCATCGTTTTTGATGACTTCAAGGCACGCTTCAAGCAGCAGTTTTTCCATGAACGGATCACCGACTTGAACTGCTGAGCGTTTTTCTTCTGATTCATCAGAAAATTCCTCAGATGCAAATGTTGCACCGTGAATTCCGTCACGTCCCGTTTTGGCACCAACGTACATGACCGTGTTGCCGACACCTTTGGCCTGCCCTTTTTTGATGTCTTCATGGTTGATTAATCCAACACACATTGCATTTACGAGCGGGTTGCCTTCATAGCTTTGATCGAAATGAACCTCTCCGCCGACTGTTGGAATTCCGATACAGTTTCCATAGCCTGCGATCCCTGCCACTACTTCTTCAAACAAGTACTTCACGCGCGGTGAAGTCAGTTCACCAAAACGAAGAGAGTTTAATACAGCAATTGGACGCGCACCCATGGAGAATACATCACGGATAATTCCGCCGACACCTGTCGCCGCTCCTTGATACGGTTCAATCGCAGATGGATGGTTATGTGATTCGATTTTAAATACAACCGCTTGGTTGTCTCCAATATCAACGATCCCAGCGCCTTCCCCAGGACCTTGAAGGACGTGCTCTCCTTTTGTCGGGAATTTGCTTAAAACAGGCTTTGAGTTTTTATAACTGCAATGCTCTGACCACATGACAGAAAAAATGCCCGTTTCTGTGTAGTTTGGCAGCCTGCCAATAATGGATTCGATTAAAGCGAATTCTTCATCACTCAATCCCATTTGCTGATACAATTTCTCTTCTTTAATTTGCTTGTGACTTGGTTCAAGCAGTAGTGACATGAGTGTCCCTCCAATTTTTCACGATAGATTGAAACAATTTAAGTCCGTCTGCGCTGCCTAGTAATGAATCAACCGCGCGCTCAGGGTGCGGCATCATGCCGAGTACATTGCCCTCTTCATTCGTTACACCTGCAATACGATTCACACTGCCGTTAATATCGTCTCCGTAAGTGAAAGCGATTTGGCCGCGTTCAATGAGCTTCGCTAAAGTGTCTTCATCACAGTAGAAGTTGCCTTCACCGTGCGCTACAGGAATCGTAATGGATTCGCCTTTTTGATAACCGCTTGTAAATTGCGTTTCGTTGTTTTCTACAATGAGTTCAACTGGACGACAGATAAATTTCAAGTCTTTATTTCGTCTCATCGCACCCGGAAGAATGCCAAGCTCCTGAAGAATTTGGAACCCGTTACAAACACCAAGAACAGGTTTTCCTTCCTCAGCTGCTTTTTTCACTGCCGGCATGATGTTTGAGAAGCGGGCGATCGCACCACATCTTAAGTAATCCCCATAAGAGAAACCGCCTGGTACGAGTACACCGTCAAATCCGTCAAGACTCGTTTCGTCGTGCCATACATATTCAACTTGTTCACCTAACTCATCTTGAATCGCATGGTACATATCGATATCACAGTTAGAGCCAGGCAAGACGATCACTGCAAACTTCACTGTGCGACAACCTCCTCCACCTCATAGCGGTAATCTTCAATCACCGTGTTGGCAAGTAATTTTTCGCACATTTCTTTGACGACTGTGTCTAAATCACGATCTGATTTTTCAATGACAAGCTCCATGTATTTCCCGATACGGACATCCTTTACTTCCTGATAAGACATGCTGTGCAAAGCGTGCTGCACGGCACTTCCTTGTGGATCAAGAACGCTCTCTTTTAAGCTGACAAAAATTTTCACTTTATACATGTTTATGGCCTCCAAGTCTTTTGAAAATTTCTTCGTATGCATTCGTTAAGCCGCCCAGGTTTCGTCTGAACACATCTTTATCAAGCTTTTCGTTTGTATCTTTGTCCCAAAGCCTGCACGTATCAGGTGAAATCTCATCAGCTAGCAAAATACGATTCTCGTGATCTATTCCGAATTCAAGCTTAAAATCAATTAAATTCACATGGGAGTCTGAGAAGATTTGCTTTAACTCTTCATTCACTTGTCTTGTGATCTGTTTCATTTCCTCGACCTGCTCAGGTGTCGCTGCATGTAAGATGCGAATATGATCTTCTGTAATGAGCGGATCGCCGAGTGCATCATCTTTGTAGTAGAACTCAATCAAAGGTGTGTCCAGTTTCGTTCCCTCTGGAATGCCAAGGCGTTTTGACATACTGCCTGCCACCACATTTCGTACAACCACTTCAAGCGGAACAATCTGTACCTTTTGAATGAGCTGCTCTGTTTCAGAAAGGCGTTTCACAAAGTGATTGTTGATTCCTTTCTCATGCAGCATTTGAAAGATTAAGCTCGAAATTTCGTTGTTCAGTCTGCCTTTGCCTTCGATTTCGGCTTTCTTTTCGCCGTTAAATGCTGTAGCTGAGTCTTTATATTCGACATATAAAATATGCTCGTCATCGGTCTGATAGATTCTTTTCGCTTTGCCTTCGTAGAGAAGTTCTTGTTTCACAGTCATTCAGGTTGGCCTCCTAATTTGAATGTTGGCAATTTTCAGGATTGGGCGCCTGTCAAGCAGGCGGCCCATTTCTTACGCAAGACCTAGACGTTCGAAAATCATATCGACATTTTTCAAATGATAGTTGTAATCGAAGCAGTCAGCGATTTGTTCCGGTGTTAAACGTGACGTGATTTTTTCTTCTGTTTCTACTAATGAACGGAACGGCACTTGCTTCTCCCACGCTTCCATTGCCTTTGGCTGAACCGTGTCATATGCCTCTTCACGTGCCATGCCTGTATCAATTAATGCAAGAAGAACGCGCTGTGAGTAAATTAAGCCAAGTGTGCGGTCCATGTTGCGTTTCATGTTCTCAGGGAAAACCGTTAAGTTTTTCACGATGTTTGAGAAACGGTTGAGCATATAGTTCAGTGCAATCGTTGCATCTGGTAAAATGATGCGCTCAGCAGATGAATGAGAAATATCACGCTCATGCCAAAGTGGTACATTTTCATAAGCTGTCAGCATATATCCACGAATCACGCGGGCAATTCCCGTCATATTCTCAGAACCGATTGGGTTACGCTTATGCGGCATCGCTGATGATCCTTTTTGTCCTTTGGCAAAGAACTCTTCTACTTCACGTGTTTCACTCTTTTGAAGACCACGAATTTCAACAGCAAATTTCTCAATGCTCGTTGCGACTAAAGCAAGAGTAGCCATGTAATCTGCATGGCGGTCACGCTGCAAGGTTTGGGTTGAAATTGGTGCAGCTTTGATGCCAAGCTTCTCACATACATATTGCTCAACAAACGGGTCGATGTTCGCATATGTGCCAACAGCTCCAGAGATTTTGCCGTATTCAATGCCAGCTTTTGCTTGTTTAAAACGTTCTAGGTTACGCTTCATTTCTTCGTACCAAAGACCAAGCTTCAGGCCAAATGTTGTCGGTTCAGCGTGTACACCGTGTGTACGGCCCATCATGACGGTATATTTGTGCTCTTTTGCTTTTTCTTTTAGTATGTCAACAAATCTCTCAATGTCCTTGAGCAAGATATCATTCGCCTGTTTTAATAGATATGAAAGCGCCGTATCCACTACGTCTGTCGATGTTAATCCGTAATGAACCCACTTTCTTTCTTCTCCTAGAGATTCAGATACAGCACGCGTAAAGGCAACCACGTCGTGGCGCGTGTCTTGTTCAATCTCCAGAATACGTCCAATATCAAAGCTTGCATTTTTGCGCATTGTCACAACGTCTTCTTTCGGAATGACGCCAAGCTCTGCCCAAGCTTCACAAGCGAGAATTTCTACTTCAAGCCATGCATTAAATTTGTTTTCCTCTGTCCAGATTGCTGACATTTCTGGTCGTGCGTAACGTTCGATCATTTCCCGTTTCCTCCATCTCTTTCAGTCCATATCTTTGTGATGTTTGTCATCCATTCATCATCGAGCTGTTTCATAAACGTCATATGCCCCATTTTGCGGCCGGCTTTTACTTCATGCTTTCCATATAGATAAAGCTTCGCTTCTTTGAGAAGCTCAGGATGCTCTTTTGGAATGTCCACTTCATCGCCTAATAAATTCACCATCATTCCCTCTGATAAAAGGGCTGTACCGCCAAGCGGCAGACCACATATAGCGCGGACGTGCTGTTCAAACTGACTTGTCTCACATAAATCGAGTGTATAATGACCAGAATTATGCGGGCGTGGTGCCAGTTCATTCACGAGCAGCTTTCCGTCATTTGTCAGGAACAGTTCTACAGCAAGAGTACCAACCAGCCCCAGCTTTTCAGCCAGTGTTGTTGCCAGTTCTTTCGCCTTCTCCTGAATGCGGTTCTCTACCCTTGCAGGTACAATGCTTTGGAACAAAATATTATGCTTATGAATGTTCTCAGCGACTGGGAATACTGCAATCTCTCCATGAACAGAACGAGTGACAATCACTGATAGCTCCATTTGGAATGGAACCCAGCTTTCTAAAATACAAGTTCCATGTGTGAGCAGTGCAGCTGCTTCCTGAAGCTGTCCTTTTTCTTTAATGACATACTGTCCTTTTCCGTCGTAGCCGCCTCTGCATGTTTTCAGCACGGCTGGCAAACCGAGCACGTCCACTGCGTCTTCCAGCTCTTTTTCATCATGAATGATGCGGTAAGGCGCTACTTCACAGCCTGCGTCTACAATTCCTTTTTTCTCGGTCTCACGATTTTGAGTTAAAAGGAGAAGGTCGCTTCCTTGTGGTAAATAGGCTTCTTCCTTCAGCTGATCGAGTGCATCATAATCAATATTTTCAAACTCATAAGTCACCACATCGCTGATGTCTGCCAGCTTTCGAATCGCTTCAAGGTCACTATAAGCGGCTGTGATTTCTTTATCGGCAACCTGTCCGCAAGGAGATTGTGCGACTGGGTCTAGAACTGCTGCCCGGTACCCCATTTGCTTTGCGCTGACAGCCATATATCTGCCAAGCTGTCCGCCGCCAATGATCCCGATGGTTGCGTTTGGAAAAATGGTCTGCTTAGCCAAGCTGATCACTGCTTTCTAGTACAGTCTGTTTTGTCTGCTCTCTTCTTTCTTCAAGGCGAGCTGCGATCGTTTCATCAAATGCTGAAATCATTTGTGCGGCAAGAAGGCCCGCATTTGTTGCACCGGCTTTGCCAATTGCTACTGTAGCAACTGGTACACCGCCTGGCATTTGAACGATGGATAATAAAGAATCCAGCCCGTTTAGTGCCTTTGATTGTACAGGCACACCAATGACCGGCAGTGTCGTTTTTGCTGCGACCATCCCCGGTAAATGTGCTGCGCCTCCAGCACCGGCAATGATGACCTTTAGTCCTTTACCTCTTGCTTCAGTCGCATATTCAAACATCAAGTCAGGTGTCCGGTGTGCGGATACTACCTGTTTTTCGTACGGAATGTTTAATTCCTCTAAGATGTCGCACGCATTTTTCATTGTTTCCCAATCAGATGTACTTCCCATGATGACACCTACAAGCGGCTTCATTTTGTCCCCACCTTTAAGCTGATATTCGATTTTGTATCGTTTGACACGCTTCCCAAACCTAAGCAGCTTGTCAAACGCCGAACAAAAAGACCCGGTCTGTATTGCAATGTTAGGAAGCAACACAAACCGGGCCATGGTAAGCGCTGTTCGCTTTTGAAACGCCATGTCAGTTTTGTTCACTATCCTGCATAGTCCAGTCATTTACGGTAACTGGGTAGAAACTTATGGGCCATATTCCCAAGATTATATGAGGCTCGTGTTTTGATTTCATGTTTATCTTAACAACGGATGTTCATGATGTCAACGGATTTATCGAACAATCTATGAAGTCGTCGTTTTAATGTTCGGATTTAGACTATTTTTCCTTCAAATACGATTTTTTTCCCAATCGGAATGATCTGAATCGACCCATTTTCCTTCTTTTCTTGAAAAATCGGTTCCTCCATTCGACGGACAGGCGAGTAGCCTTCCGCTGCCATCTGGGACAACACTTGATCAATCGTCATGTTGTCTTCCACATAGAATTTTTTCTTCTTTGGTTTTGCGGTCATTCTTTAATTCTCCTTTTCTTCACAGCCTTCACCCAGAAGCCGCCGTGAATCGATTTGGGCTCATATGAAATGATAAATGCCTTTGAATCCAGCGTCTTAATCGTTTCATATAATTGCAGTTCATATTTTCTCGGTGTTAAAATTTGCAGTGCTGTCCGGTCTCCTTCAAGACCGCCTGCTACCCAGCTGGTGACACCATATCCTTTTTCTCTCAATTGTCTTGGAAGATCGACATCCAATTCTTTTGTGATCACGTTAACAGTTGTGTAGCCAAGTGCCAGCTTCTCTTCAATTTTCATCCCGACAATGATTCCCATCCCATAACCTAGCGCATACGCAATGACATTTTGTATTTGATCTAAGTTATCTAAAACGATACTTAACCCAATGACATAAATGAGCATTTCGATCGTACCCGCAAAAGCAGCTGCGTATCGTCTGCCTTTCATCGTTAAAATCAAACGCATGGTGGAAAAAGAAACATAAACAATATTAATCACTAAAATGATTAAAACCATGGTGAACGCATTGGATAAAAGTTGTTGAAGCACGATTCGAACCCCCTGCACTAAAAAATCAAATAAAGCACCCCATATTCTACTAGAGAACATACCTTGATACAATCAAATTTACGCGATCAAAACACATATATCTTTCGACAACAAGGGTGGTCTTTATTACCAAGAGTTTACCCGTTTTTTTCTCTTCTCAACATGAAAACCCCCTTTTTCAAAAAAGGAGGTTTTCAGTGTATTTTATCCGAATCGAACAGGAACAAGTGATGGAATCAAATACTCCCCGACTATGCCCCAGAGCAGCGCAATGATGACAAGCTCAACCAATAAAAAGACCCAGCCTGCATACATCAAATCTCCACGTACGGCATCATGCTCCGATTGAATCGAGCGAAAGAGCACGACCGCAATCAACTGAAGACCGACAAACATCATTACGGATATTATGACGGTCACATATGGAATATTCAGCATGGCAAATACAAGCCAAAGGATGGATAAAACCAACACCGGCACAAGCGCAGCACCAAACTTCATGATCACTTCTTTCAGTGATATGTTGCCTTTTAGCATGTACTTTCCGAGCATCCAGACGGTAAGCATCATCAATGTCAACAAAATGAGTGTAAAGACCGCAATCCTCAAAAAGGCGTCACCAAAAGAATAATGAATGCCAAAGCCTAATAAACGGGTCTTTGACGCCTTTAATTGAACATAGTTGCCTAAAGCAAAAAACACGCTGAATAACACAATCGAGATCCAGGCGTACTTCATACGCAATGTTTCCGCTTGATTGATGGCCTGGCTCGGTGATTTTAACATCGCCAGTCCATATGAACCATAACGCTTAAACGCGCCTCCTACACCTTGCAGTATACGCTGGATAGCTGAACGCTCATCATCCGCTGATTTTGAGATTCTTCCACGTTTTGCAGCGCTGCGGCTGAGGCGGGATTGCCTTGTTTCTTGATCTATTGATGACTCTTCATTTTTCTTTTCAGATGTCCCCTGATCTTGATCTTTCTCTAACATCTCATATCAACTCCTATCCAATCCTTACAGTGCTAAAAGTGCATGAACTGTTCGGATGACTCCTCTTAAAGTAGCGGAGTCTCTCTATTCAGTCAAGATTCCTTGACGTTCATACGAATAGACGGATAAAAGGCAGCAGAGGTTTTAAAATGGAGAGAAAATAAGACAAAACAAAAAAGCTGACGGCCTCCATCAGCTTTTTATCAATGTTGAAATTCATGGTCAACGATATTGACTCCGCTTTCCTTGCTGGACCCGGAGATTCTCCTGATGAGCGGGGAACCGAGTCTTCTTGGTCGTATCAACCTGTGTAATATGTCCATTATGAATGGTGATGACCACTGATCCATAGTCGATCCCTTTTAAGGCAGATAAAATATAATTCAGCTTTTGTTCATCCATCGCTCATCCCCCTATTTTTGTTTTCGCTCTTTTAAATAGAGAACCTCATTTTCCAGCTCATGAATTGTATAATGCATGAGCGCTTCCTGTTTTTCTTCATGCCCCCATAAAAGGAGCTTTTGAATCAGCACCTGCTTTTTTCGTTCAATCACCTGTCGAAGCCAGCGTGACAAAAGACATCTCCTCCCCTTTTGAATGTCTGCAAGAAAAAAAGGCACCCTGAAACCTTCTATTAAAAAAGGAAATCAAAGCGCCTTTGGTGATCCAATCAGCGAATTATGTCTTTTTATCATAAACACATAATTCCTATAAGTCAACTATGTTTTGATTTTTTTAACAAAAAACAGCAGCTTCCATGAGCTGCTGTTTCAAATGTTCAATTAATGATTTAAGAAAGCAAAATATAGAATAAAGATGACAAACAATCCGTACATAATTGGATGTACTTCTTTCGCTTTCCCTTTAAAGATCATCGTAATCGGGTAGAAAATAAAGCCAACCGCAATCCCTGTTGCAATACTGTATGTCAGTGGCATCATAATCATCGTTAAGAAAGCTGGTACCGCAATTTCAAAACGATCCCATGCAATCTTCGCCAGCGGAGCAACCATCAGCGCACCGACAATGATTAAAGCAGGTGCTGTCACATTCGATGTAACGATGGATAAAAGTGGTGAGAAGAACATCGCAAGCAAGAAGAAAATGCCTGTGACGACAGCTGCAAAACCAGAACGCGCACCAGCAGCAACACCTGAGCTAGATTCAACATAAGATGTCGTTGTAGATGTACCAAGAATAGAACCTACAACAATAGAAGAAGAATCCGCCAGAAGCGCTCTTCCTGCACGAGGCAGCTCATTATTTTTCATTAAACCAGCCTGTGTTGCCACAGCCACAAGTGTACCAGCTGTATCAAAGAACCCAACGAATAGGAACGTTAAAATCACGACAAGCATTTGAATGGAGAAAATTTCTGGTAAGTGAATCAAGGCTTGACCAAAGGTTGGAGACAAGCTTGGAATACTTCCCACAATTTGAGATGGTACTGGCACAAGACCAAAAATCATCCCGGCAATAGCTGTCACAAGCATCCCAATGAAGACACCTGCATTCACTCGAAGTACCATTAAAATGACCGTCACAACGATACCAAATACCGTTAACAGAACAGGACCACTATGAATATTTCCAAGCGAAACGAGCGTATTATCATTATTGGCGATAATGCCAGAGCCTTGAAGACCAACAAACGTAATGAACAAACCAATACCTGCCCCAACCGCCAGCTTCAGCTCAGCCGGAATGGCATTGATGATTTTTTCACGGAAACCTGTTAAAGAAAGGGCAACGAAAATCAATCCTGAAACAAACACACCTGAAAGTGCAGCTTCCCATTTGATGCCCATGCCAAGCACAACCGAAAAGGCGAAGAACGCATTCAGACCCATACCGGGTGCAATCGCAATCGGATACCTGGCGATCAATCCCATCAGAATACACCCTGCAGCAGAAGCTAACGCCGTCGCTGTAAAGACTGCCCCCTGATCAATTCGTAATTTATCTGGAAAATCCGGCACAGACACTAATGCAAGTGTGATCGGATTAACAAACAGAATGTAAGCCATCGACAAAAATGTGGTTAAACCACCGATGATCTCTCTGCGGTAATTCGTACCTAACTCATCAAACTGAAAAAACTGTTTCAAGCCAACTGACTCCCTTCATGTCCTTTTGCTTTAGTCTGTCCCATTCACTAGTCAAATAAAAAACGCCCCAACAATTTTGGGACGCTTGACTACATATGTGAATTCAGACTGTGACATAAAACAAGAACAATGCATGATTTATATCAAACGAGTGTGAATTGACGTAGTCAAGCCATTTACGGTAGCTTGGTAGAAACTTGCGGGCCATATCCCCGCGATTATACGACTTCTATCTATTTGATTTCTGTGTCTATTGTACCAACTTCATTTTTAAAACACAATACGAAAAGCGAACATTTTTCAAAGAAATGTCCGCTTCATTCGGCTTATTACACGAATTTGGAAATTCATATCTAGTTCTTTATACACCCTTCTCCAAATCCTTCTCTTTTGCAAAAACCGCTTCGGCTACATGGAAAAACTCTTTCACTGCCGGAGAAGCTTGAGAGAGCGACGGACAGGCAAGCGCAACCTCACGATGATGAGAGACATTCAGCTGGCGAATATGCACAAGCTGCTGCGTTTTTAAAAATAACTCAGGGCCTATTGTGACGCCAAGTCCTTCTCCGACCATACGGGCAATGGTCGTACAATCATGTACTTCAAATAAAACAGCTGGCTTCATTTGCGCCTCTGAAAAAATATCCTCTACATGTGATTGATACATGCCAGTCGGCATAATAAATGGTTCATCTGCCAAATCTGTTATATCTACAATGGGCTGCTGTTCATACCGATGATTTGGGTGATAGGCGACCACCATCTCATCTTTCATAAGCGGCAGTAAATCAAAGGCTTCATCCGCATGGCCTTTCACAACAAATCCAACATCAATGATGCCTGAATCCAGCCACTCCAATATTTCTTCATACGTTCCCTCATAAAATTTAAATTCGATTTTCGGATGTTTTTTCTGATAGCTCACAAGCAGTTTAGGCAGTAAACAAGCCGAGGCACTGGCAAATGTGCCGATACGAATCAAGCCTGTTTCAATATTTTTCGTTAACGCAATTTCTTGCTGAATTTTCTCCACTCTATTTAACACTTCTCTAATATGCGGGAGAAGCGTTTGACCAATGTCCGTCAGCATAATGCCCTTTTTTCGGTCGCGAATGAATAAAGACACACCCCACTCTGACTCTAAATTCGCCACTGCATGACTGACAGCGGACTGCGTCATATTTAATGCTTCAGCTGCTGCTGTAAAACTGCCAAGCTCCACAACTTTTGCGATAATATCAAAGCGAACAAAGCTCATGAGTATTTACTCATCTCCTTCATGAAAAACATCAATTTTACTTATGTTAGCACGGAATTTAAACTAAAGACAACGTATCAACATGAAGGAAGGGTTCAAAATGAAAAATACTTCTCATCAGCTATTGATTGTTCTTTTAGCTGTCGGTTCTTTTGTCACAGGCACGTCAGAATTCGTCGTGTCAGGCATTCTAGATATCATTGCTGTTGATTTACACATCTCCATTCCTGCTGCCGGTCAGCTCATCACCGTCTATTCTCTTTTTTATGCAGTAGGCGCTCTCTTTTTAGTCATGGCAACGTCGAAGCTAAACCGAAAAAAGGTTTTGTTATCAGCTATTTTTGTGTTTATTTTAGGCAATATGCTCGCCTTTTTCAGCCATCATTTTGTGCTGCTCCTGCTCTCTCGGGTCATCATGGCCATGAGCGGCGGCTTATATATTGTCGTCGCCACGAATTATGCAGCGCAGATCGCCCCGCCAGAAAAAAAGGGAAGCGCAATGGCGACTGTCATCACTGGATTCACTGTTTCACTCGTATTTGGTGTGCCGATTGGAACATTTCTATCAGGCCATGTGGATTGGCACTATATTTTTCTCATCATTGCACTAGGTACTGCTTGTCTCTTCTTGCTTCTTTATCAATTGCTGCCACGCATAGAGGGACATTCTCATCTGCCATTGAAGCAGCAATTACACATCCTTCAAGACCGCAGAGTGATCAGCGGATTAGCCACGACGGTCTTTTGGATCTTAGGCTACACGATGGTCTTTGCTTATATCTCTCCTTTATTACGACAGACCGCCGGCTTTTCACTTGAAATGACAAGCATGGCCTTGCTCGTCTTAGGCATTTCTGCTTTTATTGGCTCACGCTTTGGCGGCTTCGCCGTCGATCAATGGGGACCAAACCGAACCATCTCGATCAGCATCATGATCCAGATGTTCGCTCTCTTTGCCTTATTCTTTACGCAATTCTCTACAATTAGCGTCTTGATCACACTCGCTATTTGGGGCATCGCCACATGGACAACAACACCAGCGAAGCAATACTATCTGATCTCCCTTAAACCCCAAGCATCAGAAACCGTGCTGAGCTTTAATACAGCGATTATGAACATCGGCATGATGCTCGGATCGTCAATGGGCGGCGTGATTATACAGTATACAAATGTAACGAATTTAAGTTGGATTGGCGGGATAGCTAGTTTTGTGGCGTTGATGTTGATTCGGTATTCTTTTTATTTACACAAACGTGCCCAACGAAAGACACCGGAAAACCAATAGAAAACATTTCAATTTTTGTTATGATGGAAGAAACTGAGTTAAAAGGAATTTTCCATTTGTTTCCATTTAAAGAACCCATGTGTGCTAGCTGTCAGAAAAAGATAGAAGGAAACGAAGAAGTGTACGTCAAGCTGGTCTATCCAAAAAGAAAAGGAATGACAGAGGTAAAGGCTTGGCTCAGGAATGAAGGGGTTTTTTATTGTAAGACATGTTATGGAAAAGAAACATAAAAACAAGCATTTCAATTGAAATGCTTGTTTTTACTTTCTACTTTTTTATTTCCGTTTACTACGAAGTTCAATGAGTGCTAGTTTATTGTCATTGAAAAAGAACTCTAGAATGATACCATTTGATTGATCTTGATATTGTATACCTTTGCTATACCCTTCGACAAACCAGAGCTTCTTGAATTGATCTCCATATGTTTGTATCACAGATGAATAATCGTCTCCAATAGTGATTCCCTTAGATGTTTTGAGTTTTTTCTGTTTTGACTGATTGTAAATAGATGTAATTCGATGATATTGATCAGCTGAAACTACAAAATCTTGATTTTCTTTTTCCATATAGACCCTCTGTTTAGGATGAGAGAATTGAGTATTCTCCGCAAAAGTATGATCTCCCTCAAATTTTTCACCGATCTTAAAATGACCTAGCGATTCATTTATTAAAGATACAGAGTGAAAATTAAAAAACATAGCCACCCAAACAAATAGTGCGGTTCCTCCTAAAACAGAACCTACAATCACTAACACTTTAGAATGGATGATTCCCTTTTTAAACAAATAGATCGCTAAAGATACGATGATCATCACGATGACGATCATAATTAGAAAAATACCCATTTCAATTATCCTCTTTTGCTTTTAATCGAATTCTGTTTGTGAATTATCCCCTCAATCACATTCTCACATATTATACCAAAGCATTACACAAAATCGACCAGTACAGGTATAATTTAAATAAAATTGCACGAGGAGAAAAATATGTATAGACATAAACTGATATTCCCGCAATCATTTCCAACCATACATACCGAAAGACTAATCTTAAAACAAGCAACAATCGAAGACGCTGAGGATATGCACATCTACTTATCCAATGAAACCGTGTGCCGCTACATGGGCATTGATGCTCATGAAACGATTGAAGACACAAAAGGAGAAATCAAGTGGTATCACGACATCTTCAAAGAACAAACAGGCATCCGCTGGGGCATTTCTCTAAAAGATGATCCTGCGATCATCGGCAGCTGCGGCTTTCTCAACCTAGAAAAACAGCACTGCCGCACGGAAATTGGCTATGAATTGCATCACGATCATTGGAGAAAAGGCATAATGAAGGAAGCGATTGCTGCGGTGTTAAAATATGGTTTTCAGGAAATGAATTTGAACCGGATTGAAGCGATTATTGATCCAGCTAATACGTCTTCTGTTCAATTATTGGAGAAGGTTAATTTTGTACGAGAGGGTTTATTAAGGGAGTATGATCTTGGTCAGAATGGGTTTGATGATGTGTTTATGTATTCGATTTTGAAGAGGGATTACGAAAAATCCTGTTGTACAAAGGAGAAGTAAAAAATGAATAACATGTAGATAGAAAACTGATTTAAAAAGTTCGAAGATTTAGAAATAATGCCCTAGGAATGGGATTTTAAAAAAATTATTTCAAAGAATCAATAAAAGTTACATCACCAATTAGGCTCATATTAGAGTATAAGATTGGTAAATTAAATAAGTCGGGAGTTTTAATACTTCGGGAAAAATCGGTAGTAAGCAGATTGCGATAAGGACTCTTCTCCATTTTTGATGTAATTTAGGTACAGATAAAGTGATCCGCGAAGAAACAAAAAATTCGTTTTTGATTAAAAACAATGTGATCAACTCAGAAAATAAAAACACTGTATACGATAAAATTTTCATTAATCCAGAAAGGGCTCTTATAGATCAATATCATTTATTAATTTATAATGAGGATTTCAAAAGGCTTGAATAGATTGAAATGCATATTGTTGCGTTAGAAAAATTAGCTACTTTCACTCACTCTATTGGAAATTTATCTGTATTACCACAATGGATGAATTCAGTTCGTTATTTATTTTCTCAAGATTATTGGGGTGTAACATTTCAATCACTATTTGAATTTTTCAAACCTATGGGATGTTGGAAAAAATTCGTCCACCTTATGTAAATAATGATGAAGACCACCTAATTTAACAATTATGATTTCATTTGTCAATTCTATACACTAATCAATTCTCTTGAAATTAATTTTCATTACTAAATAAAAATGTCATTTAATGATAAAATAGTAATATTATCTATATTTGTAAGGAGGTATATCGTGGCCGAAAGAGCGTATAGTTTAGAATTAAAAGAAAGTATAAGTGCAAAATACGCAAGTAAATTATCTTGTGAAGGAAAGTTACTTGATGAAAGGCAATTTCGTTGTAGTGATACCAATTGTAACATAAGATTGACATGCACTAATTGGGGTAAAAATGGTAAAAGGTATTATTTCACCCCATCATCATTAGATGAACTGCATATTATTGGTTGTACAGAGATGTCTATATCCGAGGCAAAAGACCAAGCAAAAAAAGAAGCAGACTCAGCCAAGGAAGTAATTGAAAAAAATGGAATAATACAAATGACAAAATCTATTAGCAGAACAGCTAGTAAAATTACTGTAACTGAAGGTGTTTCAAGTTCTAAAAATTCAGATGCTATTTTATCAACGCCTAATAACAAAACACGTAGAGAATCAAGACACCTTTACTCAATTGCCAGTTTTGTTGACCTTTATGAAGATACAACTGTAGATAATCTCAATCAATTTATATCTATTGATAATTCAAAAATATCACTCGATGAATTATTTCTCTCTGCTAAAAATCACTATTTCCCCGAGGAAACAAACAGAATTTTTTATGGTAAGGCATTGATTAGAACGGCCTCATTTGGGAAAAACATGTTAGAAATTGAATTTCAAAATAGTAATCTTCCAAAAATATATTCTAATATCACAATTATGTCAAAACGCCCAACTACTTCAAAGTTACTAGTCTATCTTGACAAAGAAAATTTAACAACTGTCTATTTTAGGGGAAAGTTAATTAATAAAGGCACTAAACTCGAATCATTTAATGATAAAGTTTATAAAGATATTTACTTTAAATAATTTCCATTAAAATACTGAACTATTCAAACTCCATAGATACAGCAACGCTAGCAATTCCAGCAAAAACGAAAAACTGACAAGCAATAGATATGATCATTAGAAGTTTCTTGTATTAGCTATTAAAATTATGGCGTATGTCAAATAAATATAATTGACATACGCCTATTTAAATGAACAATTTTCTTTATTCGGAATAAATGATACTAGACTGCAACACTACTGAAACTTGAGTGAAAAGCATTTTACTAGACCTACTTAAGCATATAATTAAGTTATCTTGAATCCTTGTTACTCCTGCGAATTGAGAATAGCGTTTAATGATACTGCCTATTGTCGATTTAATCATTGGAAACCAATCATAACTAAAAATATAATCTTTTGAATTACCTAACCCTATCTCCAATTATCAATTTCGCCATATTGTTAATATATTTATTGTTGTCCAATAGACACAATCGCCTTACCTTAAGGAATAGCTCTAACTTTCTTAAATATGTTCATTTCTAGTATTGCATTTCAACAGCTTTATCTAAACTTTTACGGAACGTTCCAAATACTAGACTTGCATAATATTTTGAGTACCTCGCACCACCATTTTTCTTTACTTGTTAATAACCATGTGCGAAAATGCTATCTTTTAGTGAATTGGAACGAAGCGGGATAGAAGCAAATCTATCTCGGCTCTGCTCTTCTCCAATATCCTTTTTAGAACAGAGAATGTACTTTCCTCAACATTCGTTTCATAAGGTATATAAACACTATTCATAATTTGTTTATAGTTAGAATAACTGTTTACCTTAGAATATTCTCTTTATCAGAAATTTCACCTATCATACTGCTACCTCCTACTAGAAGGTCCATTCTAGTATTGCAAAAGCAGAAAAAATCTAGTTTCCTAAAAAGTATTTCCGCTATACTAAAACTCGTTAGGTAAAGAGGTGCTCGATTGTCCTAGCAAGAACATGAGAAACGATTCAAGAAACATTAAATTATATTGAACAACATCTGAAAGATGATTTACATCTTCAAACTCTAGCAAAACACGCTAGTTATTCTAGATTTCACTTTCACCATTAAAACAGAAGTAAAATAAAGAAAAACTATACCGAAATTCTGGTAAGGTTTTGTGTAGACAAAAATAGATTGGTTAAAGGCTCAAAGAAAAAAATTAAAAATGAAGATAAGCACCCATAGAACAAAAAAAATCAATTGAAAAAGATATCCCTATCACTATCTCTTTTTTATAGACTTGGTATAATAGAAAAAATCAGAAAAATGAGAATGCGATGATAAGGAATAGTACTTGCCGAAATGTTTTCAGAAAGTTGCTGGCTGATGAGAAGCAATAACAAAAAGGCAGGGAACTCACCTTAGAGTAGCCTTAGTGAAATGAAAAGTATCAATGTAGTTAAGGACGGCTCCCACCGTTATATGGGAAGGATATAAGATCAAACAATCTGTATCCGAATAAGGGCATGATAATGTTTGTTTATCATGAAACAGGGGTGGTACCGCGTAAGAAGAAGTCTTTCGTCTCCAAGGTAAATATTGGGGATGAAAGGCTTTTTTTATATTCTATTTTCTAGGAGGAATCGATGATGTTTAACCACAAAAAATACGAAAAGAAATACTTTTTGCCACCGAACCTTACTTATGATTGGGTGAAGAAAGAAACATTAGAAAGTGCTCCGATATGGTGCAGTGTGGACTTACGGGATGGTAATCAAGCATTACCTATTCCTATGAACTTAGAAGAAAAATTGGAAATGTTTCAGTTATTAGTAGAGATAGGTTTTAAAGAAATTGAGATCGCATTTCCAGCTGCTTCTGATACGGAGTTTAGGCTATTAAGGACACTGATTGATCATCATATGATTCCAGACGATGTCACGATTATGGTGATCACACAAGCGAGAGAGCATATTATCCGCCGAACCTTCGAAGCCATTAAGGGAGTACCGAAAGCGATTGTTCATTTATATAATTCGACTTCAGAAGCGCAGCGCAGACAGGTATTTAAGAAAACAAAAGATGAAATTAAACAAATTGCCATTGATGGAGCTATTTTAGTAAAAGAACTTGCCGAAAAAACAAATAGTGATATTTATTTTCAATATAGTCCTGAAAGCTTTCCAGGAACAGAAGTTGATTATGCGTTAGATATTTGTAATAGTGTTTTAGACATTTGGAAACCGACACCAGCTCATAAAGCCATCATCAATATTCCGACAACAGTTGAATATTCAATGCCTCATATCTTTGCAAGTCAGATTGAGTATATACACAAAAATCTGTCTTACCGAGACAGTGTGACATTATCTGTTCATCCTCATAATGACCGCGGCTCTGGGGTGAGTGATGCAGAATTTGGTGTTCTAGCTGGCGCAGAAAGAGTCGAAGGTACATTATTTGGTATCGGTGAACGTACAGGGAACGTTGACTTGATTACCTTGGCGATGAATATGTATTCACAAGGTTATGATCCAAAATTGAATTTCAATAACCTAGAAGCGATTCGTAAAAAATATGAAAAACTAACAAAAATCACTGTTCCTGAGAGGCAGCCCTATTCTGGGGAAATGGTTTTCACCGCATTCTCTGGGTCACATCAAGATGCGATATCTAAAGGTATGAAATATAGAAAAGAAAATAAAGTTGATAAATGGGACGTTCCGTATATCCCAGTAGATCCAGTTGACTTGGGGAGGAATTATCAAACGGATGTGATTCGAATCAATAGCCAGTCTGGAAAAGGCGGCATAGGCTATATACTAGAAACAAATTATGGCATTCAACTTCCTTATCAAATGAATGAAGCCATGGGATATGCAGCGAAGAAAGTATCTGATCAGACAAATAGGGAATTGTCTGTCGAAGAAATATATCATGTTTTTAAAGAACAGTATGTTGATTTTCACCCTCATTTCCAGCTGCTTGATTATCAATTTCATAAAGGAGAGAAGCAGGAAGTCACCTTAACTTTGCTGAGAGATGATCAACAAATTGAAATACAAGGAACTGGCACTGGAAGTTTAGATGCCATCAGTAATGCGTTAAAAGCATATTTTCATCTCGAATATGTTTTGGAAGTCTATGAACAGAATTCTTTGGGCAAAGATTCCCAAGCAAAAGCCTGTGCACAGATTGGAATTTCATCTCAAGGAAACATGCATTGGGGTGCTGGAATTGATAAAGATATTATAGAAGCAACAGTGAAGGCCCTGGTAGTTGCAGTAAATAAACTAGAGGTTTGGATGTAGATGGAAAAAGATAAACTTGAAAAACATGAAGTGATGCAATATTTAAGAGAATATAACGAACAAGAAATCTTTTATCAACAATACCAACAGAAAAAGCATGACAATCAATCATTGCAATTATTTTTGAAGGATTATGATAAGCACAATTTAATGCATAAACAAATATATATAGAAGAATTTTTGCAAAAAGGGCAGAACGAATTTGAAAAGGAAGATACCATGTGGTTAGGTCAGGAGAAAGATATCGAAGTGAGAAAGTATAGCCGTTTTATGCCTCAATTGTCGGCTATCCATGATTTCTTTGAAATGATCTATGTTCTGGAAAATGAGATGTATGTAGAAGTGGAAGATAACAAAATGACTTTAAAATCAGGAGATATTGCCTTTATTCCACCTGACACCATACACAAGCCAATTGTGATGGAGAATACAATCGCCATGCAAATCATGATCCGTAAGAGTACTTTTCAAAGAGTGTTTTTTAAAATGTTAAAAGGAAACAATGTCATTTCAGAATTCTTTTTGAATGCATTGTATATAAAAGAAAATAAAAATATTCTTATTTTCCATAGTCACTTGGATAAACATTTGCTAGACTGCTCTCTTCAACTATTTACAGAAAATTATAATCGGTTTCCTAGTTACCAGTTGATTATGAATAATTTGTTTGAGATATTATTATGTCTCTTATTAAGATTCAAACCAATTCATATGAACGTAAATCAGGTCAAACAATATCGTGATATACGTATTATTGAAATGCTCCAATATATTCAGCAATGTTGTGAGCATATCACCATCCAGGAGATGGCAGAGAAATTTAACCTTTCACAGTCTTACCTGTCAAAATATATAGCTCGTAAGCTTGGCAAATCATTTCGTGAGATTCGACAAGAAATAAGATTAGAAAAAGCCTGCGAAATGCTCACTGGCAGCAATTCACAAGTAGATCATATTGCGGCAGCCGTTGGTTATCAAAATGTAGAGCATTTCATTCGTTTATTTAAGAGAAAGTATCACCTAACACCACATCAATATCGATTAAATAATAGATAATAAAGAGGAGAAATGATCATGTCCATCAAACAAGTAAAAGATTATTTTAAACAATATGATATGGATACTCGAATCCAAGAATTTTCAGTATCTAGTGCAACTGTAGACTTGGCTGCTTCTGCATTGGGCTGCGAACCAGAAAGAATCGCAAAAACACTCTCCTTTCTAGTAAATGGACAAGCTATTTTAATTGTGACCTCTGGCGATGCAAAAATTGATAACAAAAAATTCAAGGAATATTTTAAAACAAAAGCTAAAATGCTTTCTCCTCATGAGGTCGTTGACTTGGTCGGTCATGAAATTGGCGGAGTATGTCCTTTTGCTATAAAGAATGGCGTTTCTGTTTATTTAGATATTTCACTCAAACGTTTTGAGACAGTCTATCCAGCCTGCGGGAGCAGTAACAGTGCTATTGAACTCACAATAAAACAATTAGAAAAATACTCCGGTTATTCACAATGGATTGATGTGTGTAAGGGATGGAATGATTCATTAACACATTAAAATGGAAGGGAAAAGTGCAGTTAAAAATAAAAAAGAGCTAGAAACCCTTGATACACAAAGGTTTTTAGCTCTTTTACAATTATTCCCACTCAATCGTAGCAGGCGGCTTACTCGTAATATCATACACCACGCGGTTAATATGCTTCACTTCATTGACGATACGAGTTGAGATCTTTTCAAGCACGTCCCAAGGGATTCTTGCCCAGTCACTCGTCATACCATCAATAGATGTAACAGCACGGATGCCGATTGTGTAGTCGTATGTTCTTGCGTCACCCATGACACCTACGCTGCGGATGTCTGGGAGAACCGTGAAGTATTGCCAGATGTCGCGCTCAAGGCCGAAGTTGGCAATTTCTTCGCGTAGAATCGCATCAGATTCACGGACGATTTCTAGTTTTTCTTCAGAAATTTCACCTAGTACACGGATACCTAGTCCTGGACCTGGGAATGGCTGTCTCCAGACGATGTCATCAGGAATGCCAAGCTCTGAACCTAGGGCACGGACTTCATCCTTGAATAGAGTATTGAGTGGCTCAATCAATTCGAACTGCATGTCTTCTGGAAGACCGCCTACGTTGTGGTGAGATTTGATTGTTTGTGCCGTTGCTGTTCCGCTCTCAATGATGTCTGTGTAAAGTGTTCCTTGTGCTAAGTAGTCGATTCCTTTTAGCTTGTCCGCTTCGTCATCGAATACATAAATGAATTCGTTACCGATGATTTTACGTTTTTGCTCAGGATCAGACACACCTTTTAGCTTGTTTAAGAAACGATCTTTCGCATCTACTTTAATCACGTTCATGTTGAAACCTTCGCTAAATGTTTTCATAACCCCTTCTGCTTCGCCTTTGCGAAGAAGACCGTGGTCAACGAAAATACATGTCAGCTGATCGCCGATGGCTTTGTGGATCAATACCGCCACAACAGATGAATCCACACCGCCGCTTAGTGCGCACAATACTTGCTTGTCGCCTACTGTTTCACGGATTTTCTGCATTTCAATTTCAATGAAGTTCTCCATTGACCATTTGCCATCGCAATCACACACGCCGAAGACAAAGTTTTTCAATAGGTCATTTCCGTACTCAGAGTGACGAACCTCTGGGTGGAATTGAACGCCATAGAAATTCTTCTCAGCTAAGCTCATGGCTGAGTTTGGACAATGTGCACTTGTTGCATCGACTGTAAAGCCTTCTGGTACTTCAACAACGAGGTCACCATGGCTCATCCAAACGACTTGATCAGTTGGAAGGTCTTTGAATAAAGCAGGTGTTCCGTTAATATGGATATCTGCTTTTCCATATTCACGCTGGCTGGCCGCTTCTACTTTCCCGCCTAAATAGTGAGTCATAAGCTGCATGCCGTAGCAAATACCTAGAACCGGAATGTCCAGATCAAAGATCTTTTCATCACAGCGGAAAGATCCTTCATCATAAACACTGTTTGGTCCACCAGAAAGGATGATTCCTTTAGGTGCCATTTCTTTAATTTCTTCAGCAGTTAAAGTGTGCGGATGAAGCTCACTGTACACACCAAATTCACGAATACGGCGTGTGATCAGCTGATTGTACTGACTGCCGAAATCGAGAACCAAAATCATTTCATTTACTAAATTTGTCATGGTGTCACCTCTATGTCCAATATAGTTTTTTTATAAACGCACAGAAAAAATGAGAGGAGAAAACCTGCTCTCAGAGTGAATCACGCTTTTGAAGCGCCCAGACTCACATCCGAACGCTTCAATTTCATGTATTTTAGAAGGTTTTAATATTCACCTATTCTAACAACAGGAAGGTACGCGGTCAAGACTATCTCCTGTTTATTAAATTTTCCCATAACTTTGCCGATTGCTGCCAAAGCGCCGAGGCATCCTCTCGTCGGTAGAGCGCACGTTCATAAAACTGCGTCAGCTCTGACATGTGATGATCTCCATCCTTCTCCTCGATCAAAGAAGCGAATTCTCTTAGTGTCATACCTGGCTTTTTCTCGATTCCTCTGCGCCCTAGCTGCTTTAATAGAGTTGCATACGCATAGAAGAATGCTTCATCCTCTGGCAGACGTTTCACCTTTCTTACAATAAAGAATGGCAGCCATCTGGCTCTGAATCGATAAAGCATCCAGCTGATGAATCCAAGCAGGACAATAGCTCCTGCCGCATAACCTATAACCCAACCAACATGCACCATATTTGGCTTTGCCTGCGCTGCTCGCTCCTTTGGTTGTGCCGGCTGCTCTGTCTCCTGCTGCTGCGGCTGGTCTTGCGGCTGATCTTCACTTGCATCAGAACTAGACTGATCTTTTTCTTCCTTTTGATCATCCGGTTGATCGCTTGAAACAGCTTCATTCGTAAATGTCTCTGGGTTTGTAAATCCTTTTGTCGGTTCAAAGGTGACCCATCCTCTGTTTGGAAAATAAACCTCTACCCATGAATGCGCATTGTTATTGGTCACTTCATACACATTGTTTCCATCCGTTTGTGTTTCATATAACTGGCCAGACGTATACCCTTTCACCCATCTCGCCGGAATTCCGATCGAACGAAGCATTACAATCATAGAGGTTGAAAAATTATCACAATAGCCGATCATCGTATCAAATAAAAATTGATCCACATAATCTTCATTACGACCAGGCACAGCGACATTCTGCGTTTCATATGAAAACTTCGCAGATCCTAAATAATCCTCGATGGCTTTCGCTTTATCATACATATTATCTTTCGTTTCCGTTAAGCTGTTTGCCAAAGTTTTCACACGCTCTGGAAGTGACGATGGAAGCTGTAAGTATTCACGGCCAACCTGCTGATTCACCTGCTTCTTTGTCGGTACTTTGATTCTCTGCAAATCCTCCAGGATAAATGTAGGAGATAAAAAGCTGACTTGATAGTTCCCTAAATTTTTGGGTGGGTTTTGAATAGACGGGACAATTTTCTCCGTTTTGCCCATGATTTGCAGCGGAATGTTTTGCATTGGTGTCAGCATGATCGTTCCAATAGGATACACAGCATGATTAAATCGATAGTCCGATTCTATATCAACTCTCGTTTCATGCACCTCTGTTTTCACACGCTCGGTAAACCACCGATTCGGCACAGATTCGTCCTTTAACCGAGTAGGCTTTGTATCTTTTGATGCATCCTCCCAGCCCTTTCCTGTGTAAATGCTTTTTGTTTCTACACGAAAATAAGTCGGCTCCTTTCCGCTCCACTTAAAGACTGGTGTACGGTCCTCACTAAACGGGCCGCCAAGCGCCGAATCATCTGCACTATATCCCACTTTATTCTGCCCAGCTGCCCCATCTTGATTCGTGACCGCCTTAAAAAACGGGACAGGATCGGGCCATTTCGGATCTGACTTCGGCAAAGAAGCACCCAGTGCCGCTGATAGAAGGACAAGCGCCAGCATAGGCAAAAACCACTTTAGACGCGCTTTCTGTGACACCCGAACGCCCTCAGCCGAACGCAGTCGATCGAAATACAGCAATCCAAGCAAACAAAAGCCAAATACCATAATACGAACGATCGCAAAAGTCGCATCATATGGCGTAAACGTATCAAGAATCGTGACATACACAATCGTCATCAGTAAAAAGAAAAAGATACGCTGCTGATAGACCACCCAATAATGAAGCAAGTAGACAAGCAGCCACAGCAAAATATAAAACAACAATGTGCGGAAAGACGGATACATGTCACTCCACATGCCCATGCTCATTAACGTGATATTATCCTTGATATCAGCAAACAAAGCTGCCGGATAGCCTGGCGCTGATTGATAAAAGATCAAATATAAGGCGAGCAAAATCAGTCCAGCACAAATAGGAAACGTCACATACCACTTCAGACGAAAGAACGTAAACAAACACGTAAGCCCGATAAAAATGATGAAATAAGACGTATGGCTCGTCTCTGTAAAATCTTGAAGTGGACGCAGCCACTCCCATAGCAGCAGAAAAGCTACAGCATAATAGATGAACAATTCAAAACGGCTTTGCCGCAGATGCGTATGCAGCATAAATGTTTGTCACCTCACAGTTCTTTCGTGCAGCCGGTCTTCAAATAAAAGGGTGATGCGTATTCCAGAGGCCTTGAGCCGGTCTGCAAGCTGTTTTTCTTTTGTCGTCAAACGGTCAACGGCTTTCTTCACTAAAAGCACGGTGATGTTCTTTCTATTTCGATTTCCAAAGAGACTTGCCGCAAGCTCCTCCTGCAGCTGACCTGTGACGACATATTTTCCTGAATGCTGATACTCACTTGCTGCTAACGGTTTATATTCTAGTGCGCGGGAAGGCTGATGCTGCACCCTTGTTAAATAATAAAGCATGTCCTGTAAATGAAGTTCTCCTTGATCGACTCGAAAGACATGCTGATCTCCTAGAGGGACAAGACCTGACGGCACTCCTTTTTTCACAGCCGTTTGAAGAACAGAGAATGTAATAGAGACAACTGTTTCAAAAACAGCTTGATCAGTAAAATCAGCAAACACGACAAGGTCCTTTGCTTGATTCTGTTCAAATTCCTTCGTCATCAGCTGGCCTCTTCTGGCCGTCGTCTTCCAATCTACCCAAGCAAAACGGTCTCCTTGCTGGTATTCTCGTATGCCTGTTGTCACATGGGTCGGTTCATTTAACCACGAGTGAACCGCTTTGCCTCCATTTTCACTCAGTGACTCAGCAGGCTCTACAGGGATATCCAGCACTTTTGGGTAGACAAGCAGTTTTTTCTCTAGCGGAATGATGATTTCTTTTTCAACAAACCCAAACATATCACCCGTTTTGATTCTAACCGCTGTCAAATGATGCTCTCCTCGCATGACATCATTCAATTGATAGGAAAATCGCCAAGTTTTCCGAAACCAAGGAAAAAGCATTTGCTTCATTTCAATCTGTTCCTGTAAGTGAAAGGTCTCTGGCGGAGCATCCTCTATCATGACGTAAACGTACGGAAATGGATGGGTCCGCTTGATTTCAAGGTCAACGGACAGCACATCCCCCGCCTTTAAGCTTGTTTGCTGTATTGTCCTCTTGGCTGTCGCGCGAAGCGGAATAAGTGCAAACAGCAATGCATACAAAGCATATGGTAAAAATGCATAAAAAAGGAACCAACTCACAAACCCTCCCTGAAACATGGCATAACAAAAGGCTGCCGCAGTGAGAATGATGAGCATCATCACCCTTAACCATAATGAAATTGCTACACGATGACGTGACTTCATTGAGTCATCGACTTTTGAACTGGCACGCCAATTTGCTCAAGCATTTGCCGCAGCAGTGTCTCCGCCTTCTTCCCTTCATATGTCGCTTCTGATGTCAAAATCATACGATGCGGTAATGTATAAGTCGCCAAATACTGTACATCATCAGGAATCACATAATCGCGCTGATTCAAAAGTGCATACGCCTGTGCCGCTTTCATCAAGGCGATCGATCCCCTTGGACTCACACCTAGATAAACAGATGGGTGTTTACGCGTCGCTTGAGCAATTTCAACAATATATTCTTTAATGGATGCATCCACATGAATGGTCTGAACAGCCTGCTGCAACGCATGGATATGTTCCTTTGTCATGACAGCTTGGAGCGTATCAATCGGGGATTGCTTCTCCTGCAAGTTGAGCACCTCCAGCTCCTCGAGCATGGTCGGATATCCCATCTGCAGTTTGAATAAAAACCGGTCCATTTGCGCTTCTGGCAGCGGATAAGTCCCTTCATATTCCACTGGGTTTTGTGTCGCCATGACGAAAAAAGGATCCGCAAGCGGCATCGTTTCTCCGTCCACTGTGACACTGCCTTCCTCCATCGCTTCAAGCAATGCTGATTGTGTTTTAGGAGAAGTCCGGTTGATCTCATCAGCTAAAATAATCTGCCCCATGATCGGTCCTTGCCTAAATTCAAATTCATTCGTCTTTTTATTGTAAATCGACACGCCTGTTACATCTGAAGGCAAAAGGTCAGGAGTGAATTGGATTCTCTTAAACTCACAGCCAATGGATTTTGCCAAAGCACGAACCATCATCGTCTTCCCTACACCAGGCACATCCTCGAGCAGCACATGTCCCTTCGCCAAAATCGCTACAAGGCTTAATATCGCAATGTCTTTTTTCCCAACCATGACTTTATTGATGTTATCTACGATTTTTTGTAAATCTGAATGCATCGGTTCATCAAATGCCATCCTGATCCTCCTATCACGTTTCTGTCAAATTTCATATAGTCTAACTTTACCATACAACGCGCATTTGCATATAACATCAGCACGTATAAAAAAGAAGCCTTCTCACGATGGGAAAGACTTCTTCTCTTCTTTTGACTTACTTGCTGGCTCCATATGAACATGAGAGTGTAAAATATCATGCTCCTGCTTCATTCTTCGTTCAATTTCATCTGCAATATCATGGCTTTCTGCTATGTTCAAGTTAGGCTCGACCTCAACCACTACATCCACATGGACTGTACTTCCAAGATAACGCGCTTTTATATCCTTTAAATCGCCTACTCCTGGTGTTGCTTCTATGGTCTCTTTGTATTTAGACATATCTTTGATATGAAAACCGTCTGTTAACGAATGAGAGGCATCTCTGAAAATCTCCCACGCAGTTTTACAAATAATTAAGCCAATGACAAAGGCTGCTAGCGTATCAATCCATGCCAGCTGAAATTGAGAGGCCATGATTCCTACAAATGTTCCAATACTTACATACGCATCTGATTTATTATCAGCAGCTGCCGCATGGAGAGCCTGGCTATTAATTCGTTTGGACAGATTGCGGTTATAAATATACACACCGTACATTACAACAGCACTTCCTGCTGCCGTCCAAGCCGCGATCATATCCGGCGTTTGATGCTCAGATGAGAAGAGCGACTGGCCTGCACTCAGCAAAACCTGAAGTCCAACAAGCATCATGATAAAGGAAGCCACAAGAGACGCAATATTTTCCGCTCTAAAATGACCATACGGATGATCTTCATCAGGCGGCTTTTGAGAAATACGCAGCCCAATCAACACAGCAAGGGATGCAATAATATCCGTCGTGTTATTCAATCCATCTGCTGAAAGAGCCTCTGAATGAAACACATACCCAATAATGAGTTTGACCGCAGATAAGATCACATAGGCAATGATGCTGACCCAAGCACCTGTTTCACCTTGTCTTAATTCGTTATAGCGCTCCATGTTGAACCGCGCCTCCTCACACATCACTTTTCTATTATTTATCTTACAAAGCAAAGCCCGTGTGGGTCTACAGCAACATGATTCGCTTATGTCAGCAAAATAGGATATATAGAAATGTGTTGACCTAAGTAAACTTATTTTTACAAGGTCAAATGACCTCAAGACCTACTCCCATCAACCTTTTTCCAATTCTCTTCGAAATGGACATATCGTCAAATCACTCTTCTCTGGTAAATTATCAGAATAATTTTATTTTGAGACACAACTTCCCTCCTTCCTTTTTTATGCTATTTTAAAAATAAACAGAGGGAAAAGAGGGAACATAATCTCTCAAATCCTTTCTACTTTTTAACATCATGTTAAGAGGTTTGAAATGTCAGTTTGATAACCTGTCCAATGCTGAATGACAATTCAGTATGATAAAATTTAAAATATTCTAAAAAAAAATTCTCTATTCATGAGAAATGTTTGGAGGTAAAGAAATGTCCAACATGACAAACGGTCTTCAAAAAAACCTTAAAACAAGACATATTTCGATGATCTCCATTGCTGGGGTCATTGGGGCAGGGCTATTTGTTGGTAGTGGCGCTGTCATTCATTCTGCAGGGCCTGGATCCATTCTTTCCTATTCTTTTGCCGGACTTCTGGTGATCTTTATTATGAGAATGCTTGGAGAAATGGCATGTGCCTATCCGACAAGCGGTTCTTTCTCACAATATGCGAGCGATGCCATCGGTCCATGGGCCGGTTTTACAATCGGCTGGCTTTACTGGTTCTTCTGGGTGATCGTCATCGCCATCGAGGCCATTGCCGGTGCTGCCATTATTCAATATTGGTATGGAGATGCACCTGTTTGGCTCACAAGTCTTATCCTCACAATCCTCTTAACATTAACAAATATCTTTTCTGTTAAATCTTTTGGCGAATTTGAATATTGGTTTTCATTGATTAAAGTCGTCAGCATCATTCTCTTTCTACTCATTGGTTTTGCATTTATCTTTGGTTTTGGCGGTAATCATACTTCAGGTCTTGCCAATCTAACAGGGAACGGCGGTTTTCTTCCAAATGGATTCAGCTCTGTGTTACTCGGAATCGTCGTCGTCATCTTTTCCTTCATGGGAACGGAGATTGTGGCCATAGCGGCCGGTGAATCAGCAGACCCAGTCAAATCTGTGACGACAGCCACCCGCTCTGTTGTATGGCGTATTATCGTATTCTATGTCGGATCAATTGCTGTCGTTGTCACCTTGCTTCCTTGGAATTCCGCAAGTATTTTAACAAGCCCGTTCGTTGCGGTATTAGAATACATTGGTGTTCCATCAGCCGCTCAAGTCATGAACGTCATTGTCTTAACAGCTGTTCTATCTTGTTTAAACTCCGGTTTGTACACAACGTCCAGAATGCTTTATTCATTAGCAGAAAGAGGCGAAGCGCCGAAACGCTTTATGAAAATCAGCAAACGTGGTGTTCCTGTAGCGGCTACAGTCGCAGGTACCTTCTTTTCCTACATTGCCGTCATGATGAACTACTTTTATCCTGAAACCATCTTTTTGTTCTTAGTCAACGCATCTGGTGCCATTGCTCTTCTTGTTTACTTGGTCATTGCCGTTTCACAATTAAGAATGCGACGCAAAATCGAAAAAGAAAATCCAGAACAGCTCAAAATCAAAATGTGGCTGTTCCCATACCTCACGTACTTTACCATTTTGGTCATTTGCGCCATCTTGGCATCGATGCTGTTTATCGAATCCATGCGGCCACAGCTCATTTTGACGAGTATCATTACCTTTGGCGTACTGGCTGCTTATTTCATCTTTAAACCGAATAAAAAAGTGCCTGCAAATGCGGCGCTTGAAAATAAACACCCGTAATTCTCCCACTGAAAAGCGGGTTTTTTTATTTTATTCACCTATTTGGATGTCCGCACTTATACTGTATCAAATTGAATTTAAGTGAGGATTAGTCAACATGAACCTAGAAAAATTTGTTGACGAGCTTCCAATTCCAGAAGTCGCGAAGCCCGTCAAAAAGAACCCAAGACAAACGTATTATGAAATTGCTATGGAGGAGGTATTCTTAAAAGTTCATAGAGACCTGCCCCCAACCAAGCTATGGACCTATAATGGCAGCTTGCCTGGTCCAACCATTAAAGCCAATCGAAATGAAAAGGTCAAAGTGAAATGGATGAACAAATTGCCATTGAAACATTTTCTGCCTGTCGATCACACTATTCACCATGGGCAACACGATGAACCAGAGGTCAAAACAGTCGTTCATCTGCACGGCGGCGTCACACCAGCAAGCAGTGACGGCTACCCAGAGGCCTGGTTTTCACGGGATTATGAAGCAACCGGCCCTTTTTTTGAAAGAGAGACTTACGTCTACCCAAATCATCAGCAAGCCTGCACATTATGGTATCACGATCATGCGATGGCATTGACACGACTAAATGTGTACGCCGGTTTAGCTGGGTTTTATTTGATCTCAGATGCATTTGAAAAGTCTTTAGAGCTTCCGAAAGATGACTATGACATTCCTTTAATGATTATGGACCGGACGTTTCAGGAGGATGGCTCACTGTTTTATCCTAGCAGACCAAACGATACGCCAGAGGACAGTGACATACCAGACCCATCCATCGTGCCCTTTTTTTGTGGAGAAACGATCTTAGTCAATGGAAAAGTATGGCCATATTTAGAAGTAGAGCCGCGAAAATACCGTTTTCGCATTTTAAATGCGTCCAATACTAGAACTTACGAGCTGCATCTAGATAACGACGCTACAATCTTGCAAATTGGTTCCGATGGGGGCTTTTTGCCAAGACCCGTTCGCCATCAATCCTTTAGCATCGCGCCTGCTGAACGTTTCGATGTCATCATCGACTTTTCAGCTTACGAAAACAAAACGATCACTCTCAAAAATACAGCCGGCTGCGGACAGGATGTGAACCCTGAAACAGATGCGAACATTATGCAATTCAAAGTCACACGTCCGCTAAAAGGGAGAGTACCTAAAACATTACGTCCGATTTTCAAACCGCTGCCGCCGCTTCGGCCAAGTCGAGCTGATAGAGAGCGTACACTCACACTTACCGGCACACAGGATAAATACGGCCGCCCTATCCTATTGCTCGATAACCAATTTTGGAATGACCCTGTCACTGAAAATCCTCGTCTTGGCAGTCTAGAGGTATGGTCTATCGTCAATCCAACCAGAGGGACACACCCTATTCATTTGCACCTTGTTCAATTTAGGGTTTTAGACAGAAGACCATTTGATACAGAAGTCTATCAATCGACAGGAGAAATCGTGTATACCGGACCAAACGAAGCGCCTCCTTTACATGAACAAGGCTACAAGGACACCATTCAGGCGCATGCAGGTGAAGTCATTCGGATCGTTGCTCGATTTGTTCCATACAGCGGCCGGTATGTGTGGCATTGTCATATTTTAGAGCATGAAGATTATGACATGATGAGGCCGATGGATATCATTCAGTAAAAATGAAACCACTCTTCCACTAAATGCGTAGAACTTATGAAACTGCTGATTACAAAGGGGCTAACGGACATCCAGTCATTAGCCCTTTTATGATCCATTTCAAAATGGAAAAATAAATCGCATGAATCATTCCTTTGAAGAGCGTTCCATACTTAAAAAGTTGACGCAGCAACCGATAATACTACTATATACCCATTACATCTATCAAAAGGCACATAAGCCATAATGAACGAACAAATGGAAAATTGCGATAAAAAACGGAGGAGTTCAATTTGAATGAAGAAAAAGAGACTTGCCAGGTCAAACAAGAAACAGCGGCAGGTAACAGAGAGAAGCTTTCAATTTATGAAAACGAGAGCATTCGGTCAAACATTGAACAACTAACCATTGAACTCAGTGAACAAAAAGAATTCAATCACTTCATATTAGATGAAAAACAAAAGGCCATCAGCACATTATCTTCCCTCATCACAAAAGGCAATTGTGATGAAGACTTAAAGACTCATTTTGAACAAGCATTACATATCGGACTTTCTGTTATAGAGATTATGGAGATTATTAAACACTGTACAAAGGTTGCTGGCTTCCCTCACTCCATTAATGCCCTGTTTATCTTTCAAAACTTATTAGATGAAAACAAATAAAACAGAGAAAACGAGATGTCATCAGTCCTCTCGTTTTTTTATGTTCACTCATATTACTCTTTTTCTTTTCCTCTGTCACATAAGCAAAATACGAAAATAGCACTCGTATCCCTGCATAAAAACTGATTTTCCTTCTATAAATCCACCATTTCTCCAGCATATCAAGTGACAAAATAAAAAAACGTCCAGTTATATAAATAACTGAACGTTTCCTTTATCGATTGACAGTGAAATTATTAACGATTCCGCCATCCTTCTCCCAAGCGGCTTCCACTGTTTTCTTCTTCATATTGTATTCAAAAATCGTTCTTACTTTCGCCTTTCGTCCGGTGTCATCCTTTAATTCTTCTGCGTCTTTTGCAACACCTAAGAAATAAACAGACGACCCGTCCGTAGAAAATTGCGGCTGTGCAGCACTTAAAATATGAACATCCTGGCTGTTTTTAACGAGTGTCGTCGTTTTTCCTGTTTCTACATCAAGCAACTTAATCGAGGATATTTCTTTTTCTTTACGAACCTTTACTTCTGTATAAATCAATTTCTTATGATCTGGAGAAAATGAAATATCATTGATCGTTTGTGAGATACGTGCAATGCGTTTCCCCTTCTCACCTGTTTGAAGGGTGATTTTCATGGTTGTTGGTTCAGGATCTCTGCCCTTTTCATTTGCTTCATCGGTTTTTTGATAATCTTCTTTTAAAGAATAATGTTGGATCGCCAAATCATTCGAAGTCGGATCATATGCAAAAGAACTCACCGTATCATCCTTGCTTTTTCCCGGATACAGCTCTTTCATTTTGTGTGTTTTCAAATCAAAAGATGCGACATAAAATTGCTCTCCAGAATCCTTGTTATACCTTAGAAATAACTTCTTTCCGTCACCAGACAGCCTCATACTGTCGATAGAATCATCACTCGTAAACAGTGTTTTTTCTTCGTCAGATTTCACATTTAATTCCCGAATACTCACCTTTTGCGTATCTTCATCCGTATACGTGTAATATAAAACCTGTTTCGTAGAATCATAAGCAATCGAAGGATATGCTGTCAGTTTCTCCGTATGAAGCGCCCGATCGTGCAAGTAATAAGTATTGTTTAACTTTTGATCTGTAAATGAAACGAGCAATTCGTCTTTTGCATCTTGGTTTGTTTTGACTTTCCCTGCATGTTTTGCCTCTTGCCCAGGCTTCATCATGAAGAAAATAACTGCCGCAATCACTGCGATGCCAATAACTGTGATGATCCACCATGTTGATTTTTTCATTGCCTTTCAGACCCTCTCTACAAGAAAAGAAGCCAGAAAATGAACTTTTCCCGCTTCTTTGCATGCCTATGTATTAATAAGTGTAATGCCCTTTTACGACACCTTTACTTGTTTTATACCCAAGTGCTTTGAATGCTTTTGGACTTACGTCTAATACAGCATTTGGCATTCTGCCTACATCATATTTATATACTGTAATCACTTTATGTGGTTTCGCTTTTGTTGTCACTCTTAGTTTTGTACCTTTTTTCGGTACGTCAAAGCCCATTTTAGTTGCTGCATCCCAATGACCGAGTTTTTTTCCATCTGCGCCTTTTTTGCCGACACCATTATACCAAGTAATATTGCCGCTTACTTTTTTTGCACTTGCTCCATGTGAGAAACTGAATGCTAAAAATAAACTAGCTACTGTTACGATTGTCGTGATAAGCTTTTTATTCATTAAGAAATCCTCCGTTTTTGGTTTCTGCACTCATTATACATGAAGATGAACCCAGTTATTTTACAGACACATTACAATTCAAATACAAGTTGACCACTTTATGACCGATAAAGTTCATAAATACTACCATAAACAGTCAGAACATTGTAAGCAGCCCCCCTCTTTCATTTTATATAATAAAAGTGAATCAAATTTAAGGGGGAATTTTCATGAAAAAGTGTTTCACCGTTTTGATTGTAAGTTTGGCCTTCGTTTTGATGTTTTCAAGTCTTCCTGCCTCAGCGGCTAGTCCTCGTCACGGCGCTATTGTGACGCAAACAGATGAAGCCAAATGGTCAGGTATCTCTGCTGATATTGTCCTGCCGAAAACAGCCACCATTAAAAACGGCTATGCGGACTGGTATCTCGGTCTCGGCTCTGCTGTTGTAGAGAGCGGTATTTCAAAAACGTCTTCTGGCTATAAAGTTTTTCTGGGCAGCGGCTCACAAGGCGGCAGTAAATACTGGAACAGCGAATACGATACAAGTATTAAAGATGGCGCACGTATCAACTTAAAGCTCATCAACAATGGTGATGGCACGGTGTCACTATATGTCAATGGGAAATTGCGCTATAAGCAGCCTGTTTACAACCCTAGCCGTCTGAAAAACCTTGATGTTGTCAAAATGGTACATGGCGTACAGGATAATGGAACAAACAGCTATTCACAAGCAATCTTTTCGAATGTACAGCTTCGTGCAAATACATCAGGAAGTGTCTATAAAAATTGGGACGGGTCAATCAAATCGTCACTTTTACGTAAAAATTTAGAATCCGGTGCCGCAGCTCCTAAATTCACCGTCATTTCTTCTATCCCATTAAGTACAAGCCTTTCAGCACAATAAGAAAAAAGCACCCTCCATTGGGTGCTTTTTATTGTTCACAGCTTATCAACACTTCTCTTTTAATCAAAACAAAGATTCGTGGTAACATAAACATACAACATTCGACGAAAAAAGGAGAACGAACGTGAAAAAAAGTCTACTTGTTTTCATGAGTCTAGTTGCAAGTCTCTCCATTCTAGCAGCTTGCTCAAATACGACAAAAGAACAAAAACCAGAATCTAAGGCACTTCCAACGATTAATGAACGCATTCAAAAGGAAACGAAAGAAGTGATGGAGCAGTCTAAACTCATCAAAGACACTGACATCACCGTGGATCAAAAGAAAAAAATCATTTCTTTAAACGTAACAGCTTCTTCTGATACCAATAGTGATTATGCTGAAGTCATCGGTTTAAACTTTGCAAAAACGCTGGCCATTGGAGCATCAACTGAAAAAGAAAACAATCTGCATAAACCGGAAAATGACAGCCTCGGTGCCCTCTATTCCTTTTATGACCTAAACATCACCGTGAAACAAGAAAACGGCAAGATGCTGGCAAAGGGAACGAAAAAAACAAATGAAACAAAAATTACTTGGGAAAGAGCCCAATAACTGTTTGATGAATTTTTTTATAACTAAAAAAGCTTGTAGAGAAGCAATCTACAAGCTTTTTTTAATGTTCATCTCGGTTAAATCGTCTCTCATAACATCGACCAGTGCGTGAATATCTGAGTGAGCCCTTGATGCTAAACGTACCAGCAAATCCTCTAAATACTCATACAAATGATGATCTCTCATTATATACTCCTCATATAACGGAATGACAAAGAAATAGAGCAAATCAGCGAATTCAAGTGCAGCGTCATCTTCATCCTCATCGTCTAACGCCTCTCCGACACTTTGAATCAACCAATTCAAATCTTCTTTCTTTTCAATCGGAACATACATCAGCTGATGAATATAATCCGTATCCTTCGCTTGTAAAATCCGCTCCGCTGTTTCTTTTGATAGCGCACCAATCTCTGTAGAAGAAATATTCACAACCGTTAATTCGTCCTCTGATCTTACTTGATTCATTTGCAGCAAGTTTTGGTCCATCTCGACTCACTCCCCATTCTCAGATACCTTTATTATAAGGAATTGATCTGATCTTTTATGGAAATAGTGGATTTTTTTATGTAATTTTAAAGAAAATGTGACTTTATAAGCCAAGATATCTCATATCTCTCAAACAAAAAACACTCTTGATCATAAGAGTGCTTTTTCTCATACTTCCTATAATCTTTCTTTCATCGCCTCAGCCATTTCCACTTCACCCTCTGCTTCCAGCTGTTCAATGATGCGGATATAATCCCTTTCGTGGCGATTTTGGCTTAATTTGAAAGCAGCCTGAACTTCATCAATGATGATCTTAAAGCCTACAATGCCTTTCATTTGCTTCTCTAACAGTTCCTCAGACAACGTATCCCATAGCACCGGCTGTTCTCTGTGACTTTCGTATGTCTCCAGCATTGTGGTTAATTCCTTAACCAGTTCCGATTTTTCAAGCAGTTCCGCCTTTCCATAAACATGAACAGCCTGGTAATTCCATGTTGGTACTGCTTCTTTTTCATACCATGAAGAAGATATGTAGGCATGTGGCCCTTGAAAAATGACGAGCGTCTTCTCGCTCTCTTCAAACGTTTTCCACTGAGGATTCCCAATCGCCATATGCCCTGAGATCACATACGAGTCTCCAACTTGATGAAAACTCACTGGAATATGTGTCGCAATGGGCTTTTCATTCATTGTTGTCACAACTGTAGCAAATGAATGAGATTGAATAAATGATTTGATTTTCTCCATATCTTTCACTCGAAAAAATGATGGGATATGCATGTACCCTTCCTCCTTTTTGATCAGCTCAATGTTTTGGTCATAATGAAATCCATTTGCTCTTCGTCCCCCATGAGAAAGGCGTGCACCCCTGTTCGAACAAACCCAAGCTTTTGATAGAAAGCGATGGCCGCTCTATTGTGCTCCCACACCCCAAGCCAAACATCCAGTTTATGATGATTTTTCGCAATTTCAATGGCTTGATCGATTAAATATCTGCCTAATCCTTGCTTTTGAAAGGACTGCTTAATATAAATTCTTTCAATCTCTAACGCGTCACTCCCCATCTCTTCTGATTGGGCATCATCCATATTGATCTTCAAATAACCAGCTACTTCCCCATTCACTTGAACAAAATAAAACTGTGAAGAAGGGTGCTGTAATTCCTTTAACAGCTGGTTTAGGTGAAAAGCTGTCTTCACGTACGCTTCGATATGTTCTACTTTGTTTTGATCCAGAAAGGTTTCTTTAAATGTATCGGTTCCAATTTTCTGAAGCTCCTTTACATGTTGTTCATTGCACCGAATGAAAGTGACGGTCATAAAGTCGTCCCTCCTTATTAATTAATAGTCTCTCTTTATCCCTTTTTTCACACCTTCCCAGTCCTTTTCTATATTCTTTCGCACCCTGAGAAGATACTCATAAATCTGTTCCGCTTCTTCCTTAGAAAACCCATCCAGCGCCACTTGATTCGAATAATCATGTTCTCGTTTAATCATTGGGTAGACTGCTTCCCCTTTTTCAGTGGGAAACAGCTTTTTGATTTTTTTATTCACACGATCATCTTTTTTCTCAATAAACCCATTCAGTTCTAATTTTTTGATAGCCCGAGCCGCCGTAGTTCGATCCACTTTAATCATTTCCGCCAGCTTTTCCTGAATGATACCAGGCTCCTCACAAATACGCACAAGATACAAATACTGCCCCTTCGTTAAATCGTACTCTTTAAATTCAATATTACTTATGGAATCAAGCGCGCGAGCTATCACACCGATCTCCCGCAATATTTCTTTCATGTATTCCAACTCCTTTTATTGTATTTACAACAATTAATTATAGCTAATATAACTGATAAAAGTTGTATTTGCAACAAAAACCCACTCCTTAATTGGAAGTGGGTTTTCAACTCTTTCCTTATTTATCACGCTTCTTCGATCCAAACAATCCAAACACGACAGCCAGTGCAACAATAATCGCCACCCACGTAGTGAAGCCCATATGATCACCGCTTTCTTTTTAAAATACCATATCGGTAAAGACCCATGAAATCACTTGATCATATTTTAACGATTGAGAAACAGTAAGGGTTTCAATTCATCATCCCTGATACTTTTTATTGCATGTGACCAAAATCATGAAGACATAACAAAAACCCCTATATTTCAAGGGGTTTTCGAGGGTGTTACATCATTCCGCCCATTCCACCCATTCCGCCCATATCTGGCATTCCGCCGCCTGAGCCGCCTTCTTCTGGTTTGTCAGCTACGACTGCTTCAGTTGTTAGAAGCATTGCTGCTACAGAAGCTGCGTTTTGAAGTGCAGAGCGAGTTACTTTTGTTGGGTCAACGATTCCTTTTTCGATCATGTTTACCCATTCGTTTGTTGCTGCGTTGAAGCCTACGCCAATTTCTTCGTTTTTCAAGCGCTCAACGATAACGGATCCTTCAAGACCAGCGTTGTGAGCGATTTGACGAATTGGCTCTTCAAGAGAACGTAGAACGATGTTTACACCTGTTTGAACGTCACCATCTGCTTCGATTGAAGCGACTTTGTTGTATACATTCACAAGTGCTGTACCACCACCGGATACGATACCTTCTTCAACTGCTGCACGAGTTGAGTTCAGTGCATCCTCGATGCGTAGTTTACGCTCTTTTAGTTCTGTTTCAGTTGCAGCACCAACTTTGATGACAGCGACGCCGCCAGCTAGTTTTGCAAGACGTTCTTGTAATTTTTCTTTATCGAATTCAGAAGTTGTTTCTTCTACTTGAGCACGGATTTGGTTCACACGTGCTGCGATTTGAGCAGAATCTCCTGAGCCCTCTACGATTGTTGTGTTTTCTTTTGTCACAACGACTTTAGACGCACGGCCAAGCTGACCGATTTCAGTTGATTTCAGGTCAAGTCCTAGGTCTTCTGTGATCAATTCTCCGCCAGTTAGAACAGAGATGTCTTCAAGCATTGCTTTACGACGATCACCGAATCCAGGAGCTTTTACTGCTACTGCGTTGAATGTACCACGAAGTTTGTTCACAACAAGAGTTGCAAGTGCTTCGCCTTCTACATCTTCAGCAATAAGCAATAATGGTTTTCCTTGTTGTACAACTTGCTCAAGTACAGGAAGGATTTCTTGAATGTTTGTGATTTTTTTATCAGTGATTAAGATGTAAGGATTTTCAAGAACCGCTTCCATCTTATCAGAATCGGTCACCATGTATGGTGAAGCATATCCGCGGTCAAATTGCATACCTTCAACCACTTCTAGCTCAGTTGTGAATCCTTTAGATTCTTCAATTGTGATAACTCCGTCGTTACCTACGCGTTCCATTGCTTCTGCGATTAGGCTGCCGACTTCTTCGTCTGCTGCAGAAATAGCCGCAACTTGAGCAATTGATTCTTTGCCTTCGATTGGTTTAGAAATCTCGTGCAAGCCTTCAAGTGCTACTTTCACTGCTTCTTCGATCCCTTTACGAACGCCAACAGGGTTTGCACCAGCTGTTACGTTTTTCAGACCTTCACGGATCATCGCTTGAGCTAGAACTGTTGCAGTCGTAGTACCGTCACCAGCTACGTCGTTTGTTTTGCTTGCAACTTCAGCCACAAGTTTTGCACCCATGTTTTCAAATGCATCTTCTAATTCGATTTCTTTTGCGATCGTTACACCATCATTTGTGATAAGTGGAGAACCGAATTTTTTCTCAAGAACCACGTTACGTCCTTTAGGTCCTAAAGTTACTTTTACAGCATCTGCAAGTGCATCTACACCGCGTAACATCGCACGACGTGCTTCTTCACTGAACTTAATATCTTTTGCCATAATAACGAAACCTCCTCAGTCTTTTTAAAAATTTATCTCAATGTTTTTTATGTGATTAACCAATAACAGCTAAAATGTCGCTCTCACGAAGGATTAAATATTCTTTGCCTTCATATTTCACTTCAGTGCCTGCATATTTTGAGAAGATAATGCGGTCGCCTGTGCTTACTTCTAACGCAACGCGCTCACCACTTTCAAGTACACGCCCTGAACCTGCTGCAACAATTTTACCTTCTTGCGGTTTTTCTTTTGCAGAATCCGGTAACACAATACCGCTAGCGGTTTTTTCCTCAGATTCAACGAGTTCAATGATTACGCGATCGCCTAATGGCTTTAACATAAGAAACAACCTCCTCAATTTTTATATGTAGTCTTTTTTAGCACTCATCACCAGCGAGTGCTAACACATTTATTATAATAAAGAATGTCTTCTGCAATTTCAAGTGAAAACCTTTAAAAATTTTTACGCTTTCACGATCTTTTTTGGTCTCAGATTCTTTCCTTTTCATCGAAAAAGGAGACTTGTGTTACAATAAATCTAGTTCTTTTAGTAAAGGGGTTTTCGTTACTTGAAAAAACAATATTGGTACATCATCTTAACGTATATATTGGTGCAGGTTTCTGCGTTTCCTTATGTGCTCATTATGAAATGGCTGGGATTCATTCAATCACCGATGACTCAAACAGAGCTTTCAAAATTATCAGGAACGTGGACAATCATCAGTTTTTGTATCGGATTGATCATTATTCTGCTCATCCTTCGAACCGTCCCAAAAGCTTCACTGCGAAATGAAGCGCCAGTTTCAATCGGTTCTGCTATCGCATGGATCATTGGCGGTTTCTTTCTTTCTCTCTTTGCACAATCGATTGCGGGGGCGATTGAACAATATGCATTCGGCATTGGCCGTGAATCAGAAAATACGCAAGCCATTTTATCCATTATGGATGCCGTTCCTTGGCTTGTCATTGTCATCGCCCTGATTGGACCAATACTTGAAGAAATTATTTTCCGAAAAATCATTTTTGGAGTCATTTATGAAAAAACGAATTTCTTCATTGGGGCACTTGTCAGCTCAGTGGTTTTCGCCGCTGTCCACACTGATTTTGCTCATATCTTGCTCTATACCGCAATGGGCTTTACCTTTGCCTTTTTATATGCGAAAACAAAACGAATCATTGTTCCAATCGGCGCTCATATGCTGATGAATTCACTTGTCGTTCTTGTGCAGATTGAGCCAGTGAAAAAAATGATTGAAGAACAATCTCAAACCATGCAAATGATTATTGGAGGCTTTTTCTCATGAGAAACCCAGTCGTATGGGGCATCATTTATTTTGCCGTAGGTGTCGCTTTCACCTATATGGCCATTCAAAACCCAGGTGACATGTGGTCATTTTACAGCATTTTGCTGATGGTGTTTGCGGCCTATAATATCAATATCGCGCTTAAAATGTTTGCCTTCTCTGTCAAACTCAAAAAACAGCAGCAAAAATAAATCAAAAACCATTTTCCGCGTTTGGAAAATGGTTTTTTTATGGAGGACGTGTCTTCATGGAACATGAAAAACTTCGCATCTTCAATGATCAACATGAAACGATTGGAACTGCCGCTCGTTCAGATGTCCACTCCCAAGGTCTTTGGCATGAAACATTTCATTTTTGGCTTCTTAAAAAAGAGCATGGCACCGTATATCTCTATTTTCAGCTAAGAAGTCCCGCAAAAAAGGATTTTCCTTCTATGTTTGATATCACCGCAGCGGGCCATCTTCTCGCAGATGAACAGCCTTCTGATGGCTTGAGAGAGGTAGAGGAAGAACTTGGTCTTTCTATCCCTTTTGAGGACCTCACCTTTGCAGGTCTCATACAGGATGAAATCCATATGCCTTCGTTCATCGACCGTGAGTTCTGCCATGTGTACCTTTATATGAATCAAGAAGAGCACATGGAAGTTTATCTACAGAAAGAAGAAGTCGCTGGTCTGTACAGAGCCAAGCTGCTTGATGCACAGCAGCTGTTAACAGGAACATGTGAAAGAATTCGAATCAAGGGCTTTCAAGTTGATGCAAACGAAGAACGACGTGAGGAAAGCATCGAAGTGGGTGTTCATGATTTTGTCCAGCATGAGCCCGCCTATTATGAGCACCTCTTTCATGCGATCAATCAATTTCTTACGCAATAGAAAAAGCATCGTGATCCTCATTGGATCATGATGCTTTTTTATGAGACATAATGACTTTCTTTCTCCTCTGTTTGCTGCATTTTGCGGTAGGTCACTCTTGAAATGATAATGCTCACTTCGTATAAAACGAGCATTGGCAAGGTGACCATGAGGTGAGAAACAAGCTCTGGCGGTGTAATGAGTGCGGCAATGACAAGGAGGACAAAATAGGCATACTTCCGTATTTTTGATAAAAACATCGGTGTGATGATGCCAAGTCTTGTGAGAAACATCAACACGACGGGCATCTGAAACAAAAAGCCAAATGGAAGTGTTAACTGCATCAGAAATGTAAAATACTCATGAATCCCAATGACTTGCTCTACATTTAAATCATTCGACATTCGCATCATAAAGTCGACGACAAACGGAAACAAAATAAAATAAGAGAAAGCCACACCGCTCAAAAATAAAAGCAGTGCAATCGGAATGTAAGCAAGTGTCACCTTTCTTTCTTTCTCATATAAGCCTGGACTCACAAACGCCCACAGCTGATATAAAATAACGGGACACGTCAAAACCAAAGCAATGACAAATGCGAACTGCATAAACACGTACAGTGGATCTGTAAGCTTAAATGCGTTCAGCGTGAGTGTTGCCGCTTCATCGGTATTTTGTAAATACACAATGACCGGCTTAGCGAGAAAAAAACCAGCCACCATAAAGGCGACAAAAAACATCGCAATGATCACTAAACGTTTTCGCAGTTCCACAATATGCTCCATAAGCGGCATATCTTTGACATTCATGAAGCTCATCCTATTCTACTGATCTTCTTTTTTCTTTTTTTCTTCCTGATCATCAGCTAAGCCTTTTGTGGCATTTTTGAATTCACGTAATGTATCTCCTGCTGCTCTTCCTAATTCAGGAAGCTTTTTCGGCCCAAAAATAATGAGCGCTACAATCGCAATCAGAATCAAACTCCCAGGACCGATTGGACCCATTTGCTCCACCCCCTTTACCCCTTTTCGTCAGTCCTCCTGCGTAACAGAGTAATGCTTTAAGAAATACACAAGAGACTGAAGTTCAACCGCCAAATCTATATGATGAATTCGAATGTGTTCCGGCACATTCAATCGGGCCGGCGTAAAATTAAGGATCCCTTTAATGCCAAGGGCAATCAATCGATCTGTAATGGATTGAGCTGCTACGGCAGGTACTGTCAAAATCGCAACAGGGATATCTCCTACCTCTTGAACATGCTCTTCAAGCTTATCCAAATCATAGACAGGCACGCCGCCTATCTCACTTCCTATTTTACTCTCATTGACGTCAAAAGCCATTGAAATTTTTGTATTATTATTTTTGATGAAATTATAGTGTAAAAAAGCAGTCCCTAAATTCCCGACACCGATGAGCATGACATTGGTCATTTCATCTTGGTCAAGGGTCTTTCTGAAGAAGGTCAAGAGATAATCGACATTATAGCCATACCCTTTCTTCCCAAGTGCACCAAAGTACGAAAAATCTCGGCGAATGGTAGCAGAATCCACTTTGACTGCATCACTAAGCTCTGCTGATGACACCCTTTGTTTTCCTGATGCATGCAGATTTTTTAAAAAACGGTAGTATAGCGGCAAACGTTTGGCTGTCGCTTGTGGAATTTTTGACTGATCTATATTCATATAAGGTCCTCCAACTTAAATATCAGATGCTCTGTGAAAATCACCGTTTTTCCCGCCTGTCTTTTCAATTAGATAGGTAGGACCGATGATCATGCCTTTATCAATCGCTTTGCACATGTCGTAAACGGTCAGTGCACATACTGAAGCAGAAGTGAGCGCTTCCATCTCCACACCCGTACTTCCTTTTGTTTTTACCTGCACTTGTATGTTCAGGATGTGCGCATTTCCGTCTTCCTCCCAATGAAAGGAGATATCCACGCCTTTTAGTGCAAGCGGATGACACATTGGAATGATGGTAGATGTTTGCTTTGCTGCCATGATGCCAGCAACCTGTGCAACAGACAGCACATCCCCTTTTCCAATTTCACGTTGCTCTATTTTATGAAACACTTCTTTTATCATACGAACGCTTGAAACAGCAACGGCGGTTCTCACTGTAGACGATTTGTCACTAATGTCGACCATCTTTGCTCTTCCCTGTTCGTTAAAGTGGCTAAATTGACTCATCTTTCAACGCTCCCTCACTCAAATGATACACTATTTTTTCCTATCTGTCTTTCATTTGAATATGGCGATTGTATGTAACATTTGCCGGTTTACTGCTGATAAGCTACACTTAACATATTATAGCAGAGGTGAAGTTACATGATGATTCTACAAGTGAATCAGCTGTCCAAATCGTTTGGCGCTGATACCGTTTTAACGAATATAAAATTGGAAGTCAAAGCAAGGGATCGCATTGCCATTGTAGGTCGTAACGGCGCAGGCAAATCCACGCTTTTGAAAATCATCGCCGGTCAAATGTCTTACGAGCAAGGTGAGATCATCAAACCAAAAGACCTATCGATCGGCTATTTAGCACAGCATACCGATGTAACGTCTACACGTACGCTAAAAGACGAATTATTATCGGTTTTTGATCATTTAAAAGAAATGGAACAAGAGATGAGAACCATTGAGGAGAAAATGGCTTCCTCCACAGGTTCTGAGCTGGAAGCCCTTATGAAAACCTATGACAGGCTTCAGCAGGAATTTAAAGATCAAGGCGGCTATCAATATGAAGCAGATGTCCGCTCCATTCTTCATGGACTCGGCTTTAGTCATTTTGAAGATGAGACAACCGTCCAATCCTTAAGCGGCGGTCAGAAAACCCGTCTAGCGCTTGGAAAGCTCTTGTTAATGAAACCAGAACTCTTAATTCTGGATGAGCCGACCAACCATTTAGATATTGATACCTTATCATGGCTGGAGCAGTATTTGCAAAATTATACAGGTGCCATTCTCATCGTGTCCCATGACCGCTATTTCTTAGACAAAGTCGTAAACCACGTCTATGAAGTCTCAAGAACTTCGATGAAAAAGTTTGCAGGGAACTATAGTAAATATCTAGAGCTGAAAGCAGAGCAGCTCGAGCGGGATATGAAACTATACGAAAAGCAGCAAGAAGAGATCTCAAAGCTTCAGGATTTCGTGGATCGCAACCTGGCAAGAGCTTCAACTACAAAGCGCGCACAAAGCAGACGCAAGCAGCTCGAACGAATGGATCGTTTAGATAAGCCTTTAGGTGACGAAAAATCCGCAAACTTTCATTTTGATATTACGAGACAAAGCGGCAATGATGTGCTGAAGGTGCATGATCTCGATATTCGTTATGATGAAAAAACACCTCTCCTATCCTCTCTTTCTTTTCAGATTAAACGCGAGGATAGTGTGGCACTCATTGGTCCTAACGGGATCGGGAAATCAACCCTTTTAAAAACGTTAACGAACACATTAACACCAGTAAAAGGCGACATCATTTTTGGATCTCATGTCACGATCGGCTACTATGACCAAGAGCAAGCCAAACTGACATCCTCGAAAAAAGTGCTCAATGAGCTTTGGGATGATTATCCTCATATGAATGAAAAAGAAATTCGGACATGTTTAGGAAACTTCCTCTTTTCCGGAGATGACGTTTTAAAGCCTGTCCATGCATTAAGCGGTGGAGAAAAAGCACGCCTTGCACTAGCAAAGCTGATGCTCCAAAAAGCCAATTTTCTTATTCTCGATGAGCCTACAAACCATTTGGATTTAGATAGTAAGGAAATTTTAGAGAATGCACTGATCGATTATCCAGGTACCATCTTATTTGTTTCACATGATCGTTATTTCATCAATCGTCTCGCTACAAAAGTATTCGAGCTGTCGCCTACAGGAACAAGAGAATATCTCGGTGATTATGATTACTACCTTGAAAAGAAAAATGAACAACTAGAGCTGGAAGCACTTCAAGAAAATGAGCCGCTTAAAAAACAAGCTGCACAGCCAGTAGAAAAGGCAAAGCTTTCTTATGCGGAAGAAAAGGAACTGAAAAAGAAAGAAAGACAAAAGCAGCGCAGAATCGAAGAAATTGAAGAACGCATTGCTGTCGTCGAAGACAAGCTCGGTGAAAATGAACAGCTGCTATGTGATCCTGATATTTTTCAAGATCACGAGAAGGTCCAAGCCATTCAAACAGAAAATGATACGCTCAATCAAGAGCTGGAATCACTTTTTGCAGAGTGGGAAGAGCTGTCAGAAGCTTAAAGAGTGCCCTAAAAGGTACTCTTTTTTCTTTCAAAGAAAATTTATTATCCACAATGATACCCACAATAACTTCTTGATTATTCTTAAATACATTAGACTTATCCACTTTATCCACAGAGTTTTAATCACATATCCACAAAAAAGATCATATTTATACACACCCTCTTCATTTTAAAACAAAATTTTCTAACAATTGTGGATATATAACGTTTACATGTGAATAAATCGCTTTCATAGAAAATAAAAACCCCTGTAATCCACAGGAGTTTTCATTCATATGAGACTAGCGGCAGCCCTGGCTGCCCATTCATCGCCATATCGCCTCTGATTCCTTTTTCAAATGCAATGGTTCCAGCGGCAGCGATCATGGCTGCATTGTCTGTGCAAAGAGATAATGGCGGAATAATGACCTTCACGTCTGGCAGCTTCGCAAATGCTGAGGTTAAAGCTTTTCTTAGTCCTTTATTGGCAGCGACTCCTCCAGCTAGAACGACCTGCTTCACGCCATAGGCTTCAGCTGCTTTCAATGTTTTCCCAACAAGCACCTCAATGACGCTTGCTTGAAAACTTGCGGCCAGATTCTCTGGGGCAATCGTTTCTCCCTTTTGTGACGCATTGTGTAAGGTGTTGATCACAGCTGATTTTAAACCACTGAAGCTAAAGTGATAGGATCCTTCTTCAAGCCATGCACGAGGAAGCTTAATTGTCGGCTCTCCTTCATGCGCTAACCGATCAATATGAGGTCCGCCTGGGTAAGGGAGACCCATCGTCCGGGCCACTTTATCGTACGCTTCTCCAGCTGCATCATCTAAAGTTTCTCCGATGACCTCAAAAGATCCGTGCTCCTTCATTAAAACAAGCTCAGTATGTCCGCCGGAGACAACAAGAGCTAAACATGGGAACTCCAATTCATCAACAAGCTGGTTTGCATAAATATGCCCTGCAATATGATGAACACCAACAAGAGGAATTTGATGGGCAAAGCTCAGTGCCTTGGCTGCATTGACACCAATCAGCAGGGCACCGACGAGGCCAGGTCCTTCTGTGACAGCAATGGCATCTAAATCCTTAAAGCTCATACCCGCCTGTGCCATCACTTCTTCTAATACGATGGTGACTTGCTCCACGTGATGCCTTGAAGCAATTTCGGGTACAACTCCGCCAAATCGTTTATGACTGTCTATTTGCGAGGCGACCACATTTGCCACGATTTCCTTTCCATTTTTCACAATGGACGCAGCTGTTTCATCGCAGCTTGTTTCTATACCTAATATGAATCGATCTGTTTGTTCACTCATTTATATTCACCCACATGACTAATGCATCTTCTCCATTATCCGTATAATAATTCTTTCGAATAGAAGCTGGTCTGAAACCGAGCTTTTCATAGAGGGATTGTGCTGGTGTATTCGAAACCCGCACTTCTAAAGAAAGATGATCTGTCTTTTTTTCTTTGCAAAATTCCATGACATATCGAAGCAATGCTTCCCCGTAGCCTTTTCCTCTATGCTCAGGGAGAATCGCAATGTTCGTAATTTGTGCATCGTCCATGACAATCCAGACCCCGCAATATCCAACAGGCTGCTTATCTTCTTCAATGAGGAAATAATGGCTGTATTGGTTATGAAGAATCTCATAGACGAACGATTCCTTTTTCCAAGGCGCTGTAAACGAATGCACTTCAATCGTATACACCTCTGGAATGTCCGCTACTGTCATTTGTCGTATTTCTGCTATGTGAAGATTATTTTTGTCCTTCAAGCCATTTCACTTCCGCTTCTGCCAAACGAATATAGTTAGGAACAAGCTGATGGACATCTTCAGCAGGACGATCTGCGCCTAAAAATGCAAGCACTGAAGGTCTTGGGTTATGAAATGTTCCCTCTGCCAGTACAGCCGTTTCTCCTAAAATGGAGCGAATGCTCTCTTCATGAAGATGCACATCTTGTCCAAGAAATAGAACAGGCTTTCCTGTCTGCTTCAGTTCATGAAGCCAATCCGTGAGCAGGATATTTTGATCTGGTTCGACCTCTTTGATCAACCCTTTTTCAAACGTATATAGTCCGGTATAAACTTGTCCTCTTCTCGCATCAAATAGAGGTGAAATATACCCATCAAAATATTGACCATTTGCCGCAAGAGCTTCTAAACTCGAAACAGCTGATATCGGGATAGACAGCGTCCACGCAAGTGTTTTTGCGATGGTAACACCGATTCTGACGCCAGTGTAAGAACCAGGTCCTTTTGCCACAACGATTTTACTTAGTTCACTTGGTGATACACCACATTCTTTCATCAATGCTTCAACAGTAGGCATCGCTCGGACGGAATGGTTCTTTTTTAAATACGTGATGCTCTCGCCAATTACAGTGAAATCTCTTACAAGAGCAATTCCTAGTGTATGGTTTGATGTATCAATGGCCAGTATGGTCAAATTCTTTCATCTCCTTACAAAGGGTCTCATAACGCTCCCCTTTTGCATCAAACGTGAGATGCCGTTCTTCTTCACGTTCTGTTCTCAGCATTTCAATTTTTAAATAGGAAGAAGGCAGTTGAGGTTCAATAAGATGTGCCCATTCAACCAAGCATACACCTTCACCCTCAAAATATTCTTCGAGTCCGATCTCTTCTTCTGCATCTTCCATGCGGTACACGTCCATATGATATAGTGGCAGTCTGCCATCGGTATATTCTTTAATAATTGTAAAGGTGGGGCTGTTGACGATACGGGTAATTCCTAAGCCTTCCGCAAAACCTTTTGAAAAAGTGGTTTTACCTGCACCTAAATCTCCTTCTAATGTCAATACATCGCCTGGCATCACAAGTTTGGCCAATGCAGCGGCAATTCGTTTCGTCTCATCCGCACCTTTTGTCGTCCATGTTAATTTCACCGTTGATGTCACCTCATTTCTTAAAATGATTATATCCTTTTTTCATTAACATTGTTTGTTGATCATTGTCTTTTAACATAACACTGGCTGCTTGATTATCTTTGACTTGTCCAATACGTGTGATCTGAATGCCTTCTTTTTGACATTGCAATTCAAAGCTTTCCCAATCACATTCTGGTATCGTACCAGTTAAAACAAAATCTTCTCCCCCAAACAACACCCATTCAAGCCAGTCTTTGCACAGCACCTGTAAATCCGGATGAATTGGAAGCTTATCAGCTTCTATCTCGATCATCACACAGCTCGCTTCGGCTATCTCATTTAACTCACTCGCTAATCCATCACTCACATCATTCAAGGTAACACGCGGGAAACTTGAACAAATGTGTCCAGCAGCAATATGAGGCTGAGGCATTTTATGACGCTTAAGAAAAAAATCAGCATCGACCGCCTTAGAAGGGGCTGCTTCGTTCATTAAGATTGATAACCCAGCAGCTGATGAACCGAGTTCACCTGTGACAAAGACAACGTCTCCAGTCTGAGCACTGTGACGATAACAAGCTGTTCCCTTTGAAACCTCACCAATGACCGTCACGGTAATGACAAAGTCACTGCGGGTGGCCACTGTATCTCCACCAATCAAATCCATATGATAGGAGTCAGCCAACGCTTTCATTCCCTCATAAAGCTCCGTAACAATTGTCTCATCACCATGAGGCGGGATCGCAATTGAAACAAGATAATATTTTGGGGTCCCTCCCATTGCAGCGATGTCACTGACATTGACTGCCAGTGCTTTAAAGCCAACTTCAAATGGTGTTGAAAAGTCAAAACGAAAATGAACATGCTCCACCATTGTATCAACACAAACGACCTCTTCACAATGTGAATGAGGTTGATAAACACTTGCATCATCACCGATGCCCATGATCAAAGAGCGCTGATATGTATCTTTTGGTGTGATTCGGCGAATAAGATCAAATTCATCCATAAAAAGACAGCCCCTTCTTGCAATCAATTGGTTAAGTAGACATGAGGTCAAACACAGTTAGTATTAGTGTAGCGAATATAAGTCTCAGTTCCAACAAAAATGATATAAAGAAAGCCTGGTGTGTAAAAACCAGGCTGGGTTGAAGTAATCTATCTATTCTTTCATATAGTGTAGCCAAATACAAATCATTTCATTGCATCGTGAGTACTTGTAGAAAGAAAAAGACATAAAAAAAAACGAAACTATACGTTTTCGTTTACAAGTCATAAAAATGGCGGTCCGGACGGGACTCGAACCCGCGACCTCCTGCGTGACAGGCAGGCATTCTAACCAACTGAACTACCGGACCATTTTGGTTGCGG
>NZ_SOBQ01000004.1:0-325736 GCF_004364885.1 Bacillus sp. BK450 | reverse complement strand
ATTTTTTCATCAAAGGTTTGGCTATCAAATACCTCTAGGGAAATGAGGTCATCAATGTCTTGAAAAATCGTTTTGAGTGCCTTTTTTTGATCCTTCACAATGCTTTTGGCGTTTTTGATGCCCATATGTACTGCGTTGTCTAAAAAGTGTTCTTCTATAAAGGTATCGGCACCAAAACTCGTATCATCCAGTGTCCCAGAAACACCTTCATGAAAGGCTTTTTGCTTATCAATGAAGCTGATAAACATGTCTACATTTCCGGCGAGCTCTTTATAAAAGCTTTTAATGTTATCGGCTCCTTTCCCAGTGAAATCATCACCGAGGTTGGCCACACCTTGTAATGCCTTTTTTAAATCTACCATTTGTTCGCGGAGTTCCTGATAGTGTTTTGCCCTTGTGTCCATGGCACTGGTTAGTGCTTTTGCATCAAGTATCTTGCCCAGAAGAAGTCACTCCCTCCATTATTGATCATAAAGTCTATTTTACCTTTCTCAGCGAATTGGAAAAATAGGCTTTAAGTTACAAAAATAATTTCCATATATTTTTAGAGGAAATAAAACAAGTGATAATTGAAATATTTTTTCTTTCATTACAAAAAAGTCAGTCCTCTTTTGAGAGGACCGACTACATTTTGTTTAGAAAAAGCGTTTTAAACTTTTCTTGAGTGGAGGGATATCCAGCTCGCCTTTTTCGAAGAATTTTTTCAATAAGTACTTACTAAAACCAGCTGCTTGTGTGTACGTAATTTTCCCAGGTAACGGCGGTTCATTGGTGACAGCAACATCAATAATGACGGGTTTATCAGATTGAAGGGCTGTATCAAAGGCTGGAGCTAGTTCTTCATGTGATGACACGGAGATTCCTTTGCCGCCACATGCTTCTGCGAACTTAGCAAAATCAATATCTTCCAGCTCTATACCATAATTGATGTTTCCTTTTACCTGTTGTTCATATTCGATCATTCCAAGGTTGTTGTTGTTTAAGATCACAACAACGATCGGCAGTTTATATTTTACCGCTGTCACAAAGTCTTGCATGACCATTGTGAAGCCACCATCGCCGCAGACAGCAACCGCTTGACGATTCGGTTCATTTAACTTAGCAGAGATCGCTCCAGGCAAACCACAGCCCATTGTGGCAAGCCAGCTGGAGATGATGAAATCCTGCTGTTTCATTTCGAAATGGCGGGCCATCCATACGGTTACATTCCCTACATCAACAGAAAGAATGGCGTCGTCTTCAACTGCTTCTTCTAGTCTAGCAATGACTTGCTGCGGTTTAAGTGGTGATGTGGCAACGGATTTTTCCTTATCCATTTCTTCTCGCCATTTCATCATATGCTCTGTACAAGCTTCAAGGAAACCACGTTGCTCTTTATATTCAATGTAGGAGGTCAGTTCCTGCAAACCACTCTTGCTGTCACTCACGATTCCTACGTCTACTGGATATCTTTTACCGATTTGATCTGGTTTAATATCCAGTTGAATGGCAGGTGTGTCCTCTGGTAAGTAGTCTCTATATGGAAAGGAAGTTCCAAGCATAATTAAGAGATCACACTCTTCCATCGCTTCATAAGCTGGCTTCGTTCCAATTTGACCTAGGTTTCCTAAAAAGTATGGATGCCTGTCTGGCACAACCCCTTTTGCAGGAAGTGTGATGACGATAGGTGCAGCAGCCTTTTCTGCAAATAAAAGAAGCTCTTCTTTTGCATTTCGTAATCCTTTACCTGCTAAGATGACTGGCTTCTTCGCATTGTTAATTAGCTGTGCTGCCTTTAGCAGTTGATCTTTCTTTGGCCGTACCTCTCCCTCAACATAAAGAGGAGATGTATAAACTGGCTTACGCTTAATTTTTTGAGAAAATAAGTCATCTGATACGGTGAGAACAGCCACCCCTTTATGGGTATAAGCTGCTTTAATGGCTTGATTCAATAAATCAGGCAGAGCTTCTGCTGTTTGTACCTGCTGATTAAAGACAGCGACGTCGTCAAACATCCGCTCTAATTTGATTTCTTGAAATGTGTCTCTTCCTACTTCATTCGATGCAACCTGCCCTGCAATTGCTAAAACGGGTGCGCCATCTGCTTTTGCATCGTATAGTCCATTTAATAAGTGGACAGCACCCGGTCCAGCGATGGATAAGCAGACACCTAGCTTACCTGTTAGTTTGGCATCAGCCGCCGCTGAGAGTGCCGCCACTTCTTCATGTCTCGTTTGTATAAATTGTATTTGGCTTGATTCATGCCTAAGCTCTTCAATCAATTCGTTTATGCTGTCGCCGGGCATTCCATAAATATGTTTTACGCCCCACTCTTCCAGTAGCGCTGTTACTTCTTTTCCTGCGGTTCTTTGCGGCATGTGAGAAAACTCCTTTTTTCTTACTCCATACCACCGCACCCTTTTGATCAAACGTTTCAACTTGCTGCTACTTTTTAAAATGATATGGAAGGGTGGCGACCACAATATCCCGTTTCCATAATAGACGGAATCTTAATAAAAAGGCAGATTGGTTATGCAAGATCGTATGCCATCTTTTTTTCGGGATAAATTGAGGCACAAGCACCATCACTTTATATTGATGCGCATTTGCTTTAGCCTCAACCGTTTCAAGAAATTTATCAAGCGGATGAATAAGACTTCGATAAGACGAATGCAATATCACAAGCCGCACACCGCTGTTCAGTTTTTCCCAATCCGCTTCAATTTTCTTATCTTTTTCTTTATCAAAAGATACATGAACTGCTATGACTTGCTCTGATAAGGATTTTGCATATTGAACAGATTGCTCAACGACACGTGTTACTCCTGCTATTGGCACGATAACCACATTTCCTTTAATCTCAACAGGCTCTGTTTCATTCATTAAACGCAGTTGTTCTCCGACTGACAGATAATGCTTTTTTATGGAATGAAAGATCAATAGCACAATTGGCATGAAAACAAATACTGGCCATACAAGATGGAACTTGGTCAAAATGAGAATCATGAGAACCGTGAAAGAAATCAGTGCTCCGACTATATTGATAGGCATTTTCGTTTTCCAGCCCTGCGGTTTTTCACGAATCCACTTCACACACATGCCGGTCTGTGACAAGGTAAATGGAATAAATACACCGACAGCATATAGCGGAATAAGGTGTTCCGTTTTCCCATCAAACAACCAAATGAGCAGCATAGAAGCTACACCTAAAAAGATAATGCCATTAGAGTAACCGAGTCGATCCCCTCTTACAGTAAACATGCGCGGCATATATTTATCCTTTGCTAAGTTGACCGCCAATAAAGGAAAGGCGGAAAAGCCGGTATTTGCCGCTAATATCAAGATTAAAGCTGTGACAGCCTGAATGACATAATAGAAAAATGTACGTCCAAATGTATCTGATGCAATTTGTGATACAACCGTTTCTTCTGGCTTTGGTGAGATGCCAAAACCAAACGCAAGCAATGTCACACCCACAAATAAAACAGCTAGTAATCCACCCATCATCAATAATGTTCTCGCTGCATTTTGTGCAGCTGGTTTTTTAAAGGATGGAATGGTATTTGAAATGGCTTCTACCCCAGTCAGTGCTGAACAGCCAGACGAAAATGCTTTTAATAAAAGAAATAAAGTAATGCCAGGTACATGTGTGCCGATCGCTGTATGCTCAGGTGCTGGCGGGATGCCTCCTGTTAATAATTTAAAGCCTCCGACTCCAATTAGTATAAGGAGTGATAATACAAACAAGTATACGGGATAGGCCAAAATAGATGCTGATTCTGTCAACCCACGAAGGTTGAGCACCATAATCAAGATGACCAATACAATTGAGATCAACACATGATATGGATATAGTGCTGGAAAAGCCGATGTGATGGCATCAGTACCCGCTGATATGCTCACTGCTACAGTCAGAATATAATCTACAAGCAATGATCCGCCAGCGACCAGTCCTGGCTTTTCACCTAAGTTTCTGCTAGAGACGACATAAGCCCCTCCGCCTTCTGGATAAGCATAAATAATTTGGCGGTAAGATAAAATTAACGCCATTAAAAGAATTAATACACAACCTGCAATCGGGAGTGAGTACCAAAATGCTGCTGCACTAACAACGGAAAGAACAATCAAGATTTGTTCTGTACCATATGCAACGGATGACAATGCGTCTGATGACAATAATGCCAACGCTTTGATTTTTGATAGTTTTTGTTCTCCTGCTGCCTGTGATTTTAATGGTTTCCCAATTAAAATACGCTTCATCAAACTGTACATGTGATGCCCGCTCCTTTAGTGTCAAACGATTTAAGTTACAAAAGATGGATCGCCAAAAAGACACAGAGGCAATAGAATGCCCCTGCGTCTATTGTTTAGATCACAGGTTGGTCTTTGCTCTCTTTAACGCTTACGAGGTTAGCTGACGGATTCGGGCGCATGAGACTTTGCCCTACCTAAAAAGGATTCACCCCACGTGGTGTCCTGCACCACTAATGGTTCCCCCGCTCATTGAAATGATTCAGCGATTGGTCTTTTATAAAAGAGATCATACTCCCGTTTGACACCAAAGTAAAGACATTTTTTCAAGGTCTTTTGATCGTTTATCAATCAGTCTTTTTGCGGTTTTTTCGCACGAAATAAATAATCAGCCCGACCACAAAAATAATTAGCGCAGCGATACATGCAAAGTAAATCCAAGAATCATCGATGCCTTGCTTTTCATCTTTTTGGAGATCATTTGTTGTGCTGCTGACCGTTTGATGATTAGAGAACATGTCTTTGTTTTTGCTCTCGATTGCGACTGTTGCCGTTTCCGTATTTGTTTGCAGGAAATGAAGCACTTCATGTGAAAGATCAGCGTCAGCTGCATTCATTCCTGAAAAGACGGTCATTGTCTGTTCTTTATTCCATACAGATGGCTGCGTCCATACGATACGAGCAGTCGTTTCGTTGATCATGCCAAAGGAGGATACATCATACTGATCCTTTTTCACTGGAACGATGAGATCGTCTGCCTTTTCTTTTAAAAGAGAGAACGTTTGAATGCCCCCGATGAAAATGAGAGAGTGATCTTTTAATTGATCATTTGTCACATTTGAAGCTTTGATCAAATGATATTGGGCAGCTTCCGGCTGACTAAATGATTCTGTCAGCATCGCCATTTGAGTGATCGTTTCTTGCTTGATTTGATCTGGAATGACGATCAATGTTTTTCCTTGCTGCGTTTTTGATGTGAAAGGAAGCGGCCATGCGGCTAAATCCGGTGTATCACTAGTCGTACCTTCTGGTATTTGAAGAGAGCTGTTCTTATCAATGTAAATCCAGCCTTCTTCATCCGTATGTCTGCAGGATTCCATGTTTTTAAAGCCTGTAGTAACAAATTGCAAATCAATATATTCGTTCTTTTGGAGTACTTGTGAATCTACTGGAATTGACACATGATAGAATCCATTCTCATCTTTGTTTCCTAGTTTTGTTAACGGTACATCGTGTGGTTCGTTATTGATCATGACTGTTAAGCGTTCCGCTTTGTTCGCTATATCAGATTTTTTAAATGATAGATTTAGCTTTGCACCTGATTTTTGATTAGCGATCAATGCCTTTGGATAATAGTAATGATCAGATGCCGTCTTTTTGGTTCCAACCGTGACATCATCACCACCAAAATCTTTTAAACGAATTTGATGAGATGGTTTTGATGCTTTAGCCGTAACCTTTTGAAGCAGTAAATCGCTACCAGTGAGCTGACCAGTCAGTTCTGGTTGAGTTAGGACATTGATTTTTTCAGCAATTGTTTTTGGCTGCTTAGCAGTGACAAATAAAATGGGCTGTTCTTTTTTCTTTCCTGTCAAGGTTCTCACCGCTAATGTGAGCTGATCGCTTGCGGTTTTCATTTTCGCTGCTTGCTCGATCGATTTCACTCGTCCATCCCAGTTTCCTTTTGCTCCAACAGCAATGGTTGGATGCGCAATTTGCTTGAGGTCCTTTTCTTGGACAATTTTGAGGTCTGCTTGGCGGTCTTTGTTTTTCAACGTACGGTATACTTTCATAGCCGCTTCTAATTCAGCTGCTTCCGGTGAATTTGGAATCACAATATCTGTTTGTTCTTTCTGATCACCTGTTTGAATGAAAGGTGAAGGGAAGCTGTCTAACGTCACGTCTTTCGTTTGAGTTCCTTTGAAAGCCAGCTCACTTTCAGGATATACTTTCAGCCAGTTGGCAGGTGTCTCTTGGTTGATACACACACCTTCTTTTAACACGCCATAAAATGCGAGCTGAATTTGATGAGAACCTTTTTTCAATTGCGATTTGCTCAATTTGATTTGAATCGACTTCTTTTGGTTTTTCCCTGTTACAGGAATGGTCTTTTCAATCTCTCCATCAATCATGACTGTGAACGAAGATGGCGAAATGAGTAATGGTGAAGCCTCTATATTCAATGTAAGGATGCTAGACTCTACTTTTTCTTTCTCTATTTGATAGGAAAATTCAGTGCGGTCTTCTTGTCCATACAAGGTCACTACATCTTCTGATAAGTGCTGCGTTTCTGTCTGGCTTCCTTTAGATGAGCGAATCCAGTCATCTTTCACTTGCACTCGATTTGATTGCGCCATTGCTTGACCCGCCATGAAAAAAGGCTGAATGGCAAGGGATATCATCAATATAAAAATCATCCATTTTACCGATTTCAATTTGTCACCCGCTTTTCTTTTGTTGTTGATCGTAACGCTCAGTTTTGTACCATTTTACTTCTTGTTTGAATAATCGGCTCTTTGCCTCTACACATAAGGAGTACACAACTAGCGCAATCCATACTTGAGAATATGTGAAGTACATGAGCGCCACAATGAGTATATTTTGTTTGGTGAGCTCTGTTTTCTCAATGCTTAATGTAATCATCACTTCTGTTAGAAAGAGGAAGAAGGCCAATCCCCACAGGATCAGTGCAACAGCTCCTACAGATAAGTGAAGGTCAACAAATAGGTTCACGATAAAGATCCCATTTGAGAGCAGGACACCGAAGAAAAATAAGAAATACGTAAAGAAGAAATAAAACAAATCGAAAATCATTCGTTTTCGTTTCAGCTTCATAAATTGCTTTAAAAATTTGAGTACAACATATTGATTGCCTCGAGCCCAGCGCGTTCTTTGCCTCCACCAGACTTTCCACGTCTCAGGCTCTTGTTCCCAAGTGATCGCTGCTGGGAAAAATCGAATGACATAGCCAAGGTTATAGACACGAATCGTTAATTCGGTGTCCTCAGCCAGCGCATGAACATCCCAGCCGCCAAGCTCTTCTAAAATGTGCCGGCGGATGGCGAAGTTGGTGCCTGGTATTGTCGCAATACCAAACCACTTCCATCTTCCGCCCTGCGCCATCCATTGGAAGCAGATGGTCTCAATATTAATAAATTTGGTTAGTAGATTTTTGGCTGCATTGATAACCCTGAATTTCCCGACAACAGCGCCTGCCTTCGGGTCATTCAATAAACCAAGAACCAAATGATAGACGGCCTTTTGTTCAGGCATGTTATCTGCATCGTATACGCAGATGACTTCTCCTGTTGAAGCCTTTAAGCCTTCATTCAGTGCAGTGGATTTTCCCTTTCCTGCAAATGGCGGCTTCGTTTCAATCATATGGACATAATCATATTGCTCACTGAATGACTGCACGATGTCCCCTGTGCCATCAGAGGAATTGTCATTAATCACAATGATTTCAAGAAGATGTTTAGGATAGGATAGCTGGACCATTGCTTTTAGCGTTTGCCGGATGACAACTTCTTCATTATGAGCAGGAATTAGAATGCTGACAGTTGGCAGCTCTTTCCCTTGTTTCGTCCATTCAGGCAGCACTTTTTCGTAGGTCAGGTAGTGCTGAAAGCCGCCCTGCATGAGAAACATGTGGTATAGGAGCATGATCCAAATCAATATTAATGAAAGATAAAATAAGACATCAGCCACCTAATTTTCTCTCCTTAAAAATTCGTTTTTTCATTGTCAGCCTTAAATACAATGTGTAAAAAGCAAATGCCGCAATAAACAGCATCACCACGACGGTGAGAATTCGCAGCATATTTTCCATGCCGCTTCGTTTAACTGTTTTGGTTTCTGTTCTATTGGATTGTTCTACTTGGATATGTCCATTTCCTGATGTTTTGATTTGTACATGTGGTGTTTGGACTGTTTGTTTTGTTTTCTTTAAATCCAGCCATTCACTAGAAGGAATTGCATCCATCAGCGTCATCAGATTCTGCAATCCAGTTATTCCGGATTCCACATCATAGGACAGCCCGATTGCGGCTGATTGAAGATGCTGGATGGATTGAATCTTTTGTTCTGTTAAAATATTTGAACCTTCTTGGTCAGACGCTGGCTCTACTGATTGCTGAGGATATAAGATCATACCATGAAGCATGGCGGGTTTCGTCACGAGTGGCGGAGCACCGGCCGTTTTCCAAGTATGCTCCGACAGCTGTACCTGTCCAAACAGACTGGACACATGCCTTGATATCATTTCATAGCCTTGTTGAGATATGGCATCATGCGGCACCTCGAATGCCAGTGGATAGAGACCTTGCTGCGCAAGAAACTCAATACCTTTTGTCAGTTTTTCTTCTGTATAGATGATTTCTTGCTGCTGATTCGATCTCGTATAAGCATCGAAGTCCTTTTCATTCGAAAAATGGCTTTCACTTTGCTTCTTCTCGGCTTTTTTAGGGTCATTTGACGTAATGGACTGATCATTCTTTGCATCCCAGAACTCAAAGTCCTGACCAGAATCCTCTGTTCGATACGTACGGCTAAATCCATGAAGAATAATGCTGGCTCCATCGCTTTGCAATTGTTTTAACACTTTTACGAGCTTCGGGCGGTCACTCAGTGTCACTTCATCGCCTGTTGTTCGATCCACCCAAATAGGGGTTACCGCTATCAGAAACGGGATATGCCGAGTGGATGCATATTGTCCAAGCTCAAGCAGCTTCTTTTCGTCAGTGACAGGACTGATGTTCCCAAGCCTTAAATACTTTGTGGTCAGCTGATTAGAAGAAGGCAGGTTTTTTTCTAGCACTTCTGCAAGAAGCTCGCTGTGCTGCACGACATTTAAGATTCCAATATAGGCCGCACCTTCCTTTGTTTGAATCACAAATGGAAGATCAGCTTCATGCTTCTTCAATAGAAATTCCCTTTGCAAGTCTGCCCCTTGAACCGTTAACGCAGTGATCCTTTTCTCTAGCTGACGGTAAGTGGGATCATCTGTATATTTGATTTGACTCGTGTGTTCTTGTTTATGAAAAATAAGCTTGGAAAATGGGCGTAGCTGGTCCGCATTGTATCCAATGGCTATGATCTTCTGTGCTTCGTTCATTACACGAATGGCCTGTTTTGGTAAGTTTCTCTTTATTTCCCCTAGGTAGATGACTTGTTGAAATTCACTGATTCTCTTTTCAGCCAAATGTTCATCAGATACAATCGTCGTCTGTTTGGAAAAATGTCCGGCGAGTAGATCCAGCATATGCACTGCTGGAGTCGCTTCTCCCGATTCTGTTGAATAAACGATCAGGGTATCTGGCTTGGCAAGAGCGTCGGCTGAAGCCATGTATTGAAACGAAAGAATGAAAAAAAGAGCCATCATCAAACAGCATTTCATCAAAGAATTAAAGTTCATTCATCATCATCTCTTTTTCTAGTTCTTCTAAAAATTGCTCTGGCGTATGATAATCCGAACTGCTTGTTAAATGACAGACATGAAAAGTTAGGGTGACTTCACGACCGTTTAACAGCACATGCTTTTGCAATTTATCTTTTAGCTTCTCAAGGACGACAGAGACATTCTCTTCTGGTGTGTGAGTAAGCAGCAATCCTATTCGTTCTTCGGATAATCGAAATTTCTTATCAGTTTCTCTGACACTTTCGCGAATCTTGATACTTAATTGCTGAAATAGGTGCTGCATTTCTTTTTCTCCATATAATGATTTGAATTCCGCTGCATAATGGATATGAAGAAGGATAAAAACGAATGGCTGTTTGTAGCGTTCTGCCCGTTTCATTTCCTCGGATAATTCCAGCTTCATCCGATCTGCATTGTCAAATCCAGTTGTCGAGTCAATCGCCACAAATTGTTTCATCGCCTGCTTTTGTTGTTCTATGGTGTGACGCATCGTCTTGATTCGCTCATGCAAGCTTCCTGCTGAAATCGCGAAAAAGAGAAGAGCTGCGCCCCAAACCACCACATCCTGCAATGTTTGATTGGAAAAGAAGGGATTTGTGTGGCCAAGCTCTGTAAAGAACATAGCACTTCCTATAAAGAACAGCATCAGCAAGGTAAATATTAATGCTGGTAAGATGCCAAATAAAATCCCGCATCCTAACACGACAAAAGTCAGTGTGATCATCAAAAAGCTCTCTGCATCATGTACGCCAAGGTAGCCCATAAACAAAATAAGACCTGCGAACGTGAGGAGCAGAGAATAATATAAACGATACGTATTACTGAATAACCGATTCATTAAAAAGCTCCCTTTCTGCAATGAGAGGCAATAAGTTGTCAAATGAGTGTGTGTCTTTTTCGTTCATGTACCCTCCATAATAATCCTCGAGAGGATCTTGAATTTGTAATTCTTTCATGCGGTCATACACCTCTTTTGCGAATTCCGGTTCGTTTCGTTTAAGAGCATACAAGATGACCAGCGCATATACAGAAGGCGATTCATACGTCACTGATGGCTGCAATGTGCTCAGTTTATATCTACCGTACAGCTTTCCTTCTTTTTTAAAAGTCGTTTTAAGCCATTTCATGATCGCGGACGTATTCACCTTTGCACGATCGGCATGTAGAGCCGTATAGATTTGATCAATCATATTGATTTCTCGATCAAATGAATAGGCTTTTTTCTTTATGTCATAGGATTTAGGAAAGAATCCTTTTTTTCTCGTTGCTTGTTTTAGAATGGTCAATTGGTTACTCGTCATTTGTTTCGTGAATATTTTGAGGGATTCCAATTCTTTGATTGCTTTTGGGTCTAAATATGAGAGTGTGATTGTGTGTGAAGTTCGATTTGTTGATGCATCATAATAATCGGACAAGATGCCCCTATACATATTCTTGTCTTTTAACGCTTGTGCGATTTCTTTTGCTGTGGTTTGATACGCTGCATTCTTCCATAAACGATCTGCCTTTTGAAGTGCCGCCACTACCCGTAAATCATCAACTAAGGCATTGGCCTTACTTTTTTGATCAGATTCGATTTGCCAGCTGAGAAGATGATGGTCTAGTAAAAATTCATCTTGCAGGACACCAAATTGTTGGTCAAAAGAATTTTGGTCTTTTTTTCGAACAAGATAATCCATCCAAAGCCCAAGCGATTCAGATAAGTAGATATGCTGCTCTGCAAATGAAGTGCGAATCATGCCTTGATCTGTCATGAGATGATGAGTAATAAAATATTCTCCAGGCAATACAGGCTGTGGTGATACTGGATCAGCTGATTCCTTCTGCTGCTTCCAGGTACATCCGCCTAGTAGAATGACAATGAGTAAAACAATACCTATGCGATGTATGGGTGTATCCATTCGTGTCCCCTTTCAACTCCCGTTCTCTTAGCATTCCAACGATTTATTATAGATTGTTTCTGTTTAAATTTAAATAAATATTTTATACCAAATTACGAGTCTTTTCGCATAGACATTCCCATTTTCAGAAAAACAATATGTCGATATGCTTGATTACATTGGAAAACCCATGCGTTTCCGCATGGGTTTTTATAATACTATTGATCTAATTTTAATTTCTTTAATTGCTCAGCCAGTGCGTTATTGATTGGTTCTTCCACTTTCTTTTGTTTCTTCATATATTTAGACACATCATGCTTACTGGCTCTCTTTTGATTGGATTGTGATTTGCGTTTTTCGAAAACAGACAGTTTTTCTCTATGGCCGCACACACAAGCGAAGATTTTGCCATCGCCTTCTCCGCGTAGCTCGAGCTTTTTATGACAGTTCGGGCAGCGTGCGTTTGTTTTCTTCGCTACATTTTTACGGTGGCCGCATTCTCGGTCTTGGCACACGAGCATTGTGCCATGTTTTCCGTTCACTTTCAGCATAAGTTTTCCGCAGTCCGGACAATGGGTGCCAGTGACATTGTCATGCTTAAAGGTTTGGTTCGTCTGTTTGATTTCAGATACGGCTTGTTTTGCATAGGACTTCATTTCACTCATGAATTGAGAAGCCTTCAGCTGTCCTTTTGCGATTTTAGAAAGCTTTTGTTCCCACTCCGCTGTTAATGCTGGAGACTTTAAGTCTTCAGGCACTAAGGAGAGCAGCTGCTTCCCTTTCGATGTGATGAAAATATCTTTGCCCTTTTTCTCGATTAAGAAGCTGTTGAACAGTTTTTCAATGATATCGGCTCTTGTGGCTACTGTCCCTAGTCCGCCTGTTTCACCAAGGGTTTTCACTAAGTCCTTTTCCTGATTCTGCATAAATGCCGCAGGGTTCTCCATAGCAGATAGCAGGGTGGCTTCATTAAAACGGGCAGGAGGTTTCGTTTCTCCTTTTGTTTCTTTCAGCTGGCGCACTTCAAGTGATTGCCCTTCGGAAAGTACCGGCAGATGCTGATCTGCTTCGGCTGATTCCTCGTCTTCATAGGATTCATCATACACGGCTTTCCAGCCGGCTGATTGCACGGTTTTTCCTTTTGCTGTGAATGTTTCACTGCCTATTTTGGCAATCACCGTTGTTTCCTCGTATTCAAAAGGATTCATGAGTACAGCAAGGAATCGTTTGGCAATAAGATCATACAATTTACGCTCTTTATCACTTAATGCACCAGGATACAGCTCTTCCTCGGTTGGAATGATCGCATGGTGATCTGACACTTTTGCATCGTTGACGAAGCCTTTATGCGCTTTCACACCTGATTGTAAAATGCGGTTCACATGCTGAGCGTACGGTCTGTCATTCATTCCTTTTAATCGATCTTTTAATGTAGGAACGATATCCGCTGAAATAAATCGTGAATCTGTACGCGGATATGTCACAAGCTTATGCTGCTCATACAACCGCTGAAGCGTAGACAAGGTTTCTTTTGCTGAGAATCCGTAGCGTTTATGCGCATCACGCTGCAATTCAGTGAGGTCGTACAGCCCTGGAGCAAAAGCTTTTTTCGCTGTTTTTTTCAATGCATCGATCACTGCTGGTTTTCCTTTGCAGCCTGCCAAACGCTCTTTTATAATATTCTCTTGGAATGTGCGGTTTTGCTTTGTTTTGGCATCCTGCCACGTCAAGGTAAGTCCATCTACTTGTGCAGTCATTCCATAAAACGGCTTCGGCTGGAATTGCTGAATGTCTTCTTCTCGTTTGGCGATCATGGCAATCGTTGGTGTTTGTACCCGTCCGCAGGAAAGCTGTGCATTGAATTTGGTCGTCAGCGCCCTTGTTGCGTTGATCCCTACAATCCAGTCTGCCTCTGCACGTGCAACCGCTGAGCGATACAGATTATCATATTCTCTGCCGTCTTTTAGTCGTTTGAAGCCTTCTTGAATGGCTTTGTCCGTAACAGATGAGATCCATAGTCGTTTTAGGGGCTTTTTCACATGTGCTTTTTCAAGAATCCATCTTGCGACAAGCTCCCCTTCACGTCCAGCATCTGTTGCGATGACAATGTCTTTTACATCTTTTCTTGCAAGCTGTGCTTTTACTGCTTGAAATTGTTTACCTGTCTTTTTCATGACGACAAGCTTTAGCGGCTCTGGAATGATCGGCAAATCCTCTAAACGCCAGGATTGAAATTCTTTTCCGTAGCCTTCTGGATCAGCCAGGGTAACCAAATGGCCAAGGGCCCACGTTACAATGTATTGATCTCCTTCTAAAAAACCATTTCCTTTTTTATGACACTTCAGTACACGTGCTAAGTCACGTCCTACTGAAGGTTTCTCTGCTAATACAACTGTTTTTGACACTAGATTTCACATCTCTTTCTTCTATCCATCCTTTTATTATAGCAGACGTGGAGAAGTGGTTCTAATGACGGATTATTTCTTCAAGCGCGTGATGATTTCGTTTGTGATTTCTTGTGTTTGATAAGCCCCGCCGATGTCTGCCGTTAAAAAGCCGTCTGCTGTGACTGACTCGATGATTTCGAGCAGGTGTGTACCCAGTTCTTCCTCACCGAAATGATCAAGCATGAGTTTAGCGGTCCAAATTTGACCGATTGGGTTGGCGATTCCTTTTCCTGCAATGTCTGGGGCTGATCCGTGTACAGGCTCAAACATGGATGGATATTTGCCATTCACATTGATGTTGGCGGCAGGCGCCACGCCAATACTTCCCATAATCGCAGCCCCAAGATCAGTTAAAATATCGCCAAATAAATTGCTGGCAACAATCACATCGAATTTCTCTGGTCTTGTCACAAAGAAGGCTGAGAGCGCATCAATGTGCTGCGATTCTGCTGTCACCTCTGGATAATCCTTTGCTACGTCTTGAAACACTTCATCCCAAAATGGCATTGTATGAACAATTCCATTCGATTTGGTTGCACTTGTCACATGCTTTCGTCTTTTTTCTGCTAATTGAAAGGCAAAATGCATGGCTCGCTCTGTCCCTTTTCTGGAGAAAACAGCATTTTGAATGGCAAGCTGATCTTCCCCTTGATAGATGCGGCCTCCGATTTCACTATATTCACCTTCACCGTTTTCTCTTACAACAAGAAGATCGAAATCCTTTGGCTGAGCAAGCGGGGAGCGAATACCGCTCAGCTGTTTTGCAGGTCTAACGTTAATCACCTGCTCAAATTCACGTCTAATTTTAATCAGCAATCCCCAAAGCGATACATGATCCGGCACTAAATTGGCATCTCCGACTGCCCCTAAGAAAATGCTGTCAAAGGCTTTCAGTTGTTCCAATCCATCCTTTGGCATCATTTCGCCATGCTCTAAATAATATTCACAGCTCCACGGAAAATCCTGAAAGGTGAAAGACAGACCGCCATGCACATCTGATATCGCTTTCAAAACTCGAATGGCTTCAGGCACAACTTCCTTTCCAACCCCGTCTCCTGGTATTGCTGCAATTGAAACATGCTTCATTGATTTTTCTCCCTTCATCATCAGTCGACCGTCGACCATTTAATTCGAGTTTACTAGAGAGTGTCTGTTCTTACAATGGACAAAAGACGCTTTTTTGATCAAAGCGCCTTTTTATCCTGCATCAGCACACGGGGCTTCTGTTTCTTTCTTCCCGTACTTTTTTTATCTGAAAGCAGCAAACCTCCTAAGGTCAGTGCCGTTCCAAGCGCAGACATGAAGGTCAATCTCTCGTGAAGAACGATCATTGAAATGACCATCGTAATAATGGGCACTCCATAAATATACACACTCGATTTCACCACACCGAGCGTTTTCACAGAAAAGCTCCATGTCAGAAAACAAATGGCAGATGCGAAAAGGCCTAAAAACAGTAAATGGAAGGCAAACGATGGATTCGTCAATCGTTCCCAGTCTAAACGAATTTTAAAATGCCAGATCAGTGGAATCATCCATAGCAGTCCGTAAAAGAAGACACGCCTTGTTACCTGAATGATATGGTAGCCATATTGGTTGATCATCTTCGATAAAATGGAATAGAATGCCCAGACGATGGTAGCCGTTAAAGCTAACGCATCACCGAGTGGATTCAATTGAAACGTGGTCATTCCATTCATGCTGATCAGCACGATTCCCGTCATCGCGATGAAAAAGCCTATGAAAAACCGGCTGTCCAGCGGCTCATCTTTTAATAAAAAATAAGCCAATAAAAAGGAGAAGAATGGGACAACCGAGCTGATGACACCTGCATTCGAAGCGAACGTATAAGTAAGTGCGACATTTTCTAAAAAGTAATATAAGACCACACCGCATAAACCTGCCAGCGCAAACATCCCTTCATGCTTTTTACTTCGCACCTTCATGGTGACTGGATAGATGATCATCAGAGCCAAGTACCCGATAAAAAAACGGAAAAATAAAATCTCTGTTGGAGAAAAAGCCGTTAATAATATTTTGGTAGAGATAAAGGTAGATCCCCATAAAAAAATGGTGAACATGGCCGCCAAATGACCAAGTAGCTGTTTATTTTTCATCAGCAGTTACCTGCTTTACAAAAATTTGCTGATACTGCCCTGGCGTAAGCCCAATAAATTCCGAAAAGAAATGACTCAAATGACTTTGATCAGAAAATCCAGCGGCAGCAGCCGCATCTACAGGCTTCACTCCTTGGGCGAGAAGCTCCTTCGCATAGTTCACCCTGACTGTCTGTAAATAACGATATGGCGTGATGCCTCTGAACTTTGTAAAAGCACGCAGCAATGAATATTTGTTCATGGACACAAGCTCACCTAAGTCATCTAACGAGATATTTTCCGTGAGGTGTGTTTCGATATATTGCTGTACGTCTTGGACTTTTTGTTCGTTGGCATGTGCGGGTGATGCTTTTTCCTCTGATGTATGAGCATAGGCTTCAATCAATTGTTTCATAAAGAAATAGAAGGTTTCCTGTTTATTCAAAGCAGGAGCTTCTTCTGTGATCATTTGATGTAGATCATATAATGGCTTTGTTAGTTCACTTTGTGAAAACACAGGGGCTTTAAAATGCGGTTTGTGCTGAAAGACCTTCTCTAGCACCTCTGCTTCAATATTTAAGCAGCGATAATCGAGTGTCCTGTGATCAATTTGTTCACATGCGTGATTATCATACGGATTGAAAAGAAGGATATCACCCTTTTCAATGATGTATTCTTGATTTTGGCAGATCAAACGTCTTTGACCATCTTCAATAAACCCAATCACATAATATGTATGAAAATGATTGGGGAACTTTTGCAAGATGCCATGAAAGCGATACGCCTCTATTTGCAAGTTTTGATCAAAATGTACAGTTCGTTCCTCTTGTGTGTTCATGTCGATCCCTCTTTTCACTGAACTGATCATAAGTGTAGCACACCCTTTTTCTCTTGGATTGTACGATATTGACTTTTCGATGCAGGCTTGCCTAGAGGGAAGAACTTGGATAACATGAGACAAAAGATGATGTATAAAAGAGGGAACGATGGAATGAATTCATTCGAGTTGGAAAAACCAGCACCGTATCACATGCAATTTTATGAACAGCTGAAGCAAATGATTTTTGATGGCCAGTTTCAGCCAGGCGAGCGCATCAACGAAACACAGCTTGCCAAGCAATTTGGCGTAAGCCGATCACCGGTAAGAGAGGCCATGAGGCTGTTAGAAAAAGACGAGCTTTTAATCGCGGATCATCGCTCAGGCTATTCCGTCTATACGTTAACAGAAAAAGATGTTGAGGAGCTTTATCAAATTCGGGCGGCCTTAGAAACACTTGCTGTTGAGCTTGCCTGCAGGGAAGCCTCGCAAAGAGAAATGGATGAAATTGAGAAGGTTCTCACGCAGGCGGATGAAGCAATCAAGCAGCAGCTGCCATCTAAAGAGATCGTCCAGTTACATGAAGCCTTTCACCAAAAAATCATTTTAGCGAGTCACAATGACCGTTTATCCAAACAATTGAATCACGTGAATGCACTCATTCACTATTGCCGCATCTTCCATTTTAGCGGCGGGGCCCGTGCTGAAACCATTCAAAGGGAGCATACAGCCATCTATTCTGAAATAAAAGAGCGCCGCTCCACAGAAGCGGTTCAAGCAATGACAGAGCATTTATTACATGATGTCATGCACTTAAAGCAAGTACTCTCTAAAACAAACAAAGAGTAAAGGACTTTTCCCATTTTTTAAGCATTCCATGAACATATTTTGAATTTTTCGTAGATTTCAGCATGTCCAGACGATCTTTCGTTTATATTAGAAGATGAGAAACTAGCTTTTATACAGGAGGATTTGTATATGCATACAAGTATTAGCCGTCTTCGACAGGCGGGTTTTATTGAGGGTATGTCTCTTTTAACCCTTCTTTTAATTGCCATGCCTCTAAAATATTTTGCGGATATTCCGATGGCAGTCACTATTGTAGGCTCTCTTCATGGCGCATTGTTTGTCATCTATATGCTCATTTTGGCATATGTGACTTTTAAGGTTCGCTGGCATTTGAAATGGTCCATCGCTGGTTTTTTTGCGGCTTTCATTCCTTTCGGTAACTTCGCCTACGATAAGGTGCTCCGCCAATATGATACAAAAGCTTAATCAAAAAGGGCTAAAACGACATTCGTTTTAGCCCTTAGTCTTCACGCTGAAGCGTCCTGATAAAGGAACGCTTTTTTATATTGATGCATATTTCACAATGGCTGCTCGACGCGTCATGTCGTGATACGCCACCCATAATTCATCACCAGGCAAGACGCTAGTGATTGGATCGATTGGCTGCTTCACTTCATACATCATGCCATTTCTCTCAACCTGAATGATCGCTAACGGCAGATTGCCGATGACGCCCGCAAATTCAACATTGGTCACTTTTGCACTTCCTTGTTTCTCTTGCATGAGACCCATTTCTCTATCCAGCTCTTCTTTCTTTGTCTGGATCGTGATTTGAGTGCCCGCTGCGACCTGCATATGATCAGGGATAAACTGGCTGACCGTTTTTGTGATGGACTCATCTCCGTTTGAAACCGTCACATCAAGCTGAATAGGCTTTTGTTCATGGATGGCAATTGGATATTGCTTCACACGCTGGATCGTTCCTGTTAACGTCACATCTTTCCCCGATCGATTCCGCACTTCATGGCCATAGGCTGCCATTTTGAGCTGGCCGTTGATGTCGACAAGATCGGCTTTTTCTCCTGTTGTAAATTCAAAACCAGCGGCTTGAATCATCGGAATGGTATACCTTTTCTGATCTGCTTCAAATGTAAGCGATAAGACCGTGCCTCGTCCTACGGTTCCATATGATTCTATATTTCTTAAAACAGCGCCTTTGATGAACTTTGGCTGACTTGGCTGCGAGAAGTCACCTTCTTTTAAGAGCATCGCCTTTTTCTTCTGCGGATTATAGAGAATGGCGATACGCTGACCCGGCTGTGGTATCTGGGTATAGGATACAACCGTTTTAATCGTCTTCTCGATATTTTGCCCATCATATTGAAATTGCAGCTGCATTTTGATAATCGGCTGTTCGTTGATGTAGGTGCCCGTTTCTTTAACAGACACAATATTGGCTTCTAATGTGACACTGTCTTTGATTTTGTTGTTTCTCACCAATCTCAAAATCGGCGGCAGGAAGATGGCTAGTACAAATAACAGCAATGGAATAAACAGCCATATTGCCCAGTTGAGAATGAGCGGTCCGCCTTTCATGACATATTGCATAAAGGTGTCAAATGATGTTTGGTGAGCAGGGCTTGCGTTTTCGATTGAGATGACTTTTTGCAAAGGAAATTCCTTTAGCTGTTTGCTTTTCGTCTCAAATGCACCCGTTAATTGATTTTCGAATGAATAATAGATCCAATCACTATTCACATTTTTATGAAAAAATAGTCCTTCTCTGTTTAAAATTTCATATGAAAACGACTGAAAAAGCTTGCTGACAGACGTCGTCTTATTTGTGCGGTGGTTGTAAATATAACCAGTCAGCTTGCCTTTTGCTTCGTCCTTTGCTGTAGAGCCTACAAGAAGAACTTCTTCTTCATTAAGCTGGTAGATAAAGGTTTGATAAATCGGTTTTGGTGTTGGGACGACTTCACCAAGCCCTCCATCTGCATTCACTTTCCTTGGTCTTTTTGGATAGTTAGATTCGACAGCGACGGCAAAGTTTTGGGATGTTCCAATTGTTTTTGCTAGCTGCTTCTCCACTTTATCTTTAATGAGGCTAAACGGTTCAGCGTTTTTGGAGACATAGACCCCAAGCTGATGCTTATCGTTTGAGACTCCGCTGACATATGCTTTCTGGTCATTTTTTAAAGTCAATTCAAATATAGGTATAGGCGTCTGGCCTCTAAAGGAGTTCATGACGGCATCGATGGAAACGGGTCTTGCTGGCAGCTTCAGTTTGTTGAGATTGTGCACATGAAAAAACTGACCATTCTTTAGCTCACCTAGGACTGTAGCGGCACCTTCCATTTCTCCTGTAAATACGAGCCGTCCATTCCATTGGTATGTATTCGTTTTTAAAAATGAGGGAATCTGCAAGTTTTGTTTAATGAGCTCTTTCTTTTCTCCGCTAGGCGTTAGTTTCTCGATCAAAAGCTGCCCCTCTTTATTTTTTAAAGCAAGTAAGAGATTGTTACCTTGAATGGATGGCACCATTTCATTAAACGTATCGCTTTCCGTGGACCATTCACTGATTATTTTTCCTGATTGAGGATCATACATTACAAAATGGAGTTGCTGGTCTTTTGATACAGCACTCACCACTCGTTTCCCTTCATCAAATGTAAATATTCGTCTGACGTCATATTGCGTCGCTTTCCCTGCTGACAAATCATCTTGGTAGTGGTTCCACACCAAGAAACTAAGAATGATTGCTGGAATAAAGAAGACAATATACCTGAGGAAAATCACTGGTATTCTTTTCACTTGATCGCTTCCTTTCATGAGGTTCCTTTACCTTATACGTCAGTACAGCGAAAATGTTTCATGCTAGAAGAATACCATCAAAGCCCCTAAAATCCATATTTTACAAACTTTGTTGTTTACGATAAAATCCAATCAGATTCAAAAAAGGAGTTATCTCATTGGATAAGCTATCATCAATCATTCTAGCAGCTTGGCTGCGTGTCCCTCGCTGGTTCAAGCAATGGGTACTCGTATCCATTTCCATTTTCTTTTTTTATATGTGTTTTGTAAAGGGGCTGACTAGCTGGCACACCTTGCCGCCTGTCACTTTGCTCTCATGTGTGATTGGTTCCTTCATCATTTGGCTGATGTGGCTTAAGGGACAAAAAAATAAGTGAAAAGAGGACAATAATGAAAAAATCCATTCTTTATTTTGTGATTTCTTTTGTTCTGCAATTCGTTTGGTTTGGCCTTGTGCACCCAAATAGAGGCGTGACCCTGCTCTGATGATCTTTGCATTTATCGGCCTGCTGTTAGTGTCAAACCCTTTTGGAGGGGACGCTATGCGGATGGTTGCGACCTTTGTTTTTCCTTTTCTTGTTCTCATTGGTTTCGGGGTTCTATTGTTTGACCTAATGAAAAAGGCTGCCAAATAGATGGCAGCCTGTTCCTTACTCTTTTCATGCAAATAAATAATCAATGTTTAATCTCCGTTACGGAGTGTATGAATTAAGATTCGATCATATCAGTGTGTCATATGTGTTCCGAGTGAACCTACGTTTGAAAGTAAACGCCATGGAAGTTCTGGATAACAAGACAACGAAAGCCCTACCTCTCATTCGTCCTTACGGCTCCGAAGCCGTGCCAGTGTGAATTGTAAATCAAAACGTCTTTTTTCCATTCTTCCGCTTTTATAGGGGGCGGGTGCAGAAGGAAAAGAATAAGTTTGTTCGCTTTGACAGCGTCTCGTTCTTATCAAGTAGAAGCTCTATTGCTTCTCATTATGTCATAGAAAAAAGAAAGTTTACTTTCTTTATTTATTTGCTTATTTCAACACTAATATAAAACTATAACACATTCCCCCTGCTTACGCAAGTGTTAAAGTGATAATTCTGCTGGTGTACGGCTTCCTTCATTCATATAACGAATGGAGGTTGGCTCAATCTTCAGAATCACTAAATTCGGATCCTCTTTTCCTTTAAACCATTTCTCCATCTCATCAGACCAAAGACGGTCGATCAGTTCCCGATCATCGGTTAATGTTGCGGTACCTGCAATTTCTGCATAAGTATCACCGAATCCTTCGCCTGAATATCCAATAAGAATATGAACATTCGGATTTTTTTCAATTTCATCTGCTTTATGTGTTTCTTTACTCGTTGGTGTATATAACGTCAGACCTTCATGGAAAAACGTCATGTAGCGAGTATGCGGCTTATCCTGTTCAACAGTCGCTAGTGTCCCGACCTTTTGTTCATCTAATAGGTTTAATACCTTCTGTTTTAATTCTTCTTGAGACATATCGTTTCACTCCTTCAAAATTTCATCCGTATACGTAGGTTTCCACGACAGCCCATTCATTAAACAAAGAAATGTGTTTTTCATAAAAAGAGACCTTCTGGCTGATGCTATAGAAAACAGGTTCAATGAAGGGAGAAATTGAACATGCATCATGAAACGATGTTCCATTTGAGTTCACTTGTCATTGCGGCAGTTGTTGTAGGCATTATCGTATGGTCTGTCATATCTGTGCAGAAAAATCGCAAGAAATACTAAAAACACCGCCCAATCAAAGCTGGGCGGTGCCGCGGTAGATCATGTATTCATAAAGGAACCGCCGTTGACATGAAGTGTTTGTCCTGTCATATAAGACGATTCATCAGAAGCCAGCAGGACAAAGCAGCCGACATGCTCAACAGGCTGTCCTGGTCTTCCCATTGGGGTTTCTGCGCCGAAGCTTTCCACACTGTCTTCATCAAATGTAGATGGAATGAGTGGCGTCCAAATTGGACCTGGCGCTACACCGTTCACCCGAATCCCATCTTTCACAAGCGATTGTGCCATAGAACGCGTAAAGCCGTTAATGGCTCCTTTTGTCGCCGTATAATCAATCAGCACTGGGTTTCCCCGATATGGGTTAATTGATGTTGTATTAATGATGGAGCTTCCTGGTTTTAAATAATCCAGTGCCTTTTTCGTAAAATAGAAATAGGAATAGAAGTTGGTTCTAAAGGTTTGGTGAAGCTGTTCACTCGAAATATCTTGAATACGTTCTTGCGGATGCTGTTCAGCCGCATTATTTACTAAAATGTCTAATTGACCAAAGGCTTCAACTGTTTTTTCTACTGCTTTCTCACAAAAGGCTTCGTCACCGACATCTCCTGCAATCGTTAAGCATTTAACGCCTTCTTGTTCTACACGCTTTTGCGTATCCTCTGCATCCTCATGTTCATTTAAATACACAATGGCAACATGTGCACCTTCCTTTGCATAGGCAACAGATACTGCCCGTCCAATTCCACTATCTCCGCCTGTAATCAGTGCCACTTTTCCTTTAAGCTTGCCAGAACCTTGATATGATTCATCCTCAAAGATCGGCGCTGGATTCATTTCTCTTTCACTGCCTGGCTGCTGATCCTGCGTTTGGCGCGGAATGCCATTTGTTAAATATTCACGTAAATCCATGTATAAGCTCCTCCTTGATTTGTTGATGTATCCTTTCATTACCACCTCATTTTTTCACTCAAACATCATAAAGCTGTACTGATGTGTTCCCGAAAATCAGCATGTTTGAAGAGGGGAAAAATCGGTTACATGATCATCAAAAAGGAGCGTTCTCACATGCTGTCTATTTCGAAAACCTTTAGCAGACCAAAAGGCTGGCTCGGAAGCATTGCTGGACTCATTATGGCAAATGAAAATAAAGCATTGAATCAGTGGGCCATCCGCCACTTAGATTTGACAGATGGTGAAAACATTTTAGAAATTGGCTATGGACCCGGCTACAGTATTAAACATATGCTCAAGCATTATCAAGATCTTCATATTGATGGGCTTGATGCTTCTTCCACCATGCAGGAGCAAGCACAGTCACGCGTCAGCAAACGGGCAAAAGACAAACAGGTTCGGCTGTATGTCGGAAAAATCGAGAAAACACGTCTTCCCGGAGAGCAGTATGATAAAGTGCTGTCTGTTAACAATTTTACGATTTGGGATGATCCAAAAACGGGCTTACTCAATCTTTATCACACCTTGAAACCAGGCGGAACACTCGTTATTGTGATGCAGCCAAGAGAAAAAGGAGCTGATGCCAATCGGACAAAAGAGATGGGTGAAAACATATTAAACGACTTGCAGTTTGCTGGGTTTGACCAATTTTCTATTGAGTATGAAGAAATTCGCCCTACCCTTGCCGTCTGTGTCACAGCAAAAAAGCCGAGAAGCGAATAAGCTCTCGGCCTTTTTCTTACCACTTTGCCTCTTTGACAAATTGATAGAAAAGCTGATGTAATTTCTGTTCAATGTCTTCCTTTGTTCCTTGTCCATAAAGCGCCATGCTTTCTTCACTTTCAATGATGGATGAACTGATTAGACTAAACATTTCTGATCCTTCCTTGCCAAGCTCTTGCGGCGCAAGCATCATGAGCATTCGTGACATCTGCTGCTGCCCGCCATCCATGCTTTTAACCTCGTATGCCTGATCAAGATCATAAATATGGAAGATTGGTTCCTTGATGAATGTATGCTTTAAATGATAAAGAGCAAACTCAGTGCCAGGTATGCCTAAGCCGCCTTGCTGTTCACGTTCCAGAAGGCCGCCCGCCACATCATCCGCATGTATGATAAACCCTTCCTCTTCAAGCTGACGAAGCAGCTGCCTGATGGTTTCATCATGCTGCGGCATCGTCTTTCTTTTTTCGATGGTAAAATGGGACAGGATGCTGCGAATCACAAACATATAATTCGTCACCTGCTCTGCAACCGCCATCATATCAATGGTTTCTTGCACCAATTCTTTGGGAGATTCTTTTGTTCTTTTTTTCTCGATGATATAAGGAATCTTCCGTTTAATATGAGCCTTCACACGCATGGCATCATCCTCGTTTAAAAGGGGGCTGACCATGATGTAATCGATATGCTCATAGGGAATCGGAACGGTCGAGACAATCATGTCATAGCTCGATGCATCGATTTCCTTTAGCTCCATCAAGGAGGATAGATCGAATTTGGCGATCTCCGGCAATTCTTTTTTCAACCGAGAGGCGAGCATTTTCGAGGAACCGATGCCGCTTGAGCACACAACCAGCGCATGAATTTTTGTTTCTTCTTTTTTGATTTCAAGCACTGAGCCAAAGTGAAGCACAAGAAAGGCAATTTCATCCTCTGGAAATTCAATCTCTGGAAAGAAACGCTCGACTCCTTCTTCAATCGCCATAAACAGCAAAAAGTAGTCTTTTTTTATTTGTTGTGTGAGCGGATTATAGATTCTCATCTTTTCCTTTAGACGGTTCATGGCAGGCTCAAGATGAGACACGAGCCCCTCATACAATGAATCATTTTCATTGAGATGATAGCCGGTTTTATTTGAAATAAAATCAATGAGCTTTTTCGTTCTCAGCGCTATATCCAGCTCAATTTCATCAATACGGTATTCTGCCCCAAAGCTGCGATTTGCACTGCGAAGATGGATGGTCATATATCCGACCTCCGCTTCAGGAATCTCCACATTAAACATGCGTTCAAGCGCCCTTGCCATTCGAAGTGATGATTCAAATTCCTTCGTCCGCTTTAATTCCAGCAGCTCTTCCTCTTCCATTCGAATGGTTTCCCCAAGCTGAATACGTTCGATGGCATAGGTTAAGTGAACAACAAGTGCAATATAGGCACTATCAGATAATGAGAGTGACAGTCGATCTTTCAAATGAAAGAGCAGCCTTTCTACCTTTAGCAGCTGTCCTCTGCTGACAACGCCAAACACCTTTTCCGTTGCTTTCGTTCGATGTTTGATATTCATTTCAATCGTTTCTAAAAATAATTGAATATCGAGCCGGTCAACAATGAGATTGCCGACAATTTTTCGTTTTGCTTCCTCCGGCCCTTTTAATTCAATGCCGTACCCGCGCTTGCGGATAAGCTGCAAATCGTATGGAGCAATCCACTCCGTTAGTTCATCTAAATCATAGCTGATCGTCGCATTTGTGACCTGCAAGTCAGCTGCGAGTGTGTATAATTTCACCGGTTCCTTCGCTTCAAGCAGCGCACATAGAATTAAGAGCTTTCGTTCATCTGAGCTATATTCGATTTGATCCTCATTTGACATATGAGCAAGAAGCCGCTGTTTATCCTCCTGTTCGCCGACTGCCTTCAAGCCTTTCCCCGGCTGTTTATCTAACGAAAGATGATAATCTTTCAATATTGGTTTAATGGATTTTAGTTCTCTATGGATCGTTCTAGTACTTACCTGAACAGAATCGGCTATCTCACGAATGGTGACATAACGATTTTGCTGAATGATGTATTTAATGACTTTCTGTTCTCGTGCCGTTATGTACATGAAATGCCTCCTTCTGCATAAATAGGTCTATTGTCACACCTTAATATAAAACGCTTTCAACAAGCGATGCAATCTTAAGTTGATCTGACTTTGGCACAGCGGCTATGACAAAATTAAAAACAAGGGTTTCATCAGACGCTTCTCCAAAATGACGGTCCATAATCCTTTTGATGAAATTGAACCTTTTGTTCTTGAAAAGGCAGTGAACCTCCGGCTTTTAAAGAATAAGTCGGATTGTATACGGGAGAGCCAAAGCAATAATCGATTGTGCCTTCTTCTGGACGGAACATGACGGTTCGCATCGTTCCAAACAGCTCCTCATAATTGTGCACAGCCAGACCATCAGGATATTCTGTCTGGAACAGTTTCACAAGAGAATCACTTGATCGTTGCTCTTTTAAAGCTTCCATTAACATATCGTATCTGACAACAGAATGATGTTTGGTCATCCCTTTTGCTGTTTGATCAGCTACCGGATGATTCGTTGCAGCAATATAACCTCTCTCCGGCCTCCTCACCCTTTTTTGACCATCAATGATTTCAATCACAGCCGCCTTTCCTTTTCGATCGGCAAGCATGATATGAACATTTGAGGCAACGGGCATTTCCTCGATAGAGCGAATGGCTTCCTCGACCGTTGGACAGGATTCTAGAACAGAGCGAATCACATAATACACCTGCAAACCGGCGACGGCTGGAGGCTTTAAACCGGGTTCATTGCCAACCGGCGGACCGCAAGCAGAGAAAGTCACAGCAAGACCATGCTCATTCATTCCATCAGATCTGCCAAACAAGAGCAGCGACGAGCCTGTATGACATACCGATTCTTTTACATGTGTCGTCACAAGACGCATATCATCAAAAATCGGGGAGAAATCATAGTTACGCAGCATGACCGTTTGTTGACCGGCCGCCATATTCCCCTGCCTCACGCAATGGGAACAGCCTGGCTGAAGATGAGATGAATAGAAAAAGGTCAAATAACGCTCATCTAATTGCAGTTCATCACAAAATCCAGCAATCTCTTCATCTAATTGAGGAAGAAAGGGACGGATCAACTGCTTCGTTTCTTTCACAGCCTGTTGTGTTACCGGTTCTGTTCGAATATATTGTGTCTTTAGCAACGGGTTCTCCTTAAGCCAGACAGCCTGCTGTTTTCCTACTTCATAAGCCGTTCCTGTCATCTTTTGAAAAAACGCACTGATTTCCTCCATGCCTGCACACCTCTTTCGCCTTCGTTTCTTTTATCATATCGAAACCGTCATCTATTGAAAAGGATGAAAAAAACTGCAATCCCACCGGATTACAGCTGTTTACAGTATGCCTTAAACAATGCTTCTGCCATCGCTTCATACCCCTTAGGATTCGGGTGAAATTGATCAATCGATAAGTAGGCTCTTTCATGTCCTTCAAACGCCCGGTACACATCCACAACTTCTACATGTGGATTCGCAGCAAGCAAACGAAGCTGTTGATTATATTGCTGAAGCCACCGACCGGCTATTGGTATTTGCGGAAATGGATTATATAAATTCATGAAATACACGTAGTAGGGCTGATGCTGCCCTCTTTTGATCTGAGCGATTTCTTGAATCATCTTGCTAAAATTCGCCTGGCAATGTATGACTGCTTGCAGCAGTTTCTTTTCATCTTCACTTTCTTCATACTGCTGAACAGCTTGAACAAGGTCATTCCCACAGCCTGTGATGGTGATGATGTCAGCTGCCGCAATCGAACGTCTCACCTCTGACCGTTTGAAGAGTTGTAAAATCTGCTCGGTCGTTAATCCTGATTTTGCAAATACGGACAGCTCAACTGGTGCATGCGTCTTTTTTTCAAGCATCCACCAAAACCGCTGAACAAATCCTCCGCCAAATAAACGTGCCCCCACCCCAACTGTTAAGGAATCTCCAATCGCAACATAGGATCGTCCCACTCTTATCCCTCACTCTCTCCTGCCTTCTCTTATATATACGAAACCGGAGAACAGATGCTTGTAGCAGATGACTTAGGGGCATCCATCTTTTTTTGAGATGCAGCGCCTTTACAAACTCTTTACTTGCGATATCGATCAATTTTTTGTTCAATAAGAGTAGGCTTTTTGCGCTGAAAACTGCGTGTTTACGCGTTCCAGAAAAATTTACAAACTTTTTATCTTGATTTCGAGACTTTTTACCTTGACTTCAAACTACATAGTGATTACAATGAAAATATCAGTTTTCATGTAACTGTGCTTGTTACATCTTTTTCATAGCATTCCAATATGATTAAAGATGCCACATATTCAGCGTACCTTTGGGATACGCTAAAAAAATAACCGAAACAGAAAGGATTGAATGAACATGGCAAAAGTTTTATACATCACTGCACATCCGCATGATGAAACAGTTTCTTACAGTATGGCTACTGCTAAGGCATTTATCGAATCTTATAAGGAAGCAAATCCAAGTGACGAGGTTGTACATATCGATTTGTACAAAGAAAACATCCCTCACATTGATGCAGATGTATTCGCTGGCTGGGGCAAACTTCAATCTGGCGCTGGTTTCGATACACTTTCAGCTGAAGAGCAAGCGAAAGTTGCTCGTCTAAACGAATTAAGTGATCAATTCGTTTCTGCTGACAAATATGTATTTGTTTCACCACTTTGGAACTTCTCATTCCCACCAGTTCTTAAAGCATACATCGACTCTGTTGCTGTAGCTGGTAAAACATTCAAATACACTGAGCAAGGTCCTGTTGGATTATTAACAGACAAAAAAGCTCTTCACATCCAAGCACGTGGCGGATACTACTCTGAAGGTCCTGCTGCTGAACTTGAAGCAGGTCATCGTTACCTTGGTACAATCGCTAGCTTCTTCGGAATTCCTTCTTTCGAAGGTCTTATCGTTGAAGGCCACAATGCTGAGCCTGCGAAAGCAGAGCAAATTAAAGCAGATGCAATTGAACGTGCGAAAGCTTTAGGAAAAACTTTCTAATAACTGCACACAAAAAGCCAATGATCTTTACGGTCATTGGCTTTTTATTTGTTCAGAAAAACCTAATTCTCTCGAAATATCACTGGCGGCTTTTTTCACCTGTTTAATTAAGTAAGGTAAGCGTTCTTTTTGATAGCCTGCTTCAAATCCTGCAATGCTAATACCTGCTGCCACTTCCCCCAGATGATTGAAAATAGGAGCTCCAATCGCAGCTGTATAGTTTTCAAGCTCAGAATAGCTTAGCGTATATCCCCGCGCATTTGATTCTTCCAGCATGTTTCTTAGAACCTCTTTATCTGTGATGGTCCCAATTCCGATCTTCCCCAGCTCAATTGAGTCAATATAGGCAAGTCTCTCGCTCTCTGGCAAAAAGGAGAGAATACTTCTCGCACAGGCACCCGCATATAGGGGAGACCGTCTGCCAACGGCGGTGTAGAGACGAACAGGCTGGGTACCTTCAATCTTTTCCACGTAAATGGCTTCGTCGCCCTCACGAACAATGAGCTGTACAGCTTCTCCTACTTCATCCCGTAAGCTTTCCATAAATGGTCTTGCAATCCTTCGAATATCAAGGCGGTCCGCCACAAGCTGACCGTATTCAAGGAACATTAAGCCTAATCGATAAACACCTGTTTCTTGCTTTTCTAACAGTCCCATATCGGCTAAAGAGCTCGCCATGCGATGGACAGATGTTTTCGGCATACCGGAAAGCTCGATCATTTCATTTAATGTTAATTGATCGTGAGCGATAAACAGCCGCAAAATCTCCATTGATTTCACAACCGTTTTATTTGTGTTTTGCATCTTCTTCACCTTTTCTAAACGAGAATGCTTCCAGCTTGATTCTTGCAGCCAGCTCCCTCAGTTCTGCTTCTTGCTTAAATAACGCCTGCTCTGCATCCCGTTGATCTATTTGTTCAAAATACAGCTTTGCCCCAGGCATCGCCTGTGCAATAAGCGGCAAATCAACAGTCGCTACTTCTCCTATACGCGGGTATCCGCCTGTCGTCTGCCGATCTGCCAGCAGAATAATCGGCTGGCCATCAGGAGGAATTTGAATAGATCCAAAGGCGACCGCTTCTGAGATCAATTCCAGCTTTTCTTTTAAATGAACCGGCTCTCCCTTTAGCCGGCAGCCCATGCGATCTGATTGGGGTGTGACCTGATAAGGCTGCTCAAAAAATGCGGTTTGAGATGTTTCTTGAAAATGAGAAAGATGCCTGCCTGCCAGCACACGAATCACTGGTGATTTCCGCAGCGGTAAAAAATGATCATGACTCACTGTCCAATCGGGTGCGCCGTATCCCGCCTGTTTCACTTTATTTTTCAGCCTATCAAACAAATGATCCGCTTCGATAGATGGCTCTCCAACAGGCAGAACGTCGCCTTTTTCAAGCGGTCGTCCTTTCAGTCCACCGATCCCTGCTCTGACATAGGTGCTTTTGCTCTTCATGACTGGTTCCACATCAAATCCACCTGCCACAGCAAGATAAACGCGGCAGCCTCTCTTACAAAGACCAAAAGTGATCGTGCTTCCTGATCGGACAAAGAGCGGCTTCCATAATGGTGCCCGCTCTCCATCAATATCAATCTCAACATCAGCACCAGTGACGGCGATGAGCTGATCCCTCTCACATGTGAGCACAGGCCCCGGCCCCATCAACGTCACTTCCAGCACGGCTTCATTTTCTTGGTTGCCGGTGAGAATGTTGGCGATTCTAAGTGAGAGCGGGTCCATGCCGCCGCTCGTTAAGACGCCATACTTTTGATAGCCTTGCCGCCCTTTATCTTGAATGGTTGTGTAGATTCCTGGCTTGATGACATGAATACTCAACGTTCTGCCTCCTTCATGCTGAAAAATTCCTTTTCAGACATTTGGACAAATCTGACCTCGTCCCCTGCTTTCAATAGACTCGGAATTTCCTCGTCTGGGCGAAAAAGCGGCAGCGGGGTTTGTCCAATGAGCTGCCAGCCCCCGGGTGTGGAAATTGGATAAACGCCTGTCTGCTTTCCTGCAATACCAACAGAGCCTTTTGGAATAGACATCCTTGGTGTTTCTCTGCGTGGTGCTGCGATCTTTTCAGACAGCCCGCCTAAAAACGGAAACCCTGGGGCAAATCCAATCATATAGACAAGGTACGTGCCGGCAGTGTGAATACGCACGACTTCTTCTGGCGTTAAACCATTGATACGGGCAACCTCTTCTAAATCAGGGCCCAGCGTTCCCCCGTAACAGACTGGAATGTCAACGATGCGGCGCTTTACCTGAACTCCCTCCTGCCATTTGTCTTCAAGAAGTTGTTCAATATAGCCTTTGACCCATTCATACGGAGACAGGTCTTGTGTTTGCAGCTGGGCCGATTGATGTACGGTATAAGGCTCGTAAAAAACAGTCACGTTTGTAAAGGCTTGAACTGCTTCTACATACCCTTCAAATGGGTGCTGTTCAATACATGCAAACAGCTGCTCAACACGTGCATGAATCTCCTCACGTATGTCAGCTCCTGCTTGGATGACGATCGCTGCATCTCCCAGCGGGTGATAGGTGATGGAATCTTTTATCGTTGAAAAAGCCACTTGAGGACACCTCTCTTTCTACAGTACACCGAGCTTTTGATCTCTTCGATCTGTAATGAACATATGCCCGGGTGCATGAGTGATCGCAATGTCGGGTTTTGTATGCATGACAATGGCTTGCGGCGTCACACCACATGCCCAAAACACCGGGACTTCTCCTTCTTTGATCACAGATGGTTCTCCAAAGTCAGGCTGATTCACATCGGAAATGCCAATCACCGCTGGGTCCCCTATATGAATTGGACCACCATGGACTGATGGAAATCGAGATGTCACTTGAACACTTCTTGTGACTTGATGCGCCGGAATGGGTCTCATGCTGACCACCATCGGGCCATGAAAGACTCCTGCTTTTTCACAAGCTATATTCGTTTGATACATGGGTACGTTATGACCGTCTTCAATATGGCGGACAGGAATGTCATTCAGCATAAGCGCGTGCTCAAACGTAAAACTGCATCCAATGAGAAAGGCAACCATATCATCCTCCCAATAAGCAGTGATATCTGTCACCTCTTCTTCAAGAATCCCTTTTCGGTAAATACGGTACTTAGGAAAGTCCGTACGAATATCCGCTTGAGGCGCAGACCGTCTTGGTACTGGATCACCTGGGTCCAGTACATCAAGCAATGGACATGCAGCCGGATTCCGCTGGCAAAATAAAAGAAAATCAAAGGCAAGTTCCTTTTTGACAATCATTAAATTGGCTTGAGCAAACCCTTCTGCAAAGCCAGCCGTTGGTCCTGTGATTTCTTTTTTACGAATCAACTCTCTGATCTGTGAAGGCTCGTATGTTTGATAGATATTCATTCGATTCAGCTCCATAGTTTTGGAATTTCATTGATAATGGTATACCCGCCCATCAATGCCATGATGACAACGACAAATGCGCCTGATACTGTCAAAAAGAATGGATGTCGATAATCCCCGACAATGTCTTTCTTATAAGCCGCTACAAGTAAAGTGCCAAGTGCGATCGGTAAAATCAATGCATTGAGCGCCCCCACTAAAACTAATATGTTCACAGGTCGTCCGATCGTAATAAAACAAATAGTCGAGAGAGCAATAAAGCCGATGATAATCCCACGCTGATTTTGTTCAATTTTTGGCGAGAAGGTTTTAAAGAAGGAAACAGACGTGTAAGCCGCGCCAATAACTGATGTAATGGCCGCAGCCCACATAATGATGCCGAACATTTTATATCCAACATTTCCAGACGCCAATTGGAATACAGAAGCAGGCGGATTGGCTGGATCAATCTGTAAGCCCTTTGAGACCACTCCTAGAACGGCCAAAAATAAAGCGACACGCATCACAGATGTAATAAGAATGCCGAAAACAGAGCTTTTTGTCACTTGAGGAAGTGCATCCTTCCCTTTAATGCCAGCATCCAATAGACGATGCCCACCAGCAAAAACGATATAGCCGCCAACTGTCCCCCCGACAAGTGTCACTATTGATAAAATATCAATTTCTTCTGGGACAAATGTTCTGAGCGTTGCTTCTCCAACGGGCGGTGCTGTTGAAACCGCCACGTACAGCATCAGGCCAATCATCACAAAACCTGCTATTTGTGTGAAACGGTCCATTGCTTTCCCAGCTTCTTTAATCACAAAGATCAAAATGGCAATGACAGCACTGATGGCTGCACCGATTCGCGGATCGACTCCGAAGATTACCTGGAAACCGAGACCAGCTCCAGCGATATTTCCGATGTTAAAGGCAAGTCCTCCAATGACAATCAAAAAGGCCAGCACATAGCCGAGACCCGGGAGCACCATATTCGCTATATCCTGACCTCGTTTTTCTGAAACGGCAATGATGCGCCATACATTTGTTTGTGCAAAAATATCTAATAAAATTGAGATCAAAATGACAAACCCAAAGCTAGCCGCAAGCTGCTGTGTGAAGACGGTTGTTTGTGTTAAAAATCCCGGTCCGATCGCGGACGTCGCCATTAAAAAGGCAGCGCCCATCAGCATAGACCGATTCCCCTTTGGTGCCTTCATTTGTTTGACTTTCTCTGTTTTCATGCTGTTTCCCCCTTTGATGACGATTTTTATTGAAAGGCCTTGAGATGAATCCCGGCTTCTTTTAGCTTCGCTGTAATGGTCTTCGCAAATTGAAGCGCATGGCTGCCGTCTCCGTGAATGCAGACCGTATCTGCTTTGAGCTCGATATCTTCTCCTTGAACTGTACGAACCCTGCCTTCTCTCACCATACGAACAACCTGCTGGACGGCCCGTTCATCCTCTTCAATGAGTGCATGTGGTTCGCGGCGCGATGTCAGCGTCCCGTCTGTTTGATACGTCCGATCAGAAAACACTTCATGTGCCACTTGCAAACCTATTCGTTCACCTGCTAACGCAAGTTCACTGCCTGACAGACCAAATAACACAAGGTTTGGGTCCACATCATACACAGCCTGCGCAATCAATTCAGATAATTCAGTATTTTCAGCCGCCATGTTGTAGAGGGCGCCGTGTGGTTTGACATGCTGCATCGTACCGCCCTCGGCCTTGAGAAAGGCTGATAGAGCGCCAATTTGATAGATGACAAGATCATAGGCTTCCTCTGCGGAGATAGCCATTGGACGTCTGCCAAAGCCGGCCAAATCTTGCAAACCAGGATGTGCACCAATTTTGACCCCTTTATCCAATGCCATTCTGACCGTCTTTCTCATAACGGTTGGATCTCCTGCATGAAAACCACAAGCAATGTTGGCTGAGGTGACATATTCTAAGATTTGTTCGTCTGCACCGATTGTGTATTGACCAAAGCTTTCTCCCAAATCACAGTTGATATCCACTTGATACATAGAATCCCTCCTTGTTGTTCCGAAATACGGTATATAAAGTCCGAATATTCGAATTTATATTGATTATACCAACTTTGGATAGACTGCACATGAAATTGTCAGAAAATATAACAATCGAACTAGGAGAAAACAAAAAAAGCGAGAGGCAAAGTCCTCTCACTTTTTCTGTCATGAAATGCACCTTATTTAGACAGCACCCAATGTTGGATGGCTTTTGCCACACCGTGTTCTGTGTTAGGAGCCGTAATCCAATCAGCGGCCTCTTTCACCACTTCCTGGGCATTTCCCATCGCAATGCCTAATCCGGCTTCTTGAATCATGGCCATATCATTGAGGCTGTCGCCAAGTGACATGACGTTGTCCATCGTACAGCCAATGCGTTCTGCTACTTTTGCAAGAGCTGCCGCTTTGTTAATGCCGGCTGCATTGACTTCAATATTCGTTGGACTTGAGTTTGTGATCTCTAGGTGCTTATTTGTTTTCAATGTATTGAGTACTTCCTCACGAACGTCATCATCATGAATATCAAAGCCAAATTTCAACCATTCATGGTCATGAATTCGTTCTGGGAATTCACCTCTCCACACCTTATCCACAGTTGAAGCCCAGTAATCGGTTTCGTACCTATTTTTTAAATCCCACATCATTTGGACGTGATCAGGATGCAGCAGATCCCGTTCGATCAGCTGGAAGTTTGAATCCCAGATTTCACTTCCGTTTGCTGTCACAAGGTAAGACGATAACTTGAGCGGCTCAACTAGCTCTCGGCATGTCATCAGTGTCCGCCCTGTGCTAATGACCACATGGACCCCTTTTGCTTCAGCCTCTTTAATGGCTTGTTTATTTTCCTCTGGAATGATGTGCTCACTGTTTAACAGCGTGCCATCCATATCAATGGCAATCAATCGGATGTCTTTCTTATGAGCTTGTGTTGACAAATTGAGTACCCCACTTTGTATCGATTTTTGAAACTATCTTTATTTTAATATAAAGAGGAAGAAGGCACAAAGGGACGAGTTTGATCCCATAGAAAAAAGACCTTGTTGCAGGTCTTTTTCACATGTGCTTAGCGTTCACACGCAATGCCGTCTTTATCGCGGTCAAGGTGCTTATTTTTTTGATAAAGTGCTTTAGATACATAAGGCTTGTATTTTGTTTTTCCGCCTTTGTTTTTCGTGTTTTTGCTTTTTGCTACGCCGCCTTTATATACTTTGTTCAGCGCTTTGCAGTTTTTGTAAGACTTGACCGTTTTTGCATCTGCTGTGTGGGTGTCGACTTGTGTAAAACTTAGCAAAAGTCCTAAAGACAAGACAGCCACCATGATTTTTTTCAACATGTAAGATCCCCCTATTTTTTCTATTTTTACATTTTTATCATATGTCACCACTTTTTGTTTTTCAAGACTATTGATCTAAATATTTTGGTTTTTTTGGCATGAAGTACACCTTATATCCTATATGGTACAATGAGTGGGAAACCTTTCCGTTTTTGACACGTATATGAAGAGAGGAGTTTTTCACATGAAAATGAAATATACCATTTTATATGTAAACGATGTGGAAGCAAGTATTTATTTCTATCAGCATGTACTTGGTTTCCCAATAAGATTGAGGGTTGAATCCTATGTTGAGTTTGACACTGGAGACGTGACGTTAGCGATTAATTCACGCCAGGATGTCAAAGAAGCACTCGGATTGCCTGTCCCTGAAACAAATCAAACATCTCAAACGTTTGAAATTGGCTTTGTTGTGGATGATGTGGAGCAAACGATTGCATCAATGAAGGAAAAAGGGGTTTCGATCATCAAAGAACCTGCAAAAAAACCATGGGGTCAAACAGTCGCTTATGTGTCTGATCCTGATGGTCATTTCATTGAAATATGTGATGCGGTCTCCTAATTGTCTTTGAAGGGAGTGAACCAGAATGAGAAAAAAACATGCTTTTTTCGCCGGTGTTTGCTCAATGATTGTGATTTGCAGCGCCGCTATCCTGTTGCAGCACCTTGAATGGATTGGGTTTGTTAGTGGCGGCATCTCAATTATTGGGGTCGTGATGTCTGGGGTGCTAATGGGTGCTTGGACAAGTGGAGAAGAGACACGAGCAGTCTATCATTCTGAAACAAAAGAACACCGCATGTGGCGCCTTGATACGGCTTTTCTTGTGATCATTTTTGCACTTCCACACATGGCTGCGTCGGTCTTTTATGTTTTGATGTAAACACTTGTTAAAAGGAGTTAGTTTTATGGCTGTTTTTATTCTATTCATTGTATTTGGCTTTCCTATTCTCTCTGTGCTGATTGGCATTTTGGGCACGCTCTTTTTAAAGAATGTTTGGATGCCTACTTTGATTGTGCTGTTAGCGAGCATGATCTTCATGTTCACTTATATTGACGGGAATGAATCCTTTCTCATTTGGGTGATTGTCTATACCGTCTTTACGTTCCTTGCTGGATGGATCACAAAGCGGCTCAAGTAAAAAAGAACAGTTTCCACTGTTCTTTTTTTGAATCATATATCCGCACACCATAGTTCAATTTCAATTTCAATTTTCAGCTCAGGCCATCCTAAAGCTGATACATAAACAACCGTCATTGATGGGTAAGCTGTTTTGAAGATCGTATCCCACTGAGGATATAGATGGTCCCAGTCTATCACTTTAGGAGCTATTTTTCATTTCATTTAAGTGCTAATTTGCACTAAAATACTCTTATATTGAAGCATCTTATTGATTTAAACAAAATATTAAGTAATAGCCCATAAGGGGTAGCTTCATACCTAAACTACAGTTAAAATACCAGTCATACACTAACCGTTTTTGTTACATTTATTTTTTTGAGGCCGAAAAAGGGTCTCATCGTTTTCTAGCTTAGAATCAATAAACTCCACAATACGTTGAAGATCGTGTATTTGATTCATCACTTTTTCTTTATATTCTAAAAGGGTTCTTTTTAATTCGGGAACAGAACTAAGTTTATATTTTACAGGATATTGTAAAATATTTTTCATTTCATTTAATGACATTCCTGTTTTTTTCAGACAAATGATCAGTTCCATTAGCTCTATGTCTTCTTCATCGTATATTCGATGTCCATTTCGTTTTCTTTTTGCATAAGGAAGCAATCCGATTTTTTCATAATAGCGGATTGCATCTTCAGTTAATCCGGTTTTCTTGGAAGCTTGCTTGATAGAATAAGCATTCACATCATCACCTACTAATTTTGTTTACAGATAGATTAATTAAAATCTAAACGAGAAACTCGTTTTGGTAAATATCAATCAGTTGATTAAGTACTTGTGCCTCATAACCAGAGAATTTGATTGCAGTTTCTTTGCCCTTGTTTACAAAAATCCCGGTAATTTCGTTGTTGAAATTGAAAGCAGCTTCATATAAGCGAGATGCCCCTTTGCTTGGAGGAGAAAAAATAAGGTTCCTTATGGGAAGAATATAACTGGGCATTCTTTTTCCTTTGGTCAACTTCGTCCTGTTTGGTCCTGGGCAGACACTGCGAATTTTTATTCCCTCGGTCAATAGCTTCGGAGCAATTCCATTCGTCCACAGGGAAAGGGCTAATTTACTGTTCGCATATGGACCTATAATCTTTTTAAATGGAATTGTCTTAGGATCGATTACTGTATTTAAGTCAAATCGCTTCAAAAATAATAAAGAATTGGAAGACGTATTAATGATCGTTTTCTCCTGCCCATGTAGTAACAGTTCTTTAAGTTCCATTGTAACGATATAAGGCACTAATGTATTAACTTCAAAATGAATTTCACGCCCTTGTTTGGAATATTTGTATTCAGCAAAACTGACTCCTGCATTGTTAAAAATCAAGTCAATTTTGGTCTCGCTTTTCTTAATCTGGCTAAGTACGTTTCTAAGGCTGGAGAATTCGGCTAAATCAGCTTTATATACTCTTAATAGCTTCTTTTTAAGAGCATCAATAATTATTGGTTGATCATTTGGAAAGTCAGAACGAATTACAGCAATTACTTCCCATCCTTGAGATAGAATCTTTTTCGTCAGTTCCAATCCAATCCCAGAGTTGGCTCCTGTAATCAATACCACTTTATTTTGTTCGTTCATTTTATTCTTCCTTTCTGTGGTTCCGATAGTAAACACAGATTACTACTTGGAGTGAACACCAAGTCAAGGGAAATTTTTTAATCTATTTCCATAAGCGATTGATATTCGTATCCTTAAAAAAAGCTATCCTTTATTATGGATAGCTTTTTGTATTAATGAAAAATAAAACCAAAATGAGTATCCATAGCCACAAGGTAAGAACATCAATATCTTCTTTTTCATGACCGGAACACTCCTTTTGTTTGCGTGAGCAAGGTTTTGATTAACTTCACCGTACCTGACAAGTGATACATCGTCAAAAATGATTTATAGACGATAACGTGCAATGTCCTGATTCAATCGCATGCTAAGTTCATTGAGCCTTTCTGCTGCTTTAGCCACATTAGAGATGGCTGTCACTTGTTCGTCTGTGGATGCAGTGATTTCTTCGATCGCCGCAGCATTTTCTTGAGAAACATGTGCTGCGCCGTGCATGGCTTTTGTGATGAGGTCGTTTTGCTCCAGCAGTGTATTCAGCTCTTTTGCCATCGCGTTTGTTTCAACGATGGTTTGTGAAATCAATGTAGAGATGGCATTGAATTCATGTTCTGTTGCATGCACCGCTTCATCCAGCTCGGCAAAACGATCCATTGTGCTCGACATGATGCCGGCTGTTGCCGTCGTTTCTTCTTTAATGCCTTGAATCATTTGCTGAATTTGTACGGCTGATTGTTTTGTCTGTTCAGCTAAATTCCGCACTTCACTCGCCACAACTGAGAAGCCTTTGCCATGCTCACCTGCACGTGCTGCCTCAATACTTGCATTCAGCGCCAGTAAATTCGTCTCATTTGAAATGCTTTCAATCGTATCTGTGATTTGAGAAATATCCTGTACTTTTGTAGTTAACTGCTCGATTCCTGCTCTAATGCCTTGAGACGCCTGAATCGATTGTTCATTCGATTGTTTTAATTGCTGTACGATTTGCTGACCCTGATGTGATGATTGACTTGATTGGTCGGAAATCCGTTTAATTTGATCACTCTGTTCTTTGACATTCTCAATAGATTGATTAAACTGGGTCATTTGTTGATTGGCTACTTCAAGATCGGATGCTTGATGAAGTGTTCCAGTCGAAATGTCTCCGATGGCTCGTCCAATTTCTTCACTGCTGGCTGAGGTTTCTTCAGATATCGCCGATAAATCTGTCGCTGATTCAACAAGCTGACTGCTCGTTTCCTGTAAACCGCTCACCAGTGTTCTGAGCTCTCCTGACATATGGTTAAAGCCTTTTGCCAGCTGGCCGATTTCATCCGTTGTTTCCTTTAAGTTCGTGCGTTCAATATTCCCCGCTGCAATTTCCTTTGAAGCAGCAGTGACTTGCTTCAGCAGTCTGACTTTTCCTCGAGCAGCTAAATAAAAGACGCCTAGACTCAGAAGGGCGACACCTGCTGTAATGAGAATAATATAGAGCTTCATCTGCTCTAATTCTTTATAAAATTCGTCCTGGAAGACAGCGATACCTACACTCCAATTCCACGGTGTAAACTGGCTCATATAGGCGAGCTTTTCTTTTTCTTCGCCGGTTGCATCGTCCTTATCCATATAGGTCACATAGTGTGCATCCTCACCTTTTGCATTGGCACCAGCGACCATTTTTTGACGATTGGTCGTGTTATCTGGAATGACGCCGATGTCGTTGACCGGATGGACCTGGGTTGAATAGTCAGTGCCATATGCGATCAGATAGCCTTTATTTTTATAGATAAAATCTGATTTTTGAGATTGGTATCCCTTCCCGTTGTCATTTTTGGGTCCGCTCAAGTAAAGCCGGGCTTGTTCTTGCGCCTGCTCAAGCGTCAGTTCTTTTTTCTCCACACGGTCATTCAACTGTTCAAGTGTGGCCATCGCTCCGCTGACGATGTGCTTTAAATCTTCTTTCCCTGCATCAATTAATACATGTTTCGCTAACAAATATCCCGTTGTTCCAACTAGTCCGCCTGTTAAAATCGTGATCACGATAATGGCAGACATTAATTGAAAAAAGACACTTCTTGACGCAAACGCTTTCTTTTTCATGTGCAAATTCCCCCTTATTTTATATATCGTCAAGCAGGGAAAAGTATTAAAAAAGTCATAGAAAAAATCCCTTTCGCACGTTGGAAAGGGATTTTCTGATTAATGAGCTGCTTCTTTAAGAATGGCTTGATAAAGATCGTCTGCTGGCGAGAGTCCACATACCTCTTCCAGCACACCTTCAATGCCTTTTTCTTTTCTTAATGCCTGCAGACGAACAGCTTCTTCGTCTCCAGTAAAGTCGTAAGCCAAAGCTGCCACAATGCCTTTAATTAAATAATGTGGCTGTTTGATCTTTTTCGCTGGACCGATCAAACGGTCATCCGCTCCAAGCTTTCTAAGCGGGGAACGTGCGACGCGCGTGACTTCATCAGAGATAAAGGCATTTTCAAATCGTTTGATGATTTTTTGGATATACGCATCATGTTCTTCTTTTTGAAAACCATATGTGTCGATTAAATAACTGCCCGTTTCGTGAAGTGCACCTTCGACCACTTGACGAATCTCTTGTGTATCGACAGCTTCTTTAATCGTTTGCACGCCTTTCTCGTACCCGACATAAGCAGCTAGTGCATGTCCTGTGTTGACAGTAAAGAGCTTACGCTCAATATAAGGCGTCAAATCTTGTACAAAGGTCGCTCCATCGATCTGAGGAACGTCTCCAATAAAGCCTGTCTCATCAATGACCCACTCGAAAAATGGCTCGACTGATACTTTCAAAATGTCCTCATGGTGCTGAATGGGGACAATGCGGTCAACCGCAGCGTTTGGAAAACCAACTGTGTGTGACAGCGCTTCTTGTTCATCAGCTGTTAGGTGAGAGAAAACAGCTTCCTTTAAATGAGAGCTGCCGCCAATCATATTTTCACATGCCACAATGTTGATGATATGATCAGGCTTTTTCTGTTTTAAACCTTCAGCAATCGATGAAGCAATGATGTTCAAAACAGCTGGTCCAACAGCTGTTGTAATGAGATCAGCTGTTGCAACTGCCTCTGTTAATGCGGCTGGATCTTTTGCGGAATTGATGGCTGACACAGGACCAACCACTTCTTGCTGCTGCCCTGGTGCTGCGAGTTCAACCGTGTATTCTCCTTTTTCATTCAGCTCGTTGATCACCGCTTCATTTACATCGGTAAAAACGAGCTCAAAGCCTGATGCTTTTAACAAAGATCCGATAAACCCTCTGCCAATATTTCCTGCTCCAAAATGAAGTGCCTTCATGTTAGTTCACCTCGTTAAAGATGGCAATCAGTTCATCCTGATCCTTTGCATGAATGATACGCTCTACGTTTTCTTCCTCTGAACAGACAATCGCAATTTGAGAAAGAATATCGAGATGTTCATTGTTTTTACCAGCGATACCAAAAACAACTTTAGCAATATTCCCCTCGCCATATTCAACGCCATCTGGAATTTGGATAATGGAAATTCCTGAATGAAGGACAGCCGCTTTCGCATCCTCTGTTCCATGAGGAATGGCAATTCCGTTGCCCATAAATGTAGAAGAAATGTTTTCTCTTTCAAACATTTTGTCCACATAATCACTTGTAACATAACCGTTTGCCACTAAGACTTCGCCTGCTTTTTTAATGGCTTCTTCTTTAGAGCCCGCTTGTTCGTTTAGAAAAATATTGTTTTTTGAAAGTACTTGTTTCATGAAAGATCACACACCTTTTTTAGAATAGAAAATCAGAAAACAACCAAAACGGGGAGTTCAATTAGGAAAAATTGGACTCAACCCGTTTCGTCATGTTATTTTTTCAATTTCTCAATCAGCTCATCGTATTTCGGGCTGTTTAAGAAATTATCAACTGAGATATGGACAGCTCCTGGCAGTTTTGCCTTGGCTCTATCTGTTAAATCTTTATGAGTAAAGACCACATCGGCATCATCTGGGATGTTGCTGATGGATGTATTTGTCACATCAATATCAAGCTCTGCCTTTTTGACTTTATTCTTTAAGACGGATGCGCCCATCGCACTTGAGCCCATTCCTGCATCACAGGCAAAAATGATTTTGTTCACGTTATCTGGATTGATTTCATCTGGAGATGCTGCTTGCTCGCTTGCTTCAGCACCTTCTTTTTGTGCTGTAAGAGCAGCTGCTGCTGCACTTTTCTTGCCTTTCATGTCTTGCATTTTTTCTGTTGCTGCTGTTAAGTCTTCATCCACTTCTTTAGACGCTTTTAAAATGACAGAAGCGACAAGGAACGATACGACCGCTGCCACGACAACACCTGCTAGAACGGCAAGGTGACCGCCTTTTGGTGACATGAGCATAAGAGCGATAATACTTCCTGGTGACGGCACAGCCTTTAAGCCTGCATTTAACAGTGTAAAGGTCAGAACGCCGCTTGCTCCCCCAGCAATAACCGCTAAAATGAGCTTTGGCTTCATTAAGATGTATGGGAAGTAAATCTCATGAATTCCCCCTAAGAATTGAATGACAATCGCACCCGGTGCAGACTGCTTTGCCGTCCCTCTTCCAAAGAACATGTAAGCTAGAAGAACACCGAGACCTGGCCCTGGGTTTGTTTCAAGCAAGAACAGAACGGACTGGCCTGTCTTCGCCGCTTGCTCTACTCCTAATGGACCTAAAATCCCTTGGTTAATGGCATTGTTTAAGAACAATACTTTCGCTGGTTCAATGAAGATACTTGCCAGCGGAAGTAAATGTGCATTGACAATGATATCTACACCTGCCGCAAGGGCTTTATTCAAACCTAGTACCACTGGACCGATGGCGTAGAAAGCAATGGCGACTAAAATGGCACCTAGAATACCTGCACTAAAGTTATTAATCAGCATTTCAAAGCCTGATCTAATTCGGTCTTTAAACAGCTGGTCGATTTTCTTAATGAGATAACCGCCAAGCGGCCCCATGATCATTGCGCCTAGAAACATTGGGATATCCGAACCGACAATAACCCCAATCGTAGCGGTTGCACCGAGTACCCCGCCTCGATGGTCATATACGAGCTTCCCGCCTGTGTAACCGATTAAGAGCGGCAGCAAGTAGTTGATCATTGGTCCAACAAGTGTATTTAATTGTTCATTTGGAAAATAACCACTTGGAATGAACAATGCGGTGATGAGTCCCCAAGCGATAAACGCTCCAATATTCGGCATGATCATACCGCTTAAATAGCTTCCAAAGCGCTGTACTTTTACGCGAAATCCGCTTTTTTCCTGCATTTATGAAAACTCCTTTCTTCTCTCCCTTTATCTAGGGCTTTATAGGTCAAAAGATATAAGAACAAGATTCAGTGAAGCCCTTATGCCTATCGTAAAACGCTTTCACTTTCTCTTCAATTGAAACTAAATGTCACTTTGTCACATAGTGTGTGACAAAATTGAAAAATGATGTGACATCACCTTCAGATCCCAATACAAAAGGGGAGAAAAGGTTGATCTGCCGTTGTTTTGAAGCAAAATTCATGGGAATTTCACAACTTTCAAATGGTCTCTTCTTGTTTCCTCTTCTTAAATCGAATAGGCTTATAATTGATCAAACCTATTCAATTGAGAAATGTCTGCGCAGACATGACACAGAAAAAGTGAACCATCTTGCTGTTTGTTTCGTTTACCTTTTAGAGAGGGCGGTACAATAGGAAGAGCGGTTTTTTCTGTGACTCACAGTTTACTGCCGCTTTCTTTCTGATACATGAGACATTTTCATAGGTAGAAAGGCGGTTATTCATCTTGTTTAAAAATAGTAAGTGGCTTCTGCTTCTTATGGTCATGTTCGCTTTTTTCATTCCAAAGGAAGCATTTGCTCACGCATACGTCGTGAGCTCAAATCCGGCTGCAAATGAAGAGCTGGATCAGCAGCCTCCTTCAGTCTCGATCACATTTAGTGAAGGGATTGAAAGCGGATTTCATGCCATTAAGGTGCTAAATGCAAAAGGTGATCGTGTGGATAAAGGAGATACGGTCATTAAAGATCAAAAGATCATGGAAGCGGCTTTGAAAAAGAATTTACCAAAAGGTATTTACACCATCCAGTGGAATGCAGTATCAGCGGACGGACATTCTGTCTCTGGCATGATTCCGTTTAGTATTGGAAAAGCGGATGGCGGTTTTGACCAATTAGAGCAAGGTCAAACGAATGAATCCATTGATGTGGCCTCAACTATTGATAAAGCCTTTCTTTATACGTCATTCAGCTTATTCCTTGGGACCATTTTGTTTGGACTGCTTTGGTTTAAGACTGCGATTTCACCTGTATTGGCGAAACGAATGAAGCGGCTTTTGACCGTGTCATTGATGATGATGGGCGGAGCACTTGTGTTCCAGCTGCCGATTCAGACAAAATCAGCGGCAGATGTGTCCTTTTGGGGGGCATTTCAGCCTTCGCTTTTACAAGAAACGATTGCGTCCACTTCTGGCGGTAGTCTGTGGATGATGCTTATGGCGTCATTTGTTCTTCTCACCATCTGGACGATTGTGGCGGTGAGAAAAGGGGATTTCTCTTCTTTTCGGGTTTGGCTGTTTCCACTGCTTCTCTTCATAGTGCTTCTTTGGCTGAAGGCACAAATCGGACATCCAGCCGCAACAGACAATAAAATACTCACAACATCACTTGATTTCATCCATCTCGTCTCTGCTTCGATTTGGGTCGGTGGTTTAACAGCCATTGTCCTTCTATTGATGAAGAAACTGCCAAATGAAGATCAGCCGCTCATTCGGAGTACGCTAGCAGCATTTCATCCTTGGGCACTGCTCTCTGTTGGACTCATTGTGTTTTCAGGATTTGTGAATGCCATCTTTATTTTGCAATCGTTTGACGCTCTTTTCCAATCAGCATACGGACGCACCTTTTTAATCAAGCTTGGTTTATTTATCATCATGGGCCTTCTTGGGCTTATGCATTACTTAATGCTGAGATGGGAAAAGAAGCAGAAACGCAGCATTTCCTTACGAGCCGAATGGATGATCGGGATCGCCATTTTGTTATTAACAGCTGTCTTTACCAATATTCCGAGCCCTCCTCCGCCTGCACCTGAGCCCTTCTTTGGTGCAAATCAGGTCGAGCATCGTGATATTGTGTCCTTGAGCATTACCCCGAATGCCCCGGGGAAAAACTCATTCGAAGTGGCATTTACAAAGAAGAATGGCGAAACGATCACTGATATTCAATCTGTAACAGCCAAGATCCATAAGGTGGCTTTATTCGGTGATGAGACACCGAGTGAATTCCAGCTGAAACGATTAAAAAATGGTCATTTCTCTGCTGAAAATCTCTTATTAAATGAAAAAGGCACATGGAAAATTGAAATCCATGCGTTAACTGGTTCTTTCAAGAATATCGATACCACATTTATTAGAAGAAACTAAAAGGAGTTATCACATATGAAAAAATACGTTAAAGCTTTATTACCAATGCTTCTCGCTTCATTTTTATTGGCGATTCCTGTGAGTGCACACGTAACAGTCAAACCTGATACGTCTGCGACAAATGCTTGGGAGACCTATACATTAAAGGTTCCTTCTGAGAGTGACAGCCCGACGACAAAGGTTGTCTTGTCAATACCTAAAGGCGTAGAATTCCAGCAATATGAGCCAGTACCTGGCTGGAAAACGTCAACTGAAGAGAAAGATGGCAAGGTAACAAGAGTGACTTGGGAAGCAACAGGTAAAGGTGTGCTTGCTGGACAATTCCAGCAATTCGTTTTTGTAGCGAAAAACCCTGAAAAAGCTGGTGAAGCTGCATGGGATGCATATCAATATTATAAGGATGGAACGGTCGTTGAATGGACTGGCGATAAAGATGCTGATAAACCTCATTCCATCACAAACATTGTGGCATCTAATACTGTAACGGATTCACATGGCCAGGAAAAACCAAAAGAAGAGAAGGCCTCTGAAACAGCCCCTGCTTCTTCCTCACCACTTGTCCTTGGTCTGTCCATTGCTGCTCTAGTCGTGGCACTGATTGCACTTGGACTTGCTTTTAGAAAGAAATAAAAGCTGTATTGAGCGATCGTTTTCTCGGAAACGATCGCTTTTTCTTGCACCACAGACTGTTTTTTTTTATTAGAAATCAATTATTTTCCATTTTCCCAACTTGTTATTACCAATATAGGATTGAATAGGATAAAGCCGCGTGACATAATGAGACAGATGACCACATAGGAGGCTATGAGATGAACCATGTAATCATATTTGCTCATCCCCAGCAAAGCTTAAATCAAACTTTATTAGATCTTGTTGTGAGCACTCTATTGAACAATGGTCATAAAGTGACTGTTCGTGATGTCTATGCCCTTGGTTTTTCGCCAGAGCTCACCCTTGCAGAAAAGGCTGCCATCAAATGCGGTGATGTCCCAATCGCTATTCAAAGAGAGCAGACGCTGATTCAGCAAGCGGATGTGCTGACGTTTATTTTTCCAATATGGTGGACAGGCTTGCCGGCTATGCTAAAAGGATATGTAGAGCGCGTGTTTTCTGAAGGTTTTGCTTATCAGATCAGTGAGGATGGAGAGATTGAAAATTTGCTTCGGCACAAAAAAGGTGTCATTATCAACACCCACGATGCACCGAGGACTTTTCTTGATTCCAATAAGGTCTTCAGCTCCTCTCATCACATGACAACCGATACTGAAGTCTTCAATTTTATTGGCGTTCAGCCTGTCGAACGGCTTTTGTTCAGCAGCATGGAGCAGGCATCTGCAGATTACATACATGAAATTTTGAAAGAAACGAAAGAAACGGTGGATCAGCTTTTTCCGCCGGCTGTTTAACATAAAAAAGACTGCCGAGATTCCTCTGACAGTCTTTTTCACGTTTATTCGTCTAAACCAATGGATACATATTTTGTTTCTAAATAAGGTTCGATTCCTTCGATGCCGCCTTCTCGGCCAATTCCGCTCTCTTTCATACCGCCAAAAGGTGCTTGAACAGCCGATGGACCGCCATCATTCCAGCCAATAATCCCATAATCGAGATGTTCTGAAATGTAGAGCCCGTTCCGATAATTTTCTGTAAAGAAATAAGCTGCAAGGCCAAAAGGTGTATCGTTGGCTAATTCAATTGCCTCGTCTAACGTTTTGAATGTCGTAATTGGTGCCACTGGACCAAATGTCTCTTCATGCATGATGTTCATCGAAGGATCCACATGTGTAAGAACCGTTGGCTGGACAAAATAATATGATTTGTCATCGTCGAAATGCGTATCGCCGCCAACAAGAACTTTCGCCCCTTTATCCACAGCATCTTGAATTTGACCGACAATTTTATCAAAGCCGCGCTTGTTGATAATTGGACCAATAGATGTGCCTTCTTCAAAGCCATTGCCTACTTTCATCTTTTCTACTTCTTTGCTGAAGCTTTGCGCAAATGCTTCATGAATGTCTTCATGCACAATTAAGCGGTTGGCACAGACACAGGTTTGTCCTGCATTCCGGAACTTAGATGCCACTGCCTGTTTGACAGCTAGTTCAAGATTCGCATCCTTGTCTACGATGAGCGGAGCATGACCGCCAAGCTCCATTGATACGTGTTTGACTGTGCTGGCACTGTTTTTGATCAAATGCTTTCCGACGGGCGTTGAGCCTGTAAACGTGATTTTTCGAATCAATGGACTATCTGTGAAGATTTCACCCACTTCTTTGCCGTCTCCCACAACCCATTGCAGTGCATCCTTTGGAATGCCAGCTTCATGACCTAATTTTACTAGTTCAATGGCTGTCAGCGGTGTGTCTTCAGCAGGTTTTACAATAAACGTACAGCCTGCTGCAAGCGCAGGAGCTGCCTTTCTCGTAATCATCGCCGCAGGGAAATTCCACGGAGTAATGGCAGCAACAGGACCAACTGGCTGTTTTGTGACGAAAAGGCGTTTGCTTGTCGTATGTGACGGGATGGTTCTGCCGTAGATTCGCTTTGCTTCTTCTGCGTACCATTCAATATAACCAGCCGCATAGACGATTTCTCCTAATGCTTCTTGATACGGCTTTCCGTTTTCTTCTGTGATGATTTTCGCAAGCCTTTCTTTATGCTCAATCATCAGATCAAACCACTTGCGAATGATATTGGCACGTTCATGCGCTGACGTTTTTGCCCATGATTTGAATGCTTTGTGTGAACGGGAAATTGCGTCTTCGATCTGTTCTTTTGTATGCTGAGCAACTGAAGCAATTTCTTCTCCTGTTGCAGGATTATATACTTTGAGTTCGTTTGTCATGCTCTACCGTCTCCTTCGTTCTTGGATTCATTACATATAGTATATACCCAATGAGTACCCAACCTAAAAGCAATATCCATTCAGCTGGCCACGATAAGGAAGCCGGCATTCCTGGAAAGTAAAATGAAAGGAAAAGAAGACTCAGTCCGATGGCTAAAACACCTGTCGTCCGCCAATATTTAATGCTGTATGGACGCTCCAGCTCAGGTTCTGTTCTCCGAAGTCTCATAAAGGCAATGGACACGATTAAGTACCCGACGATGATTCCTACACCGCCCGCATTGACAATCCATACGAGGGCAGGGCGCCCTAGTAATGGAGCAAAAAAAGCCAAAGCACCAAGAAATAAAATAGCATTTGTCGGTGTTTTATACTTTGGATGAATATACGCAAACCATTTGGAAATCATACCTCTTTCCGCCATTGCATATAGAATACGGCTTGCACCGATAATAAAAGCATTCCAGCTCGTCACAATTCCTGCTACACCGCCAATAACCAGCACTGTTCCAAACGCTTGATGACCGAGAAGCTGTACCATCGCATCTGCTGTTGCTAATGAAGAAGCTTCGAGCTGTCCTTTTGACAGCCCAGCTGCTACCCCAAAGACAATAAGCAGATAAAAAATGACCGCGCTCACGATGGAGATAATCAAGATTCTCCCAATGATTTTTTTTGGTGCGTTAATCTCCGCCGCTACTTGCGGAATGACATCAAACCCAACGAATAAAAAGGGAATCATGACTAACACCGCCATAAGACCGCCAACCCCGCCTTGAAACATCGGCTCAAGGTTTGCAAAATCTCCATTAAATGTTGCGCCGCCTAAAAGGAGAAAACCTGTCAGAATAATCGCCACTGTGAACACGGATTGAAAAATGGCAGCAGGCTTCGCTCCAATGTAATTCAGCGCTGTTAAAAACAATGCCCCGCCAGATCCAATCAATACCCATGTGAAATAAACGTCCCATCCTCCTATATTCCATAAGAAGCCAGCATGCTGTGTTGGAATCACATAATCAATGACAGTCGGCAAGGCGACTGCTTCAAACGTAATCACAGACACATAACCAAATAATACGCCCCATGCTGAGACGAACGCTGCTTTCATCCCAAATGCCCGCTGGACAAAAACGAGCCCTCCGCCTGTCTCTGGCATCGCAGACGAAAGCTCAGCATACGTAAGTCCGATAAAGATGACGAGAATACCGCCTATAACGAAAGCAATCACACTGCCTAAAAATCCAGCTGTTAAAATCCAATCTCCCGAAAGTACAACCCAGCCCCAGCCAAGCATTGCACCAATGGACAAAAACAGCACGTCAGACTGCGACATCGTTTTTGCCATTTGTTGTTTTTGCATACAACCATCCCCCTTTGTTGTTTAGCGTGCTTTGAAGGCGTCCTCGATAATCCCTAGTCCTTCGTGAAGCAGCTCATCTGTGATGACAAGTGGTGTTAAGAAGCGAATGATATTCCCATTAATCCCTGCCGTTAAAAGAAGCAGCCCGTGCTCATTTGCATATGCTGCAATCGCTGCGGCTGTTTTCTTATCCGGTGTACGCGTTGTTTGATCTTCCACAATTTCAATTGCCGCCATTGCCCCTAACCGGCGGACTTCCCCAATGAATGGATACGCCTGTCTCCATTCATTTGCTTTGTCCTCAATGACTTGCCCAATATGTTCAGATCGTTGATTCAGTTGTTCTGTTTCAATGATATCAAGGACAGCCAGTGCAGCTACACAGCCTAACGGACTTCCTGCATATGTTCCCCCAAGCTCCCCTGGATCTGCCGCATCAAGCATTTCTTTTCTGCCAACGACTCCGCTCAGCGGTAAGCCCGCAGCAAGAGATTTTGACACAGTAATTAAGTCCGGTACCACATCAAAGTGCTCAATCGCAAAGTATTTCCCTGTTCTCGCAAAACCGGTTTGGATTTCATCTGCAACAAAGACAATCCCGTGCTGCTGACAGAAGGAAGCGACATGCTGAACGAAGCGCTTCGATGGCACAATGAATCCGCCCTCCCCTTGGACTGGTTCCATGACCACACAAGCAACGGTTTCTGGTGCAACGGCTGCGACGAAGAATTGATTGAATTGATCAATGATGTACTCGTCGTAAGCAGCATCGCTTAATCCTTCAGGTTTTTGATAGTAATAAGGGTACGGTGCTTGGTACACCTCAGATGCGAATGGCCCGAAGCCAAATTTATATGGCTTGACCTTGCTCGTCATGCTCATTGTCATATTCGTTCTGCCGTGAAAACCTCTTGTAAACGACACAACGGCCTGTCTTTTCGTATATTTACGTGCAATTTTCACCGCATTTTCAACAGCTTCTGCACCTGAATTAAGAAAAATGGCTTTCTTATCATGATCCCCTGGTGTGAGATGGCACAGCTTCTCTGCCAATTCGATATACGATTCGTACATCATCACGTTGAATCCTGGGTGAATCAGGCTATCTGCCTGTGCTTTGACTGCTTCCACAACCTTTGGATGTGAATGTCCTACGTTTAATGTGCCAATGGCGCCTGCAAAATCGATAAATCGTTTCCCATCAATATCGAACAGCTCGGCTCCTTTCCCCTTCGCTGCAAGATGACGGTTGCCATTACTCACGCCTCTTGCGACGTATTGATCTCTTTTCCCTTGCCATTCTTCGGTTGAAAAACGGTTTGTTGTCGTTTGACTCATTGTCATCCATCCCCTTTATATCCTTTTTTATTATTCTGAATATTTTTTGGTATGATAGAAAGTACCAATATCATTTTTTTCATGGTACCAGAGAGGATGGAATAGTGAGATGCTGACAATTCAACTAGACCAAACAGGACGAAACGGATATATTTATCATCAAATTTATATGAAAATTAAAGAAGAAATCTTAAATCGCAACCTGCAGCCACACGATCAATTACCATCTAAACGAGAGTTAGCCGATACATTAAACGTCAGCGTTAATTCAGTGAATGGCGCCTATCAGCAGCTGCTTGCTGAGGGATATTTATATTCGGTTGAACGCAAAGGTTTTTTCGTGGAATCACTAGAAACATTTCATGAATCTGGTCAGCTGAAACCCTCTTCTCTTCCTGTAGATTTAAAGGAAGAACCGATTGCACGAGACGACTGGTATTCCTTTTCACATATCTCCGTCGATACAGCGAACTTTCCGTTTAAAAGCTGGCTGAAAAGTGAACAAAAGGCGATCCATCTCCACCAAGAAGCCTTCGGTGAGCTTCCGCATCCACAAGGTGTGTATGAACTGCGGGAAACGATTGCCCGATTGATCGGACTTGCACGAGGGGTCAAATGCTACCCAGAACAGCTCATTTTAAGTGCAGGCACACAGTCACTGATCCATTCGTTATCAAGCATTCTTCCGGCCGATCAAATATATGGGTTAGAAAACCCTGGCTACCGCCGGCTCTATCAAATGCTGAAAAACAATCATCAACAAATTGAAACGATTGGCATTGACCAAAAAGGTGTGCGGATGAGCGACATTCATAAGAAACAGCCAAATGTGTTGATCATTACCCCTTCACATCAATTTCCAACAGGGGTGATTATGCCGATTTCCCGGCGCATACAGCTGTTAAACTGGGCAGCTGATCAGCCAGACCGTTATATCATTGAGGATGATTATGACAGTGAATTTAAATATGGCACAGACAGCATTCCGGCGCTGCAAAGTCTTGATCGATATGACAAAGTCATTTATATGGGCACCTTTTCAAAATCATTGCTGCCCGGCTTGCGGCTAAGCTATATGGTGCTGCCTCAGCATTTATTGAGACGCTATAAGGAGGAACAGCATTTTTTCATTCAAACAGCTAATCTTTTTACACAATACACCCTTCTTCATTTTATAAAAGATGGGGCGTATCAACGGCATATTAAAAGAATGAATGGTTTATATGAGGAAAAACGGAAGCAGCTTATTGAAGAGCTCAATACGATTTTTGCTGACAATGTGCGGATTATTGGAGAAAATGCCGGGCTTCATTTTATCGCAGAGTTCCGCTCAAATCGAACGCAGCATGAGATTTTACAGCGAGCGAAAGAAAGGAAGCTGAAAATGTACGGAATGGATCGTTTTACCCTTGATGAGCAATTGCCGGGGCATCAGCCAGGCTTTGTCCCGCTCGTCCTCGGCTTCTCACATATGAGGCGAGAGGATATTCAGCCGGCAGTAAAACGGCTGTATGACGCCATTTTCGGGAAATAAAACAGCCAGCTGCTCTTCACGACAGCTGGCTTACCACCGTTCTTTATCTATAGCTAGAATCGATGACATGAGTCCAGGAAAAGCGGTCTCGATGTCTTCTTTTCTTAAAGAATAGTAACGGTGCTTCCCGTCAATTCTCACTTTCACGACGCCTGCCTCCCTCAGCACTTTGAAGTGATGGGAAAGCGTGGATTTGGCAATATTCATCTCATACGTGCCGCATGTCCTCTCCCCCGCTTCCGCTAAGCAGCGGACAATTTCTAACCGGATTGGATCAGCCAATGCGTGCAGCACAGAAATCAATCTCATATCTTCTTTGTTTGGATGGTTTGGATTCGTCATACAATAAATGTATCGTATTTTGTGCCAACATACAATCTCATTCACCTGAAGCTGACTAGTCAAGTAACGATATGACTTCACAAACGTCCATTATTCATGAGACTGTCTGAAGGGAAGGAACGGTCTATGAAACAAATGTAGATTGGACGACATCCTTACACGTCACAAAACATCAGCAAGTAGGTGTCATTCAGAAAACAGCCGCCAAAAATTTTGAACATGGTACAGCTTCTAGGCTGCAAAAAGGGGCCGCTATTTACTCTGTGAAAGAGAGAGAAGACATGTTGGTCGTCGAACTTCACGGCAAAACAAAAATATATACCGCACATGCGGAAGGATAAAATACCTGTCATGCAGACGGGTATTTTTTTAAGTTCATTTTCTTGTCATGGGTCATTGGTTTTGTTATCATAGCAAAAGTGACCACTCGGTTTCCATTGTGACCATATGGTTTTGCCGATTCGGAAAGGACTTATGAAGATGAACGAAAAGCAAGAAGAGATTTTGCGGGTTTCAAAGAAATTATTTTCTCAAAAAGGCTATATGAGTGTCTCCATGCAGTCAATTGCCGATGCCTGTAAAATATCAAAAGCGTCTATTTATAAACTGTTTGATTCAAAGGAAGCTCTTCTACTAGAACTGATTAAATACAATCAGCGCAAAATGAGAGAGATTTCCCGCATCATTCATTCAGAAACGACGCTGTCCAAAAAGGAAAAATTCACAAAGAAGATCAAGCTTGAGCTTGAAGAGTTTAAAGAGAATCATAAATTTTTGAACATGCTGTCCTTTGAAGCTTTTTCTCAGCATTCGCCTATTGTCATTAAACACTTACGCGAGACACGCTCCATTATCATGCAGCGGCACAAAGACATTATTTTGAGCACCTATGGTGAATCTGTCGCTCCTTATGTCTGGGATCTCGTGATTGTTCTCAATGGATTAATGAGAGAATTCATCTTAATGCTGGCGATTGAGCACAAGAACATCAAATTAGAAAATGCTGCTGAGATGATTATCGGTGTGATGGACCGTGTATCGAAAAAGCCTTGCTCAATTGAGCCTGTGTTAACAGATCAGCTCATGGACTCTTATTTGTTTTCCTCACAGGACGGATATGATGAAGAAAAACTTGTCATCTCGTACTTATCGAAGATCAAACAAGAGCTTCACGCACTGTCAAACGGAGAAGAAAAGGACGATCTCCTCTCTGCTTATGAGCTGCTCAATCAAGAATTATCAAAGGATGAACCGAGAACCTTTTTAGTCAGCTCACTGCTCGATTATTTAGGCAAAAACAGCGTTTTATCACAAAACGTGTCACAGCTGAAAAACATCATTTTATAGATAAAGAAGGGATAACATGAACCAATCAACTACATCGTATAATCGATCTGTGATTGTTGGGATTTTCCTCGTTGGGGCATTCGTTGCGATTTTAAACCAAACGCTTCTCATTCCAGCGATCCCGCATATCATGGAAGATTTCAATATTGAGGTCAGCAAAGGACAGTGGCTTACAACAGCCTTTATGCTGACAAACGGGATTCTCATCCCCATTACGGCTTTCCTCATTGAGAAATTTTCAAGCCGTTCTTTAGTTTTAACGGCACTTAGCATCTTTACAGCCGGTACAATTCTTGCTTCATTTGCAACGAATTTCCCGGTGTTACTTGCAGCGCGTATCGTACAGGCAGCAGGCGCAGGGATTTTAATGCCGCTGATGCAAACGATCTTTTTAACCATTTTCCCGAAAGAAAAACGCGGGCAGGCAATGGGCATGGTCGGACTTGTCATCTCGTTCGCACCTGCGCTTGGGCCAACACTTGGCGGCTGGATTGTTGATTCCTTCAGCTGGAAGTTCTTGTTCTATATTGTTCTGCCAATCGGTATCATTGATCTCATTCTTGCTTTCTTCTTAATGAAAAATGTGACGCAGCAAAGAGAAACACGTATTGATGTCTTATCTGTCATCTTGTCGTCGTTCGGTTTCGGCGGGCTGCTTTACGGATTTTCTAGTGTCGGCACGTATGGATGGACGAGTGCGACTGTTCTCATTTCGCTGATTGTCGGCGCCGTGAGCTTGTTCTTCTTTATCCTGCGCCAGTCGAACTTAACAAGACCGATGCTGGAGTTTGGCGTATTTAAATTTGCGATCTTTAGCTTAACAACCTTCCTCGGCATGCTTGTCTTTGCTTTATTAATTGGGACAGAGACGATTCTGCCGCTTTATACGCAGAATGTCAGAGGGCTGTCTGCACTTGATACAGGGCTTATCTTATTGCCAGGTGCTCTCTTCATGGGACTCCTGTCACCGATTATTGGACGGATTTTTGATAAAGTCGGCGGAAAAGGGCTGGCATTAGGCGGATTTACGATACTCACCGTTACCACCCTGCCATTTATGCTGCTCACCCTTGATTCATCGATCGCCCTCATTACGGTCGCCTACACGCTTCGGTTAATCGGGGTTGGGATGATCATGATGCCGCTGACAACCGCAGGTATTAACTCTTTACCGCCTCATTTGATCCCTCATGGGACAGCGATGAATAACACGATGAGACAAGTAGGCGGTTCCATTGGAACGGCTGTGCTTGTCTCTATCATGAGCAGCTCTGCTGCAAATGCAGAATTGACCAATCCATTAAAATCGGCCGTTCATGGAATGAATACGTCATTTTTCATTTCTGGTCTGATTGCCGTCATTGGTCTCGTCCTCTCCTTTTTCTTAAAGGAAAAAAAACGTGAGAATAAAGTGATGAAGCAGGAGCTATCTTCCTCCTCGTCTTCTTCATAAGAAAAAGAGCTCGGCATATGGCCGGCTCTTTTTTCATATACTCAGACAATATCGTCCTCTCTGTAAACACATTTGTATTTCTAGTGAAGAAAAACCTTGATAATTTAAAGAAAAGAGTTGATAATAGGAACTATTCAATTTGTGAGAAAATTTTTACTATAGGAGATGTATGCATTGAAGGTCGTTAAATTTGGTGGCAGTTCACTTGCATCTGGCAAGCAGCTGCAAAAGGTATTTGACATTGTAACAGCAGATCCAGCTCGAAAAGCAGTCGTTGTTTCCGCACCAGGAAAACGGCATTCAACGGATACAAAGGTCACCGATCTATTAATTAGCTGCGGTGAACAATATTTACGTTTAGGCGAAGCACATGATTTAAAGGAAGCAGTCATTGAGAGGTATGCCTCAATAGCGGATGAACTCGGATTAGGTCAAGACATTATCGATACCATCAGGCAAGATCTAGACACATTATTACAGGCTGATTCATCCCGCCCTGAGTGCTATCTTGATGCCATTAAAGCAAGCGGTGAAGACAATAACGCTAAGCTCATTGCCGCCTATTTCCGCCACCAGGGTGTAGAAGCTCATTATGTGAATCCAAAGGAAGCTGGTTTGTTTGTGAGCGATGAGCCTGGCCAAGCACAAGTTCTGCCGGAGTCTTATGATCATTTGTACAAATTAAGAGAGCGCTCTGGCATTATTATATTCCCTGGCTTTTTTGGCTTTAGTCTCGCGGGAGACATCGTCACCTTTTCGCGAAGCGGCTCAGATATTACCGGCTCCATTTTAGCGAACGGTTTGAAGGCAGATGTATATGAAAACTTTACAGATGTCGATGCTGTCTATGCCGTCAATCCAACGATTGTTCATGAACCGAAAGAGATTACAGAGCTGACATACCGGGAAATGCGCGAGCTGTCCTATGCTGGTTTTTCTGTCTTCCATGATGAAGCACTTATTCCAGCCTTCCGTGCAGGCATTCCGGTTCAGATTAAAAACACCAACAACCCGTCGGCAAAAGGGACAAAAATCGTAAATCAGCGGGACCATACAAATGGACCTGTTGTTGGAATCGCCTCAGACAATGGATTTTGTAGTATTTACATTAGTAAATATTTGATGAACAGAGAAGTCGGTTTTGGACGAAAGGTGCTGCAAACACTAGAAGAGTATGGGCTTACGTATGAGCATGTTCCTTCTGGCATTGATGATATGACCATTATTTTACGTCAGGATCAGCTGGAGGAGCAGCATATCGAAGAGGAGCTGCTAGACCGCTTGAAGGTCGTGCTTGATGCAGATGAGGTCGTTTTAGAGCGAAATCTTTCGCTGATTATGGTTGTAGGAGAAGCGATGCGTCATAATGTTGGCACAACAGCAAGAGCGGCAAAGGCGCTGTCAAAAGCCAAGGTCAATATTGAAATGATCAATCAAGGCTCTTCAGAGGTCAGCATGATGTTTGGCGTCAAAGCGGCTCAAGAAAAAGAAGCTGTTCAAGCCTTGTATGAGGAATTTTTCTCTATGTCTACTGTCCCTGTCTCTCTTTAATCAGAAGGCTGCCAGATCTTTGGATCGGCAGTCTTTTTTCATCTCGACGATCAGAGTGTTTTTGCGCATTAAAGTGTATCTATTTCTTGTTTGATTTTGTATGATAGAGACAAATCAACTATCAGTTCCGGCCTATGATCGGAGCTACAAGGAGTCCTAAAACAATGCCTCGTCAACAACTATTAAAACAGTTTCGCAATTTTCATGATGCTTCTACTAGTATTTTAAACATGATGAGTCAATTCATTGATGTGAATACACTGTTTATTGCTAAAAATGATCAAAACACCAATCAAATTGTAAAGGTGCTAAATCATGACGAGCAGCTTCTTGAAGAAGGAGAAGAACTTCCTTACGAAAAGACATTTTGCAAGCTTGTGGTCGATCATCGGGATACACTTGTGATTCCTGATATTTCGAAGGATGACCGTTTTAAATACTTAGAGGTTACGAAAAATCTTCAAGGCGGCTCGTTTATTGGAGTTCCCATTAATTTCACAGATGGGACGAACTACGGAACGATTTGCGGACTTGATTTGAGGCCGAAGCAGTTCACAGAAGAGCATGTGTATATGTTTGAAACGATGGCTTCATTATTAAGCTATGTCCTCGAACTAGACCGTGCCAACCGGCAAATTCGGCAATTGTCTGTACCGATCGTACCAGTTGTTGACGGTGTCGCTGTGCTTCCTCTGCTTGGTGATATCGAAGAGACACGTGCTCAGCATATTTTAGAAACCATTTTACAGGAAAGCTACAGGCTGTCGCTCTCTCATTTGGTCATTGATGTATCGGGAACCAAAAGCCTGAATGAACAAAGCATTCAATATTTGGTCAGCTACGCACAAACGCTGAGACTTTTAGGAATTTCGGCAGTTTTAACAGGTATTAAGCAAGACCTTGCTTTAAGTGCGATTCAATCCAATATATCGTTTAAAGACATCACCATCCGGAAAGATTTGCCGCAGGCACTTGCTCATATTGGGTTGACGTTTACCAAAAATGAATAAGTGGTGATTCACCAAAAAAGGCTAAAATGAACTTCATTTTAGCCTTTTTCTTTTGGAAACGGCAGTCGTATGGTAAATGTCGTTCCATTGTTTTTTTCACTTTTCATATCAATATGCCCTTCATGCAGGTCCACAAGCTGCTTCACGATAGACAAGCCCAATCCGTATTCTCCATACGGTGTATTCGTTCTTGAGATATCCGCTTTATAAAAACGTTCCCATATGTGTTTGACTTCGTCTGGCGCAATGCCAATGCCTGTGTCTTCCACTTCGATGATCGTCTCTTGATTTTCTTGTTTTCCTCTTAAGTAAATACGGCCGTCTTCTGTGAATTGAATCGCGTTCTTTGTGATATTGACAAGTATTTGAATGAGCCTGTCATAATCTGCATAAACCTTTAACTCGGGATCAACGTCCACGATCAGCTGATTGTTTTTCTCTTCGGCGATTCGGCTCAGCTGCTCTTTCATCACTTCAAATGTGTCAATGAGTGGATAATGAAATTTCTGAAGGGTAATTTGATTCGATCTAATTTTCTCATAATCCATATTTTCATTGACGAGGCGCAGCATACGTTTTGTCTCATCAGTGATTAAGGCGTAGCATTTCTCTTTCTCTTCTGCTGACACATCCGCAGTATTCAGCCATTCCACCAGTCCTCGAATGGTGGTCAGCGGTGTTTTCAATTCGTGAGACACATCTGCGATGAATTGACGTCTGCGCTTTTCGAGCCGGTCAATTTCCTCTCTTGATTGCTGAAGACGCTTGGCCATCATATTAAAATCCTCACCAAGTGTGCCAATTTCATCAAGGTGTTTGTTTTCAAGCTTGATGTTGTAATCACCTTGCGCAATCTTTTCAGTCGCCTCTCTCAACTTTTTGATGCGGTTCACATGAAATTTAGAGAGGAACAGGCTGAGAATAAAGGTGATCGTCAGCGCCACAAATACGATGATATACAGATAACGATTCATTTGGGCGATGAGCTGTTCAGCGCCTTGAATCGGGGCAATAAGGACAACTCCGCCCTTTAGCTTTCCATCCTCCATGACAGGGAGCGCCACAAGTGATGCCTCTTGATCAAGGCGGCGTGAATCACTTCGCTTCACAATGATTTGCTCTCCTTTTGAGAGTTTGGCCCATAAATCCTTTGTCAATAATACTTCATGCGGCGGCATCACTTGCTGCTGAGACAGAATATCTCCTTTTTCATCAAACACGAAAAAACGAATTTGCCTCGTCGAAAGAATATCTTCAAATGGCCGCAGACGAAAGGTCATCTCGCTTTTAGGGAGTCGTTTATAATCTTGCAAGATTTCATTCCCATAGGAGCTCATTTCATTCACTCTGTTTTGATAGGCAATATCTTTCACAAAATGAGATAAAAGAGTGCTGATAATGACAATGGCGATGAGCAATAACCCAAGGTGGCTGATCAGCAGCTGATAAAAATATTTAATCTTCATCGAACTTATACCCTACGCCCCATACTGTATACAAAAAGGGCTTAGGCCCGTCCCCAATTTTTTGACGCAGCCGTTTAATATGAACATCTACCGTTCGTTCATCTCCATAAAATTGGTATCCCCAAATTTGCTCAAGCAATTGTTCTCGTGAAAATACTTGCCGAGGATGCTGAATAAAAAAGCACAGCAGATCGTATTCTTTCGGTGTGAGGTTCTCTATTCGCTCTCCATCCAGGAAAACTTCCCTCGTTTTTTTATCCAACTGAAAATGTGCTGTCTCCAGCCGTTCGCCCTCATTCACCTTTTCTTGAGTAGTTGTATGAGCAAAGCGTCGTTTCACCGCTTTAATTCTTGCCATCAAGGTTAGTGGACTAAAGGGCTTGGTCACATAATCATCTGCCCCAAGATCAAAACCAAGCACCTGATCAGATTCGGTTTCCTTGGCTGTCAGCATGATAATCGGAATGTCACTGATCTGGCGCACTTTTTGACAAATGGTCAGACCATCCATCGAAGGAAGCATGACATCTAAAATGAGCAGATCCCAATCCTCCTCTTGCTTAAAGCGATTCAATCCTTCTAATCCATCATGAACGAATTCCGCTTGAAATCCCTCTCGTTGAAAAAACATATCCGTCATTGTACAAACGCTCTGATTATCTTCAATCATTAATATTTTCATGATCAGCCTCCGCTGCTACCATTGTTTTTCTTTATGTAGCTTTATTTTACATGTTCCCTTTCAAATCTCAATTGGATTCCACTGTTTTTAAGAACTTATCATCGTTTGGTCATCTTTTATTCATACTTTTTGAAAGAACTAATACTGCGGTGAATCACATGAGGTTTTTTTATGATGGCATTGCAGAAGATGGTCAAGATGTTAGTTGAAAATAGGACAGCGTCATTTACATATATTTTGAGAAAGAACTTCCTGACAGTTATAGGATAGATCTATTTAAAAAAGCTCATCTCTATTCGATGAGCTTTTTTATCATGCCAGCAACTTCAAATAAGCAGTGTCGTTTTCCTCTTCAACCGCCTGTAAAATCTGCTGTGCCTGTGATGCGCTTGTGACGCTGCTTAACTTTTGTATGATGTCTTCTTTCGATAACGCACAGCCTGGTGCTCCCTGAGGAATATCAACCCGCTTGCTCATGGTGGTGCCGTCAGTTAAGGTGAGCTTCACAATCGTAAAGCGTCCTTTTGGAACAGCATTGGGATGGGGTTCTGTCGTTTGATCATATCCTCTGCTTACCCGCTTCATCCATGTCCGCATGTCTGATGGAATGTGTTTTTTCGTAAAGGCATTCAGCGTAAGCGTCTGTCCAAACACTGCAAGTGCAATGACGTATTCGACACTGAATCGTCCTTCTTCCCCGGTTAAAGGTGTCCGCTCAATAAGCGCTGCATCTCCGCCTGGCGGGAATATGACATCGACCTGTTTTACCTGCTCCGGCAAGAAAGACCGCTCTTTCATTAAGGATTGGATCGCATCTGCTGCATGGTGGGCTGCTGAGCAGAATGGATATACTTTGAACCACAGCCCCGGCGAAACGATACGCCATGTAGAACCATAGCCCTCTAGCAAACGGCTTTTCGCAAGTTCCAGATCTCCATAGAGTGAAAAGAAACCAAGCGCGCCATCAAGAACCGAGTCATTCCCGCCAAAACCTAAACAAGCTAAATCCATAGACCAAACGGCTGTTTTAGCAGCTAAGCCGGCTTGTAATGGTTTCATATCAGAGCCAAACTGCTTTCGCATTCCGGCTGATTGCGCTCCGGCAAAGCCGATTGCTTTCGTCAGTTCTTCCTTGGAGACTTGTTTCAAATAGCCAATCGCACACACTGCCGCAATGGCTCCGAGTGTTCCTGTATTATGCCAGCCCCGCTCATAATGCGCCTTACCGATCGATTCGCCAAGTCTTGCCATCACTTCAACACCTGTGATGTAGGCAGCTAAAAACCGCTCGCCATACCCTTTGCCGTCTGTCAGCTGTGATAGCAGCGCTGGAATGATGACCGCGCTCGGATGTCCTCTCACATCTGAGTGCACATCATCATAATCCAGGGCATGGATGAGGTAGCCATTCAGCATTGCTGCAGATTGGCGGCTCACCTTCTTTCCTTGTCCAATGACAGGAATCTGAGCGGCTCCGCCTTCCTGTTCAACAAGCTGCATCAGCTTTTGGATCCCTTCATCCTCTTTCGCAGCAAGCGCTGATGCTGCAGCGTCTAACAGGCCATTTCTAGCCATTTGAATGGCCCGCTCATCCTGTAGCGGATCAGCAGAAAGCACTGCTTCTGCCAGATGTTTTGTTAATTCCATGATCGAGACTCCAATGCCCGAACGGCAAGTTCAGCAAAGAAGGCAGCGGAAACTGGAAGTGCGTCTTCATTTAATGTAAACGCAGGGTGATGCCACTCCTTCGTACCACTAGTCCCCATCCATACAAAAAAGCCTGGGATGCGTTCTTGATAAAGAGCAAAATCTTCTCCGCCCGGTGACTGCTCTGCCTGCACGACATGTAAGTCAAGTGAGCCAGCCGTTTCTTCTACCACCTTTGTCAGACGCTCATCATTCATGACAGAAGGCAAATAAGGATGCCATCTTACTTCAGCCTCTGCTCCAAATCCTTCTGCAATTCCACTGACGATTTGTTTCATAAGCTCCGGAATCATCGCTCTTACTTCAGGCTCAAACGTCCGAACGGTTCCTTCCATCTCAACACGGTCGGGTATGACATTCCATGATGTACCGCCTTGGATACGTGTGATACTGACAACCGCATGATGCAAGGAGCTGATGCGGCGGCTGACGATTTGCTGAAGGGCGCTTGTGATCTGCCCGCTGATGGCTATGGGGTCTACCGTGTGATTTGGAATACCGGCGTGGCCACCCGTTCCTTTAATATCGATTTCAAACCGGTCCACACTCGCCATCAATGCTTTTTCTCTAATGCCAATCGTGCCAACTGGCAGGTTAGGCTTGTTGTGCATACCGAAAATCGCATCGACTCCATCTAAAACGCCTGCCTCTATGACGTGTTTCGCCCCTTGAGCAACTTCCTCAGCCGGCTGGAACAAAATACGGACCGTTCCTTTGATCTCATGTTTCCGCTCTTTTAATAAAAGAGCCGCGCCAAAAATAGAAGCTGTATGGAAATCATGACCGCATGCATGCATTTTACCCGGTACCTTTGAAGAAAATGGTTCGCCAGATGCCTCTTCAATCGGAAGTGCATCAATATCGGCTCTCAAAGCAATTGTCGGCCCCTCTTGTTCTCCTTTGATTTCACAGACAACGCCTGTTTGAAGTGCTGGGATATCAAGTACAGTGATCCCTTCCTCTTCTAACCAGCGGCGCAGTTTCTTTGTCGTTTCATATTCTTCAAACGCCAGCTCTGGATGCTCATGAAGCGCTCGGCGAATGTTGATCAAACGTTTGTTTAAAGCTTCATTTCCTATTGATTTCACTAGACACTCACCCCTCTAAAGAATAAAAAGCAGCTTATGCTTCTTCAGCCGCTGCTTCTTTTTGGATAAATCGTTTCGTTCGTTCATTCTTTGTTTCATCAAATAGCTCAGTTGGCGTCCCCTGCTCGATAATATGACCATCCGCCATGAAAATCACATGGTCTGCCACTTCTCTTGCAAATGCCATTTCATGTGTGACGATGATCATTGTTGTTTCTTGAATGGCAATGGATTTAATGACTTGAAGCACACCTGAGACAAGCTCTGGATCAAGCGCTGACGTTGGTTCATCCAGCAAAATCGCATGTGGATCAACCGCTAACGCGCGGGCAATCCCAATCCGCTGCTGCTGTCCGCCAGATAATGTGACTGGATAGCTGTCAGCCTTTTGCTCTAACCCTACCTGCTTCAGCAGTTTCATACCGATTTCATTCGCCTGCTGCTTCGTCATTTTTTTCGTCACAAGCAACGATTCTGTAATGTTTTGCAGTGCTGTCTTGTTTTTAAATAAATTATAGTTTTGAAACACCATGGCCGTTTGTTGACGCAGCTGATGGGCTTCTTTACGTGAATATTTAGACGCATCGAGCTTCGCATCGCCAATTTCAATCGTGCCTTCATCTGGTATTTCTAATAAATTTAAACAGCGCAGCAAGGTGGATTTACCGGAGCCAGAAGGTCCGATAATGGCCACAACCTGCCCTTTTTGCACGTCGAGATTGATTCCGTCTAAGACGACAAGGTCGCCGAATGATTTCTTCAAATTGGTGAGCTTGATCATGTCCACACCTCCTTAATTCCGGTAAGGTTTGCTGATTTTTCGTTCAAACAGGTCCTGCAGGAAGCTATAAATAATCGTCAGCACCCAATATACAATCCCTACGGCTAAATAGGTTTCAAAGTATTTATAGTTCGCCGATGCAATCATCTTCCCCTGTGCAAACATTTCTGCCACACCAATGGTAAAAGCAAGAGATGTTTCTTTTAAAAGACCAATAAAGGTATTCCCCGTCGCTGGAATTGCATTTCTAATGGCCTGCGGGAAAATAATTCTAACGTAAGACTGCCATCTTGTCATACCGACAGATAAGCATGCCTCAAGCTGCCCTTCATCCACTGAGTTCAGAGCCGCTCTGAAAATTTCTGCTAAGTATGCTGAGTTCTTAATACTTAATCCGATAATGACCGCTGTTAAAGCATCCATTGAGGTCATCGCAGGGAATAGCTGCGGGAGACCAAAATAAATGAGAAAGAGCTGAACCAAGGTTGGAACCGCTCTGAAGAAAGAAATATACAGCTTGGCAAATTGGTATAAAACAGGTATCCGGTTTTTCGTAATGAGAGCGAATACCACACCAATGATAATGGCAAATACCATGGAGACAATCGCCATGAAGATCGTTATCGGCAAGTATTGAAGCAATGTCGGAAACACCGTCACCATATACTGCCAATCAATTTTGTTCATGTCTGCTCTTCACCGCCGCTGTCGTTATTTTTTAATTGGCACTGTCACATCGTCTTTGAAATATTTCTCAGACAATTTCTTAAGTGTCCCGTCTTCTCTTAATTCTTTGATGGCTTTGTTAAATTCTTCTCTTAGTTTGTCATGCTTTTTATCTTTCGCAAATGGATAGCCTACTTCTTCATACACAATTGGGTTGCCTACGATTTTCAGCGGCAGACCTGTTTTTTCAATTTGAGCAAGTAATACACTGCGTCCGTTGACATAAGCATCTACGCGGCCATTTGCCACTTCATTTAATACGCCGTCTTGCGTTTCATATGTTTTAATCTTAATTTTCTTGTCAGGGTCTTTGCTCTCTAAGTTTTTAGCATGGTTAGAGCCAAGAACCGCCGCCACTGTTTTTCCTTTTAAATCGTCAAGACCTTTGATGTCGTTGTTGTCTTTTTTCACGATGATTTGTGTTCCTGCGTAAGCGTACGTATCTGTAAAGTTAAATGTTTGTTTACGCTCGTCTGTGATGGCAACTTGGTTTGACACTGTATCGAGCTTACCAGACGTCAGCTGTCCCATCAGTCCGCTGAATTCACTCAGCTGCCAGTCTAGTTTGTAGCCAAGCTTTTTCGCAATGGCTTCTGTTACTTCAACATCGAATCCTACAAGCTTGCCATTGTCTTTATAAGCAAACGGATAGCTTTGTCCTGTAGCGCCTACTTTTAACACCTTTTCGTCTTTGCCTTCACTCTGATTGTTGCCGCCGCAAGCTGCTAAAACTGCCAGCATTGCTGCAAATAGAACGACTAGCCACTTTTTGTTTTTCATGTTTGTAAACCCTTCTTCCTCTTATGGTTGTGTGATATCTGTTCTTAATTGTTTTTTGAAATAAACCGTGATATGACCTTTGCCTAAATCTTTTTCTCCTGCTCTGACATAGCCTTTACGCTCATACATCTCTATGAGCCATGGATGCTTATCAGCTGTACCGAGCGACACGTACGGCACCTTCAGTGTATCCCTTAGCACTTCGGTTTCAACCCATTCCAGCAAGGCTGAGCCTGTGCCTTTTTTGGCGGCTGGTTCTGAGGCAAACCACCAGATGTGAGGGACGCCGAATGGTCCTGGCTGCTCTCCCCAAGGCATACGGAGTGATAAGGTGGATAGAAGCTCTCCGTTTTCTTCCATCACATAGCAAAGATTCTTTTGTACATTTTTCTGAACGAGAGCGAAATCAGCATGTGCTGCTTGGAACTGGATGCCTAGCTCACGAATTGGCTCGTAGGCTCTTGTTGTCAGTTCAAGCAGCGCCTCTATATCTGCCTCTGTTGCCAGACGAAACGTGTATCCCAACGTTAGTCACCTCACCCTTATGTCGTGTAGCGATTTTTTGGCTCTGTTAATCCAAGATTTTCTCGTAAGGTTTGTCCTGTGTAATCGGTTTTGAATAAGCCTCGTTCCTGAAGGATTGGGACGACGCGGTCTACGAACACATCCAGCCCTTCTGGCAAGAGCGGCGGCATGACATTAAAGCCGTCTGCTGCTTCTTCACGAAGCCATGTTTCCATCACGTCTGCCAGCTGCTGCGGCGTTCCAATGAAAATATTATGACCGCGTGAGCCGGCAACCGATTGATAAAGCTGGCGAATGGTCAGGTTATCCTTTCTCGCCATATTCATCACGAGATCAAAACGGCTTTTCACCGCATTTGACGTGCTCGGATCAATCTCTGGAAGCGGCCCGTCTAAAGGATACTGAGACAGATCAATCCCGCCTAAGTAATTTTGCAGAATGCTCAGTCCAATCTCAGGAACAATCAGCTCCTGTAATTCTTCATATTTCGCTTGGGCTTCTTCCTCTGTATCAGCAATGATCGGGAAGATACCCGGCATGATGCTGACGTCCTCTCTAGCACGGCCAGCAGCCTCTACTTTCCCCTTCAAGCTTTGATAAAATTCCTTCGCTTTATCGAGATCGTTTTGTGCAGTGAAAATGAGCTCTGCTGTTTTTGCTGCAAGCTTTTGGCCATCTTCAGAAGATCCTGCTTGAATGATCACGGGCTGCCCTTGCGGCGTGCGTGATACGTTGAGAGGACCTCTTACTGAGAAGAACTCACCTTTGTGCTGGAGCTCATGAAGCTTACTAGATTCGAAGAATTCTCCCGTTTCCTTGTTTCTGACAAGGGCGTCTTCCTCCCAAGAATCCCAGAGACCTTTGACGACTTCGACGAACTCTTCTGCACGCTCATATCGTTTATGGTGTGCTAAATGCTCTTCTCCGCTAAAATTTTTCGCTGTTTCTTCAATAGAAGATGTGACCACATTCCATGCCGCTCTTCCGCCTGATAAATGATCAAGGGAGGCAAACTGCCTTGCAATATGGAAAGGCTCACTGTATGTAGTGGAAGCTGTTGCCGCTAAACCAATGGTTGAAGTAGACTCAGCAATTGATGAAAGCAGCGTGAGCGGTTCAAATCTCGTTAATACGTTCGGATGAGAGGTTTGATTAATGGATAAACTGTCGGCTAAAAAGAGCAAATCCAGCTTTCCTTCCTCTGCCTTTTTCGCTAATTGTTTAAAATAATCTAGGTTCATGGCTGCATCTGGTACTGCATTCGGATGTCTCCAAGAGGCAACGTGATGTCCAGTTCCTGCGATGAATACGCCTAGCTTGAGCTTCCTTTTCGGCTGTGACACTTGTTCTTCATCCTTTCTATATCCTACATGTATCAAACTGAAGTACTTAGAAGATACATTTTTCTGATTGAATTAATCGGTTTTATTAATAAAAAAAGGGCAAATGTTGCGAAAAATGAAAAATAATTATTACTATATGCCCTTTTTACAGGATTGTCAACCGCCTTCTGAACCTCCAAAATAAGGGATTTCAAACGCTCATGACGGTGTATCAATCTCAATATTTCCGATGAGCCGGTCTGTGGTATGTGTAAACAATTGACTGCGTTCCAGCATGTTGTGAGCGATGACAGAATGAGTGGAATTTGCGGTGCGGACAGCAATCGCTTTTTGAGGAGATAGATTGATGATGTTATTGCGCAGCACACGGGCTGAGGCGGCCTGGTCAATAAAGATCGCCGTCGGCTGTCCGATCGATCGATTTAAATAGAAACGGTTATCTCCAATTTGTGGCGAACCATTTTTAATATACATCACCACATATAAGGATGTTTCTTCAAAGGAATTATCTTTAATCTCTAATGCCCCCGTCGTGCTGCTGTATACAGCGTAGTTTTGATAGTGTTTAAAGCGATTCTGCCAGATGAAAGCCTTTGCATTTTCAGTGACACTGATCGTATACGAAGAATCTAGCTCCGGGTGTCCTTCTTGAATAAAGTGATTGCCGTTGATCCCGACTTCCCCTTCCTGCACCCAGATTCCTCTGCTGAATTCTTTGAATTGATTGTGCTGGATGAGAATATTCGTTCCTCTCACCACGGCCGCATCGATTACAGAGTAGACCGTATTGTTTGAAAAGACGACACTATCCGATTGATAGATACGCAGCGAGGCGCTTCTTTTTCCGGTATTCGTTCCTGATTCAATATGGTTTCCTTCTATTAGAATACGATTCGCCATATAAACGGACACAGCCGCATCTTCAAAAAGACTAATCTTATTGCCTGTAATGTGAACACTGTCTCCCCTTACATCAATCCCTTTTTCAAACCCCTCAATCATATTGCCAATAATCACCACATTGTTTTCCGTTTGACCAAGTGAGACGCCTAAGCTCGTAATCCCTGCTTTTGTCACACCTCCTCCCACTGCACGAATCATATTGTTGGCAATGATCGTTTCGGTGGAGAAGCCATAGGAGATACTGCTATCTGTATGATTGCCTTCAATGATCACACCATAACCGTTAAAGTTATAGATGGAGCTCGCTGCACCTCCTCTGACGATGTTGTTGCGAATCTGAATATTCAGAGGCTCCTCCATATTAACGGCATTTTCTCCATAGCCTTCAATATCAATACCCATTCTTGGCTCGACCCCATTTACTCCTGCTCTTTCCAAGAGACAGTCTTCCACAATAACCCCATCACAGCCTGTAATCGAAATATTGTTGCGTCTCGAATCTGTGATGGTGCAGCCAGAAATATCAATAGATGCAGCAGGCGAGTATGGTTCCCCCTCTGTCAACAAACCGTGGGGACTGACAATGATGCCGTCTCCCGTACAATTTTTTATTTGGACATGATTGACCTCTACATGGGAGGCACCTTCAATACATATCCCAAAGCCCCATTCATGGGTTTTTCGTTCAGCGGGGAGCGGCTTGTATACATGCTCATGACGATCCCCTTCAATACGCCCGCCTCGAATGGTCACATGCTCAACCTTTCCTATATAAAAAGCTGCATACCCCCATGAATCATTTGGTTTCACCTTTATTACAGCGTCTGACGCCATCTCAATGCATATATGACTTGGCACCCGTATACCTGCACCTCGGAAAGGAAAAAATGGATCACCTCTGTACACCGCATCGATTAAATATGTGCCGCTCGGCAGCCAGATATGGGAATACCCCTGTGCTTTTGTCCACTCTAAACATTCATTGAGCTTAGCTGTGCAATCCGTTTTCCCGTCAGCAATTACGCCAAAATCTAGTACATTGACAACTGGTTTTTTTAGATCAGATTCATTCAATTCCCCCAACCTAATCACTCCTTTTCACACATGTTCTCTTGTCATCCTATGCATGTGGTAAAGGTTTGCTTGTACATTCCTTCAAATTTTAAATAAATTCTTTCGGAATAACTTTCCGATAATTTTCACTTCAAAGAATTTTTCAATTTTTTGAGTCTTTACGCCTATTGAACTAACATTTTCCTGTTTTAGAATAGTTTTATATTGACACAAGAACTATACAAGAATATCATTTTTCTCATATCTCTTTTTTTAAGAAAGGATCTATGCCATGTCTACAATTGATCACGATAAAATTGTTAAAAGTGTTCCTCAAAAAGGGTTTTTTGGACATCCTAAAGGACTTTACACACTGTTTTTCACTGAATTTTGGGAGCGTTTCTCCTATTATGGCATGCGTGCACTGCTTATTTATTATATGTACACAGAGGTGACAAAAGGCGGTCTAGGCTTTGACCAGACGACAGCCAATTCGATCATGTCTGTCTATGGTGCGCTTGTCTATATGTCAGGAGTGATTGGCGGATGGCTCGCCGACCGGGTATTTGGATCATCCAGTACGGTCTTTTATGGCGGAGTTTTTATTATGCTCGGCCACGTGATTTTGGCTTTGCCAAGCGGAGCAACAGCGCTCTTTATTAGTATGGGACTGATTATTATCGGGACAGGTCTTCTCAAGCCAAACGTTTCAAACATTGTTGGCGACCTGTATACAAAAACAGACCCGCGCAGGGACTCTGGATTTAGTATTTTCTACATGGGGATCAACATGGGTGGCTTTATCTCCCCATTAATTGTCGGAACACTCGGTCAAAAAGTGAATTTCCACCTCGGGTTCTCACTCGCTGCCGTTGGGATGCTTGTTGGACTTATTACATTTGTGGTCACAAAAAAACCGAATCTTGGTCTTGCCGGCACGTATGTGACAAATCCATTATCTGCTGCCGAACGTAAGAACTTCAAAATTTACGGATCATTGGTTGTGATTTTGCTTGCGGTTTTTGCTGTCATTGGCATTCAAACAGGCGCACTCACAATTAATCTATTCACTTGGTTTGTTAGTGCCCTTGGTGTACTCATTCCGATTGTTTATTTCATTGTCATGTATTTCAGTAAAAAGACGAGCGCAGTGGAACAATCCAGGGTTCTCGCTTATATTCCATTGTTCCTTGCTGCCGTGATGTTCTGGGCGATTCAAGAGCAGGGCTCAAACATTTTAGCAACATATGCAGATCAACGAACAAACTTGAATTTCCTTGGGATGACACTAGCGTCTTCATGGTTCCAATCATTGAACCCAATCTTTATTGTGCTGCTGTCTCCAGTGTTTGCTTGGTTATGGGTCAGACTTGGGAAGAAACAGCCGTCTACCCCGATTAAATTCTCACTCGGTCTTCTGTTTGCAGGGTTATCCTTCATCATCATGATCATTCCTGCATACATGTCCGGTCCGAACACACTTGTGAGCCCATTATGGCTCGTTCTGAGCTTCTTCCTCGTCGTGATCGGAGAGCTCTGCTTATCACCAGTTGGACTGTCAGCGACAACAAAGCTGGCCCCTGCTGCCTTCTCAGCGCAAACGATGAGCCTTTGGTTCCTTTCAAATGCAATGGCACAGGCGATCAATGCGCAAGTAGTCAAACTGTTTGATAAAGTGCCGGAAACCGTCTATTTCGGTATCATCGGATTCCTTGCCATCGTTTTATGCGTTGTGATGCTATTACTGACACCAGTGATTAAGAAAGCGATGAAAGGCGTTCATTAATAAAAAACTGGACATGAGTACATCATGTCCAGTTTTTTACTTTATTTATGATCATTATCTTACTGCATTATTCATTCGTTTTCATTGGTACTGTCTCATTTATTTCAATATTAAAATAATTCACGGCATTGTGATAACAAATATCTTTGACTATTTTTCCTATAAATTCGTAATCCCTTGGAAGCTCACCATTTTCTATCCAAGTCCCAAATAAATCACATAAGATTCTTCTGAAATATTCATGGCGAGGGAACGATAAAAAGCTTCTGGAGTCTGTAAGCATCCCTACGAAAGTGCTAAGCAAACCTATATTAGATAATGTTTTCATTTGATCTAGCATGCCGTCTTTTTGATCATTAAACCACCACCCGGATCCAAATTGAATTTTTGCTCTGGCATCAGAAGACTGAAAATTCCCTATAGTAGAGGCCACAATCGCATTATGAGCGGGATTTAAATTATAGATGATGGTTTTAGGTAAAAGGTTGTCTTTGTCTAATTCATTCAAAAAACCATTTAAATGTCTTGCTAGGTGGAAGTCAGACATAGAGTCGTACCCACTATCTTTCCCCGTTAACTTGAACATTCGTGTGTTATTATTCCTTAAAGCACCTATGTGTAATTGCATGGTCCAATGAAGAGAATGATATTTTTTACTCAGGTGAAGAAGAGTGTTTGTTTTAAATTTATTGATATCCTCTAGGGATAGTGTTTTTCCTTGCAGAGCACGTACAAATATAGAAGACACTTCTTGTTCAGTAGCTGGTGAAAATGGAAATATTTCAAAACCATGATCAGACATTCTGCATCCATTCGCGTGAAAATAATCAATTCGTGAATGTAATGAAGCGATAAAGTTTTCATATGTTAAAACAGCGCCGTTGATTGAATCACCTAATTTTTCTATATAGTTCACAAAATTCGATTGTTCAATATTTAAAGCATGATCCGGTCTAAATGTAGGTAGGACCCTAGTTTTAATTCCTACATCTTTACGTATGATTTGATGAATCTCTAAAGTATCGATTGGATCATCAGTCGTACACACAACTTTTACATTAAATTTTTCTAAAATTCCATTTGTGGACATCTTACTTTCATTTAATCTCTCATTACAAATATCCCAAACTTGATGTGCATTTTTTTCTGAGAACAACTCATTTATATTGAAATAACGACTTAATTCTAAATGTGACCAATGATAAAGAGGGTTTCCTATTGTATATGGAACCGTTTGCGCCCAAGCTAAGAATTTTTCCTTGTCACTTGCATTCCCCGTGATCAATCTTTCTTCTACGCCTAACCATCGCATCGCCCTCCATTTATAGTGATCTCCATTAAGCCAAATATCAGTCATATTTTCATATTTTTTGTTAGCAGCAATGTCATCAGCCATTAAATGCGTATGAAAATCATAGATTGGCATATTTTTCGCGTAATCATGATAAAGAACTTTTGAACTTTCATGATTAAGCATCATATCTTCGCTTAGGAATGTAGACAATATCGTCACCTCTATACTTATGTTTAGAAAATCAATTAAATGAAATAAGGTGTTATTAACAAAAATAACACCTCACTTTTTTAGATCTTACTTAATTCAAACTCCGTATTTACGTAGATTGCGTCTCGTTGTGCAATTAAGCAAAGTTCTGCGGCTTTAAAAGTATGTTCTTGAGTCATAGCATTTTCAGTACCGTTTAAACAATCTAAAATAAGTTCACCAAAGTAAGGGAATCCTACTTCTCCATTTAGAGAAAAATGCTGCTCTGTCTGTTGATTTACTAAGTATAAATGGTCTCCTGTTTTATCCCTTGCGATGTCTACGTATTTGCGAATTTCAATATACCCATCTGTTCCAAGAATGAATGTACGCCCATCCCCCCAAGTGCTAAGGCCATCAGGAGTCAGCCAGTCTACTCTAAAGTAGTTTGTAGCCCCATTATCAGCAATCAAAGTAGCATCACCAAAGTCTTCTAATTCTGGATATTGATGATGCTTATAATTGCCCACTTTACTATGTACAACTTTTGCATCTTTTGCGCCAGAATAGAAAAGGAATTGTTCAATTTGGTGACTGCCAATATCACATAGAATACCTCCATAATATTCCTTTTCGAAAAACCAGCTTGGTCTGCTTTCCACATTACTACGATGTGGGCCAGTTCCAAGAACTTGTACCACTTTTCCAATGGCTCCTTGTTCAATCAATTGACCAGCAAATACGGCACTCTCCACGTGCAAACGTTCACTATAATAAACAGCCCATTTAAGTCCCGTTTCAGCTGTTTTTTTACGAGCAAGCTCCAATTGTTCTAACGTTGTAAAAGGTGATTTATCGGTAAAGTAATGCTTACCATGATCTAAAACACGCAGCCCTAAATCACAGCGTTTAGATGTAATGGCTGCGCCTGCCACGAGCCTGACATCTGGATCTTCGAGGATTTCTTTCTCACTTTTGGCTGCCTGTACCTCCGGATATGCTTTACAAAATTCTTGTACTTTTTTCTGATCATGATCATAAACCCATTTTAATGTAGCCCCAGCCTCAGTTAATCCATTGCACATTGCATAGATGTGTCCATGATCAAGACCTATAGCCGCCATGACGAATTGTCCTTCTGTAACGACAGGGGCACTTTTTCCCTTAGGAGCATAATTCATTCCATCACTTTTCTGCATGATTGTTCCTCCTCTAGCTAGCTTCCAGTTTATTTTTAATAATTTAATAACGTTAGACTCATAGTTTCTCGTAATTTCCTCCAACGGTTATCGTATCGTCTGAAAAATTTTCTACACTGCTTTGTTTTTCATAAAAATGCTTAACGTTCGCGAGCATTCCTTCACGTGTATAAAAAGGATCGTCTGCTGAAAGAGGAAGCTTCACATGAACACCTTGGTTTGCAGATTTATAGATGGCTGTAATAAGTTCTAGTGTTTTTCTTCCTTCTGTTCCATCAATTAAAAGCTTCTGGTTACCCTTGATAGCCATTAAAAAATTATTTATTTGTCCTTTATGCCCTTCAAATAGTAATTCCGGATATTGATGAAAAGCTTCCTGAATACGATTTTCTAAATCCTCATCATTTTTCTCTTGAGGAAACCCATTTTCTTTAGCTATTTGAGCATTTACTTTCCATGGGACAGATACTCTAGCTTTTTCACCTTGAAAAATCAATTGTTGTTCTTCTCCATGATGAACAACAGAACTGGTTACTTGTGCTAAGCTGCCATTTCCATAGCGAAGTACAGCAATAGAAAGGTCTTCAACCTCTGCATTATCATGCAAGGTATTACTAGTTGCTGCAAAAATGTCAACCGGCAATCCTAACATCCATTGCAACATATCAATATGATGGACAGCATGATTAAGTGTACAACCCCCACCTTCTTTTTCCCATGTACCGCGCCACCATAAATCATAATAACTATGACCACGCCACCAAAAAGAATCAACTTGAGTATGAGCGATTTTTCCAATTAGGTTTTGATCAAGGACATGTTTTAATCTCATAATGGGCGTCATAAACCTGTTTTGAGCAACAACAGATAAAAGCTTTTGGCTTTCAATAGATGCTTTTATCATTTCGTCACATTCTTTTAGAGAAGAAGCCATAGGTTTTTCTACTAATACATGTTTGCCTGCTTTAAGAAAATCGATGGCAATGGTTGCGTGCATATAAGGAGGTGTACAAATGGAAACGGCATCAATCGTAGGATCATTCAATAATTCTTGGTAGTTAGCGACAACTCGTGCTTCCAGGTTATATTTTGTTGCTGCAGACATTGCTTTTTCAGGATAAATATCAGCTAAAGCTACAATTTTACTGATTTCAGGCATTGCAAGATAAGCCTCGATATGGGCAGTTGCAATAGATCCAGTTCCTATAATGGCGATGTTGGACATATCAATCTTTCCCTTCTGCAATAAGATAAATTTTCACTTCTAATAAAGAGATAGCGCTTTCAAAAAACTGAATGATTCACCTAGCTGATAGATCAGAGTACCGTTCGTTTTATTAAATATTCTAGTTATACTAGTATGGTAGCTCAAAAACATTATAACTTAATCTTTTTGAATTTTGTATAGTTTTTTGAATTTTCTTTTTAATATCCCCCACTTTTATGATTGATTATGACTTACATAGTGGAATCATCAAGAGATGCTCACAGTGAAAGTATTCAGAAAAATGAAATTAATGTCTACCATTCTAATCTACTTGTATGGTAGTATGTTAGAGAAAGGAGATTAGAATAATGAATATTGATTTTAAAAACCAAAACCTCTCTACGAGGGAACAAGTTTACAATATGCTAAAAGATCAAATATTAAGCCTGAAGCTTCCACCTGGGACAAATATTTCTGAAAAAGAAATATCCGTTCAATTTAATGTTAGTCGAACTCCTGTAAGAGAAAGCTTTTTAAAATTATCTCAAGAAGGATTATTAAGTATCTATCCTCAACGAGGTACTTTTGTTTCTTTAATTGATTTGAACCTTGTGGAGGAAGCACGGTTTATGCGAGAACATCTCGAGAAGGCAGTGATTAGACTAGCCTGTCAGGAATTTTCTGAAGAGCTGATTAATGATTTAGATATGAATTTAAGTATGCAAAAAATTTGCGTTAAGAAAAAAGACTATAAAAAAATGTTTGAATTAGATGAGGAGTTTCATAGAACTATTTTCAAACGGTGTAAAAAAGAAAAAACATGGTTAGTTATTCAACAGATGAATGTACACTTTAATAGGAGTCGCATGTTAAGGCTAGTAACAGATTATAATTGGGATAATATTCTTTCCCAACATGTGGATATATTCAAAGCTATACAAGATCAAGATGCTGATAAAGCTGAAAAAATCATGGAAGAGCATTTGAAAATTGCACTTGTTGATAAAGAATTATTAAAGAAAGAATATCCAAATTATTTTAAATAACATTAGGGGTGATGGTAGATGAGGATGACATTCAGATGGTTTGGAGAAGGAAACGACACGATCACACTGGAACAAATAAAGCAGATTCCAGGAGTGGAAGGAATTGTTTGGGCACTGCATGATGTGCCCGTAGGAGAAGAGTGGCCAATAGAAAGAATGTTAGAAATGAAAAAATTAGCTGATAAACATAACCTTCATATTGAAGTAGTTGAAAGCGTGAATGTTCATGAAGACATTAAGCTCGGACTTCCAACTAGAGATCGATACATAGAAAATTATAAGAAAACAATTCAGAAGCTAGCAAAGGTGGGTGTTAAAGTCATATGTTATAACTTTATGCCTGTCTTTGATTGGATCCGTACAGACTTAAATAAAACACTTTCTGATGGATCTACAGCTCTATTTTATGAACATAGTCGAATTAAAGATATTGATCCGAAAGAATTAGTAAATAAAATTAGTGAGAACTCCAGTTTAACCATGCCAGGTTGGGAACCAGAGCGGTTAAATCACCTCCACCACCTTTTTGAAGCCTACAAAAATATAACAGAAGATGATTTATGGGCCAACTTGAAATATTTTTTAGATCAGATTATTCCAATTGCAGAACTTCATGATATTAAGATGGCTATTCATCCTGACGACCCACCTTGGCCTGTCTTTGGTCTACCGCGAATAGTAACTAACCAAAAAAACATCAGAAAAATTTTACAACTAAATAGCAGCCCATCTCATTGTATAACGCTCTGTACAGGATCTTTAGGAGCAAATTTAGAAAATGATTTAGTCTCTATGATTCACGAATTTATTGATAGAATACCATTTACTCATATAAGAAATGTACGTGTATATGATAACGGGGACTTTGTTGAAACATCGCATCGATCAAAAGATGGATCAGTAGACGTTTCAGCCATTATACATGCTTATTATGAAAGCGGATTCAAAGGTTATTGCAGACCCGATCATGGAAGACACATTTGGGATGAACAATGCAGGCCTGGATATGGTCTTTATGATAGAGCACTTGGAATTATGTATTTGTGGGGAGCTTGGGATGCTTTAAAAAATAAACAGTCTGTACGAAAAGAAGCAAAGGAGGAAGCTGCATGGTAAACATACAAGAAAATAAAAATTTAGCTGGTAAAGTAGCTGTCATAACAGGAGGAAGTGGCGTACTTTGCAGCGCCATGGCAAAGGAACTTGCTAGACATGGCGTGTCTGTGGCTATTTTAAATAGAACAGTCGAAAAGGGCGAAAAGGTAGCCGAAGAAATTAACCTTATGGGTGGGAAAGCGATTGCGATTAAATGTGATGTTCTGAATAAAGATAGTGTGGAACAAGCCGAGAAGATTGTAACAGAGGAATTAGGCAATTGTACAATATTGATAAATGGAGCTGGTGGTAACCACTCCAGTGCAAATACAACCAACGAAATATTTCAAACAGAAGATCTTACTAATCCTAAGGTAAATACTTTTTTTCATTTAAGTACAGATAGTGTACAAAATGTATTTGATTTAAATTTTATGGGGACTTTCATTCCTACACAAGTTTTCACTAAACATATGGTTCATCAAAAGGGAGCAGTTGTCATCAACATGTCATCTATGAGTGCCCCTTCTCCAATGACTAAAGTGCCTGCTTATAGCGCGGCAAAAGCAGCAATTGAAAATTTCACCAAATGGTTAGCTGTTCATATGGCTGAGGCAGGAATTAGAGTAAATGCTATTGCACCGGGCTTCTTTTTAACCTCACAAAATAAAAACCTTCTACTAAATGAAGAAGGAGATTATACAGAGAGGTCTCATAAGATTATTTCGAACACACCAATGAGAAGGTTTGGTACGCCAGAAGATCTTCTTGGTACCCTATTATGGCTTGTTGATGATCATATGTCAGCATTTGTTACCGGCGTGACAATTCCTGTTGATGGAGGTTTTATGGCGTATTCAGGTGTTTAAATATTTTTATTTTTTTCCTTGTCATACATCTTTATTTTATATGTTTTTTTAAATTTATAAGTAGGCTTGGAAAGGAGACATAAGAATGCAGACTGAGAACAGGAAACTAACACTCAAAAATTATATTGGTTATGGAACAATGGATTTATTTGGAGGGGGAGCATTCGCTATAATAGGCGCATGGATGTTATATTTTTTCATTACATACTGCGGTCTTACCCCTGTTGAAGCAGGATCTATTATTGCAATTGCTCGTATTATTGATGCGATAGCAAGCCCAATTATGGGCCATATCACTGATAATTTCGGTCGTACAAAACTTGGGAAAAAGTTTGGAAGACGCAGGTTCTTTTTGCTAGTTGGAAGCCCTTTGATGATTATTTATTCCCTTCTTTGGATTTCTGATATGAATTACTGGTACTATTTAACGGTTTATATTTTGTTAGAATTCCTTGCAGCAATGGTATTAATTCCATTTGAAACACTTGGAGCTGAAATGACGAATGATTTTAATGCACGGACCAAGCTCTCAACAATAAGATTAATCTATTCAGGACTAGGAACATTTTTAGCTACCTTTATTCCAGGCAGATTATTCGAAATATTCGGAAAAGATTCACCTCAAGTTTTTCTTTACAATGGGATTATCTTCACCTTTATTTTTATGGCTGCATTATTAATTACACATAGAACAACATGGGAACGTAAAATAGAAGAAGACATGATAGAACCTGATGGTGTAGAAAAAGTACCTGCTATAGAATCCATAAAAAAAGTCATCATTGACTTAACATCTACTTTTAGAATAAGAAGTTTCCGTCAGCACCTCACGATGTATATTTGTTCGTTTACGGCCATGGATATTTTAAACGCTGTCTTTGTCTACTTTGTTGTGTTTTCTTTAAATAAAGATGCAGTGCTGGCAGCCGATTTATTATCTATTGGTTCATTACTTCAAATGGTATGTACAATATTATTTGGTTGGCTCGTGATTAAAATAGGTCCTGCGCCATCTTTGAAAATATCTTATATTGCGATTATTACATGTATCAGCGGTTATATATTTTTATACTTCACACAACCAGCTTATATGATTATAGCGCTGTATGCTTTCTCTGTTATCTTAGGCATCGGAAAGAGTGGATTATATTATATACCATGGAATATTTACACTTTCATTCCTGATGTAGATGAAATGGTCACTCGTAAAAGAAGAGAAGGAATATTTGCAGGTATTATGACGTTTACACGCAAGAGTACTACAGCTTTAGCCACATTTTTGGTAGGAGTTATTTTACAGGAAAGTGGATTCGTTGCAAGCGCGACGACACAGTCTACGACAGCAATAAATGGGATTGTAGGTATTCTATTTTTCGGAACTGTAGGGCTAGTCGGGATTAGTTTAGTTATTTCATTTAAATTTAAATTATCTAAGAAAACTCATTCCATTATGATAAATGAAATTAATAGGTTAAAGAATAATGGTTCAATGGAACAGGCTGATGATGAAACAAGAAGTGTTTTGAAAGCGCTAACAGGATGGGATTACGAGAAGCTTTGGGGTCATAATAACGTAGGATATCAGAATAAGCGCCAACATTTTGAACAACAAGATTTTAAACAGGATATGAACTAACTTTTGTTGTTAGTTGAGAACTACAGCTCAGTTAAATAGTACTTCTATTGATATGAGAGGTTCCAGAATCACTTCAAGAAAAAAACACCTTCAGATTGATATCAGAGGTGTTTTTAAATATCTTACATTTAGTGTTTTTTGATTTTAAAACCGGATCTCATCATCTCCATGGATTTGCAGCTTCAGTGGCTCACTTTGTGCCTGATGCTTTTTCACATAGCGGTGATAGACAATATACCCAATGATCATGAGCGGTACACCAACATATAGCCCGATGCGCTGCTCTTGATCAAAGGCAAGGCTGACCAACACGATGGTATTCAGTGTGATTGCAATGATTGGCAGCACCGGATAAAGAGGCGTTTTAAATTTTAAGTTTTCCAGCTTTCCGCCTGCTTTCAAATATTTTCTACGGAAAAGAAGCTGTGATAATGTAATCGTGATCCAGCCTGTCTGGGCACTCATGCCGGCAATGGACACGATCCAGGCAAATACCGTTTTCTCTGCAAAGAAGCCGGATAACAGCGAAATCCCTGTAAATAGGAAGGTGAGCAGTAAGGCATTCATCGGAATACCGCGCTGATTGACGCGTCTAAATGCTTTTCCTGCCATTCCTTCCTTCGATAAGGAATACAGCATTCTCGTTGATGCATACAAGCCAGAGTTCGCAACAGATAATAAAGCAATGATAATGACAAAGTTCATGATGTCTGCCGCAAAAGGAATGCCCGTTCTCTCAAACACAGTAACAAATGGGCTTTGCAGCACACTGGCTTCCTTCCAAGGCACCATACCGGCTAAGACGAAAATCGATAAGACGAAAAAGACAAGTGTACGCCATACGGTTTGATGAATCGAGCGGGGAACGGTTTTCTCAGGGTTTTCACTTTCACCTGCCGCAATCCCGATCAGCTCTGTTCCTTGAAACGAAAAATTTACTGTTATCATCGTAACCACAACAGCGAGCAGGCCATTTGGAAACAGCCCGTCACTCACAAAATGGCTGAAGTATGGGGCGGGTTCACCGCTCGTTGTTTCAATAAACCCAAACATCGCCGCTCCGCCTACGCCAATAAAGAGTAAAATTGCAATAATTTTAATGGTGGAAAAGAAAAACTCCGACTCCCCGAACGCTTTCGCTGACCGGGCATTTAATAAGAAAAGACAGAGTCCGAATATGAGACACCAAATCCACACATCTACTTGCGGGAGCCAGCGCCTCATCAGCTGCCCTGCTGATAAGAACTCAAGGGCGACCGTTGCTGCCCAGCCGAGCCAATAAATCCAGCCGACAGCAAAACCCGCTGCCGGGCTGACAAATTTCGTCGCATACGTATGAAACGACCCCGACACAGGAAGTGCAACCGACAGCTCACCAAGACACAGCATGGTTAAATACATGATCAATCCGCCCACAATATATGAAAGAACAGCTCCGACTGGCCCTGCTTGTCCAATCGTATAGCCCGTTCCTAAGAAAAAGCCTGTCCCAATGACACCGCCAAGTGAAATCATAAATAAATGGCGGGAGGTCATCGCCCTTTTCAATTGTTCGGGCTGATTTTGTCCAACATCCACAATGATGCCCTCCTTCTTCTAAGATGCTCTGTTATCAAAACATGTCTCCATGTGATTCATTCCATTTTCAAAACAACCTACTAATTATACATCTTTTATAATAAATATGCTTCCTTCTATGGTCACTGTCTCAAAGTCTTTATTTTATTAATGTTCGCACAACTATGTGGTGGATCAAACCATTTGATAGGATGCCATATATCTAAAATATTGCACAAAAAAACCAGCATGAAACTTTCTCGTTGCACACTGGTTTCGTTTCATTCTTTTCGAGCCTCATTTTAGACAGTTTTTATGATCACTTTTGTCACAAGTCATTCTGCTTTTAGCACGTTCCACCAATCAAATCATCTTAATCATCTTGAACTTGTGTATGGTTTTATTCACCTTTTAACTTGGGTATAGTTCTATCGTTTGTCCGTTCGACCGTTTGAGGGCATAAAGTTGGTGAGATTCGCTCAAGCTAGTTTCAAATGCTTTACTTTTAGGTTGCTTCTCTGTAAGATCATATGTTGTAAATACCAACAAGAAAAGTGGGGAATAAAATGAAAAAAATGTTCTTTGCCATTATTTTAGGCGTTTGTGTTGCATTGATCACAGCATGTGGATCTGGTGCAAGCGACAACGCGAATAAACAATCTGGGTCTAAGGAATCAGGCGACCTTTGGAAATCCATTCAGGATAAAGGTGTATTAACCATAGGAACAGAGGGAACTTATGCTCCTTTCACCTTCCATGACAAAAAGACAGATAAATTAACTGGCTATGATGTAGAAGTCATCACTGAAGTAGCAAAACGCCTTGACTTAAAACCTGAATTCAAAGAAACACAATGGGACAGTATGTTTGCTGGACTGAATGCAAAACGTTTTGACGTGGTAGCGAACCAAGTTGGGAAAACTGGACGTGAAAATCAATACGATTTCTCTGATAAATACACGACATCTCAAGCTATTGTTGTGACAAAATCAGATAACAACGACATCAAGAAACTATCTGATGTCAAAGGCAAAAAAGCAGCACAATCGTTAACAAGTAACTACAATAAATTAGCAACAGATGCTGGCGCTAAGATTGAAGGCGTTGAAGGTCTTGCACAATCCATTCAATTGATTCAGCAAGGACGTGCTGATCTAACGTTCAATGACAAATTAGCTGTATTAAATTACTTGAAAACAAGCGGTAACAAAAACCTAAAAGTTGCATTTGAAACAGGAGATCCTCAAGAAACGTATTTCGCATTCAGAAAAGGCAGCGGCGAAGTCGTTGACAAAGTGAATGGCGCATTAAAAGAAATGAAGAAAGACGGTACACTTGCTAAGATTTCTAAGAAATGGTTTGGTGAAGATGTTACAAAATAATATCCTAGGAGTCGTCATTCCTTGGGATCTTCTTCAGCAATCTTTTTGGCCAATGGTGATGCAGGGGATTTATTATACAATTCCCCTCGCCATCATTGCCTTTATTATTGGTATTTTTATCGCGCTTGTGACAGCTCTTGCTAGAATGTCTAAGATTAAAGCCCTCAGATGGATTTTCTCCATCTATGTGTCGGCCGTTCGCGGAACGCCGCTTTTTGTGCAATTGTTTATTATTTTCTATTTCTTTCCGACATTTAATATCACACTTGATCCATATCCAAGTGCCATTATTGCTTTTTCTTTAAACGTAGGTGCGTATGCGTCGGAAATTATCCGTGCATCTGTCCTGTCTGTTCCAAAAGGACAATGGGAAGCTGGTTATTCAATCGGAATGACGCATCGCAAAACGCTCGTCCGCGTGATTTTACCGCAGGCTGTGCGTGTATCGATTCCACCGCTCTCTAATTCATTTATTAGTTTAGTGAAGGATACATCCCTTGCCTCCCAAATTCTCGTGGCAGAGATGTTCCGTAAATCACAGGAAATTGCTGCGGCGAACTTGGATCAAATCTTGTTTATTTATATGGAAGCAGCCCTCATCTATTGGGTATTCTGCTTCATTCTATCGCTCGTTCAGCATCAAATTGAAAAACGACTTGATCGATATGTCGCAAGGTAAGGAGGGAACGACATGCTAACAGTCAAAGGTCTCAAGAAATCCTTTGGTGAAAACGAAATTTTAAAGTCGATTGATTTTTCGATCAACAAAGGGCAGGTTGTGGCCATTCTCGGTCCATCTGGTTCAGGAAAAACAACGATGCTTCGCTGTTTAAATGCACTTGAAATACCAAATGGTGGCTCCTTTACCTTCGATGATTTCTCGATTGATTTTTCGAAAAAAAATAAATCAGCTGATCTCCTGAAGTTACGCCGGAAATCAGGAATGGTGTTTCAGGATTATCACCTGTTTCCTCACCGTACAGTGCTTGAAAATGTGATGGAAGGTCCTGTTCAGGTGCAGCGCCGTCCAAAGGAAACGGTTCGAAAGGAAGCCATTCAGCTCTTGCAAAAGGTCGGTCTGGAAGATAAAAAAGACCTGTATCCTTTCCAGCTCTCAGGCGGTCAAAAGCAGCGTGTCGGGATTGCCCGTGCACTTGCCATTCAGCCAGAGCTTATGCTTTTTGATGAACCAACCTCTGCGCTTGACCCTGAGCTTGTCGGAGAAGTCTTAAAGGTCATGAAGGATCTAGCGAAGGAGGGCTGGACCATGGCAGTTGTCACACATGAAATCAAGTTTGCCCAAGAAGTAGCAGACGAAGTGATTTTTATTGATGGCGGCGTCATCGTCGAACAAGGTCCCCCGGAAGAAATCTTCAAACGACCAAAAGAAGAACGAACAAAACAATTCTTAAACCGGATCTTAAATCCAGTATGATGAAAAAAGGCTGTTCTCACGTGGTGAGGACAGCCTTTTTTTATCTTTTTAAAAGTAAGCGATTACAATTGAACAAAGCCATTTAAAGGGGCGCGGTAGTATGTTACGATGGAACTCGAGTGTTTAAGAAAGAAGGGAATGCTTTTGAAGCGGGAACATCTTTTACGGTGGTTTTTTTATTTTGTTGGGTTGATCGTACTAGCTTTTGGACTATCGCTGACAGTGAAAGGGAAGATTCTTGGGATTGGTCCTTGGGACGCTTTCCACTACGGGCTGTTTCAGCATTTTGGACTCACAATTGGACAATGGTCCATTATTATTGGTGCACTCATTGTGACACTGACTTCTGTTTTTACGAAATCATTTCCAAAGATCGGCGCTTTACTGAATATGGTGCTGATTGGCGTGTTTATTGATTTCTTTAATGCGATATTACCTGCGCCACATGGGTATTTACCGGCTTTATATGTATTTATTACGGGTGTTGTAGTTTCTGGATACGGCGTTGGCATTTATGTCTCAGCCAATCTTGGTGCTGGGCCACGGGACTCATTAATGTTGCTCATCTCAGCGAAAACAGGGCTGAACGTTCAGTGGGTTCGAAATGGCATTGAGTTAACAGTGCTTTTGTTTGCATGGATGCTCGGTGGACCGATCGGCATTGGAACGATTTTGACTGCGATCTTCACAGGTCTTGTCCTGCGTTTCTCCTTGCCGCAATCGACACGGCTCCTGCAGCTGCTCATTACAAAAACAGCAGAGAAACCTGTTCAAACCCTTACAAGATGAAAGTAAGCCATTCTTATCATAGAATGGCTTTTCTTGTGTTAAAATTAATAAACAGAATATTCACACATAGGAGTTGGAGACCTCATGCAACTTTTCCACTATCATTACTGGACACCATTTGTTGAAGAGACAGAACAAACATATCGTTCGCTAGGCTTTGAGGTTAAAGGCCGTTTCACAAAGGATGGTTTCTTTCATCCCCCGCTGACATGGGATGATTTTAGAGAAGAGCAGCCGACCTTTCGAATCATTGAAATGAGAAAAGGACAGATCAATATCACATTTGGCTATAGCAAAAAAGTCCTTTTTGATCACATCGGCTTTCTTGTCTCAGACGAAGAATATGATCAGCTGCTTGCACAAGCAAAAGAACTAAACTGGCCAATTCAAGCTGGGGAACGGAGAACATTTCTTTCGACACCTCTTCGTTTAAGGCTTGAATTACAGCGCCGTACAGATGTCATTGAAAATGGAAACGATGCGCTGCATGCTATGACAATTGCTGTTCCTGATTTGTCACAGACACCTAAAGTCGATCAGCTGCTATCACCTTTGAATCAGCCCATTCACTGGCAAAAAGGAGAACGGCTTTCCCTGCTTGACGTGAACATGACGAATGTTGATGAAATGAATACAATTGATCCGAATGGTGTCCACATCGTGAAACAGACGTAAAGCAGCGAGGCTCGCTGCCTTTTTACGTTAATGGACTCTTTTGCACGGCGCTCTCCAATGGTACAATCAATGTAAAAAATTAGAGGTTCGTTATGAAGATATTTGCTATCCAATTACAACACTTAGATGAAATCAATGCACGACAACAAATAGAGCGTCTGAAACCCTTTGTGTCATCTGAAAAGCGAGCTGCCGCTGAACGCTTTCGTTTTTTGATCGATGCAAGAAGAACCTTATTAGGTGAAGTGCTGGTTCGTCAAACGATCCATGATATGTACGAGCTGCCTATGGATCAGATCGTTTTTGAAACAGAGGGCAATGGAAAGCCTGTCGTCCGGCAGCTTCCTTCTTTTCATTTTAATCTCTCTCATTCTGGCGATTGGGTCGTTTGTGCAGTAGATGATGCACCTGTTGGCATTGATATTGAGGAAATCAAACCTATTGATCTGGCGATTGCCAAACGATTTTTTTCAGCGGATGAATATCAGGATTTACTCTCACAGCCGGCAGAACGGCAGGAAGCCTATTTCTTTCATCTCTGGTCAATGAAGGAGGCGTTTATCAAGCTGACTGGAAAAGGTTTATCCTATGGACTTTCGTCCTTTACAGCCCGTCTGTCAGAGGATGGACAGGCTGCGTTGACATTACCTGATCATGAAGCACCTTGCTTTGTTCAAACTTATTCACTTGACCCTGCCTACCAAATGGCGGTATGCACACGAAAGTCTGCTGCGGCTGAAAGCGTTGAGAGGCTCACTTGCAGTGATGTCCTGTCCGGCCTTTAATAACGCGTGCTTTGCTGAAATTCCGTCTTTAATAAATCGACTCCACGTGTGATCTGCTCTTCTTTCACCTGCCAGATGTTCAGCTGAAGAATGGGGTCCTTTTGATAAGTCTTCAGGTAATGGCGGTCAATTGGCTGAATGGAAACAGATGCCTTTTTTAGCTTCTGAATGAGCTGGTTCATGGAAATCGACCGGTCGACTCGTACATGTGTATGGGTAGCCGGCTCCTGTTCTCCCAGCTGATAAGCGCTCTGATCATTTTTTAAACTTGCTACGAGCTGCTTGGAGCGGTTTCGATACGTCGCCCGCATTCTGTCTCTATGCCGCTCAAACATCCCGCTTTTTAAATAGATTTCTAAGGCTGCCTGGGACAGCATAGAACTGTCGATATCAATTAGCCGTTTATATTCGCTAAAAGGTGTAATCAGTTCTTCAGGTAAGACGACCGCTCCTGTTCGCAACCCCGGAAAAATGATTTTAGAAAAACTTTTTAAATAAATGACCTTCCCTGCCTGATCATACGAATAGATCGGGTCTCTTTTTGTATCGAATTCTAAATCTGCTATATAATCATCCTCAACAATGTAGACATCATATTTCTCAGCAAGGGCTGCAATCGCTCTTTTTTCTTGCTTTGATAAACTCGTTCCAAGCGGGTTTTGAAATCTTGGCATCGTATAGAAAAAACGAATCTCCTCTTCTCGAAAGATACGTTCTAATTCGATCAGATCGACCCCTTTTTCCGTCCGTTGAATTCCGCGCACAGGCAATTGGTTTTTCTCTAAATATTGGAGATATAAGTGATACCCCGGCTGTTCGACTAGTATGGTTTGTTTTCCATTCGGAAAAGGGATGGTGCTTAAAATGGATAAAGCGAGCTGAATACCAGAGGTCATGACGATCTGTTCTGGATGAGCAAACACTTGATAATCCATTAATCGCTTTGAAATGACTGGCAGCAGGGATGGTAAACCGTTGGATGTGCCATAAATAAATAAGTCATTTTGATACAAATCGATCGCTTGGTTGATACAGTGCTGGAAATCGACATATGGAAACACAACGGGATCAGGTGCAGATGAAGCAAAATCAATCCATGTGCCGTCCTGCTTACCTGCTGATTGCTTCGTTTTCACGACATAATAGCCGCTCCTTTCTACAGAATACAGCAGATGTTCACGCTCCAATGTGTCTAGCGCTTTGATGACAGTGCTTTTACTCACTGCATATTGAGCCGCTAAGTGGCGAATGGAGGGAATTTTTATTCCAGCGCTGTACTCACCTGAATCCATTTTTTCTTTTAAACTCGAGACAAGCTGATCATATTTCCTCACGCCATTTCCTCCTTGTACCGGTACAGATATCATGTTCTCTTATTGTACACGTTAGATGATCCGATTACGATAGAAGAACAGAACCGGTCAATTCATTTGAAGCATGCATGCTCATGTAAGGAGTCACGTTATGAATATGTCAAAACAAAAAGCGTATGCTGCCGCGATCGCATACGCCTCTATCATTGGTTTTTCCTTTTTGTTTGTCAAAATCGCATTAGAATCAGCAAACCCAATCGATTTATTGGCACACCGCTTTTCCGTTTCTTTTGCAGCCGCTCTATTGCTGTATCCGTTTCTACGAAAAAAGTATCGCATATCCATTCAATGGCGTGATCTCATTTATATCGTACCGTTTTCCTTGCTTTACCCTGTTTTGTTCTTTGCTTTTCAAGTGTGGGGATTGATGTATACATCTTCTTCAGAGGCTGGCATCATTCAAGCGACGATTCCCATTTTGACGATGCTGCTGGCAGCCTGGTTTTTAAAGGAACGTGCGACATGGATACAAGTGCTGTTTACCTTTCTTTCTGTGTGCGGGGTGATGCTTCTCTTTGTTATGAAGGGAATTGATGTCCAGCATTCTCACTTCATCGGCTATGTGCTGATTTTACTTTCAGCCTTGTCATCCAGTGCATATAGTGTGTTTGCCAGAGTGATTACAAAACGATTCCATGTGATCGAACTCACCTTTGTGATGACCTTCTTTGGCTTTGTCTTTTTCAATGCCGCCGCGCTTATCCGGCATTCGATCAATGGATCATTGCCTCAGTTTTTCAGTCCATTTACAGAAGCATCCTTTGTATGGTCGATGCTCTTTTTAGGTATTCTTTCATCTCTTCTTACCGCATATTTATCAAACTATGCACTCTCGCAGCTAGAAGCGGCAAAGGTCAGCATCTTTAACAATTTATCCGCGTTTATCACGGTCGCCGCTGGAGTTCTCATTTTACACGAAACGATTGATTGGTACCATCTGCTCGGAGGGGTGCTGGTCATTGGCGGGGTGATTGGCGGGAATGTGGTGAAGAAACAGCATTCATAAGAAAAAGTGGCCTCTTTAAAAAGAGCCGCTTTTCTTATGTCTTATTAATTGTTGATTGTCTTGTATAATCCTAAAAAGCTTCTTTTTGCGTCCAAATTAAATATCCTATTTCAATAAATATATTTAATGATTTCACCTTGTATTTCATAGCTAGTTACTGAAGTAATGTCATTATCAATTTAAAAAAAAACGATTTATGCGCTAATAATTCTCTAGTAAGTTTACTACCTTTTCTCATATTCCATCAAAATACTACTAAATCTTTCGATACAGAGAAATAAAATACAGTATAAAAAACCCATTTATTGAATATCCTTTTTTTGTATAATATGGGTATATAAGCAAGGGAGGGGGTGTTAATTATGGAATTGAGTTTAAAAAATAGATTTTTTGCAATTGTAGGCTTGAGTCTTATTTTCACTCTAACTTTAACAACTATGATTTTATTGACTCTTGAACCAGTTACACCTTTTGCAAATCTAGTAGCAAACTATCCTCAAATACCTGGCTGGGCTATAACTTCTGTTAGTGCAATTCTAAATGCAGCAGGTACAGTGGGGGCTGTTGCTGCTGTCTTAGGTACTTTTGGACTTGGTGCTATTGCTTCTCTCGTCATTAGCTATGCTAGAAAATACGGAGTGAAATACGCTATTTCTTTCTAAAAAAGATTTAATAGAGAAGGTGTAACAGCCTTCTCTATACACCTTTAAAATGGAAGTGTTGTAAATGCATAAATATTTAACATATACAAAAATCTTGTTAATCAATGATTTAAGAAGACATCATCGAAAAAATGCTCTTATTTTTGTATTTTTTGCTTTTTTATACATAATAACACCACTATTACTAGGTATATTAACTCCTTTTTTCGTTAAGGATTTATCAATAATCTATTTATCGCTGTTTATATTTATGTTTACAGTTAATATTGATAAGAGTTTGATGAGAATACTTTTCTCCTCTGATAAAAAACAGATGGCTATTTTAAAAGTTCATCTTGATCACTACATTTTCGGCAAAGATATGAGTAAGTTTTTCAGCACTATTGTGGGTGTATTATTCTTCATATTAGGGTCCTACTTAGCAAATTTAATTAAAAATGGGTATGAGGGAGCTTTTACAATAGCAGCTCTGGCCGCCACTTCTTTTATTTTAGGTTACTTACTTAGATTACATGTCTTGTTGCTGCTTTCTAATCCAAAGTTTTTCTCAATTTCATCAAGTATTGGTTATATAACTACAGGCCTCATTGCTCTATGGGTATTCACTGTATTTAGATTCAATTTATTAACAAATTCTTTATCTAGTTATTCAATATATTTTATTTTAACCTTCACATTCATTAGTTTATTGTTATTGATGAATTGGAAGAAAAATGTTCGTAATGTACCAATTTTTAATTCCCAAAAAGAATTAAAAGAAAAACGAAAAAGAACATCTAGAGAGTTTAATCATATTTTGTTTTATGAAATTACACTTCTTATGAGAAATCCTCCTATTCAATGGTCAGTATTATTATTTATATTAACATTATCTGGGGGGTTATTTGGTCTAATTCTTTATGGTGTTAATACAAATCAACTTGAAACATTGAATATAGAAAATGATTTTTTATTTATATTTAGTGTGATTTTTCCAATGATTATTATATCGAATGCAATACAACCATATGTCTCTTTTGATATTGATGGCCCCATTCTTCCTTTAAAACAGAATCTACCTAATTTAGTGAAAAATAAAATTAAAAATAAGATTATTTTATCTATTATATTACACTTGTTTTTTTGTATTTTATATATCATTTTTTCAAGCTTTGTATTAAAACTAGATCAGCCTTTTTACGTGATGATTACTTTAATAAACACTTGCATTCTCGTCGGTATTTGTACTGTCGGTTCTACTGTTGTATTTCCTTATTTTAATTGGGAATTTGTTTATCAAGTTCCAAGTTCTCTTAGTAAATTGACTTTAAATATTTGTTATGGTTTCATTCTAGCTTTATCAGTGATTTCCTCATACAGCACAGTATATTTCATTTTAACAAATTCTATTATGGCTGCTTGTTCATTCATCATTTTATTTTTAATGATTAAATTTTGGGATAGAACAATCAACAAAAACTACAAATCATTTAAAACATTATTTGAGTGAGGGATTGTATGTTATCAATTCATGGTCTAATTAAAGAGTACAAAGAGTCTAACTTTAAAGTTATGATCCCTGAGATGCATTTCCAAGAGGGTAGAATTATCGGACTATTAGGTAAAAATGGTGCTGGAAAAACGACTATTTTAGAAATGGTAGCTGGATTGATAAATCCTGATGAAGGTCAAATATTAATAAATCATAGTAAGCAAAATTTTTCTTCTGTCGGATATATGGAAGACGATCCAACTCTATTTGAAAACTTAACCTGTTTTGAACTTGTAAAATATCAATCTATGCTTGTAGAACAACCTTTAGAAAATGAACAAATCAAGGATTTATTGAGCAAATATGGATTAGAAGAACAAATTCACCGCCGTTCCTCTGCTCTTTCAAGAGGTATGAGACAAAGAATGTCTTTTATTTTAACAATATTACATCATCCAAACATTATTTTATTAGATGAGCCATTTACAGGTCTTGATCCTACTAACATGGCTGACATGAAAAAACACTTAAGAAATTTCAGAGATGCCAACAAAATCATTTTGCTCTCCACACATATCATTCAATTTGCTGCAGACTTATGTGATGAAATCCTTTTTATTGATAATGGTAGTATCATTCACTCAGAAAAAAAATCTTCAGGAGTGACTTTTCATGAAGATCAGCTCGAAAAGAAGTTTTTTGAAAAATTATCTTAAAAATTTTTCAGTTTTTATCATATTATTTTTAGGAGGTTTTAGTTTAAGTACTTTTGCTTCAACATTTATAGATAGTATAGATTTTAAAAACAACATTGAGATTCATAGCTATCTAGACATTTTTTTTAATAATCTTTTTGTGTCACTCCTAATATTAATATCTGGAATAGTTAGTTTAGGTTTGTTATCTAGCATCATTATTTTTCTAAATGGTTTTTTCTTAGGTGCATTTTTTATATCGTATACCTATATATATGGATTTGATATAGCATTATACTATATTATTTTCCACGCTCCGATGGAGATTGTCGGTTTGTTCCTTTTTTATTTTGTCTCTTTTGATATATCAAGACAGATTATAGGATATATCATATCTAAAAACAAAATTTCATTTAAAACAAAAGGGAAAATCTATGCTAGTCAGCTTATAACCGGTGTTTTCTTATTATTTATTGCTTCGATGATTGAATTTTATTTTATAAAAATTTGATATTGTTAAAGGGTGCTATTATGAAAAAACACATTTTATTAGTATGTATGCTTTCTGGTATAATAGCTTTCATCCTTTCTATATTAAAAATGGATGAAATAAATAAAAATCTACTAGAACTACAACTTGATGGGAATCAAGATGTAATTGAAGTTAGTAAGTGGATAGGTATTTCACTTGCTGTGATTGGAGAAATATTCAAGCCAATGATTGAAGTTTTATTTTTTTCATTAGTCATTTTTTTAAGTTTTATTATTTTCGGAATAAAAGATTCCTATAAAAGTATTTTTAAAAAAGGGATATTAGCTTACTATTACATTTTACTAGGCAACTTGATTGTTATTATTTTATACCTATTTAAGGTATCTAATGCTGAACGCACGATTACACTTCCATTTTTATGGAACATCAATATTTTCGTTATAGTCGCATTCAGTGTGTGGTGCTATTCTTACTTAAAAGATCAAGAAAATAGAAGTTATAAATTTTACATCCCATTCGTTTTATTATTCTTATTTTCATTAGCTATATCAGCGTTTTCAAGTATGATTCCTCAGTAAAAAACGACCCTATTGATGGGTCGTTTTTTCTTAATTCTTGATCAATTGCTGCTTGGCTGCATGCTCAATCACCTGTCTCATCTGCTCTGCAAATGGCTCAAGGTGTGTGTTGATGTACATGTGGCCTCCATCGAAATTGGTGCGTTCGATCGTTCTTGCCCATTTTAGCCAGCCGCTTGCATCCTGCATGCATTTCTCATCTTGCTTTCCATTGAATAAATAAACAGGTGTGTCGATAATCGATTGATCTGTGTGCAGGAAGGTTTCTAGTGCCTTGTAGTCTGCACGCAATGACGGTGTAAAGTAATCCATCATTGGTTTGTTCTCTAATAATTCCTTTGGAATCCCGCCCATTTCGGCAATATGCTGTACAAATGCGTCATTGGATAAATGTGTCAGCATCTGCCGTTTTGTTTGCGGAGGCTGAATGGCTGAGATCACCACTGCTGCAGGATAAATTCCTTCCTTTTCTAGCAGCTGGGTTAGTCTGTATACCACAAGCCCTCCCATTGAATGTCCAAACAGAATAAATGGGCGGTTCAATTTGTCCGTAAGTCCTTCTTTATACAGCTCTGCCAGCCGGTCAATGCTTGATTCAAGCGGCATGAGATTGGTGCCGTGCCCTGGGGGCTCTGCTGCTGTGACTTCGGCCACGTCTTTTAGCTGTTCAAAGAGCGGACGGTATGAGGCGGAATATCCGCCGGCAAAAGGAAAACATATAAGTTGAATGAGATCTGATTTTTTTTCAAAGGTTTTCAATAACTGATTCATACGTCTTTACCCCTTTATAATCGTTTGAAGAATCCGTGCCAGTTCATCTGCCTGCGGTCTTTTCATCATGGTGACATGATCGCCTTTGATGTGGTAATACGAGCACGACTCTTTCGTATAAGCCTCCCAATCTGCGAACTTCTTCTGGAAATCGCTTGCGTGATCACTGCTTTGGACAATATAAAATGGCACAGGAAATGGTTCTTTTTCTAATTCAATGGCTTGTGACATGATCGTATTATGCGTTTGCATTTGCAAATATTTATCTAAATATTGATCATTCATGAATTGATGAACAACTTCATCCTTTTCTGCCTCTTTGAGAATTTTCTGCTTCACTTCTTGGAAGCTCAATCCTTGTAAAGCTTCTGGCTGAATGCCGACCAGGTTCCCCATTCCAAGGACAAGCGCGAGCATTTTTACTTCTTCTTCGTTCATATCGGCATGAAGTGCCTGATCTGCCTCATCTCTTAGCACTGGAACCGTATCTAAAATGATGAGTCCTTTCGGTGCTTTTCCTGCATGAGAGAGCCGCTGATTCATTCCGTAGGCAAGATGCCCGCCCATTGAATGCCCTGCGAGATAGTCAATCCCCGGACGGTAGAACGTTTCAATGGCTTCTATAAAAAGGGTCACAAGCTCCGTGTAATGGAGGAATTGCGGCTCTTCATCCTCATATAGACCAGGAGACTGCAAGGCATACACAGCACCTTGATGTGTCATGAGCTTAGCAACATCAATATAGCCCATCACCGTTCCACCAGCAGGCGGCGCGAAGAATATTCTCGGTTCGGCTGGATCGCCTTTTTTCAGCTCGATCACGTAGTCCTTCGGAGACCTTTCGACGTTCTCAGCGGCTTCTGGCACTGCATCCAAATGGGCGGCTAATTGCGCAGGCGCCGGGTGCATGAAAATCCATTTTGGATCAACACGAACACCTTTTTCTTTTAATTTGGCCACAGCCTGAATACTCATAATGGAATCGCCGCCCAGATCAAAGAAGGAGTCATGCATACCTACTTGCTTCACACCAAGCACTTCCTTGAAAGCTGCGACAATCCGCTCCTCCGTTTCGGTGACCGGTTTGTCGTCATCATGGGAAAGGGAAATTGTTTCTGTTGGCTCTGGCAATGCTTTTTGATCAACCTTTCCGTTCGTTGTCACCGGCATTTCATCCAGTACGATAAAGTAACTTGGAATCATATAGCCTGGCAGGCTTTCCTGCAAAAAGGCTTTCCAGCCCGGAACAGGGTTTTCTTCGTTTGTTACCAGGTAGGCCGCCAGCCGTTTTGAGCTGCCATACGTTTTGGCGATGACTGTACATTCTTTGACTTGTGGATGCTTGAGCAGGGCTGTCTCAATTTCTCCGCATTCAATTCGGTAGCCTCTAATTTTCACTAGATGATCTTTTCGGCCGAGATATTCAATGGTGCCATCTGATCGCCATGTACCAAGGTCGCCTGAACGATACAGCTTGTCTCCCTTTAGTTCAGGGAAAGGATTGTCAATAAACCGCTCCTTTGTCTGCTCTGGATCATGAAGGTAACCTTTCGCAAGACCAGTTCCACCGATATAAATTTCTCCTTTGACGCCTGCTGGTACTGGATTCAGCGCATCGTCCAGTATGACGACAGTTGAGTTCGACACCGGCACACCAATTGGAACTGATTTTGCGCCTGCTGGCACGTGTGTGACTTGATGTGTTGTGGCTAATGTCGTATTTTCTGTTGGACCGTAAGCATTGACGAGCACACCTTCCATATGCGGCAGTGCCTTTCGTGCATGCTCACTAGACATGGCTTCCCCGCCAACGAGTAATGTGCGGTAGCCTGCCACACTTTTCGGATCGTGCTCTACCAGTCGATTAAATAAAGCGGTTGGCAGACAGTTGGCTGTCACTTGATACGTTTTGATGAATTGCGTTAATTCTTCCATATTCAGTGCTGCATATTTTGGGAGCAGAATCAGCTGACCACCATTCAGCAGCATCCCCCATAATTCAAATGTAAAAGCATCAAAAGCATAGTTTGAGAGCTGAAGCATTTTGTCATCTGGGCCGAGCTTGATATAGTTTGTTTCTCTAACTAAGCGGACAACTCCTGCATGAGGAAGCATCACGCCTTTTGGTGTACCTGTTGAGCCTGATGTGTAATTGACATAGGCGATCTGGTCTTCATCTATAATCGATGATTCTCTTTGATACACTGCATTTGTTTCTGGTATTGGCTTGTCCATAATAATCCTTGTACCTGTAAAGCCTACTAGACGATCTGCAAGATGAGACTGGGTGATGATCACATCGCTTTGCGTATCACGAACGATGAGACGGATGCGTGCATCAGGATATTCAGGTGACATCGGAACATATGCAGCACCAGATTTGATGATTCCTAGGACCGACACAATCATGTCAAAGGAGCGATCAAATAGCATCGGGACAAGGGAGCCTGGTCCAATCCCTTTTGACTGCAAGTAAGCAGCAAGCTTTGTTGCCTTCTTATCCAAGGTTTCATATGTCATGTGTTCATCCATATAGGACAAGGCAATACGATGCGGATCACGATTCACCTGCTCTTCAAACAATTCTTGAAGCGTTCGCTTTGGATATGGCGTATCTGTTTGATTTTTCCCTAGAATCATGGCCGCCTGTTCCGCTTTGTCCATTAAGCAATAATCAGCAAATGTACGCTCAGGCTGTGCCGTCATGCCATCTAGCACATGGAGATAATAGTTCATATAACGATGGACGGTCTCTTGATCAAATAAGTCCGTATTGTATTCCACCTGAATCGACAGCTGCTCTTCCTGTTCAAATACATGCAGGGTGAGATCAAATTTAGATACTGTATGATGGACCATCACATGTTCACTTGTCAGCCCTTTAAGGTTTACATCGAGCGAATCGGTGACATACCCCATGGCCGCCTGAAAAATAGGGGATCGGCTTAAATCTCTATCTAACGAAAGGTCATCGACAAGCTTGTCAAATGGATAATGCTGATGCTCAAACGCTTTTAACGTCATCTCTTTCACGTTTTCCAAAAGATCGGCGAACGTCTCTGCTGTTGAGACGTCCTGTCTCAGCGCAAGTGTATTCACAAACATCCCAACGAGCTGCTCTGATTGCTTGGCATCCCGGCCCGCGATAGGCGATCCAATGATGATATCTGTCTGTCCGGACAGCTTGTGAAGCAGGACGTAGTACGCGGACAGCATCGTCATGAACAATGTCGTGCCCTGCTGCTTGGACAAAGCCTGCAAGCGGCGGATAAGCGGTTCATCCAGTACGATTTGCTCTGTAGCACCGTTAAATGTTTGAACCGGCGGACGAGGACGGTCAAACGGCAGCTCCAGCACTGGAAGTTCACCTTGTAACGTATTGAGCCAATAGGTTTGGTCTTCTTGATGATGCTTTAATTGTTCATTTTCCCAATGTACATAGTCTGTCCATTCGATTTCTAAGGCTGGGAGCTGCGGCGTTTCATCTGCAAGCAGCGCTTCATACGCCACTTCTAATTCCTGAATGAGCAGGCTGAGTGACCATGCATCTGAAATGATGTGGTGCTGCGCGCAAAGGAGATAATACTCCTCCTTGCCCATATCTACTATCGTCCACTGCGCAAGAGGTCCTCTTTCTAAATCATAAACGCGGTCTGCCTCTTGCTGAATGAGCTGCTTGAGTCTTCTCGCTCTTGTTTTTTCATTAAATAACGAGAAATTTGCCACTGTCACAGATGGCGGAAGGTCTTCACGAATGAGTTGAACCGGCTTGCCGCCAAGTGATTTAAATACTGCCCGAAGTGCTTCATGCCGCTTTGTTAAAAGACCAATCGCTTTTGTTAATGCTTGAATGTGTAATGGTCCTGTCAGCTTCCAAGCACCTAATATATTGTAATGATGGCTCTTTTCTAATGTGGATAAGAACCAAATACGCTTCTGGGCATGTGACAGCTCATAGCTTGTTTGCTTTTCAAGCTTTGGAATTTTAGCTTCCTGAACGGCTGGCGCCCCTTTGATGTCATCAACCATTTTCGCCAGATGTGCCAGATGTTTGCTTTCAAATAATATTTTTAAAGGCGCCTTCATTGAAAATTCATGATTGATCCGGGAAATGGTTTGAGTCGCCTTTAGTGAATGTCCGCCAAGGTCGAAGAATTGATCCTCTTTATACACGCGATCTACATCTAAAATGTCCTCCCATATGGCGGCAAGAAGCTGCTCTGTCTTCGTTTCTGGCAATTGCTTTTCAAGGCTTTGTCCATTTTTGTCATGATTCAATTTGAGTGCTTCATGATCAATAGAGCCATCTTGCTTTTTCGGTATTTCCTGTACTTGCTGAATGTCCCATTTGCTTGCTGCGACGCTCGTGATCTCTTCAACATTCACTTCTTCGCCAGGCTGAACGGTGTAAAAAAGCTTTTTCTCAAAGACCGGTATGGGAGCTGGCTGAAGATACCCGGCGATGTCTGGATTTGCTCCGTCCAGACCAATAAATAGATGCGCTTCATTGAGCCGGACACCTAGACATAATGAATGGAGACCTTGCTTCTTTCCAATCAATTGAAATCCCTTGCGAACGGTGAGAGCTGCTCCGGTATGCCCCTTAGACAAACCGAGATTATCCCACATACTGAAGTTCAAAGAGATCGCTCGTCTTCCTTCTTGAAAGGTGAGAGCGTGCGCGAGTCCATCTAAAAAGCTGTTGGCCGCAGAGTATGCCCCAAATGTTGTGCCGCCAAAAAAGCCATTGACCGATCCAAAAAAGACAAACGGTACTGTCGGATCATACTTAAAGGCTTCCTGCAGGACCCATGCCCCGTCTGCTTTCCCTGACATTTCTTTTGTGAAATCCTCTTCAGACGTATGAGCCAGTGTATACTTGTCCGCCTGCTGAAAATGCTCAGACACATGACCAGCACCGGCCAAATGCAGCACACCCCGGATCGATTGTCCAAAGTGCTTTTCTGCTTCATAAATCGCCTGTTCAACTTCACGTAAATCGGTCACATCCGCTTGGATATAAATGACGTCACCAGCATCTTTTAGCTGTGACAAGGCTTCTTTCTTTTCCAAGCTGTCTTCTAGAGATGTCCGTCCGATCAAGACGAGCTTTAAGCCAAATTGGAGCATCTGCTTAGACAGCTCAAACCCAATCCCGCCAAGTCCTCCAGTTAATAAATAAAGACCTTCATATTCTAAATAACCTTCTGTTTGAGGCGCTTCGATCATATTGACTTTTTCCAGCTTTGGTACGAATCTGTCTCCATTTCGGTAAGAAACCTCTGCTTTTATATGAATCGCAGACAATTCTTCCGCAATATGCTTGGCATCCTGTTCTACATTCTCCGCTTCAATATCAAGATGAGACACCTCTGCTCCTTCCCATTCTTGCGGAATGGTTTTTAGCAGACCTACAAGCGGCGTTTTCTCCACATGAAGATCGTCTTCAGGCTTCACAAATTGACCACCTTTTGTCACAACGACAAGACGGATAGGCACTTTATTTGCTTGTCTCAATGCTTGATACAAGTACAAAATGGATTGATTGGTGCTGGCATGCAGCTCTTTGAACTGCGCAGGATCAACGATGTCTTCTTTGTCTGACACATTCCACAGATGGAGCATGCGGCCGATCTTTAGTTCATCTGCTTCAAGTGCGGCAATGAGCCTGACGTAATCCCCCTTGATTCTCGGATTTATCTGGTACATCCCTTTGGACAGACGCAAAAATTCATGCCCTTTTCTCACAGAAATATATGGCTGTTTCTTTTGCTCAAATTGGGCGTAAAGCGATTGAAAAAGCCCTTTTTCATCCTCGAAAACGAGTACATGATCAGTAAAAGGGTGAGTTGGACCGATATGCTCCTTAGCCCAAATGCGTTTGAAAAACCAGTCTGGGAGTGTTTGTTCATTTTCAGAAGCAAGATCAAGTGTCTGTTCAATGTCACGGAAGGCTCCATCTTTTAGTGCTGCGCCTAACTGGGCACGCTGGATTTTCCCACTCTCCGTTTTTGGAAATTGGTCTTTTTTCACCGGAATGATGTGATCAGGCTCTATGCCGATTTTTCGAATGATGGCCTCTCTTATCTGTTGAATTATCGCGATTTGTTCCTCTATTGAATCCCTTTGTGAGACAAAAAAGACGGCAAGCGTGTCATTGCTTGATTCGGGATTATAAATGCCGTACGCAGCGGCAAAGGTGACTTCGACCCCGTCCACCTCTTCTACAACCGCTTCAATTTCGTAATTCAAATAGTTAGCGCCGTTGATCACAATGATGTCTTTTTCTCGACCTGTCAGAACGAGACGCCCTTCATGAATAAAACCTAAATCTCCCGTGTGAAACCAGCCGTTTTCCGCAAATACTTCTCGATTGGCTTCTTCATTTTGATAGTAGCCCATCATAATTGTTGGACTCTTCACCTGCAAGCGCCCAACCTGATCTTCTGGCAGCACCTCGTGATGCTCATCTACAATTCGAATCCATACAGAAGGAATCGGCGTGCCGACTTCTGTAAACGTCATCTTGTTCGGATGATCGTGCGTCACATATTCGATCTCACTTGTTAACGAGGCCTGATCAATCGTCAGCTGTCCATCCTGTTCACTGTTCCGCATAAATTTCTTTGACTGAACAATGGCTGAGGATGTTTCTGACATACCGTAAGCAGGTACCATCGCATGACGGCTTAATCCGTGCTGCCCCATCATGTGCAAGAAGCGCTGCGTGACTTTCGGAACAACCGCTTCGGCTGCATTCATGATATAAGTCAGAGTAGACAGATCCCAGCTCCCCTTACGAATCTCGTCCTCATATTCATTCATCATGGCAAAGGCAAAGTTTGGCGCCCATGTCCTTGTGACACCGTATGTTTCTACCCAATCCAGCCACACCATCGGCCGCTCGATAAATTGATCGATGGAGGGACTAATCTGCTGGCAGCCAAGGTAGACGTCATGTACATGAAACATGACAATTCCACCAACATGATCAAGCGGCATCCAGTTAAGCGACACATCCTCATGTGTAAAGCCGTTTACCTGCTCAAAGGCCATAATTCTAGATAAAATGCTTTGATGATGATGACGGATACACTTTGGTATACCCGTACTTCCTGAAGACAGCAGCTGCAGCACAGGCTCATACGGCTCTGGCTCATAATGCTGTTCATCTGGTTCATACGCCAGCAATGCTTCAATTGTTAAGATAGGCATGACCTTTGCTTCAAATGTCTCACGCAGCCCAGCAATGTCCTCAGCACTTGCTTCATTCGTAATAATGAAAGGTTCATTTTGCAGCTGAAACACGCCCTTCAGCTTATTCACACCTTGATTCACTTCATCATAAACAGGCGGCACAGAGACTGGGGTCGGAATGATTCCTCCGAGAATACAGCCCCAGAACACCGTGATAAAATCTTGATGGTCTTTCAATTGAAGTAACACTTGATCGCCGTTTGACAGTCCTGCTGCCCTTAAACCAGACAGAACCCGTTCAGCGCTAGTTAGTAATTCAGGATATGTTTGGGTCAACGTACGCCCGCCTTCTTTCAAATAAGTCACCCCGCGGTCTGGTGACATAAAGGCTGATCGAATCAGCACCTCTGTCAGTGTGACAGGTGTGCCTGGTTTTTTGATCACACCTCCGCCATATACAAGTGCGGGCGGCTTCTCATGTAGAGATGATGGTTTTGTTTTGCCCGCTTCACTTTTTGAAAGCGGTTCGTTTCCTTGAGTACGCTGTCGATCAGGAAACAGGTCATCTAGATGATAGGGCGTACGTTTTTCTGACTGACTTTCAATGAAAGCGGCCGCTTCCTCTACTCCATCTATAGCTTTGGCGCGCTCTTCTATCTTTCTTAATTCCTCTTGATCTATGATTTCAATTGAAAGCAGTGCCTCTTTGTCGACTGCTCCACTTTCTGTCTTTGGCAAAGAAGGTAATAAGACGAGAGCGGCTGGCACTTCATGAGGATGAAGCGGACCTTTCTTCAGATCCTCTCTTGTCAACGAAGCGTCCTTCGCCTGTGCAAATAGCACAAGCGATAGACTGCCTTCTTGATTTTTCTTCGGAATGATGGCACATTCCTTAAGCGGAAAATGAAGCATCATGACTTGCTCTAATGCTTTGAGATCTATCCGTTTTCCGTTGATTCTGACGATATGATTTGCTGCATGTCCTTTTCGTCTACTCACTAACATCGTTCTTCTCCTCCTACATCCAATCCAAAATCTGAATCTTGTTTTCTTCAGTCCAAACGCCGACATCCCCTGTCGGATAGAGGTATTCGCCAGTTTGATGTTTGAATGGATGCGGAATTTTATGCGTTTCCATCCAATCGGCAAGCTCCCCGCAAATTGCTTTGATGTCCTTTGCACCGATAAAAATATCTCCAGGAAATCCTACCGGCATGAGCTGATGCTCTTCGCTCAGGACATATATTTCCGTCTCACAGGAAGGATCATGCACACCTGAATAGACCTCTTCTTGATCTGGGTACAGCACGCTGACTTGTGCATTTTTCGCCCAATCGGTGATCATCCGCTCTTTTTCTTCATTCGTCACGATCGTGAAAGAAGAGAGGGGTGTCTCCATTTGTTCTGTCATCGCTTCAAGTGTATGGATCAGCTGCTGCATCAGCGCTTGTATTTGCTTTTCTGTATATTGATTAAAGCGATATGTGACCCGAAGCTCCAGCGTATCTCCCGGAACTGCCACAAGGGTCAGGTCATAGTTCGTTTCTTCATGACTCGCAATGTCTAAAATGCGCACTCCGTATGGCTCGATAGATTCAATTGGATAGTTTTCAAACACGACAATGCTGTTAAACAATGAATCTCCATTCGGGATGTGGGTCAGCTGCTGAATATCTGGCAGTACGGTATATTCGAATTCCCGCATCTGAAATACTGTTTCTTGTGTATGTGCCAGCAGCTTGGAAATGGTCCACTCTGGCGTGATCGGCAAACGGAGCGGCAATGTGTTAATAAAGAGCCCTGTCATGCTTTCAACCTGTGGTAAGTCCGCCGGCCGTCCTGATACTGTCACTCCGAACACAACATCCTCTGCTCCTGAATGAAGATGCAAAAGCAGTCCCCATGCTGTTTGAATCAAAGTGCTCATTGTCACCTTCTTCTTGCCTGTCATCTCTTCGAGTTTCTGCTGCATCTCGGGCGTTAGTTTGATACTTAGTTGATCAACACCTGCATCTTCATCCGAAGCCTGCCCGCCGTCTCCTGGTAGCGGTGTAGCCTCCTCTACTCCTGACATATAACCTTTCCAGAACTCTAGCGCCTTCTCTTGATCCTGCTTTTGCAGCCACTCGATAAAATCTTTATATGGACGGACAGGAGGAAGATCCACCTCCCGTTCATCCACAAGAGAGCGGTACAAAGAAAAGGATTCTTCAATAAAGCTGAACAAGCTCCAGCCATCGATTAAAATATGATGAAAGCTAAAAATAAACGTGCATGTGTTTTCATCACGATGGAATAAAGCAATACGAATCAGCGGTTCATCCGTATCTTCTAGTTTGAAATCCTTTAAACGATCCGTTTGCAAATATTGCTGGATGGCTTCCTTCTGATCCGTTTCACTCAGGTGGCGCACATCGTGCTGAGTGAGATGAATGCTTCCTTCTGATTGAATCAACTGAACAGGCTCCTTTAGCCCTTCCCAAGCAAATGTTGTCCGCAAAATCGAATGACGCTCCACAAGCAGATTCCAGGCTTTTTCATAGGCTGCGCCGTCCGTTAAGCCTTCGAGCGTCATATGCACTTGACCAAAATACGCCTGTGACGCTTGATCTAATAGAGCATGAAACAGCATCCCTTGCTGCATTGGAGATAGTGGATACACATCCACTACATTGTCTGGAAGCTCATCAATTTGCTCTTGCGTCAGCTGAACCATTGGAAAATCAGATGGCGTAAAGCCGCCTTTTGTCTCTACACAATGCGTCAGAATATCCTCCATTTTTTCTTTGAACCGTTCAGGTAACAGGCGCACCTCTTCATACTGAAGCAGTTCACGGTTTATCATAAAATTCATCTGAAGCTGACCGTTCACAACATATCCGTACACATCGATCAAATGCTGTCTTTCTGCTTTTGGATCATGTACAAGTCCATTTCGTTCATCTGCTAAATAAAGATGTGCTTCACCGTCTATTTGATCTAACTGTCCAAGATAATTAAAGCTCATTTGCGGCGCTGCCTTTTTGAGGAAACGAGATGCTGTCATGTATTGAAGCAAGCCATAGCCGATTCCCTTTTGCGGCACAGCTCTTAAGGTTTCTTTGACATCTTTGATTTGTCTCTCAATATCGGTTTGAATAAAAGGAATAAAAATAGGATAAGAGCTTGTAAACCATCCGACTGTTCGTGACAAATCCATCTGTTCAAATAAATCCTCGCGTCCGTGCCCTTCTAACGTGATGAGCAGCGGCTTTCCAACGGCTTGTGTGAGTCCTGATAAGAGTAAATCGTTTACCTCTGTTCGGTACGCTTGTGATGCCTGCCTTAGTAAAATATCTGTTTGATCCTTCGTCAATTGAATAGACAGGATCTCTGCATGTTCTTCTATATTGAAAAGCGCAGGTGTTTGAAAAGGAGAACCCTCTTCCTCTTGACTGATGATATTTTGCCAAAAAGGAACCTGCTCTTGTAATTGATCGGTTTGTGCATATTCATAAAGAGCATCTGCCCACTGCTGATAGGACGCAGTTTTCTTTGCAAGCTCGATTTCCTGCCCTGCCGCAAGCTGCTTCAGTCCATTTAATAGGTCTTCCTGTATGATGCGCCATGAGATTCCATCCATCACAAGATGATGGGCAGCGATAAAGAGTTCTGACGTACCATTACTTGTGTGAAAAAGAATGGCTTTGATGACTTCTCCCCGCTCTAATGACAACGTTCCTTGACAAGCGGCGGTCTCCATGCGGATTTGTTCCAGCGCTTCCTTCTGAGAAACACCCGTCAAATCAAAGAAGGAAACACAAGGGGTGATGCCAGGCTGACGAATGGTTTGAATCCACGAGCCATCTTCTGCTTTTGTATATACCGCTCTCAGCATATCGTGATGATCGACAACTTTTGAGAGAACCTGTGTCAGCTGCTTGAGCTGTATGGTTTCCTTGAATTCCATATGCGCTGATAAATTCCAATAATCTTGGTTTGTCATTGATTGCTCAAAGAACCATGATTGGATTGGAAGCAGACGAACAGCTCCTGTGACAGGCGACTGATCATAGAACGCAGCAGCATCTGACCTTTTCATAGCAAGTGCCAGCTGTGAAATCGTCTGTTTTTCAAATACATCTCTCGGCTGAATGACATAGCCTTCCTGTACTAAGCGCGCCACCATTTGTATGACAATAATCGAATCTCCGCCAAGCTCAAAGTAGTTATCATGCACGCCAATCGAAGGCGTACCGAGCAGCTGAGTCCATACTTTTTCCAGTACACGCTCTTCCTCACTGAGTGCCCTGTCAGCCGGTTTGTCCACTTCTTCCTGTCTCCACTCTGGCGGCGGGAGACGTTTTTGGTCTACCTTGCCATTTGCCGTGAGCGGGAGTTCCTCCAGCTCTATTAATAGGCTTGGCACCATATAATCTGGCAGTATTTCTTTTAATTGATGGCGAATGTCTTGCGTGGTCATGCTGCCCTTTTGGACAAAATAACCGATCAATCGCTTATGACCACTCTCATGCTGATGCGGAATGACCGCACATTCTATGATGTCTTCAAAGCGCAGCATAGCAGCTTCAATTTCTCCGCATTCGACGCGGTGCCCGCGAATTTTCACTTGATGATCGATTCTTCCAAGGCAGTCGATGATGCCGTTTGGCAGCCAGCGGCCCATATCGCCTGTTTTATATAAACGCGCTCCTTCTTGGAAAGGATGCGGGATAAATGATTGCGATGTTTTTTCTTCATCTCCAAGGTATCCGAGTGCAAGCCCTGTACCTCCTACGTAAATCTCTCCAATGACACCTTGCGGAACCGGCTGTAGCTGGTCGTCTAGTACATAGGCCTGAGAATACGCAATTGGCTGACCGATAGGAACCGCCACCTGCCCCTCATCCAGTGCCCGAATGTGATGCACACAGGAGAACGTCGTATTCTCAGTTGGTCCATAGCCGTTTAAAAGGCCTTCAGGTAAATACGGCAGCGCTTTACGGATATGAGCAGCTGACAAAGCATCACCGCCGACCAATAAGGCATCGAATCCACATAAAGCTTCTGGATGTTCCTCTGTTAATCGGTTAAACAGCGGCACTGTCAGAAATCCTGTTGTGATCTTGTAAGATGTCAGCGTGTCAGCGAGTGTATCCATTGATAAGATCGTATTTCGATCAGTCAGTATCAGCCTTCCCCCGTTGAGCAGGGCTCCCCATATTTCATACGTAAAGGCATCAAAGGAAAAGCTCGAGATTTGTAAAATACGCGTTTGTTCATCAAGGGTGACATAATCTGTTTCGCATACAAGCCGGATGACCGCTTGATGCGGAATTAAAACCCCTTTTGGCTGACCGGTTGATCCTGATGTGTAATTGATATAAGCGAGTCCATCAGGTTTTAAAGCAGCAGACTTGAGTTCTGCCTCTGATAAAAACTCTTCATACCCCTGATCAAGACAAATGAGCTCGGTTTGACTGATCGAGACTTGTTTCAGCCATTCATTTTTTGTCAGTAACAACTGAATACTTGTATCCCTCAGCATATAATCAATGCGTGCATCTGGATATTCAGGATCAATTGGGACGTAGGCCCCGCCTGCTTTCACAATCGCCAGCACCCCAAAAATCATTTCAGGCGACCTGTCGATCAGAAGCCCTACTGGTTCATGCGGCTTCACTCCTCGCTGCTGCAGATAAGCGGCAAGCCGGTCGACTTTCTCTTGTAACTCCTGATACGTCCACTTATTTTCCCCAGATTCGAGGGCGATCGCATGAGGTGTCTTTTTCACCTGCGCTTCAAACCGTTCTGTGATGAGAAGCGGGCCTGCTGGTTGTTCTGTTTTGCCGCTCCATTCATAGAGCAGCTGCTGCCTCTCTTTCTCTGGCAGATAATTCATTTGTCTGATCGGCTGTGCTGGATTTTCACAAATACATGCAAGCAGCTGCTCGTAGTAACGAAGGAACCGTTCCATCGTGTCGTCAGAAAATAAGTCTGCATCATACTCCAGTTTTAATTGAAGACCCTCCGCCCCTTCAAAAACAAACAGAGAGAGATCGAATTTGGCTGTATCATTATCTTCAATAGCTAAAACAGATGTCACCTCACCCATCGGAGAAGCTTCAAGGGGCAAGTTTTGCAGAACGAACATGACCTGAAACAGCGGCTGCTTCCCAGCCTCACGTACAATATTCAGCTCATCTACAACCATCTCAAACGGCACATCCTGATGCGCATAGGCACCCATTGTTGTTTCCTTCACTCGCTCTAATAGCTCTGTGAAAGCCGGATTCCCGCTATGATCGATCCGAAGTGCCAGCGTATTCACGAAAAATCCGATGAGCTGCTCCATCTCCGTCCGATTTCTCCCGGCAATGACGGATCCAATGACAAACTCATCCTGTGAAGACAATCGATGCAGCAAGGTAGAGAAAGCCGAAAGTAATGTCATATAAAGGGTGCTGTCCGTTTTCTGAGAAAGAGCAGCCAGCTGGTCAGACAGCGGCTTCGATAAGCGGTATTTTTTCGTTTTTCCCCTATAGGATTGAACGGCCGGACGCGTGTAGTCATACGATAGCATCAACTCTTCCACAGGTACCGCAAATTGCTCCTTCCAATAGGAAAGTTGTTTATGCATTGTTTCTCCCGTCAAATACTCCTTCTGCCAGAGTGCGTAATCTGCATATTGAATCGGCAGCGGTGAGAGATCAGGCTCCCTCCCTTCGATGATCGCTGTATACCATTCGGACAGCTCCTTTGCGGCAATGCCAATCGACCAGCCATCTGACACGATGTGGTGAATAGACATCAGCAGCAAATGATCTGTTTCTGACAGTCGAATTAGTTTCACCCGAAAGAGTGCATCATGCTCTAAGCGGAAAGGCGTGCCCGCTTCTGTTTTCGCCCACTCAGCCGCTTTTTGTTCTTTTTCTTCCTGTGATGCCAAATCTGATACATCGACCACCTCAAGCGCTGGAAGAGTCATATGCTCATGTATGATTTGTACCGGTTCATCGCCGTTCATCGCAAAGGATGTTCTGAGTGATTCATGCCTTTGCACCATTTGCTGCAGGCTGCGCTGAAGCACCTTTACATCTAAAGGTCCATTCATCCGAAAGGAAATCGTATTATTGTATAATGGTAGATCAGGCTGTAATTGATAGAGAAACCACTGTCTTTGCTGGGCATAGGACATCGGAAGCTCCTGTCCCTTTTCTATTTTCCGTATCAGAATCGCTTCATCGGCTTTGGCATGTGAATCAATCCACTCCGCTAACTCTCCAAGTCTCGTATGCTCAAAAAGAACAGCGAGCGGCACGTCAAATCCCGTTTTCTGTCTAACAGCAGACAGCATTTGCGTTGCCTTGAGCGAATGACCTCCGAGTAGAAAGAAATGATCACCACAGCTGATGTTTGAGACATCAAGCAGCTCGGACCAAATGTGTGCCAAGAGTTTCTCCGTCTCAGTTTGAGGTGCTCTGTCCTCTGAAGCATGTCCACTTTCCTCTATTAATTCATTGAAATGCACTTCGTCCGGCATCCCATCCTCTGTTTCTTTCCAGTATTCTTCAGGATATAGATGGACGGAATATTCACCAGAGAGACGAGACTGTATACACGTATAAATGGACTGATACAGCCTTTCTTCAACAGCCTTTGTTTGATCGGTTTTGAAAAAGACATATATGACCTGCTCTGTTTGAGTCTCCCCCTGTATCATCTCTTGAATTTCCTGCTTCGCCCGATCCAGCCCGATATAAATGAGTGGAGCCTCTGTCATCATGCATGCAAGCATTGTTTGAATGCCCGCCCGCTTTGGAATCGGGAGATAGCCCCTTTCTTTTAGCATGCCTTTGATCATCGAACCTTCACTCATTCCGGTCTCATCCCACATGCTAAAGCTAAAGCAATACGGTTTTAATGTAGATGTCAGCCTCTGATAATGAGCAAATTGTTCAACGAACTCATTGGCCGCACAATAAGCGCCAACGGTCATCCCGCCCTTTAACGTTCGAGCTGACGAGCTAGAAAGGAATATGACATTCTCCCGTTTAGAGGCTGCTTCATGAAGCGCAATCGTGCCATATACCTTCGCTTCGTACATCGCATGTAATGACACAGACGTCATATCACGAAGCAGCTCTTCTTGAATGATGCCAGCGAAATGAATAACGCCATGCAGCCTTTTACCTAAAGCCGTCTCCTCTCTTGAGATCAGGGCTTCAATGGCTTTTGCGTCAGTAATGTCTACTTTTTCATAAAGAACTGTACCGCCGCGCTTTTCCGCTAGTTTCTCAAGTGAAATCAATACGTCTTGCTGCTCCATAGATAAAGCCTCTCTCGCCTTTCTTCCAACCAGCACAAGTTGCGCTTGATAGGATGTCAGCAGGTGCTCACTAAACATCCTCCCAATGCCGCCAAGCCCGCCTGTCATCACGTAAAGCCCGGATGATTCAAATGGCGGTTTCTTCATCCTTTGTTCTTTTTCCAGATGAAGCGGTGTTAAAAGAGGAGTATAACGAACACCTTCACGATAAGCGGCGATATGATGGCTTGTGTCATGTGTGAGCTCTGTCATGATCGATGATGCATGAGAACGGCCAGCGTCCGGTTCTGCCAGAGAAAAATCAAGACACCGCACCTTGATAAACGGCCATTCATGCTGAACAGCTGTCATCAATCCCGCTGTCGTTGCTTTCTCCACATCATGTGTTTGATCTTCCGGCAAATTCATCGCATTGGCAGAGACAAAGGTGATCTCTACCGGCTCATCATAGGCAGCGACCGCTTTAGTTACATATAGTGCACTCATACTGCCTGTTTTCTGCGCTTCTTTCGCCAACGCTGCATGAAGTGTGTCTTCTTGAGTTGTGTAGTTCCAAAGGTGAATGATTTGTTTCACCGAAACGCCATACGAACGGAGCGTCTCAAAGAGTTGTTCGTAGTCAGACGGCCGATTCGGGTGGATGATGAAGTGTGTTTGTGTAAGTTGTGTGAATGCTTGACCCGGTTCAACCGTAATATATGTTTGTTCATTGCTTGAAAGGGATCTCAATTGATCTGCCAGCCCTAATGTGTCTGCAAAGATCACCATATTCCCTTCTGTTTGTTTTTCCGCTTCATGAAGCGGAGCAGGTGTCCACTTCTTTTGTAAACTCCAATCAGGCAAGGTGTGTTCATTTTCAAGTCTGATGTCCAGCTCCTTGATGATTTCATCGAATTCGCCTTCCTGCCATCGCTTCTTGAGCTGTGCCCTTTCTATTTTTCCAGAGCTTGTTTTCGGAAAGGCGTGCTTCTGGACAGGGATCACACGCGATGCAGACAACCCCATTTTTGTTGCAATATGGGATTTGATATTCTGACTTGCCCTCATGATATAAGAAGGTTCATACAGCTTCGGTGTAAAAAAGAGAATCAGCTCGTCGGATGCAGATGCTTCCATCCGGGCGGAACAAGCGGCTACAAAGCTCGTTTCGACGCCAGGTACTTCCTCTGCAACGACTTCTATTTCATAGTTGTGATAATTTTTCCCGTTGATGATGATCATGTCTTTTTCTCTTCCGGTTAATGTCAGCCTTCCATCGTGCAGAAAACCTAAATCCCCCGTGTGAAACCAGCCGTCTGTTTGAAAGACTTCTTGATTCGCTTCGTCATTCTTGTAATAGCCCTTCATTGTCGTCGGCCCTTTAATTTGCACACTGCCAATATGATCTTCGGGAAGAAGCTCATTCTGATGATTAACGATACGAATCGTGATACCAGGAATTGGCCTTCCCAGCTCTGTAAAGCTGACAGTTCCTGTCTCACGTGCCTCCGCTGGTCTTAGCTGCTCTGTGAGTGATGTTTCCTCAAAGGTTAGAACCCCGCTGCTTTCATCTCCCCGTTCTATCGCAAAAGAGAAGACAACGGCTGAAGAGATTTCAGACATGCCAAATGCCGGTCTCATGACGTCTCCCTTTAAGCCGTGCGGAGCAAGCAAGTGTAAAAATCGGTGAATCGTCTTCGGTACGACCGCTTCAGCCCCATTGATCATACAAGTCATAGCAGAAAGATCCCAAGATCCTGATGAAATGTCTTTCTCATAATCATTGATCATCGCAAATGCGAAGTTAGGCGCCCATGTCTTTGTTGCACGGTAGCGGTCCATCCAGTCAAGCCAGCGCAGCGGCTGAGCGATAAAATCATCTGTTCTTGCCCGAACCTGCTCACAGCCCGTGTACACATTGACAAGGTGAAACATCACAATACCGCCAATATGATCTAAAGGCATCCAGTCTAACGACACATCCTCTTGTGTAAACCCATTGGCTGCCACTGTTCCTTTGATATTCGCCAGCACGCTTCGATGAGAATGCTCTACGCATTTGGGCATCCCTGTACTTCCAGACGTTAAGATAAAAAAGACTGAATCATCCGGTGACGCTGGATAAGCTTCTATATCTCTCGCTAAAGAAAGCATCGGCTCAACGGCTGCGACTCGTAACTTGTCTGTATGCCACAATAAAGCTAAGCCTTGCACCTCATCAATCAGCGAGTCATCTGTTAAAATGAGCGGATGCTCCAGCAGGTTCCACGCATGATGAAGCTTCTTCACAGAGGCATTCATTTCCCGATAGGTCGGTGCAGCCGACACTAGTGTTGGAACAAATCCCCCTAACACACACGCCCAAAAGGCTGTTACCATCGCATGATTGGAAGAAAACTGAAAGAACACAGGATCACCTGGTTCAAGTCCGAGCGCCCTTAAACCTGTCAGAACCCGCTCGGCATCCTTCTTTAACTGCGCGTAGGATTGTGTGAGTTCATTTTCACTATTGACGATATAAGTCAGCCCATTTGTCGTTTTTGCCGCCTCCGTTAAGGCGTCCTGCAAGGTTTGGGCTCCTGCCTTAACATCTAGATCCCCTCCATAGGAAAGGGCGGGCGGCATGTCCGCTAAAGCAAGGGAAGCTGTTTGCGTCTGTATCGATTCAGATGCGGCCTCCTGCTCCATGTGATTGTCGAGAAATAAATGAGAGAGGTGATATGGCCGCGGTCGAATGGTTTTTTCACGAGAAAAAACAGCGAAGCGTTCGATTTCGTTGGTTTGTAAAATGGTTCTCTGTACATCTTGTAAAATCGTATCCATTGATTCATGTACATTTGATTGGTTCATAATTGATGGTTTCATATGAGTTCCTTTCCTTTTTTATCAGGCAGGACTGCTAATGTGCACCCCTGCCTGATCTAAAGTTTACAAAACGGCTTCTCTATTTTTTTGATTGACGATCTTTTGGATCAGCTGGGCATTTTGGGCTGCACATTCTTTGTTTTTGAACATGTCAGCATGCTGACCATAGCCTTGATAATAACGATAAGCACCGGTCGTCGCTTCTTCCCAATGATCCATCCAGTCTGGTATATCAATTTGCTCTTCTGATTGGATGAAATCAATATCTGCTTGTATCTTTCCTTGATTCACCCCCTTAACAAATGTTTCATAATAGGCCCGCGTTTTTTGAGCAAGCGCTTCTTGAACGAGCTCTTCTTGGGCAAGTTCACTTTGCTTTGATTGATGGACAATCGCTGCGATATCGTCATCAATGGATCGTCCTTCTAAATCACTTTCACCAATTTTCTTATAGGAATCGATCATGATGACCTTTTCCACCGTCCGTCCTGCTTGTTCAAGCGATTGAACGAGCTCAAAGGCCAGATAGCACCCGCCAGAGTAGCCCATCAAAGTCAACGGTCCTTCAGGCTGAAGGTGTTGAATATGCTGAACGTATTGCGTCATGCGTTGATCAGCTTCAATAAAGTCAAAGGCGATCAAACGAACGCTATCAAGCGTTTTGGCAGCTTCCTGATAGATAAAGCCGTAGCCCGGTAATGGCGGAAGAGCAAAGACTGTTGGCGTTTGAGATTCATTGAATACAAGATAGCCGGCAGCTTCGTGATCCTGCTGTTGAATATAACGGCTGATGGCTTCGATTGTCGGCGTCTCAAACAGCAAGTGAATAGGCACCTGAACATCGAATTCCTTCGACACCTTTGATAAAAGCGACATCGCTTTTAAAGAATGTCCGCCAAGCTCAAAGAAATGGTCATCTGTACTGATATCATTTCGTTCAAGTACTTCACGCCACATGACAAGCAGCTTTTGTTCTACCTCATTGGCCGGAAGCTTCACATGGCGGTTTCCTTGAGGCGTCTCCGGCTTTGGCAGCTGACGTTTATCAATCTTACCGTTTGGTGTCAGCGGCATTTTCTCAAGTCTGATCAGCTCATGAGGCTGCATGTAAGCCGGGAGTTTCTCCTTCAGCCCTGACTTGATCACATCAACTTTGTCTTTCCACTCCTCCTCACACGTCATATAAGCGAGCAGTCTTGTATGCTGCGAGCCATGCTGATCCGTCATAAGGGCAGCTTGCTTTACGCCCGGATGCATGAGAAGGTGGGCTTCAATTTCTGTCAGCTCAATTCGGTGGCCGCGAATTTTCACCTGATCGTCCACTCTGCCTGCATACTCAATCAGACCGTCTGCTCGAAAATAAGCCAAATCACCCGTACGATACAGCCTTTCTCCCGCAGCAAATGGATGTGTGATAAAGGCTTCTTTTGTCAGATCAGGACGATTCAAATACCCCTTTGCAAGCCCTTTACCGCTGAGACAAAGTTCTCCGACCATTCCAATCGGCTGAAGCTGTCCGTGCTGGCTCAATATATAAGCACCCGTTTGGTTAATCGGCTTTCCGATTGGAATAGAATGCGCTTCGATTGGAGGAGCTTCATCTACAGGATAATAGGTGGCGAAAACCGTTGATTCAGTTGGGCCGTAGACATTGATGAGTCTGCCTTTCCCCATGACATCAAAGGCTTTTCTCACATGCTGTACAGATGCACGCTCACCTCCGAACAGCACCTTGCGCACACTGCGCATCCAATCGGTTTCTTCATCAATAAGAAGATTAAATAAAGCAGTTGGAACAAACATGACAGAAATGCTTTCTCTTTTAATCAGCTCCGTCAGCTCATGCATATCTAAAATGGTGTCTTTTTTCGGCAGGACAAGCTTTGCTCCGTTTAAAAGTGCACCGTATACATCAAAGGTAAAGCCATCAAATACGCTGTTGGATAGCGACAGTAGTGTATCTGTTTCTGAAATGGTTAAGTAGTTCGTATTTTTGACCACCCGGGCAATATTGGAATGGGTTGTCATGATGCCTTTTGGCTGACCCGTTGTGCCTGATGTATACATGATATATGCCGTATCGTGTAAACCTGCTTCCAGCGGCAGATTCTCTGAGCTCATTAGTGAAATCTCCTGATCATCTGCAAACAGATACGTGCCAGCAAACCCAAGTCCCTTCGCCTGACCAATAAAGGATGAGTGAGTCAGAAGATGCGTCGCTCCGCTGTCTTTAAGCATGTATTGAATGCGGCTTTCTGGATAGTCGGGATCAATTGGCACATAGGCTGCGCCTGCTTTTAAGACAGCAAGCAGACTGACAATGAGTTCAGGCGTTCGATCGGCTAAAATGGCGATGACCGTTTGATGTTCGGCTCCATTTTTTTGCAAATGTCGTGCCAATCGATTGGCTTGTTCATTCAGTTCAGCATATGTCATCGTTTGCTCTTCTGCTGATAGCGCCACTGCATTTGGCTGTTTGCGGACATTATGCTCAAACCATTTCGATAAATACAGCTGGTCATGCTCAAGCTCAGGTGCATTCCATTCCTCAAGAATCAGCTGTTTTTCCTGTTTTGTGACGAATGGGAGTGTATGAACCGATTGATCAGGATGCTTGACCGCCTCATGTATCAATAGGCTGAGCTGTTCCTTTAACTTATGAACAAATTGAGGATCAAACGCTCTTTGGTTAAAGGCCAGCTTCAATAGTAATTCTTCTCCAGGCGATGCGAGCAGATTGAGATCATAGTTTGATTTTTCATAGACATTCATGTCCTCCACCGTGAACCCTAACCGTGCTTCTTGCTCGTCCTTCTTTGCAGCTGGAACATTTTCAAACACAACAATATGATCAATGAGCTGCTGCTGGCCTGTCTTTGCCTGAATATCATAAATCGGAATATATTGGTGCGGCTCGGCAGCAAGAGACTGCTGCTGTGTTTCTGACAGGAGCGCACGAAATGTCATGTGATCTGTCAGCTGAATTCTTCTTGGGATGACATTGATGAACAATCCAACCATCCTGTCAACGCCAGCCAAGTCTGCCGGACGTCCTGACACAACTGTTCCAAACAGCACATCATTTGACCGCTGATATCTGCTCAGCAGAACCGACCAGACTGATTGAAGCGCACTGCTTAACGTTGCATTTTGCTGCAGCGCTAACTCTGATAAAGCGGCCGTTTCTTCTTTGCTCATGGACCACTCAATTTCGCCTAATTCATGTTCATTCGTTTGTTTCCGCTGCTCTTTAAAGGTCGATTGTCCGTCAAACCCTGCTAATGATTGCTGCCAATATTGAAGTGATGCTTGCTTATCTTGTTTTTCCAGCCACTTTATATATTCTTTATATGGTTTGACCGGCTCTAACTTGTAAGGGACGTCATGTAAAAGTGCATGATAAATCGCAAATAACTCCTGCACCACAAGTCCAAAGCACCAGCCATCCAGAAGGATATGATGATAGCTCCATATCCAGCGATAGCTGGCAGGGCCCGTTTGGAAAACAGATGCCCGCATGAGAGAATCCTTCGAGAGGTCAAATCCTCTCAGCTGATCCTGTTGTTTGAATTTCTCTATACGTTCAAGCTGTTCGTCTTCGGAAAGATCTTGCAAGTCCATAACATCAAGTGTAAAAGGACGTTCTTTTAGTACAACTTGGACAGGGCGCTTTACTTTTTCGTGGAGAAACACGGTACGAAAAATATCGTACCGCTCCACGATGATATTCATGCTTTTCTCAAGTAAGTCATAACGCAATGTGCCCTTAACGTTCATATCCATTTGCTCTACATAAAAGCCCTTTTCCTGATGATGGAGGGTATGAAACAGCATTCCTTCTTGCATCGGTGACAGATAATACATGTCTTGAACTTGATCCCTTTTAAATTGACTCATCTATTTCATCCTCCCTTCCTTTTTTATGATTCATCTCGTGTTGTTAAGTCAATTTCTCCTCAAGCATGTCAAAAATGTCGTCCATTTCATCCATTTCAAGGTCAGCCGCAGAGAAGTCACTTGGCGTAAATTCCCGTTCTTGCTGCGCTAAGCAATGGGTGATGATGGATTGAATTTTCCCCTTCAACAATGCCACGAACTGCTGTATCGTCTGTTCTTCATATTCACTTGCACAATAGGAACAAGACAAAATGAATCGATTTTGCTGAACAAGACCACTAAGGTTCAGCTTATAAACAGCTTCCGAATCAGGGCTTGCTTGTCGCCCCATATCATAAGTCGACGGCCCAAAGAGTTCTGTCGTCACTTCCTGATCAATTTGTCCTAGATAGTTCAAGCTGATTTCAGGATGTACATGCTGCCCTGACGGTTCAGCGGCTGTCATGTATTTTAAGATCCCATAGCCGATTCCTTTATTTGGCACACGCCGCAGCATTTCTTTCGTTCCTTTAATAGCATCAGCTATGGTCTGATTCGGCTTCGCTTCAAGAACAACTGGATACATACTCGTAAACCAGCCAATCGTGCGAGAGACATCCAGCCCTGATAAAATATCCTCTCTACCATGACCTTCAAGCTGCACATGTACATAGGACTCACCTGTCCACTCTTGCACAGCAAGACCGAGAGCACATAATAGAATATCGTTCATTTCCGTTGTGTACGGCAGATGAATATCGGTCAAAAGATGCTCAGTTTCTGTTTCTGTCAGCTGCATTTGAACTGATTTGGTTTCGGCAACTTTTCTTTTTGTCACTTCATGATCAACAGGTAATGCGGTTAATGGTTTGCTTTCAATTTCTGCCCAATACTCCTGCTGATTTTTTAATGGCTGTGACTGTGCATAACGTTCAATGGCCTCTGCCCATTCTTTAAAGGAATGAGTTTTCAGCGGCAGGACAAGCATTTGTCCCTGAGCTGCCTGCTGATATAGAGACATAAAGTCCTCTAGTAAAATTCGGCATGAGACACCGTCAATAACTAAATGGTGTGTCACGATGAGTAAATGATCGCCATCTTCTGCATGAAAACAAATCACTTTCATCAATGGACCTGTTTCGAGGTTCAGCTGACGCTGATACTCATTGGCATATGTGGAAATAGCCTTTTTCACGTCGTACTCTTTTGAGACATCATGAGAAATAATCGCCAGCGGTTCCGTGAGCTCCCGCTGGTTGTATTGCAGGATGCCGCCATGTTCCTGCTTGTATACCATACGCAGTGCATCATGATGTAAAAGTAGTTTTTGCATGACTTGTTCTGTAATGGAAAGGTCAAATCCATTTGGTGCATGAAGCATCATCGAGAGATTCCAATGGTGCTGATCGCTGAATGCTCGTTCAAAGAACCAGCGCTGAATCGGTGTTAAAATGACTTCTCCTTCGACAGGTGATTGGTCGGCTGTGAGAAGATCGGCTTCTTCAATATATGGGCGCAGCTCCGCAATTGTTGGGTACTGGAATAGAAGTTTCATATCGAGCTTCCAGCCTGCTTGCGTGAGTCGGCTTGCCATTTGGATGCCTTTAATCGAATCTCCGCCAAGGAAGAAGAAGTGATCGTGGATACCGACTTGGCTGACGCCAAGGACATCTTCCCAAATGCCGCAAAGCAGTGTTTCCACTTCGTCTCTTGGTGCTTCGTATACCGTTTGGTTCGCTTCGATATCAGGAGCTGGCAATGCTTTCAGATCGACTTTTCCATTGGCCGTCATTGGAAAGTGGTCTAGCTTGATGATCCATGATGGCACCATGTATTCTGGTAACGTGCGTTTTAGGCTTTCTTTTAAGTTCTCTGTATCTGTATCGTTCTCCGTAATCACGTAAGCGGCAAGGGCGTCCTGATCACTTGCATCTTTGACCGTGGTCACAACAGCTTCTTTGACCGAATCCAGCGTCAGAAGCTGGGCTTCAATTTCTGACAGCTCAATACGGAAGCCGCGGATGTTGACCTGATGGTCTATTCTGCCGAGATAAATTAGCTCACCATCGTCTGTCCATTTCACTAGATCGCCTGTGCGGTACATGCGCTCACCTGGATAAAATGGATCTGGCACAAATCGTTTGTCGGTTTCTTCTGGGAGATTCCAATAGCCCCTCGCCAGTCCTTTTCCTGCAATCACGAGCTCACCCGGTACGCCTGACGGCGACAGGTCGTATAAAGAACCCATGATGTAAAAACGTGTATTGGCAATCGCTGTTCCTATCGGAATCGTGCCTTTTTCTGGATCGATCATTCCGCTTGTCGCTACGACTGTATTTTCAGTCGGACCGTAGTTATTCACTAGTTTGTATGGGACTGGCTTTACCTGTTTCAGCTTGTCTCCGCCTGTTAGTAAATAACGCAGAGAAAGGTTGTCCATTGACATAAACTGCTCGCATAACTGCGTTGGTAGGAAGGCAATAGTGATCCCTTCTTCATTGAAATACGCATTGAGCTTGATCATATCGAGACGAATCGCTTCATCGATAATGTGCAGCTCTGCGCCGGCGATCCACGTCGGGAACATCTCCCAAATGGAGGCGTCAAAGCCAAAGCCGGCATATTTCGCAGTTCGATCGTCTTTTGTCACTTGGAACGCATCATTGTGCCAGAATGCAAGATTCACAAGGGACTGGTGTTCGACCATGACACCCTTCGGCTGTCCCGTCGTCCCAGAGGTGTAAATCATGTAGGCAAGGTCCGTTGGTTTGATCTGAATCTGAATCTCGTGAGCTTCTCCTTCTACGGCATCTTCTATGAACAGCACATGTCCTGTGAAAGAATTTGGCGCAGTGAGCCCATTTTGCATCAGAAGCACCTCTGCCCCGCAGTCTTCCAGCATGTATGCAATACGCTGCGCTGGATAGTCTGCATCAATTGGAACGAATGCCGCACCTGCCTTGAGGACACCAAGGACAGCGGCTGTCATATCAAGGGACGGACGGGTGAGAATACCGACGCGGTCGCCTGGTTTTGTGCCGTTTGCGATGAGTCTTGAAGCGACTACATTCGCCCGGCTGTTCAGTTCTTTATACGTCCAGCTTGTACCGCAGAAGGTCGCTGCTTTTTGGTGCGGTGCTTCATGTGCCTTAGATTCAATCAGGGCATGAACGGTTTCATCTGACGGGACGTCAAGGTCTGGTCCTGACCATTCATTGATCAGCTCTCGTTTTTCCTCTTCAGTTATGAGAGATAGCGCTGAAATCGGCTGATTCAGCTTCGCCAGCATATCGTCTATGATTTTTTCAATATATCGGCTCCAGCGCTGAATGGTGCTCTTTTTAAACAGGGCCGCTGCATACTCAAAGCGCAAGCCCACTTGGTCATTTTCTTCAAATACACCGAGCGTTATATCAAATTTTGCATGAACGGTATCTTGCTGCTTTTGCGACAGCTTGAGTCCATTCAAATCCGGTAACGTCAGGTCACGTTCATCTGTTGTCAGCATGACACTAAACAATGGATTGCGGCTTGTGTCTTTCGGAAGATCTAGCTGAGCCACCAATTCCTCAAACGGGAATTCTTGATGTTCATAGGCTGATAGGCTGCGATCTTTCATTTTTTCAAGCAGCTGTGCTGTCGTTTCTTCTGGCTGCACTTCGTTTCGAAGAGCCAGTGTATTGACAAACATGCCTGGAACCCGCTCGATTGAAGCATGCGTACGTCCTGCGGTCACAGCGCCTATGACGATATCTGTCTGCCCAGTTAACTTGGAAAGGAAAATGGCAAATGCCGTTTGCATCACCATGTTCAAGCTCACACCTTTTTCCGCCATGAGCGTTTTGATGGACTGCACCTTTTCAGCAGACAACCATCTATCGACTCGGCCCCCTTCAAATGACTGAACATGAGGGCGCGGAAAATCAAGAGGCAGCGCTAAGTCTTCCGGCGGCTGTGCATATTGCTCCAGCCAATACTGCCGCTGTTTCTCAAGCAGCGCCTGCTGCTTTTCTTCCTGCTGCCATACCGCAAAATCCTTGTAATGCAGCTGAATTGGCGGTAACGTCTTTTTCTCATACTGCTCTGCGAGTTCTTGAATGAGCAGGCTGCGTGTGACACCATCTGCAATGATATGGTGCATATCCATCATGAATACATATTTCTCATCAGAAAGCTTCGCCACTTTTGCCCTCATTAATGGAGCTTGATGTAATGAGAATGGTGTAATGAATGACTCGATGACAGACTGCTCCTGATCGCCCTCTATTTCATCAACCTCTAATGTAAACGGCACTTGGCGATAGACTTTTTGAACGGGTACGCCGTCAATTTCTACAAAGGCTGTCCGAAGTGATTCATGTCTGTCGATCAAGGCTTGAAGTGCTGCTTCCAGCTGCTTCACATCAAGGCTGCCTTCCATCATTAAAACGGCTGGCATATGATAAGTGACTGCTTCTGGATGCAGCTGCTGCAGTACATACATACGCTTTTGAGCAGAAGAGACGGGATAGAAATCTTGCTTTTCCGCTGGCTGAATGGATGTCACCACCGAAGAATCTGTTTCTTCCAAGTAGGCTGCCATTGCCCGTATGGTTGGTTTTTCAAAAAGGACTTTGAGTGGCGCATGCTTGTTCAGCTTCGCCTGCACCTTCGAAATGAGCACCATGCCCTTGAGGGAATGACCTCCTAATTCAAAGAAGTGGTCATGAACACCTATTTGTTCAACCCCAAGAACTTCTGACCAAATGTCACACAGCACCCGCTCAAGTTCCGTTTCTGGTGCCACATGCGCCGCATGGTTCATATGCACCTCATGCGGAAGCGGCAGAGACTTCGCATCCACCTTTCCGTTTTGGGTGAGTGGAATGTGATCGACTTTCACAAAGTACGTTGGAATCATATAATCCGGCAGTGTCTCCGCAAGATTTTCTCTAAACGTCAGTGTTCCAATGTGTTCAGGCGCTGTGTAATAGAGTGCAAGCTCCGGCAACCCAGACAGGTGCAGGACTTTTACATAGACTTCTTGAATAGATGCCAGAGCACGTGCGGCATGCTCAATCTCCTGTTTCTCAATGCGATAGCCGCGGATTTTCACTTGATCGTCGACTCGTCCAAGAAACTCAATATCTCCATTTGCATGCTTTCTGACCAAATCCCCTGTGCGATACATTCTCTCTTGAGGATCATATGGATTTTCAAGAAAACGTTCTGCTGTTAATTCAGGCTGATTCAAATATCCTCTCGACACGCCTTCTCCAGATATATAAAGCTCTCCCGGCGCGCCATAAGGGACAAGCCGCTGCTGCTGATTGCATACGAGCGCTCTTGCGTGAGCAATTGGCTGTCCGATCAAAGATCGTTCCTTCAAAGCGTCCAGCTCTTGCGATGTGATCAGCTTGGTCACTGTACCAATGGTTGTCTCAGTCGGACCGTAATGGTTCATGACTGCCACGCATGGATGCTGCATCATAAATGTTTCAACATCCTCAGGGATCACCGGTTCTCCTCCAAGTACCACCAGGCGTAAAGCATTAAATGAATGTTCCTTAGAATCTGCCATCATATGAAATAAGGATGGTGTCATTTTGATATAAGTCAGCTCTTGTTCATCAATCAACCGCATCAGACGTACAGGGTCTGTATACACGTCTTCACGAGGAACATAGAGTGTCCCCCCTGCTTTTAAAACAGGGAAAATGCTTGTGTAACCAAGATCATATGCATAAGAAGAAAGCAGTGCCGTCCGATCACATTCCTGCAATGTCACCTCATTTATCAGCCAGCTGACATAGTGTGATAGATTACGATGCGTGAGCTGTACACCCTTCGGCTTCCCCGTTGTCCCAGATGTGTAAATGACATAAGCAAGCTGATCAACCGATACTTCCGGCAATTCTACTGAGTGGCTTTGATGCACTGCTTGTTCAACCTGCACCACTTGAATCGACTTATGATTTTGATAGGAATCTGCTAGAGACTCATTTGTCACGATGACTTGTGCACCTGAATCCTCTAATGTGTAGCGGATTCGTTCAGCAGGAAAGGCCGGATCAATCGGGACAAACGCTCCTCCTGCTTTCATCACACCAAGCATGGAGACGATGACATAGACAGAGCGGTCAAGGATCAGTGCCACAGTTTGTTCCTTCTCGACTCCTCGTTTCTTAAGCTCACAGCTAAGTGCATATGACATATCCTCAAGCTCGCGGTAGGTGAGTTTTCTTTGATCATCCATGACGGCGATAGCATCCGGTGTTTCCTTCGCCTGACGTGAAAATTGGACATGGAATGGCTCATGACGATTCGTCTGCCCTTCGGTTTTTTTCTCCAGACGCTCTATTTGTTCATGCTGATCCAGTATATGGAGCAAGCCGATCTGTTCCTCTGGATGACGAACCGCCTCCCGAATAATCGCCAGAAGGTGAGTTCCGAACCGGCGGACGGTCTCTTCTTTAAATAAGGCCGCTGCATAGTCAAAGCTCAGCTTTAATGCTCCCTCGCGTTCAAATGCTTCTAAAGATAGATCAAATTTGACCGAGTGATGCTGAATGGCATAAGGCGAAATGTGCAGATCGCCGAGCTTTAGCGCTGGTACCTCCATGTTCTGCATGTTAAATGACACACTAAAAAGCGGGCTCCGAGTTGTATCACGGTCTAATGGAAGATGTGCAATTAACTCTTCGAGCGGATAGCTTTGATGTGCAAAAGCATCAACACTTGTTTCTTTTATTTCTTCAAGCAGCTGTAAAAATGTTTTGGTTTGTTCTGGTTTTCCGCGCATCGCAATGGTGTTGATAAACATCCCCGGCATGTCCTGGATATCAGGGTGTGTCCGTCCAGCAACAGGCGAACCCACAATGATATCTTCCTGCCCGCTATAGGAGGCAAGCAGCACCTGAAAGGCGGATAACAAGAACATATACATGGTCGTATCAGTTTTCTGAAGCAGTTCATGAATGCGCTGAGTCGTTGCTTGATCACAGCCAAACATGAATCGTTCTCCAGTAAAATCACGTTCTGCTGGACGAGGATAATCAGTTGGCAGCTCTAAAACCGGTAAATCTCCTTCAAATTGCTTCAGCCAATACGCTTCATGCTCCTTCTGTTTCTCCGTTTCTTCTTCACTTAGCTGCCAGACAGCGTAATCCTTATAATGAAGGGCTCGTTCAGCAAGAGCTTCTCCATCGTAGGCCTTCGCCAAATCTTGAATGAATGTCTTCATGGAGCTGCCATCTGTAATGAGATGATGTGCTTCTAAGACGAGAAGATGACGGTTCTCACTGACTTTCAGCAGCTGAGCTCGCAAAAGGGGTGCTGCTGTTAAATCAAATGGCGATTGACGTTCAGTAAGAAATGCCTCCGCCTCTTCTTCCTTGATGTCATGAACAGGAAGGTCAAATTCAGTCCATTCATGCACCCTTTGGACAATGTCTTCTCCGTTCATATGAAAGCTCGTTCTTAAGATTTCATGTGTTTGGATTAACTGATTAAATGCTGATTTGAGCCGCTGATATTCGAGTGTACCTTCAAGCGTTAAGACGATCGGAATATGATAATTCGTGCTGTCAGGTTCAAGTGTCTGCAAAATATATAAACGGCGCTGAGCTGGTGATACCGGATATTCGTCCGCCTGCTCTGCTGGCAAAATAGGATGTCCGGTTTCTTCTTGACCATCCTGATCGATGTAAGCCGCTAATGAGCGAATCGTCGGCTTCTCGAAAATCACTTGAATCGGCACTTCCTTTTGAAGCACTTCTTGAACCTTCGCAGACATCATCATCGCCTTGAGCGAGTGCCCGCCAGCCATAAAGAAATGCTCGTCTATCCCAATCGTTTTCCCAAGAAGCTCCTCCCAAATGTCAGCGAGTGCCTTTTCTGTCTCAGTCTCAGGCAGAATGATTTTGATTTCCTCGCGATGCACTTCGTCAGGCTTAGGTAAAGCTTTTCGATCTACCTTCCCGTTCGATGTCAGTGCAAAGGTATCCAGCTTCATCACATGGTGCGGCACCATATAAGCTGGCAGTTTTTGATTGAATACATCTCGTACCTCTTCTTCTGTCAGTGTCCCTGTGAAGTAAGCGATGATTTCCTTTTCATCTGAAGAAAGCTGCTGAACAAGTACAACTGCTTCATCTATGCCCACTTCTTGGTGAAGCACTGATTCAATTTCACCAAGCTCAATACGGAAACCACGAATTTTCACCTGATCATCGGCACGGCCGAGGAATTCAATCTGACCATCTGCACCATATCTAGCCAAGTCCCCTGTTCGATACATCCGTCCTGACGGCTTAAAAGGATCTGCCATGAATACTTGATCAGTCAAATCTGGACGTTTGATGTAGCCTCTTGAAACACCATCTCCGCCAACATACAGCTCTCCCGGTGCTCCAATTGGCTGCAGTCTTTGATAGTCATCTAAAATATAAGCTGACGTATGATTGATCGGCTGACCAATTGGGATCGGGCCCATTTCATCTCCTCTTACTTCGTAAATGGTCGAGATGGTTGTATTTTCAGTTGGGCCATAGACATTCAGCAAGGTAAGTGCTGGATGATGCTTTTTCACAAGCTCCGCACTTTTCACATTGATCACATCACCGCCCGTGAATAATGTTTTTAACCCTTTGAACATTTGCGGCCGCTGCTGAGCGAGCTGATTAAATAAACCAGTCGTTAAAAAGAGCGCTGTGATCTGATGTGTTTGGATAAATTGTTCAAATCGGTGAATATCCAACAAAGTATCACGGTCAACAGGATAAAGCGTCGCCCCATTCAGAAGCGTAGTGAAGATTTCAAGGGTAATCGCATCAAAGCTGACAGCTCCTGTATGCGCCATACGATCCGACGTGTTCAATCCTATTTTCTCCTGAGAGCATGCTAACCTCACAATATGCTGATGCTCAATTTGAACTCCTTTTGGCCGTCCAGTTGATCCCGAAGTGAACATGATATATGCCAATTGAGATGGAGACGTCTCGACTGATAACTCCGCTTGTGAGTGATGAGACATGCCGGTCACATGAACAGCTTTGATGCTTTCATCAACTGGCGGCTGGCTGTCAGCATAGAGCAAAACGGATACGCCGCTGTCTTCAAGCATCCAACGGATTCTCTCCTCAGGCTGAGCTGGATCAATCGGTACATAAGCAGCCCCTGCATGTAAAATGGCTAAAATAGAGATCACCGCATCTGCTGATCGGTTCATATATACCGCGACAGCATCCCCCCGCTGAACGCCGTTTTCTACAAGACTGCTCGCTAAACGACGGATTTCCTGTCCAAGCTCTTCGTATGTGAATGTTCGCTCGCCTTCGACTAATGCCGGATGGTCAGGCTGCGCCTTGATACGTTCATCGAGCAGCTCAGGAATGGACAGATGCTTCGGATAATCTCGCTCCGTCTGGTTCCATGCTTCAATCTGCTGCTTTTCTTCTTCTGTGATACATGTTACTTCATGAAGACGTATGTCAGGATTGTGAATGATTTGCTTCATGAGGTTGGTCAGATGTTTGGATATGTTTTCAATGACCTTTTCTTCAAAAGCCATCGCATTGTATTTGAATTTCAATGTCCACGTTTCACCAGGATAGACAAGGACATTGAGATCGAAATTCGTTTGTTCAAATCCGTCCTTTACATCAATGGCAAAACCGAGACGTGCAGACATGGTGTCACCAGACAGCTCCTGATCTAAAGGATAGTTTTCAAACCCAACCAAATGATCAAAGAGCTTTCCTCCAGCAGCTGTTTTCTGCTGAATGTCATAAAGCGGCATAAAATCATAGTTTTCCGCTTCCAATGCATGCTGCTGAACCGTTTGAAACAGCTGTTTAAAGGTCTGCTCCTGATCTAATGTCACCCGAACAGGTATCGTATTGATAAACAGCCCTGCCATCCGCTCAATCCCAGACACACTTGGAGGTCTGCCTGATACGACTGTTCCGAATGTGACATCATCTGCTGCATGATAGGTGCCTAAAAGAACGGACCAGACAGCCTGAAAAAGGTTCGGTGCTGTCACTTGGCATTGTCTTGCCGCATCTTGAATGGCTTGTACGGTTTGAGCGTCCCATGTAAACGTCCATTCCTGATGGTCATATTGTCCGTTCGCTTCTTTTTGCTGCAGCAGCCCTTGGTGCTGAACAGCACCATCCAGCCGCTCCGTCCAATAGTCTTCCGCTTCTTGTTTGTTTTGCTTTCCAAGCCACTGGATATAGTCCGCATAAGGCTTACCTTGTGAGCGATCCGGCGTTCGGCCGTTCCGATAAGATTCATAGTAATGAAACAGTTTTTTCATTAAAACACCCATGGACCAACCATCCATAATAATGTGATGGTTGCTCCAAATCAGGTGCCAGTTTGTTTCATTTAATTGAAAAACAGCGACTTTTAACAACAGATCATTCGTTAAGTGAAATCCTTGCTTTCTCACTTGCTTTTTATATTGATCCAATACCTTTTTTTGCTCTTGATGATTCAGATGAGATAGATCCTCTCTATACACATCTAAATGACGTTCAGCCAGTACAACCTGACGAGGCTTTTGTAATTGCTGATAAACAAAGGCTGTACGCAGAATGTCATATGTCCGTACAAGTTCATTGAGACTCTTGTCAAAAAGATCGAGATCAAAATCTCCGCTTATTCCAAGCTCAAGCTGTGTGAAATAAGAGGAGGAATTAGGGTCTAGCATGGCATGATACAGCATGCCCTCTTGCATTGGTGTTAAAGGATATACCTTTTGAATTTTCTGCTTGCTCATAAGTCCACCTCTTCGTTTTGCTTAAAATAGGTCCATTAGCTTTTCAAGTTCATCCATGGTGAGATCCTCATCCCCCACATCACTAGGTGTGATTTGACTCTCATCCTGTGATCGACAATGTGAGATTAATGCCTTCACATTCTTTTCTAAGAGTTCCTTGAACTGTTCGATCGTACGTTCTTCGAATTCAAGGTGATGATAGGAAATCGTCACATGGAGCATGGCTTGTTCTACGAAACCAACAATATCCAGCGCATGAGGTTTCTCAGATTCAGGGCTCAGCGATTGTCCTGCATGCCAAGGAGAACGCCTCAATTCACCGCCGCCGATCTGTTCATCAAATTGACCAAGATAGTTAAAGCTGATATCTGGTGTGACTTGAAAATCGATATCGTCCTTCATCTTGTCAGGCGTTAAGTATTTTAAAACGCCATAGCCGATGCCCTTGTTCGGAATGTGTCTGAGTTCCTCTTTTAAATACTTGATCTGATAAGAAAGATCGTCTGCATGCGACATATCCAATAACACAGGATACATACTAGTAAACCAGCCGATGGTCCGTGATACATTGACCGCAGGAAGGATGTCCTCTCTCCCGTGTCCTTCAAGATGAATAAAGTGCCTGTCTTCACCTGTCCACTCTTTCATGGACAACCCTAATGCCGTCAGCAAAATATCATTGATTTCTGTTTGATAGGCTTCATGTACATCCGTTAGCAGACTGCGTGTTTCCTCTTCAGACAATGCAAAACGAATGGTCTGTGTATGAAGCATTCGTTGATCCTCCGTGACATGGTCCTTTTGAAGCGGAGGAACGGAATGCGCAAGCACCTTTTTCCAATAATCTCTTTCCGACAGCAGCTCATCTGACACAGCGTATTCAGTCAGCTTCTGGGCATATTCTTGGAAGGAGTGTGTTTTTTCAGGAAGGGTAAGAGTTTCCCCGCGCTTCGACTGTTCATAAAGAGCCATGAAATCTTCAAGGAAAATGCGCCATGACACACCATCAATCACAAGATGGTGTACAGCCAGCAATAAATGATCCCCTTGATCCGTTCGGAAAATGGCAGGTCTCACTAAAGGCCCGTCTGCTAGCGATATACTCCCCTGCACTTCATTTGCCAGCTTTTCTACCTGCTGAATTTGCTGTGACAGCTCTCCTTTTACTTCCACCACATCAATTGCCACATTATTTTCCTCGATTCCTCGATGACGTTGGATGACGCGCCCTTCTTCGAGCGGATACACCATTCGCAAGGCATCATGATGAATCATGAGCTGTTCCAGTACTTGCTGAACGTTTTTCTCATTTAAACCATTTGGCGCATGAAGCATCATCGATTGGTTCCAGTGATGCTGATTCGTAAAGTTTCGTTCAAAGAACCAGCGCTGAATTGGTGTTAAAATGACTTCTCCTTTGACAGGTGATTGGTCTGCTGTGAGAAGATCGGCTTCTTCAATATATGGGCGAAGCTCCGCAATGGTCGGATACTGGAATAGAAGTTTCATATCGAGCTTCCAGCCTGCTTGCGTGAGTCGGCTTGCCATTTGGATACCTTTAATCGAATCTCCGCCAAGGAAGAAGAAGTGATCGTGAATGCCGACTTGGCTGACGCCAAGGACATCTTCCCAAATGCCGCAAAGCAGCGTTTCCACTTCGTCTCTTGGTGCTTCGTATACCGTTTGGTTCGCTTCGATATCAGGAGCTGGCAATGCTTTTAGATCGACCTTTCCATTTGCCGTCATTGGAAATTGGTCTAGTTTTATGATCCATGATGGCACCATGTATTCTGGTAACGTGCGTTTTAGGCTTTCTTTTAGGTTCTCTGTATCGCTCTCCGTAATCACGTAAGCGGCAAGGGCGTCTTGATCACTCGCATCTTTGACCGTTGTCACGACGGCTTCTTTGACCGAATCCAGCGTCAGAAGCTGGGCTTCAATTTCTGACAGCTCAATACGGAAGCCGCGGATGTTGACCTGATGGTCTATTCTGCCGAGATAAATTAGCTCACCATCGTCTGTCCATTTCACTAGATCGCCTGTGCGGTACATGCGCTCACCTGGATAAAATGGATCTGGCACAAATCGTTTGTCGGTTTCTTCTGGGAGATTCCAATAGCCCCTCGCCAGTCCTTTTCCTGCAATCACGAGCTCACCCGGTACGCTTGGGGGCGACAGGTCGTATAACGAACCCATGATGTAAAAACGTGTATTGGCAATCGCTGTTCCAATCGGAATCGTGCCTTGTTCTGGATCGATCATTCCGCTTGTCGCTACGACTGTATTTTCAGTTGGACCGTAGTTATTGACGAGTTTGTATGGAACAGGCTTCACTTGTTTCAGCTTGTCTCCGCCTGTTAGTAAATAGCGTAAAGAATGGTTGTCCATTGACATAAACTGCTCACATAACTGCGTTGGCAGGAAGGCAATGGTGATGTCTTCTTCATTGAAATACGCATTGAGCTTGATCATATCGAGACGAATCGCTTCGTCGATAATGTGCAGCTCTGCGCCGGCGATCCACGTTGGGAACATCTCCCAAATGGAGGCGTCAAAGCCAAAACCGGCATATTTCGCAGTTCGATCGTCTTTCGTCACTTGGAACGCATCATTGTGCCAGAACGCAAGATTCACAAGGGACTGGTGCTCGACCATGACACCCTTCGGCTTTCCTGTCGTCCCCGATGTGTAAATCATATAGGCGAGATCTGTTGGTTTCACATGAACCTGAATCTCGTGAGCTTCTCCTTCTACCGCATCTTCTATGAACAGGACATGCCCTGTGAATGAAGGTGGTGCAGTGAGTCCTTTTTGCATCAGAAATACCTCTGCCCCGCAGTCTTCCAGCATGTACGCAATACGCTGCGCCGGATAATCCGCATCAATTGGAACGAATGCCGCACCTGCCTTAAGAACGCCAAGAACAGCTGCCGTCATATCAAGGGACGGACGAGTGAGAATACCGACGCGGTCGCCTGTTTTTGTGCCGTTTGCGATGAGTCTTGAAGCAACTACATTCGCCCGATGGTTCAGTTTTTCATAAGTCCAGCTCGTTCCGCAGAAGGTTGCTGCTTTTTGATGAGGTGATTCTTGTGCCTTAGCTTCAATCAAGGCATGAACGGTTTGATCTGACGGGACGTCTAGAACAGGACCTGACCATTCGTTCATCTGTTTTTGCTGCTGCTGCGGTGACAATAATTGCATTTGATCTAACGATTGATCTGGCGCTGACACCATTTGTTCCAGCAAATGAAGGAAATATTCTTTCCACTTTTCAATTGACGTCTTTTGAAAGATAGAACAATTAAAATCAAACACGAGCTCAATTTGATCTGCGGATTCGTTTCCAGTTAAGGTCAAATCAAATTTGGCAATATTCTCTTCGAATGGCTGTGGAACAATGTGAAGCCCATCCATTGATAAATCACGAATATCCGCATTTTCCATTGAGAATACCACGTCAAAAATTGGATGACGGCTTGTGTCGCGAACCGTTTGCACCTGATCTACCAATTCTTCAAATGGGTACAGCTGATGCTCATTTGCCTCTAACACAAGCTGATGAACATTTGACGCAAATTCAGCAGCTGTCTGATGTCCTGATGGCCTTGTTCTAAGTGCCAGCGTGTTCACAAACATGCCGATCACAGATTGAATATCAGGATGGGTTCTGCCAACAACCGGAGAACCAATGATGATATCTTCTTGTCTTGAAAGCTTGCTCAAAAGAATACTGTAGCCAGCAAGCAGGACTGTATAGGTCGTACTGTTGAGCGTTCTAACGAGTTCGTCCAATTTCGCTTTAAGCGAACCTTCGATTGTAAATGAGACACGATCTCCTGCGAATGTTTGCACTTTTGGCCTTGGCAGATCTTCTGGCAGTGCCAGTACAGGCAGCTCCCCTTGTAATTGATCCAGCCAGAAAGCCTCTTCAGTTGCTTTTTGCGCAGCAGATGCCTCACTTTTTGACCAAACTGCATAATCCTTATATTGAACAGGTAATTCCTCTAGTTTGTCTCCTCGATACAGGGCTGATAGCTCCTCAATTAAAATGCCAACAGACGCACCATCTGAAATGATATGATGCATATCAATCAGTAAATAATGGACATTTACGGAGACGGAAACCAGCCCTATTCTGAGTAAAGGCGCTTTTTCTACATCAAATGGCCTGATAAAGTCATTCATTAATTCCTGTATGTCTCGGCCGTTCTGTTCAATTTTTTCAATGTCTACAGAGACATGTGTTTCAATCCGTTGAACAGGTTCATTCTCAACAAAATCAAAGCTCGTTCGGAAAGCTTCATGACGTTGGACTAGCTGATCAATTGCCTTTTCAAATCGTTTTTCATCAAAGGTGCCTTCTAGCTTTAAGGCAGCCGGCATATGATAGCTTTGCTCCGCATCAGTCATTTTCTCCAAAACAAACAGTCTTTTCTGAGCAGATGTCACTGGATAATAGGACGCCTCTTTGGCAACTTCTACTCGCTTGATCTCCGTTTGATCCGCTTGATCAACCGCAAGGGCGAACGCTTCTAATGTTGGGGATTCAAATAAAGACTTCAAAGTGAGCTCCACCTGCATCTCCTCATATAGCCTGTTCAGCATTTTCATGCCGCGCAGCGAATGGCCCCCGCATTCAAAGAAATGATCGTGCCTGCCGATTCGCGGCACTTCAAGAACTTCCGCCCAAATGTTCGCCAGCAGACGCTCTGTTTCTGTTTGAGGAGAGGTGTATTCATTTGCCCCCTGCTCACTGAGATCAGGTGCCGGCAGCGCCCGCCTATCGACCTTGCCATTATTCGTCAAAGGAAGCTCTTCTAATTGCATGAAAAATGCCGGCATCATATATACAGGCAGTTCACGCCCTGCTTGCTCGCGCAAATCAGATAATGAAACAGATCCTTCTGCTGTGAAATACGCACATAAGGTGTCATTGGAAGCAGCAATGACGACAGCTTCCTTCACCTGAGGATGCTGCAGCAGCTGGTGTTCAATTTCCCCAAGCTCGATACGCTGTCCGCGAATCTTCACTTGATGATCGATGCGTCCAATGAATTCAATATCTCCATTCGGCAGCCAGCGTGCAAGATCGCCCGTTTTATACATGGCCTCTCCAGGACGGAAAGGATTTTTGACAAACTTTTCGCTTGTTAGTTCTGGCTGCTTATAATATCCTTTCACCAGTCCATCACCAGCGACACATAACTCTCCCGCCACACCCGGCGGCTGGACATGTCCAAACTCATCTACAATATAAACAGCCGTTTGACTCACTGGCTTTCCAATTGGGATGGATAACGCCTGCTTCTCAATATGATTCACAGGATAATATGTGGTGAAAATTGTGCTCTCAGAAGGTCCGTACATATGAACAAGCTTGTCTTTCCCAACTGTCTCAAGTGCAGTCACTACATGAGGCACAGAAGCACGTTCTCCGCCAAACAGCACTTTTCTTACGTTTTTCAGGCTGTCTTTTTTCATATCGATGAGTAAGTGAAAAAGAGCTGTTGTGATCATTAAAATACTGACTTTTTCCTTCTCAATCGCTCCAGAAAGCTCATTCATGTTTAAAATATGATCCTTTGGCAGAACAATGAGTTTCGCTCCGTTTAATAATGCACCAAACACATCAAACATAAAGGCATCAAATACATAGTTTGAGAGGCTCATCACCGTGTCTTCAGGATGAATGGTGAGATAATTCGATTGCTTCACCGTTCTCAAAATGTTCCGGTGTGACACCATATTTCCTTTAGGCTTACCGGTTGTACCTGATGTATAGGTCAAATTCGCCAAGTCCTCAGGTAGAATATGAGCATCTATAGGGCTGTCTGACTGCTGAGTAATCACTTGATCTTCTGTTTCTATGATGGTTCCCTCAAATGCAGTGAGCACCGAGCGATGGCGCAGCACTTGATGTGTCAGTAAGAATTGTGCACCGCTGTCTGTTAAAAAGTGCTTCACGCGCTCATCAGGGAAATCGGGGTCAATTGGTACATAGACACCGCCAGCCTTAAGCACAGCTAAAACAGAGAGCACCATTTCATTGGAACGTTCAAAGAATAAGGCCGCTTTCATCCCTTTTTCAAAACCATTTTCAAGCAAATAATGAGCAAGCTGATTCACTCGGTCACTTAGCTCTTGATAAGAAAGAACCACATCTTCACATTGCAATGCAGGCTGATGACCATGCTGCTGCACCTGTTTTTCAAACTGCGTCACAATGGTTTCTTCTGCTGGATAAGGCGAAGGTAACGGATTCCACCTATTTAACTGAGCTTCTGCTTCTTGTTCAGACAGTAATCGATAGGATTGAATAGCTTCCTGCGGCGCTTGAACCATCTGCTCCAGCAGATAAACATAATGTTTCATCATCTGCTCTGCCGTACTTCGTTTAAATAGCGCCGTACTGTAATCAAGTACAAAGGATAAACCTTGATCGGACTCCATCGCTTGCAGTGTTAAATCAAATTTCGCAATATGGAAATTGGTTTCTTCAACCTCGACCAGCATGTCTCCAATATGCTGGGCTGCTCCATGATCCGGCGCGAGTGTAAAGACGGTGTCAAACAATGGATGACGGCTAAAATCTCTTGGCACATTCAGCTTTTCAAGCAGCCGTTCAAACGGGTATTGCTGATGCTCAAATGCCTGCATTGTCTTTTTCTTTACTTGCTCAATCAGCTGAGACATGGTTCCATTCGGATCTACCTCAGACCGCAAAGCAAGTGTCTGGACAAACATACCGATCATGTCATTCAAATCTGTATGCACACGCCCTGCCGCCGGTGTTCCGACCACGAATTCCTTTTGACCTGTATATTTGGCAAGCAATGTATAGTAAGCAGAAAGCAAGACCGTATACAGTGTCGTGTGATGGTTTGCTGCAAGCTCCTGTAATTGATTCTTTAACGCTTCATCTATTTCTTTGATGACACGATCACCTGCGAAAGACTGGACAGCTGGACGCTGATAATCGGTCAGCAGCTGTAAAGCCGGAATATCGCCCGAAAATTCTTGCAGCCAAAATGCCTCTTCTTTTTGAAAGCCTTGGTGCTGTTGCCAAACAGCATAATCTTGATATTGAAGCTTCAATGGTGCTTTAACCGATCCCTCGTAAGCATCTGACAGCTCACGCAGCATCAAATCGATCGAAAGACCATCTGAAATCAAATGATGCATATCGAAAAAGAGCAAATGCTCCTGATCATGCAATGACTGCAAACCAATTCGAAGAAGCGGCGCACACTCAAGATCAAAAGGTCTGACAAATTGCTGCATGTTTTCTTCCATCGTACCGCCTGTCAGCTGTTCTATTTGAAAGGACACTGATGAAACGATCCGCTGACGAGGAACACCTTTTATCGTATGAAAAGAAGTACGCAGCATATCGTGACGTGAGATCAGCCTGTCAAAGGCTTCAGTCAGCTTCTCAAGCTGCAGAGTTCCTTTTAACCTCACAACAGCAGGCATATGATATACAGTGCTTTGCTCCAATTGACTCACCATATAGACGCGCTGCTGTGGAGGCGACAATGGATAATGATCAGCAGCCGGCGCTTTTGGTATCACCGTTTCAAAAGACCTTTCTGCTTGCTCAATATAAGCAGCTAGAGCAGCAATTGTCTGCTGTTCAAATAAAATGGAGAGCGGCACCTCCACTTCAAAGTCTCGCTGAACCTTGGTAAGTACGGTCATCGCTTTGAGCGAATGCCCGCCTCGATCGAAGAAAGAATCATATACACCGATCTTCTCTTGATCTAGAATGTCTTCCCACAAATGAACAAGCTTCGTTTCTATATCGTTTCTAGGTGCCGTATAAACAGCATGTACCGCTCTATCACCTTTTAACGCAGCAAGTGCACGACGGTCGACTTTGCCGCTGACTGTGAGTGGAAAAGCATCGAGCTCTTTGAAATAAAGAGGCATCATGTACGCTGGAAGCTGATGTTTGATAGCCGCTTGCAGCATGTCAACAGACACACCTTCATGACGAGCTTGATAATAAGCACTTAACGCCTTTTCTCCATCCGCTTCGTCAACCACTAGCACGATAGCCTTATCAACTCCATCTACCTGCTCCATCACAGCTTCAATCTCGCCTGTTTCTATCCGGTAACCCCTTATTTTCACTTGATCGTCCATTCTGCCAAGATAATCAATCGTGCCATCCGGAAGCCATCTGACTAGATCCCCCGTTCGATACATCCGCTCATGTGGAGAAAACGGGTCTGCTGTGAATACCTTCTCCGTCAATTCAGGCTGATTCACATAGCCTCGCCCAACACCTATACCGGCAATGCACAGTTCTCCTGCTGCCCCATGCAGCTGTAATTGATCATGTTCATTTAAAATATAAATACGATGATGACCAAGCGGTTTTCCAATCGACACATAGCGCTGTTCAGTTGATTCGCTCAGCTCACTGAGATTCAGGCGATGAACCGCCGCATCCACACACGTCTCAGTTGGACCATACACATTCCACAGAGTAAAATCAGGCTGACTCATACGAACTGCTTCAATGAGTGAACGTGCTGCTTTCGCAGGCAGCGCTTCTCCCCCAATCAACATGTGCGTCAATGACAGCCCGTCCAAATCCGCAGCAAGTAAAAGCTGCACATGCGCCGGTGTTCCATCTGCCGCTTCAATTTGATGTTTTCTGTAATAAGCCGCTAGCTGCATGCCATTTCTCGTCGTTTCTCGCGGGATGATATGAAGCGTATGTCCAAATAAAAGAGCAGCAAAGATTTGTTTGACTGATGCATCGAAATGGAATGGGGCTAGAAGCGCCATTTGTAGCTCATTCGCCCCTTGATACATCTCATGATGCAAAGCATGGACCAAATGATGAAGCTGAAGATGCTCAATCATGACGCCCTTCGGCTTTCCAGTTGTACCCGATGTATAAATCATGTAGGCTAAATCCTCCGGCGCCGTCTGATCTACAAGCTCAGGCAGCCGTCCATCATCTAATAATATTTGCTGCAGCACGATCAATTTTTCCGAGAGGGCTGGGTACTCTTGAATGAACGATTCCTCTGTTAACACAATAGAAGCACCTGAATCCTCCACAATAAATTGAATGCGCTCCTCAGGTAATGCCGGATCAATTGGTACATATGCCCCGCCAGCCTTTAGTATGCCGAAGACTGCTGCCATGGCATCTGTCTTCCGCTCCATCAAAACAGCAACAGGCACATCACGTGAGATACCTTTCATTTGTAAAAAACGTGCCAGCTTTTCTGCCTGTTGTTGCAGCTCTCCATAAGTAATTGTTCCATTTTCTGCTACAACGGCTGTCCGGTCTGCATATTTGTTGGCTGTCTCATCAAACATGTGATGAACCGGTTTTGCTGCTGGCCTTTCAAACGATTCTCCTTCAGATAATTGCAGCAGCTCCTTTTGTTCACCTGCTGAAAGTAAAGGCAGTGTCCCGATCAGCTGATCAGGCTGAGAGACGGCCGCTTCTAGTAATATCAAGAATCGATCAAACATCTTACTCATTTCTTCTTCTGTGAATACATCTGTACGGTAATCCAAATCAATGGTCAATGTATCAGTATCCCAGCGGTCTTTCACATGTATTGAAATATCATTCATTCCGCTCCCGCTAAAAATCGGTTCAGTAATGAACGACAGATTCTCTTTTTTCTGCCACTGCATCACCTGATACTCTAAAGAAATATCAAAAAGGCGTCCTGTAAACCCTTCTCTTTCCCGCAAATCATTCATGAGCAAATTGTAAGGGTACTTTTGGTGTCGCAAGATCTTCATTTGATCCGCCATGACCTGCTTGACGAAATCAAGAAACGATTGCGACCCTTGAACAGATGCACGCATTGGAATCGTAGATACAAACATCCCAATCATCTTTTTTTCTTTGGCATTCGTCCGGTTGCCCATAAAGGTTCCAAGAACGACATCCTCCATACCGCTAAAGCGATGTAAGTAAATATAGACAGTGGACATAAACATCGAAAGCATACTGACTTTCTGTTCTTCACAAAAAACACGAAGCTTCTCCTTTAAAGAATCTGGAACATCCCCTGAAAATCGCTCCGCATGCAAACTCATCTCGTATCCCTTATGCGGTTTTAAAGATGCGAAGTCTGGAATATGAGCAAATTGCTCATTCCAAAAAGCTTGGTCTTTTTGAAAACGTTTAGAAGATTCATAGGTCTGCTCACTCATGATGTGATCAACGAAGGAAATCTCCTCAACTGGCGAGATGTCTACTCCTTGCAGCATGTCATGATATAAATCAATAATGCGATTTCCCATTAAAATGATGGAAATACCATCCGCGACAATATGATGTGCTTTACAGAACAGCCAGCACTCTTGATCACTGATTTGAAACACCGTAAATTCAATCAAAGGGCTGTCAATCAATGGCATCGGCTCACGAATCTGCTCGTTTGCCCAAACCCTTACTTTCTCTTCACTCCAGCCCTTTTCCATGCGAATCGGCTGTTTTTCATAAGGTTTGATATATTGAACAGGCTCCTCCTCTTCATCTCGATACACGAGCCTCAGCCGAAGAGAGTCAGTTTGTCGAATGTACGCTTGAAGCACATCGACGACCAAAGAAGGATCGAGACCAGATGCTGATCTCAACCTGGCGAATCCACCCAAATTAGAAATACTTGTACCTGGATAAAATCTTTCCGTGTAGAATACTCGCTTTTGCGCATGTGTTAAGGGGTAATAAACTGTATTCATTCTCATCCTCCGCCTCTTCTATGTTTTCTCCACCAATTTCACCCTGCACCCTCTATATCAAAAGAACCAAGTCTATTTCATTAAAATAGACGGTTAAACCGAAAAGGAGCCCACCCCGAATAAAACGGAGGGACTCCCATTTTCATTCGGTAGCCTGCCGACCTTAGCAAAAAAAGAATCATTTACCTTAGGACATGGCTTTGCGTCTCTATGTTTCCATAGATTTGCCTTTTTCTTCTTTTCTTTTAGATATTTTCTATTTACGTCCACTTTATATGAAAATATTGTTTTTTTCACCGAAAAATGGGTGTAAAGATTCATGCGTTATACCGAAGGGATCCTGTGAGAATTGACGATATTTACCGAAAATAACTAATAATAGTTGCGTTCAACCGAAAATAATCGACTAAATACCGCAAAAATTTCATATTTTCCCTTAAATTTTGAAAATATGACCGAAAATGTAGGATAGAGGTCTCCTTGCGTTCCCCGCAAATTCTTAAATCTTAAGAACTATATTCCCTAAAAAAATGAATTTTTTTACTGTAAAAACAACAAAAAAAAGAGCTGTCATTTCAAATGACAACTCCTTGTTTCTTCATTATATTTACATCACCTTAGACAGACCAATCGTTTTTTCAATAATGAGCAGCGCAATGATAGAAATGATAATAAATATGACAGATATCGCATTGACACTTGGATCAAAGGTCTGCTCAATGTAATTAAAGGTCCTGACAGGAATTGTAATGGTTTGAGGAGAGGAAACGAACAAACTGATCGATATTTCCCCAAATGACGTCACAGCTGAAAACACCCCTCCTGCAATGATTCCCGGCTTAATCAAAGGTAATGTGACTCGAAAAAACGTGCGAATGGGTCCTGCGCCAAGATTCATCGAAGCCAGCTCAAGCCGCGGATCTAAATTCGAAACACTCACGCCTACTGTTCGAACCACATAAGGAAAACCAATGATGACGTGACCAATGACGAGCGCCCACAAAGACCCTGTAAAGCCCATAGCCGTAAACAAGTAAAGCATTGCAATCCCTAACACCACCTGAGGAATCATGAGAGGTGACAGAATGAAAGCTTGGACAGCCTCCTTTCCCTTAAAGGAAAGCCTTGCTAAAGCATACGATGCCATTGTCCCTAAAAGAACCGTGAGAGGCGTCACGATGAACAGCAGAAACACACTGATCCGAAGAGATTCCATCCATTCTGGATTTGACACGACCTCATGAAACCAGCGCACAGAGAACGAAGTCGGTGGAAATTCAGGAAAGGCATTTGGACTAAAAGCAGATAGGACGATCACAAGAACAGGTATGGTTAAAAAAAGATAAACCAATGACCCAGCAGTCCAAATCAGGATGGAAAGCAAGCGGTCACCTATTGACTTATTACGCATGCATCCTCGCCTCCCAACGCTTCAATAAATAGCTTAATAGACTGACTACCACAAGCACACAAACCAATAATGTAAAGGACATAGCCGCAGCAAGAGGCAGATTATACACCTGCATGACCTGCTGATAAATTGACAGCGGCAGCAGCGGCTGCATCCGTCCGCCGACTAACAGCGGGGTGATATAACTTCCTGCTGCCAGTGAGAAGACGATGATCGCGCCAGTCACCATGCCTGGAATGGTCAGTGGTAAGGTGACATGAAAAAAGGTTCGAATCCGGCCAGCTCCAAGACTCATAGAAGCCGGTCTTAATTGACGATCCATATCGGTTAAGCTTGTTGCGATCGGCAGTACTGCAAATGGCAGCATGACTTGGACATAGGCAATAATGACCGCATTCATATTCCACAGCATCGAGAGCGGCTTCTCAATCACCTGTAAATCTAATAACATGCCATTGATCAGACCATTTTGCGAAAGAAGAACAATCCATGCAAATGTCCGAATCACAACACTTGTCAAAAGCGGCGACACAAGTAGGATATAGAAAAATGCCCGCAGACGCGGATTAGGTGCTTTGACGAGCACGTATGCTGCGGGGTATGCCATCAATAAACAAATCACCGTTGTCTGCAAAGCCACCCACACAGTACTTCCAATCGCCTTTACATATGCATCTGTCGTGAACACATGAATATATTGAGAAAAGCTATACGTTTGTAATGTATTCATCATCGAATCGACATCGCGAAAACTGAGAACGAGCATCATCACCAGAGGAGCTAGTAAAAATACTACAAGAAACAAACAGGCTGGCAGCAGCATAAACCAATGAAATCGTTGATTCTTTTTCTTGATTCGCATCACGTATGCACCTTCGAATCTAAGAAAACGATATCTTCAGGCTGCCAATGGATATGGACGGTTTCTCCAACTTCAGGCAGCTCGGGAAATGCCGCATCAGAAGCATGGACAATGATTTCACCATTATCAAGCCCCACAACCAAACGTAATGAATGCCCAATATAACTCACATCTGACAGCACGCCTGATACATGATTCGGCTTGACTTCCTCCCGCTCAGAAGAGATGCTGATTCTTTCAGGACGCAGCATAAGCAGTTGCTTTTCCCTCTTCTTTTGATGTGCCGCAGCCTGCAGCTGAAGATGCTGACCGCTTGAATGGGTGACATGCGGAACTGTAAATGCCGCATCAGCTTCATTGTACACGGCCTCAAAGATGTTCACCTGTCCGATGAATTCAGCTACAAATCGATTGTTTGGCTGGCGGTACACCTCTAAAGGCGTCCCAATCTGCTGTATTCTTCCCTCTCCTAAAATTCCAACCCGATCAGAAAGGCTTAAGGCTTCCTCTTGATCATGTGTCACAAGAATGGTTGTAATCCCGACATTCCTTTGAATATTTCGCAGCTCTGTCTGCATGTTTTTTCTTAGTTTGGCATCTAGGTTGCTGAGCGGTTCATCAAGAAGGAGAACAGACGGCTGAATCGCCAGCGCTCTTGCAATCGCTACCCGCTGCTGCTGACCACCGCTTAATTGGTGGGGCATCCGTTTCGCAAATGCCTCTAATTGAACAAGAGACAAGCTTTCCATCACCTTCTCTTTAATTTCCGCCTTCTTTTTCTTTTGAACCTTTAGCCCGTACGCCACATTATCAAATACAGTCAGATGTGGAAAAAGTGCATAGCTTTGAAAAACCATACCTGTTTTTCTTTGGTAAGGCGGCAAAGCTGTCACATCCTGATCGCCAATATAGACGACGCCTTTTGTTGGTTCTAAAAAACCGCCAATGATGTTTAATAATGTTGATTTTCCGCAGCCGCTAGGACCAAGAAGGGAGAAAAACTCTCCCTCATTCACCGTAAGACTGACATCGTTGAGAGCAATCTGCTCACCGAAGTGCTGACTGATGTGTTCTAAATGAATTCCACTCATGCGATCACCTATTTTCCTCCGCCTAATACTTCGTTCCATCGGTTTGTCCAATTGCCAAGCTCAGAGGTCGCTGTTTCATAATCTACCCACGTCAGCTTGCTGTAATAATTTTCTCCAACTTTCACTTTCCCCTTAATCTTGTCATCGTATTTCACATCAGAATTCGACATGCCATAATAAGATTTTTCCGAGAAAGCCTCCTGAGCTTCTTTTCCACTTAAGTAGTTTAATAGTTTGTACGCCGCTTCTTCATGCGGACTTCCCTTCGTTAAAGCCCAGCTCGCAACAGCTGCAACAGCACCTTCTTTCGGATATGAGAAACCAATATCCATGCCTTCTTCTTCAAGTGCAAATACTCGCCCGTCCCAATATGGAACAGCCGCAACATCCCCACGTTCTAACAAGGTTTGAATCGATCCTGGGTTATCTGGAAAAGCAGCAACATGACCTTTCAACTGCGCGAGACTTTTAAATGCTTTATCAATATCCTTAGGATTTGATTCTGTCCCCCCTTGCGCATGAACAAGTGCAGAGAAAAATTGCAAACCGGCTGAATAAGTCGGAGATGAAATGGCTACCTTCCCTTTCAGCTGACTGTTCCATAGGTCAGTCCAGCTGTTTGGTTCCTGCTTGACGAGGTCTTTTCTATAAGCAATACCAAGCTGCCCCATACTAAAGCCTGCTGCATATTGTTTTCCATTCACAGTAAGCTTCTTTTGGACAGAACGGTAAAGCTTTTTGACGTTCGGCGCTTGATCTTCATCAATAGGCGCAAGAACGTTTGCCGCGATACCTCTTTGAATCGTATCAGGCTGTAAGATTAGTAAGTCATATGGTGGATTTTTCCCATTTGACGCTTTTAATTTTGTAAACCATTCAGAATCCGCCCCAGAGACGGTTTGCACTTTAATTCCTGTATCTTTTTCAAACTTTTCGAGGATTGGTTTGATATTCTTTTCCCAATCGCCTCCATATACGCCAACAATCACAGTCTGCTGCTGTTTGCCTTGATCCTTTCCATTTCCACCACAAGCGGTCAGCAGTACAACGATTGATAGGATGCCTGCAAAAATAGCGATTAATCTTCTTTTCATGATTCATTTCCCCCTTTTTGTCCATTCATTTGACGAAGTGCTTGAGTAATATCTTTCTTTGTTAACGGCTCATTTCTATGACTGAAATGTTGATGAACTGCATGTTTATAGTGCGTACGTTCATTAGCCGGATAGGAACGAAGCTGAACGGCAAGCTCACTGCTGGCTTCGTCCGTCCATACTTTCTCATAAGCTGCTCTTTGTTCTCCGAAATCCCACACGTCAGTAGATGGAGAATGATTAACCTTTTCACGCACCCTGCTCGTCTGCTCCTCATCAATCTTCCATTCATTTTGGTCTAAATATACTTTCACACCATATTGCTGCAGCGCTCTTTCTTCACTTAATAGACCTGCTTCCACTTCCTGAAGGACTTTTTCTTTCTTCCTGTCAAATGGATTCCCCCAGCCGCCTCCACTTGGTGAAATCAATTGAACGATATCGCCTTTATCAAGTCGCAAGACATCTATTTTGGGCTGGTCTTGTTTCTCACCATTAGCTGTGATCAGCTTGACCTCACCAACCGCTCCTGCTCGGCCGCCCATTAATCCCCAAGGCTGAAACTTCATCCGTTCCATTCCACGTGCTGTCACCATCGATTCAGGCTTTATCATTTCAAATTCCAAACCAATCGCATGTCCGCCTCGATTTTCACCAGCTCCACCTGTATTCGGCAGAAGCTCATATCGGTGAACATGAATATCAATATGCTGTTCCAAACTCTCAATTGGGGTATTCTTCAAAAAACCTGACGAATGATCAATACCGTCCACTCCATCAGTACCATTTTGAGCACCTCCGCCTCCGCCTAATGGTTCGACAACGGACATTTTCCTGCCACCCGTTTGATCATCAGGTACAGAGAGAACCACAATGGCAGATTGACCTGCACCTGCTGCCGGCACTGCTTCAGGTAACAGCTTACCAATGGCGCCTAGCACGACATTGTACAGCCTCATCGTAATCGAATGACGAATCCCGACAGAAGCTGGGTATTCTGGATGCACCAGCGTTCCTTTAGGAGAGATCACGTCAATTGGATACGTTATTCCACCATTAATCGGTATATAAGGATCCTTACTAATGATGTAATTAATCAACCCTTGATAAAGAAAGGAATGTTTCTGACCGTTGGTAACAAGGTTAAAGGCTGTTTTTACTTGGGGATCACACTCAGAAAAATCGAGCGTCAGCCGTTTCCCTTTGATCGTTAGCTTGATTTTCAACCGAATAGGGACGCCTGAGATCATATCATCATCTAAATAATCAGCAAATTCACTCGTTCCATCCGGTATAGCTTCAATGACCTTTCCAGCACGATCCTCGGCTTGCTTCAGCAAGTCTATCATTCCTTGTTTCACTTCGTTTTTTCCGAATTTCTCAATCATTTCTTTTAACCGAATATCTGCTGTATTCACTGCAGCAATCATCGCATTGATATCACCATCATTTAGATGACTAGCGCGGCTGTTAGCTCTTAAAAAGGTACGTACGACCTGATTCTCTTTTCCGCCTTCATAAATTTTTACTGGCGGAATTCTTAATCCTTCTTGATGAACATCCGTTGCTGTCGGTGAAATACTCGAAGGCACAAGTCCACCCACATCACTGACATGAACAAAAGACCAAGCATAGCTGACAATTTCACCATCTACAAAAATCGGCTTAATGATATGGACATCTGGCAGGTGAGTCGCCAAACCATCTGTCGTATAAGGATCATTAGTGATGATAATGTCTCCTGGCTGCATCGGCCCGCTTTCTTCAATCGCCTTTTTTAGACTCAGCCCTAAAAAGATCGTCACACCCACTGTCTTCGGATAAACAAAGAAATCTCCAGAAGGCGTGGCTAATGCTGTCGCAAAGTCAGCAGATTCTTTGACGAAGGTCGTAAATGACGTTCGTTCAATGACATGTCCCATGCCTGATGCAATCGCATTAAAATAACTGCGCATCATCTCAAGCTTTGCTGGATCAGTTCTCATGTAAAGCTGCCTCCTTTGAAATCACTAAGTTACCTGATGGATCAATGCTGCCTGCCCAGTTTGGCAAAATTAATGTTGTTGTATCATCCTGCTCAATAACGGCTGGTCCATTTACAATAGAACCTACTGACAGAGTGTACCGGTTATAAACCGATGCTTCGTATTCTTTTTCCTCTATAAAGATTCGTCTATATTCATATGGTTTCAAAGACTGTCCGCTGCTTTCATGAACAAGTGAAAAAGGCAGCGGAGGCGTCTCGCCTATGACTCGAACGCGTAAATGAGTAAACTCGATGTTTGCCTGATCATCCCTATGACCATATTGACGCTGATGCAGTTTGTGAAAGGCTTCAATGAGTTGGTGGATGTCTTGTTCTTGTTTTAGCCAATCAATCGATAATGGCAATTCAATCTCAAATGCCTGTCCTTGATAACGTGCGTCTGCTAATAATAGAATGGATGTCTGATTGATATGCTGAATGTCCTGCTGGCTGACCCAATCAGTCGCTTTTCGCGACAGCTTCTCATAATCTTGTTTTAGTTGGTTGATCGAATAGTCTTGTAAGCATATTTTCTTCGACAGCACCGCATCATGAATAAAGTCAGCGGTCAGAGCACCTAATGCACATAATGTACCCGGACTCGGAGGAACAACCACATTTTTCGCATGAATTTCTCTCGCAAGAAAATTCGCTACAACCGGTCCTGCTCCGCCAAACGCCAGCAAACTAAAATCTCTAGGGTCAAATCCTTGCTGCTCCATCACATTGCTTAATTCTGTGTACATATTGGCTACGGCTACTTGAATGAGCTGGTCAGCCGCCTCTTCAACCGTTTTGTTGAGCTGATCAGCAATTGGCTGAAAGGCCTTTTTCGCCGCAGACAACTGTAATTGTAAATGTCCTCCGGCAAAACGTTCTTGATTGAGATAACCGCATATGAGAAACGCATCAGTTAAAGCTGCTTTTTCTCCCTTTCCATACGAAGCTGGTCCCGGATTTGAGCCAACTGATTCTGGCCCCGCTTTTAGAAGTCCGCCCTGATCAATCCATGCTACCGAACCTCCCCCTGCTCCTATTGAATACATCGCAACAGATGGAAGAATAATTGGGAAGCCTGAAAGCTGATTGGATTGCGCCATTGTAGGCTGTCCATTTTGAATAATCGAGATATCTGCACTCGTCCCCCCGACATCAAAAGTGATCAGGTTGGGTTCACTAGCTGATGCTGCAATTCTCGCCGCACCGATGACACCAGCTGCCGGACCAGAAAAGAGAGTCTTAACAGGCGAAGTTGCCGCACTTTCTGCATCCATTAAACCACCATTTGATTGTGTAATGTATGGAGAAATTGGTACACCTTCTTCCTTCAAACGACTTTTCAGTGTTTGTAAATACTGTTTCACCTTTGGTTGAATGTACAAATTAACAACAGACATCACTGTACGCTCGTATTCCCTCATTTGAGGCCATAATTCAGATGAAGTAAGGACTTCTAACTGTGGATAATGATGATTGATATAGGCTTTTGCCTGTAATTCATGAACTGGGTTTTGATAACTATGTAAAAAAGAAATGACGATACCTGCTAGATTTTTAGATATAACATGCTGGACTGCATCATCTAACTGCTGCAGATGGAGAGGGTTTTTGATCGTACCATCGTGTATCAACCTTTCAGAGATTGGATATACATGCTTCCGAGGTATCAATGGTTCTGGCAAACGAGAATTGAAGTCATAAGGAATGGGTAATCGTAAACGTTGAAGTGACAATATATCTTGAAATCCTTCTGTCACAAAAAGGGCTAAATCTGCTCCTTTTCGCTGCAATAATGTATTAAGACCGATTGTCATTCCGTGAACGAGGTATTGGATGTTGGATAAATCAACACCTCTTTTTTTTAGAAGATTTAACCCATTGATAATACCTTGGGCTGGGTCATCAGTCACTGTGGGTGTCTTGAGTTCAGTCAGCTCCCCTGTTGCTTCATTTATCAACGATAAATCAGTAAATGTTCCGCCTATGTCTATTCCGAGCCGGTATGAGACATCCGCCATTTGTACTTCCCTCCTACAATGTAATTAGAATCATATTTTGATAAATTACGACATTTTTTGATATTTGACTCCATATTATTAAAGCAGATCGGTCTAGTCAATTTTATTTTTTTGAAATTTCTGTGTGTTAAATTCTTGAAATTAGCTCAAAAAGCAGTGATAAAGCCATTTTGGATGAGCATAATCGTTTTATGATCTACAAAATTAAAATTTTTATGAATTTCTACAAAAATGAAAAACAAGAAATCAAGTAAAATCTGTTTTTTGAATTTTAAAAGGCGTTTTTTCAAAACCAGGAGAAATTGGTAAGTAATTCTGCTATACTTCTGTTTACAAAATACGCAAACAAGAAAGAGAGCCAGCACCTATGAAACTTCTTAAAATGATTCTCTTGCTTTTATTGATTGTTATTGGTGTAGCAACAGGCTATATCCAGCTGGAGCAAGGGAAACAAGAGACAGCGAATTCATCTTATGACAAAACGATTCATTTTCCATCAGACCGCTATCCCGAAACAGCCAAGCACATAGAAGAAGCCATTGATGAAGGTCATTCATCCATTTGTACAATTGACCGTAAACATAGTGATGAGCAAAGGGATCGATCATTACATGGCGTTCCAACAAAACGCGGGTATGATCGTGACGAATGGCCAATGGCAATGTGCAAAGAAGGAGGCACAGGAGCTTCTGTCAAATATGTACGCCCTTCTGATAATAGAGGCGCAGGCTCGTGGGTAAGTCATCAATTATCGGATGATCCTGACGGCACAAGAATTCAATTTATCATCGATTAGCAGCCTTTCCCTTTTCTATATTAAAAAAATTTTCACATGACTGCATGCAGGTATTTTAAACACTTTTTTCATGCCGATAATCCTTAAGGAGGGATATCCTACCTTATACCTAAAGGAGTTAAAAAGCATGAAGAAAAAGGGAAAACTGAGGCTTGGCGCCAAAATTTTGCTGATCTTTTTAAGTGTCCTCATCATCTTTTCCGCAGTTGTTGGTTATGTGGTGAATCGCGAGATGACAGAAAACATCAAGCAAATGGCAACTGAAAAAGCAAAAGGTGATTTAAAACTAGGCTACGCCTACCTGAATGAAAAAGTAGAAGGCTCATGGCAGATTAAAGAGAACAAGCTATTCAAAGGAAATACGCAAATGAATGATCATGACACATTGGTTGACCAATTAGCCGAATATACCGGTGATACCATCACGATTTTTCAAGGAAATACCCGCGTTGCTACGAATGTCATGTTAAATGGGAAACGAGCTGTAGGTACAGAAGTCTCTCCTGAAGTGAAGACCACTGTTTTAGATAAAGGAGAAAACTATTACGGCACTGCAAATGTTGCCGGGAAAGACTATCAAACGGCTTATATGCCGATCAAAAATGAAGCAGGCGAAACAATTGGTATTTTTTATACTGGGGCCAATCAAAGCATGATTTCACAAATGCTTCAGTCATTCTATATACAATTTGTCATCGTCCTTTTGTTAAGTCTGATCGTTTCGGTCATCATTATTTCTATTTTCACTAAACGGATTCAGGCACGTCTCAAGCATATGGCTTCTGCCATTAAGAGTGCAGGCGAAGGTGATTTAACCATCAATGTGACGGATACTGCTGGTGATGAATTGTCTGATCTGGCTGGCCATTTCAATAAGATGCGTGAAAAATTAAATCAAACCATTCTAAATGTCATGAACACGTCTGAATTAGTGGCCACATCCTCTGAGCAGCTGTCAGCTAGCGCAGAAGAAACGAGTGCAGCATCAGAAAAAATCACCTACACGATTCAAGAAGTGGCACAATCTTCAGAAGAACAGTCCACTCAAATGACAGCCAGTGAGCACACGATGATTCAAGTATCAAACGAGCTGGCAAACATCACTGAAAATGCAGGACAAATGGCTTCAAGAAGTCACTCCGCACAAGAAGTGGCCCAAAAAGGTGTACACAATATCAGTGAAGTTCATTCACAAATGACGTCTATTGCAAAATCAATTGAAGAAAACGGTACAGCGATTCAAGCGTTGGAAACACGTTCAGCTGAAATTGATCATATTTCCAAAGTCATTACAGATATCGCCAGCCAGACAAACCTGCTAGCTCTTAATGCAGCAATTGAAGCAGCACGGGCAGGTGAGCACGGAAAAGGATTTGCTGTTGTCGCAGACGAAGTGAGAAAGCTTGCAGAAGAATCTCAAGCATCATCAAACATGATTTCCCATCTCATTTCTGAAATACAAAAAGAGATGACTCATTCGACGAATGCCATCAAACGAGTAAGAGAGGAAGCGGCTCAAGGGGCTGTACTTATCTCTCATACAGAGGAATCATTTCATGATATCCAGCAGTCGATGAGAGAAATGGCGAATGGCATTAAGCATTTATCAAGTGCATCACAAAAAATCGCAGCTTATACAAACGATGCGAAACAGTCTTTTGCGTCTATTACAGAAGGCGTGAAACGAACGAGTGAACATTCACAGCAAGTAGCCGGTTTAACAGAAGAACAATTTGCTGCAATGGAAGAAGTAACAGCTTCATCAGAAGCGCTTGCCCATTTAGCAGGAGATTTAAAAGCAATGGTCTCGCAATTTCACATCTAGATCCCACACCAAATAGCGCAAGACGGCGACAATCGTCTTGCTGCCTAACTTTCTCCTCAAGAATCACTCTTTAACCATTCACGTTCCAACGAAAATCCATAAATAAAGGAGTTTTTTATATGAATCACTTAAATCAAGCCTATTCCCTATCTATCTCCTACCACCAAATCACGGTATACACCGGAAGCGAAACACCACCTGTTATTGATTGGACAGATGAGGACATTCTTCAAGGATTTGCAACAGGAGATCAAGGAGTTTCCTTTGAAGGAATCAATAATGGAAAGGCGTCTATTATTGTGACATTAAATAGCGATGAGCCCCAAGTCTCGGTTGATAGAGCCATAACAGTTCCCTTTACGCTTACAAGTGACCAAGTTTATATCACAAGCGTCATGGCCAATGTGCTGTCTTTTTCCATTCCAAAAGGAAACTACCAGCTTACCTGCTACACCTCACAGCAGCCTGATCAAGACGTTTATTATGTAAATTTCCAAACAGTGTAGATTACGACTGATCATATAAATCAAGCCACTGTTCCGCATAGTCTACCGATTCTCTCATGGGCAGTAAATATGAACTGGCAAGTCCAATTTGATTGTGCTGATGGATGCCTCCTGATTGCAGAAAATCACGGCCAATCTGTTCAAATAGTTCTTCTCTTGTGATGATATCTTGGTACTCTTTCCATACCCTCCACCCATTCTCTAAAATAGGGGCTCCTCTTGTCATGAGGTCCTGTTGAGGGATTCGGTATTCAGCTAGATGAAAAGCTGTCATGCTCTCAAATGATGCGCCAAGCAGCAGCACTTGAGCATGAAGATCATACATGCGGCCAAGAGGCGACTGCTCTCCTAATCCAAAGGAAAGTGCATGGTGTTGCAGAATTTCATGTTTTCTTTTCCCCCAGGCGGTGAATGAAAAATGGGGATGATTGCTTCTCGCCACGCCTGGGTATTTCCAAAATGTTTCCGCCACCTTTCCCATTGCTGCTGGTGTCGTGTAAGCTGGGTCAAATGCGGGCATTGTTTCTTTGATCGATTTCCACCATGAATAAGGAACAGGCGGATCGATCCAATCGGCGGGATCAGAAAGCTCTAACGTTTGTGCCGGCATAATCAGTGTCCCTTCTTCTGTTAAGGTTTCCATCAATGCTTGTATGACGGCTACAGCGCCTCCATTTACCCAGCCGATTGATGATAAAGATGAATGAACACATAAAATCATGCCCTTTTTCACACCAAGTTGAACCAAGTCTGCTTTGATTCTTTCCTTTGTCATCGGTTCAGCTTGATTTTCGATTAATTTTTGCATCGTTCCTTTTCCTCCTGCGTCTCTTCTATTACTGATGAATGAGACGTTTAACCGCAATAGACAGTTTGTAATTTGCGTAATTCGTCAGCTCCGTTAAAAACTGATCAAGTTCATCATGACTGGAGAAATGTCCTTCAGCCATATAACAGCCTTCACCACTTATTTTGAACAAATTCTTGATTTCTTCCTTTTTATAAAGAAACGACAGAAGTGGTTCATGATGATGACTACGGGTATATAGCTGCAAAAAGGTTTGAATCGTCTTTTGTGTCTGCCAATCAATTGAAATGGTATATGCTTCAATCACGCCTTCTTCTTCTAGCTTTAACACCCGATTTGCAACAGCTTGGCCGGTTAAATGAACTTTTTCACCTAGAGCTTTCATCGTTAATCGGCTGTTCTTTGATAGTTCTTTTAAAATATTCATATCTGTTTGGTCTAGCATTGGCTCACCTCTTTCAAAAATCAAGCCCTTCTGCCAAAAGACTTTCATAATCCTCTGTCACGTAGAACTCTTTTAATATACTGTAAACTTAATCAGAAAAAAAGGAGGCCTTTTTATGAAAATTACACTCATTCGCAATGCGACTTTATACCTTCACTATGGTCATTCAACTTTTTTAATCGATCCCTTTTTAGCAGCAAAAGGAACATATCCACCGTTCCCTCATACAGCCAATCAACATTTGAACAATCCTATTGTGGAGCTTCCTGTAAATATAGATTTAGACAGTCTGTTACACCCAGATGCTGTCTTACTCTCTCATTTACATGTGGACCACTTTGACGACGAGGCCAAAAGGAAATTAGCTCAGGATCAACCAATTTATACTCAATCGGAGAAGGATCGAAAAGAAGTTGAAGAAGCTGGATTTCAGCATGTCACATGCATTGAAGATGAAATGGACATTTGCGGCGTTCATATTAAACGTACAGGCGGACAGCATGGGACGGGAGAAACGGCGAAGCGGATGGGGCAGGTGAGCGGTTTTGTTTTCTCTCACCCTGATGAACCTACCCTTTATATTGCAGGAGATACCATTTGGTGTGATGAACCGAAAGAGGTTGTGAATACAAGCAAGCCAGACGTCATTGTGGTCAATAGCGGGGCTGCTCAATTTTTAGAAGGCGATCCCATTACAATGACCAAGGAAGAGATTCTAGACATTCACCGTTCTCAGCCAAAAGCTCAAATTGTCGCCTGTCATCTTGAAGCTGTGAATCATTGCCTGTTAACAAGAGATGCTTTAGAAGCTTACGTTCAAGAGCATCATGCAGATCAAGCCATTTTTGTCCCTCAAGATGGGGAAAGTCTCACCTTCTGATCGACAATAAAAAACCGGCACTTAAAGCTGCCGGTTTCATCATTATCATGGGCGATGGTGCTGTGGTTTTTTCAGCAATGGAACAAATCCGTTCTTTTTCAAATGAGTGTAATGCTCATCCATTCGTTTCGTGATGTGTGTGCCTTGTTCCTTTGTTAACACGCCGTACTGTATATATTTCTCAATGACTTCTTTTCGCTTAGAAAGAATTTGCTGCTCAAGGATTTCAATTTGTTTTTGTTGTTCTGCTGTTAATTTCACTTGATGTGTCACCGGGCGCTTTTCCATTTGAGGTGTTTCTCCATGAGCCGTTTCTATATGAAAACCAAATAACAGCATCATCGACAAGATGATCAAACTACTTATTTTTTTCATCATTGTTGTTCCCTCCTTTATTCGCCTTTATTTTGCGCTCGCTTTCCTTTTTTATACATTATTTCTAACACGTAAATTGCTTATAATATTCTTACTTTTTCACTTTTCTTCTGAAAACGTTGTCCTTATAGAGAAAGCGTGCTATGTTTTGTTTTGTATAAAAAATAGAGGAGGATTCTTAAATGAGTCGTTTTTATCATAAAAAACCTATATGGATCATGCTTGTTGTATCTGCTTTCATCCTTATCATGTCTGCTTGCAGTCAATCAGGCTCATCTCAATCTGAAGACACAAAGTGGGATCAGATTAAAAAGAAAGGGAAAATCGTGGTTGCAACTTCAGGCACCCTTTATCCAACTTCTTATCATGATACTTCTAATGGCAAGGATCAATTAACTGGCTATGAAGTAGAAGTCGTCAAAGAAGCGTTTAAACGTCTTGATGTGAAAGTAGAATTTAAAGAAATGGGCTATGATGGGATGCTGAGCGCCATTAATTCTGGTCAAGTGGATGCCGCTGCAAATGATATCGACATCACAGATGACAGAAAAGACAAGTTTGCCTTTTCAACCCCTTATAAATATTCCTACGGAACGGCTATCGTTCGGAAAGATGATTTATCTGGCATTAAAACTTTAAAAGATTTAAAAGGAAAGAAAGCAGCAGGGGCTGCCACAACGATTTATATGGATGTCGCTCGTAAGTACGGTGCAAAGGAAGTCATTTATGATAATGCGACAAACGAGCAATACCTAAAGGATGTTGCAAACGGCCGTACAGATGTTATTCTAAATGATTATTACTTGCAGACACTGGCTCTTGCTGCATTTCCTAAACTAAATATTACGATTCATCCTGACTTGAAGTACATGCCGAATGAACAAGGTTTTGTTATGAAGAAGGACAACAAAGAGCTTCAAAAAGAATTAAATCGTGTATTAGGCGACATGAAAAAAGACGGAACAATGAAAAAGATTTCTGAGAAATTCTTTAATCATGCAGACGTTTCTAAGAAAATTGATGCTGATGTCGAAGATGTCGACATTTCCAAATAAGGAGCCGCAATCGTGGGAGATATTCATTTAGAATATATATTTAATCCTGCACTGGCAAAGGCGTCATTTCCGTTTGTTATGAAAGGCATCTGGCTGACGCTGCTCATTTCCTTTGTGAGCATGTTTTTTGGTACCATTCTTGGCTTTTTTATCGCTCTTGCCAGGATGGCGAATTCATGGATTCTTCGGCTGCCTGCACGACTGTATATCTCATTCATGCGAGGCGTGCCCATTCTGGTGATTTTGTTTATTCTCTATTTTGGATTCCCCTATATCGGCATTGAGTTCACAGCGGTCACTGCCGCCATTATTGGGTTCAGCTTTAATAGTGCTGCCTATATTGCAGAAATTAACCGGGCGGCCCTCTCCTCTGTTCCAAGTGGACAGGTGGAAGCTGCTAAATCATTAGGTCTCAGCTATTGGCAAACGATGCGTGGTGTCATTTTGCCTCAATCCGTCCGCATCGCCCTGCCGCCATTGACCAATGTCATGCTCGATTTAATCAAAGCTTCCTCACTGGCAGCAATGATTACTGTACCAGAGCTCTTCCAGCAAGCAAAAATTGTAGGCGGACGAGAATTCGATTATATGACCATGTATATTTTGGTCGCACTCATTTACTGGGGCATTTGCAGTGTCGTCTCATTGCTTCAGGACTTTTTAGAAAAACGCTATGCGAAATATCTGTAGCAAAAAAAGAGCAGATCTCATGGATCTGCTCTTTTTCAGCATGATAGAAAACCTTTGCAGCCCTAAGCACCGGAGCGCAGACCTGCGGGCGAATGCGAGGATTTGTCTACACGATAATTAATGAATAAGCCATAACCATACATATAACCCGAGTAATGTGATAATCAAGGTTGGGATGGTCAGGATGATTCCGGCTTTCATGTACGCCCCCCAAGAGATATGGACGCCTTTTTTCTTTAAGACATGAAGCCACAGCAATGTCGCCAATGAGCCGATTGGGGTCATTTTCGGTCCAAGGTTGGAGCCGATGACATTGGCATAAATCAGTCCGTCTCTCATGACACCTGCTGTATCTGTATGTCCAATGGCAATCGCATCAATTAAAACGGTCGGCAGATTGTTCATCACAGAGGACAGCACTGCGGCAAGCACGCCCATAAACATCGTTCCTGCAAGCAAGCCATGTGAAGCCCCTTGCTGGATCCATGCCGCCAATATTTCTGTAAGACCGACATTTTTCAGTCCATATACGACGACATACATACCGATCGAGAAAAACACAATGGACCACGGCGCTTCTTTGATCACTCGCTTTGTCGCCACTTGCGGACTTCTTCTCGCCAGCCACAAGAAAGCAAGGGCAATCCCGCCTACGATGATGGACACTGGAATACCGATCAGCTCCCCCGCAAAATAACCCACAAGCAGACAGCCGAGCACATACCAAGACAAACGGAACATACGGATATCTCGAATAGCTGATGCCGGTTCCTTTGCCTGTGACAGATCGTAGTTTTTTGGGATAAGCTTTCGGTAAAATACATACAGAACCAGCATGCTCGCTCCAAGCGACACAAGGTTTGGCACGAACATATTCGCTGTATATTCTAGAAAACCAATATGAAAATAGTCGGCTGATACGATATTGACCAGGTTACTAATGACAAATGGCAAGGAGGTTGTGTCTGCAATAAAACCGCTTGCCATCACAAAAGGAAGCACCATGCGCTCATCCAGCTTCAACGCTCTCACCACAGATAAAACGATTGGGGTCAAGATCAGTGCCGCTCCATCGTTGGCAAAAAAAGCAGCCACAACAGCGCCGAGCAATGTTAAGTAAATAAACATGCGGACACCGTTGCCTCTTGCGGCTTTTGCCATATGCAGGGCAGCCCATTCAAAAAAACCGATCTCATCTAAAATTAACGAAATGATAATAATGCCAATAAAGGCAAAGGTAGCGTTCCATACAATTTGCGTGACTTCCCACACATCGCCCAGATGAACGACACCAAAGGCAAGTGCAAGAATGGCGCCTCCACATGCTGACCATCCTATGGTGACACGTCCTGGCTGCCAAATGACAAGGACGAGGGTCATGATGAAAATCAAAATGGCTAAGGTGACTGATCCCAAAGGTGGCCCCCCTTTCACTTTTCTCATAAAATCTTTATCTATCATACAACGAAATGCTTCAGTTGTATGCCATTTTCGCATGTCACATGAAAACCCGCAGGTGATCCTATGCACCTGCGGATTCCATCATGATTATTGATCTTTTTTCATCAGCATCAATTCAATAAACAACTCACACCGCTGGCTAAAATGACTTAAGTCGATCGAAGTCATGTCAAAAATTTGTTTCATTCGATAGTTTAATGTATTTTGATGAATAAACAACTGCTCCGCCGCTGGCTTTAGCTTGCAGTTATTCAATAAGTAGACTTCCAGCGTTTTTAAAAACGAGGTTTGACTCTCGCGGTCTTTTTCCTTCAAGCGTAACAAATCTGGATTGAAGTCGTTTTTCTTTTTTTGATGGCTGTAAATAGAGTCTAAAAACCGGAAGACCCCTAAATTCTCATAATCATATGGAATCAGTTCTTGTCCTCCGACAATTTTCACTGCCTTGACGACCTCTATCGCTTCAAATCGACTTGTACTCATTTTCATGACATCACGATACTCTCTTCCCATCCCAATATACAAAGGGGAAGGATGGGCATTCGTTTTTGATTGCAGATGTGCGATGACATCAGCGGCAGTCGCTTTCGGTGAGTGCCGGTCTGACAGGCTGCCAAATATAACGACAATATCTGCTTGAACCGAATAGACGTGATTCACTTTATCCTCTAGCTGCAAATACGTTCGAATGACATCCTTCACATCTTCTGCCGTCTCACTTTTGTTATCGGCAGCGTGCACGACCATAACGGTAAATACGGCTGGCAGTGGAATGCTTAAGTTCTCAGCCTCCCATTTCAGCTCTTCTTCTGTATAAAAATGATCATCCATGACCTTTTTGAAAAACTCTTCAATCTTGCCTTCCTTTTTCTCAAGCTGTTTCTTATTCTTATAAATCACTTTTCCAACCTGAAAGGAAGCTTCGTGTAAAAATTGCAGCTCCTCCTGAGAGAGGGAGTCCTCAATGTCCTGCACCCAAATAAAGCCTACTACCTCTTGTTTATGCTTGGCGCTCACAGCCACCCGCCGATTAAATCCGAGCTCGTCATGGCCGCTCACATAAAAAGGCTTTGACTCCTTGTGAAGCCGCTCAATTACCCCTGTTTTCTTTAACCAATCGACCACAGACCCCGGACATTCCTTGGAGAAAATCGTTTGCTGATTGACTGGGTCAAACTGCTGAATGCTGTAAGAATTATAAGCAAGGAGCTGACACTCTGTGCTTTCTAAAATGACTGGTTTTTTTAAATAGCCGCTAATAAATGCAATTAATTTATCGACATCAAAAAATGTATGAAGCTTTTCTAATATCTCTTCCATCCCGATTGCTCCCTGATTAAGTGATACATTTATCATACTTCTTTCCAGTCAGATTTGTATAGAAACAAGTCGCAAGCAGGCGCAAAAAAAGCATGAACCCGTCAGTGCAGGTTCATGCTTTTCCATATTAAAACATTTCACTAATCGTTTTTGCCTGCATGTGCAGAGCTAGGTAATCTGGACCGCCTGCTTTTGAATCCGTTCCTGACATTTTGAAGCCGCCGAATGGGTGGTAACCAACGATGGCACCTGTGCAGTTACGGTTAAAGTAAAGGTTCCCTACATGGAACTCCTGCTTCGCACGGTTGATGTGATCACGATTATTCGTAATGACAGCACCTGTTAAACCGTATTCTGTGTTGTTGGCTACCTCAAGTGCCTCATCAAAGCTAGAGACTTTCGAGAAAGCCAAGACTGGTCCAAAGATTTCTTCTTGCATTAAACGGGAAGTTGGCTCAAGATCTGCAAAAATGGTCGGGTGGATAAAGTATCCTTCCGAATCATCACTCGTTCCGCCAGTGACTAAGCGGCCTTCCTGTTTGCCAACCTCGATATAATCCGTGATCTTGTCAAAGGACGCTTGATCAATGACAGGTCCCATGTAAACATCGGCAGAAAGTGGATTGGCTGTTGTTTTTGTTTCTGTGATTTCCTTCACTCGCTCAACCACTTGGTCATACAGCTTCTCATGGACGACAGCCCGAGATCCAGCTGAACATTTCTGACCTGAAAATCCGAAGGCTGATGTAAAAATGGCATTGGCCGCTAATTCAACATCTGCATCCTCATCGACAACCACTGTATCCTTACCGCCCATTTCAGCAATGACACGTTTTAAATGCTGCTGGCCTGGCTGCACTTTTGCTGCGCGTTCAAAGATACGTGTCCCTACTTCTCTTGATCCAGTGAATGTAATCAGGCTTGTTTTCGGATGATCTACTAAGTAATCCCCGACCTCTGCTCCGCTTCCTGGTACAAAGTTGACAACACCCTTTGGAAGACCGGCTTGCTCAAGCTCTTCCACAAAACGGGCTGCAATGACAGGCGTCGCACTTGCGGGTTTTAAAACAACTGTATTCCCAGTGACGATTGGCGCTACTGTTGTTCCTGCCATGATCGCAAACAAGAAGTTCCACGGCGGAATCACGAGCGTCACGCCAGTTGGTGTGTAAACATATTGATTGCGTTCGCCTTCGCGGCTGTTCACTGGTTTGCCTTTCGCCAGCTCCAGCATTTGACGGGCATAATATTCTAGGAAGTCAATCGCTTCTGCTGTATCTGCATCCGCTTCATTCCAAGGCTTACCTGCTTCTTTGACAAGAAGGGCTGAATACTCATGCTTTTTACGGCGAATGCTTGCCGCAGCTCTGAATAATACGCCAGCTCTTTCTTCTGGAGACGTGTAGCGCCATGTTTCGAATGCTTTCGCTGCTGCTTGAACCGCCTGCTCTGCCTCTTCCTTGCCGGCCTTCGATACGGTTCCAACCACTTCATCCTTTTTCGCTGGATTGATCGAAACAATTTTGTCTTTCGTTTCAATTCTTTCACCATTAATCACGAGCGGATAGGTTTGACCAAGTGATTCTGTTACTTTAGCTAATGCTTGTTCAAACGCTTTGCGGTTTTCTTCCTGGCTAAAATCCGTGAATGGTTCATGCTTGTAAGGTGTTGTCATTTTTGTCACGCTCCCGTTTCAAATTATTTTTTCGTCATCCCTTTTAGAGCAAAGGCAATGTTTGCCGGCCGTTCTGCAAGACGTCTCATGTAGTAGCCATACCACTCTCGTCCATACGGAGTATAGACCCTCATTTGATAGCCTTCTTTCACGAGTGCCTGCTGCGTTTCTGATCTCATGCCGTACAGCATTTGAAATTCGAACTGACTTGTCTGTATATTGTGTTTTTTCACAATATTTTTCGTGAACTCAATCATTCGATCGTCATGTGTCGCAATGGCTGTATAGTTCCCTGAGAGCAATTGCTTTTCGATCAGCTTTTGATAATTCTGATCGACGTCTTTTTTGTTTGGATACGCCACTTCGGCGGATTCCTTATAGGCACCCTTTACAAGTCTTAAAAATGGCTGCAGCTTATTTAAGTCATCAAGATCCTTTTCTGTTCTGTACAAATACGCCTGCAAGACCGTACTAACATACTCATATTGAGATTTCATCTCTTTAAAAATGTCCAGCGTTTTTTGACAGCGCTGTTCATCCTCCATATCGATTGTCACCATGATACGGTGTTTCTCTGCCGTATCTAAAATCCTTTTCATATTGCGATACACAAGGTCATCGTCAATATCCAGGCCAAGTGATGTCATTTTGAGTGACACGTGAGAATTGAGTCCCGCCTCTGCAATCCGCTGAATGGTTTGTATACACTCAGTCGTCCGTTCATTGGCAATCTCTGCCTTTGTGACAAACTCACCAAGGTGATCAACTGTCACAGCCATTCCTTGTTCATTTAATCGTTTGATGACAGGGATGGCACTCTCAAAGTCCTTCCCTCCGATGATTTTCTTAGATGCAACAGCACTTCCCCAATTACGAGCAATATGGTTCAAGAGACTGCTCTTTGACAAAAACAAGAAGAAATTTCTTGTGACCGACTCCATAAAGGGCACCTCCCACTCTTTGTAAGCTATGTCTTTATTGTAAAGCTCATAAGCTGTCCGCTACAATATTTGAAGATGACAAAAATTCTGACTTTTTTTGTGGTTTTATCACAATAAGAGATAAAAAAGAGCCTGCCGTGATCCGGCTGGCTCTTTCCTACTTACGCCCACACCTCATCAAGGGTAGACTGCAGCAGCTCATTTAATTCTTGCATCAGGTTGTCTTTTGGCTGATTGTAGCTTTTCACCAATTCATCAAATCGCGCGAGCTCTTTGTCGATAAATGGATGGACATAAGCGAGGCGGTTCTCTACATCCATTTCTTCTCCGTCCATTTTACGTTTGAGCAGCTCATGGATTTCCGCTAAAAGCGGACCTTTCTCCACTAGTTCTTCGAGCAGTTCATGAAAGTCCATCGGCGGAACCGTCCGGTATCGTTCAATCCACTGACAGGCAAGCAGCGGACGAAGCACATAGAAATACTTCTTGATTCGCACCTGCTCTCCTCGTAAATGCCCGCTTTCATTCCGCTTCGCCATATTGAGGTAATGATACATCAATGCTGGAGGATAAAACGCTCGATCCTTTAATTCTCTTAGCTGCTTTGCCAAAGAGAAAGATTCAGCATAGATGATGTCAGACGACAGCCATTCCATGATGGACGGATTTGATTTATTGAATAAGCGAAGTGCCTTTCTAAGCTCCCAGCCGCTGATATCAAGCGCATCATCAATCGGCCGTTCAATGACATCACGATGTTCTTCCATTGCCCAATACCATTCTTTTCGAGGAACATATAAAAAACGAACATCGTAATCACTATCAGTCGAGGGGAATCCCCATGCTCTGCTGCCTGACTCGACCGCGAGGCAAATTTTCACGTCATACGTTTCTTCGATGATTTTCAGCTCTTCCTTGATTCTCTCTCTCATCATCCATCAACTCTTTCTATAGAAATCTGCATGACTTCTTCACGTTTTGGTAAAATACGAATAAGACATATATGAAAAAGGAGTTGGATCTCATGTCTATATCTCGCATCATGAAATGGATCACCGGAATTTTTGAAGCCTGTCTTGCCATCCCTGTCATCGGAGGCCTATTTATTATTAGCAATGGCTATTCACCGCTCATGGTCATGCTTATTCTGCATATTATCACACTCGTCTTATCGAAGCGAGACCAAGGACCAATGATTGGCAGCATCATTGGGATTATCACATCCTGCCTCGCCTGGATTCCGATACTTGGATTCATCCTTCATATCATCACAGCTCTTGCCCTTATTATCACCGCGTTAGTGCCTGATGAAAAAACGAGACAAAATACGAGTTATTAAAAAAGAGGCCCTCCTAGAGCGGCCTCTTTGTTCTTTTATTTGAGTAAGTGCTTTTGTAAGAAGGAGAGCTTCTCTGTTTGAAAAGCCGGGATAAACTCGTGTCCAAAATAGCGATATACCTTAAGGTCTTTATCTGTTTCTAAATGGTTGTATGCCGCAAACACAGTAGATGGCGGGGTAATTTTGTCAATCAGACCGATCGCCATCAATGTTGGCTGTTTCACCCATCCAGCTAAATTGATTAAATCAAAATAGCTTAATGTCTCAAATGCCTTTTCTTCCACTTCCGGGTCACTATTTCTCCGAAAGTATGAATTGATTTCTAAATAAGGCTGCTCCAATGCCACGTCCACTGCACGCTCGAAGTTTGATAAATAAGGGTAATCTGCCGCGACGACCTTCGGAATATCTGAAAGAGCTGCTGCTGCTACCGCTAATGCGCCTCCCTGGCTTCCACCAATTACGCCGATCCGGTGTTTATCCACTTCAGGGAAGGACTGAATGACTTCGAGTGCACGAACCGCATCTAAATAAACACCGCGATAATAGTAGGTCTCTTTTGATAAAATGCCTTTTGTCATCCACCCTAAAGCGTGACCGCCTGGTGTCACTGTCTGATCTTCACTGCCGCCTTGACCGCGGACGAGCATACCAAATGTGGCGTAGCCGTGGAGCGCCCAGTTGACGATGTCGTGAATGCCGCCGTCATAGCTGGCATTATAGCCATGAAAACGAACGAGCGCTGGATGCGGGCCAGTTTGATCAGGTACAGCATAAAAGCCTTCAATTTTAGAATGTCCAAAGCTTTGATATGTCAGGCGGTACACCTTGACGCCTTTCACTGGATAGTCATAAGGTTCAAGTGATGGCTTTGCCTCCACTTGGCGCAGTTCTTCGAGCGATTTCTTCCAAAAGTCTGAGAAATCAGGACGTGCAGTTTTCTTTGGTTTATATTTTTTTAGCTCTTCTAGTGATAAATCGAACAATTGCATATCATACTATTCCCCTTTGTTTTATTAGTTATAGGTATCATACCACTCATTTCTTGATTGAGAAAGTCATTTAACAAAACCTTCTGACATTTCTATTGGCAAAGATGATGGAAACCTTTATGATAAAGAAACTGGCCTTGAAGACTAGAATAAACCATTACATACATTCATGATTTCCACATGACATATAGCAAATAAAGGAGGAGCCCATATGAAAATCGCCCTTGTCCAAATGGACGTACAAATTGGAGAACCTGAAGTGAATTTTAGAAAAGCAGAAGCGTTTTTAGAAGAAGCGGTCCGCGAGCAGCCTGATCTGATCATTTTACCCGAAATGTGGAATACCGGCTACGCCCTTGAACAAGCCGATCAGCTTGCGGATATAAACGGTGAACGCACAAAACAGCTCTTTTCCTCCTTTGCACGGAAGCACCAAGTGTATCTCATCGCAGGCAGTGTATTAAATAAACGGACAGAAGATGAACACATTACCAACACAATGTATGTTTTTAACCGCCAAGGTGAGCTTGTGTTAGATTATGATAAAATTCATTTATTCCGCTTAATGGATGAGCACAACTATTTAACCGCTGGTGATCAGCTTGGTTTATTTGACTATGGTGAAGATGTGACGATTGGTGCGATGATTTGTTATGACCTCCGCTTCCCGCAACTTTCCAGAACACTTGTGAACAAAGGAGCGAAGGTGCTCGTCAATACGGCACAATGGCCGTCAGCAAGAGTGGACCATTGGCGCAGCCTGCTCATCGCAAGAGCGATTGAAAACCAGTCATTTATGATTGCTGTTAACAGAACAGGCACAAGCAGAGACACGGCATTCCCTGGACACTCTATGGTAATTGATCCACTCGGCCGCATCCTGCTTGAAACAAAAGATGACGAAGATATTTATTATGCGGAAATTGATCTTCAGCTGGTGGATGAAGTCAGACAGCAAATTCCGGTTATGACGGATCAGCGTCTGGACTTATATTAAAAAGCAGGGTGCCCCCCTGCTTTCAGCGTGTAGACAAACCCTCGCATTCGGTGTCAGGTCTGCGCTCCGGTGCTCACGAATGTCAAATTCGCTCCGCTCCTGTACTCGCCCTTCCTAGACTGCAAAGGTTTTCTATCACGCTGAAAAGAAGACAAAGGGCTAAAATCAAGATCATTTTAGCCCTTTGTCAACAATCTTAAAGCAGGGTGCTCCCCTGCTTTTTGCGTTTAATTAAACGTTTGTTTAAGCTTTCCCTTGATTCTGATAAAGGTCCATGAAGGCTTGAGCGGCTTTCGTTAAATACCTTTCTTCCACATATGCAAACACAAGTGTGCGGGTTGGGCATGAATCAATGTGTAAATAAATGACCCCGTTCCTATCCTCTTGTGCCACCATTTTCGGCACAACGGTCACACCTAGTTCGTTTTTGACCAATGCCTGTGCTGTTTGAATATGGCTTGTTTCAAAAGCCACTTTTGGCTGAAAACCGTGATGACGGCACAGTTCCATGACCACTTGCCGAAAACCGTATCCCTCTTTCAGCATAATAAATGGGATACCTTCAAGAAGTTGAAAGGGAACGATTTCGTGACCGGACGCTTTTTGCCCTGCTTGCTTGATGATCTCGTTCAATTCCTCTGATAACCATGGCTGAGCAGCTTGCGGAACTGCAAGAAGGAGCGGCTCTGTCAGCATTTGTTTCGTTTTCAATGATTCATGCTCGACAGGCATAGATAAAATAGCCAAATCCAGTTTTCCAGCCAATAGACGTTTTTCGAGCTCACGAGGAGACTCTTCTATCAGTTGAACGTGAACATGAGGATACGTTTGACAAAAGGTTTTTAATAAACCGGGCAAGACATATCCCCCAGTCACTGCTGGCGCTCCAATGTTCAGCTCTTTCCCGATTTCATAAGCTGCTTCTCCCATTTCACTCAGCAAATCATCTCTTTCCTTCAAAATATTCTCAGCCCTTTTAATGAATCGTCTCCCTTGAGGTGTGGGCGTTACTTGTCCATACTTTCGAATAAATAGCGGTGTGTCTAATTCCTCTTCCAGCTTCTTCATTTGCTGGCTTAAAGAAGGCTGTGCAATATGAAGTTGATCCGCTGCTTTTGTAAAACTTTGCTGCCGGTACACTTCAATGACATATTCCATCATTCGTATATCCACTTTCATCACCTCATAGGTTTTAACTATCCATGTCATATCTTTTATGTCTTAGACAAATAACAGAAGGAATTCTACGATAAAGAGACCACAAAGGGGGAAAAGAAATGAATCCATATGCTAAAGCCGAAAACCAATTTTCACAAAATGCCGAGAACTATCGAGATTCACCTATATTTGCAGCCGGAGAAGAGCTGGAATGGATGAAATCAACAGCAAATGCGAAGGGACATGAGCATTTACTTGATATTGGCTGCGCGGCAGGACATACCGTTTTTTCCTTTTCAGACGTTATCTCTAAAGGGGTCGGCGTTGATGTCACACAAAAAATGATCGAGGTGGCCGCAGCACTCGCGGAAGAACGCCAACTAAAACATATTACTTTTGAACAGGCAGCCGCAGAAGCATTGCCCTTCTCTGATGAATCATTTGATTTCGTGACGTGCCGATTTGCTGCTCACCACTTTCCAAACCTTCCGGCAGCCATGTCGGAAATCAGTCGAGTCTTAAAAAAAGGCGGCCAATTTCTGCTCGTCGACCATTATGCACCTGAAAACCCTGCACAGGATTCATTTATTAATCACTTAAATAGACTGAGAGACCCTTCTCATGTGCGGGAAAGCTCGTTATCAGAATGGAAAGAGCTTTTCGATGACAACCAATTGACTCAGAAAGAGAGTCGTTACTGGGATCTGCATATTGATTATCAGGACTGGATTATACGTGGTCGCACGCCAGAGAATATTCAAAAGGAGATCGTTTCCCACCTTCAAGCCGCAGACTCTGACACAAAGCAGCTGTTTCAGCTTCAATTCGATGCACAGCATCAGCCTATTTCCTTCTGTTTAAAAGCTGCACTGCTTCAAGGAATTAAGAATTGACCTTATAGAAAAAGTCTACCCTAAACGGTAGACTTTTTTTATTTCGAATATAAATCCCAGCCAAGCTTGAGTGTGTCCACAATATAATTGGCGACTTCCTCAGCCTCTAAATGATCTGTTTCCACTCTTGAGTTATGAAGAGAATAAATCTCCCGGCGCTCTTCAAACAGCTCTTTCATCTCATCAAGTGTCCGGTTGTGAAGAACAGGGCGGTTTTCGATTAAAATATCAAGCCGCTGCTTCCAATTCTCCCACGATAGATCAAGGAAAAGAACGGTACAATGCTTCAAGCAGGCGCGTTTGATTTCTTCCTGTTTGAATGCACCGCCTCCAAGGGAAACGATCTTGAGCTGTGTATGTTCACATAAATCGACGATATAATCCTTTTCAGCCTGCCTGAAGAATGCTTCTCCTTTTTGCTGAAACATCTCTGGAATCGTCATGTTGTACTTTTTCTCAATCTCCTGATCGACATCAATAAAATCTCTATATAGCTTTTTGGCAACCAGCTGCCCAATGGTTGTTTTCCCAACACCCATAAAGCCAATGAGGACAATATTCCGCTGTCTTACAGGAATTTCTCTATTGATTTTCATGGTCGTGACACGTCCTCCCTACGACAAGGAATGCTACATAATGTTTCTATTATATGATAAATGGAGCGCGAAAAGATAGGCAATCTTAAAAATTGTGTTTGACGACGTAGCCGAGCTGTTCAGAAAGCCGCTGTGCCTGTTCTTTCACTTTTTGCTGCAACTGAGGAATGACTTCTTCAGTAAACCGATGGGTTGGACCAGATATGGATAAACAGGCTTTCACTTCACCATGAATGTTAAAGATTGGTGCCGCTACTGCCGCAGATCCTACCTCGCGCTCATCGATGCTGCAAGAAGTATACGTGTCAAGAATATGTTTACGTTCCTTTTGCCAATCACCCTTCACCACATGATCAGCCTCAGACGTAAATACCTTTTGTTGAAATTCTTCACTTTGAAATGCCAATAATACCTTTCCGCCTGCACCTGCGTACAATGGCAGCTTCTCACCAATCTTGACAAGATGCCGAATCGATTGCAGCCCTTCCGCTTGTTCAATACAAACCCTGCTTGTTGAATCCAGTACATACAGATTGACGGTTTCCTTTGTTTCATCACGAAGTGAGTACATGAGTGGTTTAGCCAGTTCCCTCAATTTAATGGACTTCCCTGCAATGTATCCGAGGAGATAAAGCCTTTGACCCAATCGGTATTTCATTGTTTCTTGATTCTTTTCCACAAAATGATTCATTTCAAGTGCCTTGAGCAGTCTCGTTGTCGTAGACATTGCTAAATTCATCTCTTTTGAAATATCCGTTAGCGTCAGCTCTTGACGTTCTTCACTAAAACAATACAGAATATCCAAAGCACGCTGAACTGTACGCAGTCCTGATTCTTCTTTTGACTTTTTATCAGTCATATTCACTTTCTCCTTTTCCCCTTTGATTTCTTATCGACATCAACGATCGATTTTGCTATAATCCATTTTAAACGTTCCACTAAAAGAAAACAAATTCCACCAGTCGGAATAAAATCAATAAAGATATTTGATGGAGGAGATATTTGAATGTACCTGCTCGTTTTTACACTTCTTATCAGTCTATATATAGTTCATCAACTATTTCCTGCTCCCATACTCTCCTATTTTGTTGGTCTGCTGGCCGCTGCTTCGCTCACCATTTCTTTTAAGAAAGCAAGCGGGCTTTATTTGAAAACAGGTGCTGTATTTCTCATCATTGGGTTGTTCTTATTCTTCTTATCCGGCCAGCCTTTGCACACGTTTTTTCTTCACTTTCATTCCATGCTGGGCTTGCTTTCTCTCTTTTTCATGCTGCCTTTTATTCATTCTCTCATACATGTTGGACATTTCGATACACAATTAAATAAACTGCTCACACTGCATACAACGAGCTCAAATCAGCTTTATCGCAAGAGTTCATTTGTCACTCATATACTCGGCATGTTTTTAAATATCGCGACGATTCCTTTACTATATACATCGCTCAAACCGTCGCTTGAATCCCTAAAAGAACAAGTGAAACAACATCTTTATACACGCAACCTCTTAAGGTCATATGCATTATGTTTAAGCTGGAGTCCTGTTGAAGTACTGGTAAGCGTCACCATTGATGCAACCAAACTAAAATATTATCAAATTGCACCTATTACTTTTGGTTTAATGGTCGTCGTGCTGGCGATAGATTGGATGCTTTTTTCTCGTCAAAGCAAACGATTACCAAACATCATTCAGTCTTCAGAAACAAACGCCAATCCTCATCGAATTAAACGAAAAACCCTTCAGCTCGCTTTCATGCTGCTAGGTTTTATGACAGTCGTCTCACTTGTCGATGCATGGATTGGGAAAGGCTATTTATTCGCTGTAGTACTGACGATTATTCCATTTGCTCTATTATTCTCTTCTGTTATCAAAAAAAGAAAACAATATATCGCTGTCTCTGTGCCTCATTGGAAAGAAAGAACCCGTCAGCTCTCCAACTATATGTGTCTATTTTTAAGTGCAGGCTTCTTTGTTGATATGCTCCTTGCGACAAACAGTATGCAGCCGATTCAAGCATTTATTGTCAGTATATCAGACCATGCCATTTGGGTTTATTGTGTCATTGGGTTGTATTTTCTGATCACCGCCCTTTGCGGTTTTCACCCGCTCGTCTCACTTGCTTTGTTAGTCAGCATGATGGCACCAGTCTTCCATGAACTGCCTGCTCTTCCCATTGCCATCATGCTGATCGTTGCTGGCACATCAACTGTTATGTTTAGTCCTTTTAATGTTTCTGTCTCCCTATTAGCTGATTTGATGAAGGTCAATCCTTACCGTATCACTCGCTGGAATATATGGTTTGCCAGCCTTTATATCAGCATGGGTATCGCATGTGCAGCGATCATCACCGTTATCTTTTATACATAAAAAAGAGAACTCATCCTTGAGTTCTCTTTTGCTTTCTCTCTATGGCTTTAATTGAATACGTTCAATTTTACCTACGATAAAGATGTACGACAATGCCCCGCCTAAAGCGACTAAACTGACGAATAAAATGCCTCCATTGTAAGAGCCTGTCGCCGACACGATGAATCCGATAATCAGCGGAGTGATGATCCCAGCTAAATTAGCAAAAAAGTTAAATACGCCGCCAGCCAGCCCCACCATTTCCCGCGGTGCCACCTCAGACAGCATCGTCCAAGAGATATTAGACAGTCCTTGCGCAAATGAAGCGATGGATAAAATGGTCAGCACAAGCGGGATATTTGTTGTAAAGTTTGCTAAAACAATGGTACTCGTCATCAGCAAGCCAACCACTACTGGCAGCTTTCTCGCTACATTCACTGATACGCCCTTTTTAAGCAGCCAATCAGACACATAACCTCCAAACAAGACCCCAAAGAATGCAGCAATATAAGGAAGAGACGCAGCAAAACCTACCTTGAGAAACGCCATATTTTTCGCCTCTGCCAAATAGGTCGGAAACCATGTTAAAAAGAAAAAAAGGGTAGACGCAACAGAGAATTGGCCAATATAAAGCCCGATCAATTTACGATATTTTAGAAGGGCGGCAAAGTCTGCCCATTTCAGCTTCTCCTGTGATGCGACTGTCAGCCCATCGCCTTGCCGGATTAATTCTAACTCATCCTCATTTATCTTCGGATGCTCTTTCGGTTCGTGATAATACTTGTACCAAAAGAAAGCAAATATGATACCGAGCGCACCTGCTGTAATGAAGACGGTTCTCCAATCGAAAGTCGTCATGATCCAAAATAGAAGAGGTGTCGCAAATGCAAGACCCACATACTCTCCAGCAGTATAAACACCTGTTGCAAAAGCCCGTTCCCGCCTTGGAAACCATGTGGTGACAATACGGTTATTTGCAGGAAAAGCGGGAGATTCTGTAATCCCAATAAACAAACGGCAGCCGAATAAAAAGGCAAAGCTGTTCGCAAACGCCTGTAAGCCTGTGAAAATAGACCAAGTAACAAGTGATATCCCATACGTTACCTTTGAGCCAAATTTATCGAGAATAAAACCGCCTGGTATTTGCATCGCTGTATATGTCCAGCTAAATGCTGAAAAAATCAAGCCTAATAAGGCAGGATTTAATTGCAATGAAGATTGAATTGCAGGAGCAACAATGGATACACTGGCTCGATCAATATAATTAATAGCGGTAATAAAAAACAACAGAATCAATATGCCAAAACGGGCTTTCGTTGGTTTCACATATGCGGGCTGCAATTCATTCCCCTTCAGTTCTGAATGCACTTTCATAACCATCCTCCTTTGTTTCCGCAGCGTGCGGTTCGGTTGAGCGTATTAAATTACCCCTTTTTCTTCTAACTGCTTACACTCTTCTTCTGTTAAGCCAAGCATATTTGTTAAAATTTCATAATTATGTTCGCCTAAATCAGGTGCAATGTGACGGATACTTCCAGGTGTTTTTTCAAACTTCGGAATGATCCCAGGCACCTTCACTTTTCCAAGACGAGGGTGATGCACCTCGACGATATTCTCTCGTGCTTTAAATTGCGGATGCTCAAAAATATCCCGAATACTTAAGATTGGGCTCACAGGAACACCATGTGTATCTAAAATTTCTAATACATCATCCCTTGTTTTCGACGCGATCCATTCAGAGACGATCGCATCCATTTCTTTGTTATGCTTCAGCCTGGATGCATTGACCGCGAATTTTTCATTCTCTAGTAAATCTAATCGATTCATCGCCTCTGCCAATCGATTGAAGGTCGAATCTGTACTCGTCACAAGAACCAAATAATGACCATCCTTTGTCTCATAGGTGCCGGCAGGGCTTGAATGTCCACTCAACCCCGGTGAACGCTCACGCACCTTCCCAAGCTTGTCATATTCTGCAACCAAAAACTCTAACATACGAAACACAGATTCATAGAGGGCCAAATCCACCATTTGCCCAGTTCCTTCTGGATGTGTATCCCTGTAATACATCGCTGTCACAGTAGCAAACGCCACATAGATGCCAGCAATATAATCAGTGAGAGAAAAGGAAGGGCTGACTGGATGCCGGTCTGGAAACCCTTGAATATATGTAAAGCCGCTAAACGCCGTCGCTGGTGTTCCAAATCCGGCTTTGTCCTTAAACGGGCCCGTTTGACCATAACCTGATACACGAATCATAATTAAACGAGGGTTGATTTCTTTTAACACATCGTACCCAACGCCCCATTTTTCGAGGGTGCCAGGGCGGAAATTTTCAATCAGCACATCGACCTGACCCGCAAGCTTTTTAAAAATGTCTTTTGCTTCGTCTTTGTGCAGATCCAGTGTAAGGGATTTCTTATTCCGTGAGAGACCAGACCATCTAAGTGGTTCCCCATCTGCAAAAGGACCGACATGCCGCAGCGTATCGCCTTTGCCAGGAATCTCAACTTTGATGACCTCTGCTCCAAAATCCCCTAGAAGCACCGCGCCATAGGGTGCAGCAATCATCGTAGAGACGTCTAATATTTTTATTCCTTCGAGCGGTGTGTTCATATTCATTGCTTGACTCCCTTTCATTCAAGTGATGAAGGGCTAAAATCATTCCTAATTTTAGCCCTTTTCATCTTTCTGATTGACCCGGAAAGCCCTGATGATTCAAAAAGAGGGCTTACCGGTACAGTTGTTTAATCCTTCGGAAGCTGCCCTTGCGGTGTGTAGAGCCAAATGAGCCATAAAGGTTCATCTCCTGTATTGACATGCTGGTGCGGGACACCGTCAGGAATGAACATAAAATCATTTTGTTTAAAGGACTGCCTTTCTCCATCACAAATGACTTCGCCAGATCCTTTAATCACAAAATCAAATTCCTCTGAACCCGGGTGATTGTGCACTGAACTTGCTTCCCCTGGTTCAAAAATGGTGAGACCCGCCATCATATGTTCTGAACCAACTGTATCCGGTGTAATGGTTTGAAATACCTTTCGAACCATTTGCTCCTCTGGACGATCTAAGCCTAACCATAATGGGTTCCCATCTTGAAACGGATTCAATACTTTAATTTTCATTGTTAATTCCTCCCTCGTTCTGATTAATTCACGCTGACATGTGAGCGCTTTGAATTTGGTGAATAAATGTCATTAATATTCCAATGTCCATCCGTAGGAACAGGATCATTTTTCATTGCGACATCAATAACGCAAGGCTCCTGAGAAGCAATGGCTTCAGCTAAAGCTTCTTTGAATTCAGAAGCAGAGGTGATTTTAATCCCCTTCATTCCATAACCTCTCGCAATGGCAGCAAAATCTGGTGAATAGCTTTCTCCATCTTTTCTGAAAACAGTGCCGTACGTCGTTTCATAGTGCGCCATTTGCAAGCCGGCTATTGTGCCAAATGCACTGTTATTCATCACAATCCACACAACAGGAATGTTCTCTTCAACGGCTGTTGCGAGAACGGATGGATTTTGACCGAAGCCGCCGTCTCCAACGAGTGACACAACAACACGGTCAGGCTGGGCAATCTTCGCCCCAAGTGCGGCAGGGGCTCCAAATCCCATCGTTGCAAAGCCGCCTGGCGTTAAAATGGTTCCTGGCGTCAACACTGGAAATTGCTGTCCGACCCCATTTTTGTTCCAGCCAACATCCGTTGTAATAAACGCATCTGGCGGCAATACTTCCCGCACTTCCTGCAAAATACGCTGCGGCTTCATTGGGAAGGATTCATCTTGAATATTCGTCAGATTGCTAGCGTGAAAATCCTTACGATATGCCGCAATTTCCTTTTTCAATTCAGGACGATTCAGTCCTTTTGGCAGCCTTTCTCTCGCCACTCGATTGAGTACAGTCAAGGCTTGCTTAAGATCGGCTACTGCTCCAATTTCAACAGGATAGTTACGTCCAATTTCATTCGGGTCAATGTCAATATGAATGAGCTTGGTTGATGGGAAGCGGAACGTATAATCTGATTCCCACGAGCTCGCATCAGCTTCAGCAAAACGAGTGCCTAAAGCCAATATATAATCCGCCTCTTTGCACTGATCATTGATAAATTTCGTCCCCCAAAATCCTGTCATTCCAAGGGTCATTGGGTGATCATCCGGCATGGCTCCTTTCCCCATTAAAGAATGGGCGACAGGGATACTTAGATGGTCAGAAAATGCCTTTAATTCTTCAGCTGCATCAGCTAATAAAATGCCTCCCCCTACATATAAGAGCGGCCTTTCTGCCTGCAGCAATCGATCTAATATCCGATTGGCCGTTTGATCATCAATAGAAGGTTTTTCAATGGTGTGTGTATGATGGTTGATTTGTTCAAACAGGGACACATCTAGGTCTTTTGAGAACACATCCATTGGAACAGAAATAAGCACCGGGCCAGGACGGCCGCTTTCAGCTAACTGAAATGCTTTTGATAAAATCTCTGGAAATAATTCTGGAATATCGACTCGCCATGCTCTTTTCACAAACGGCCGGTAAATTTCGTATTGAGAGGCATCGGAATGAAGATTGATCTCTTGATGTGGGTGCTTTCCGTAATAATGACTTGGAACATCTCCTGCAATGACAACCATTGGAATGGAATCAAGTGCTGCATTCGCTACCCCTGTTGCGGCATTGGTGAGTCCAGGTCCTAGATGACTGAGAACAACAGCCGTCTGTTTCTTTGCCCGCGCATAACCATCTGCTGCATGTGCCGCTATCTGTTCATGTCTGACATTTACAAATTGAATCGAGCTTTTTTCAAGCGCTGATAAAAAAGCAATATTCGTATGACCGCAGAGACCGAAAATATGCTCGACTCCCCGATTTTCTAAGTACTGAATAACCTGTGTAGAAATATTCTTCTTCATGTTTCTCTCCTCTCACGGTGCAGCTATGAATCTGCTACTCACTTATTCTTTGAAAACACAATAGATAGAACATTGTTCAAATCCTGTATCGCCACTTGCCCGGGAGCTGAGCTTTCTTTCCCTACAGCAAAGGTCATCACAGAACCAAAAAGCCCGCCAATCATTCTTGTAAAAGCCCCGTATTCCGCCATTGCCATGGAAATAATGGGAATTGAGAGCTGCTTTTTCGCATGGCTGGTCGCCGAGAGCAGTGTTAATGCATCGTCATAGGAATGCGGCATCACTGCGATCTTTGCGATGTCGGCGCCGACTGATTCTGCATTGACGAATAGCTGCACGAGACGATCCACCTCAGGGGTGCGATCGAAATCGTGATACGACACAATCAAGGTAACGCCATGTCTTTTAGCAGCCTGACTGACTTGCTGTATATGTGTCACATCATGCATGAATTCATAATCAACGGCGTCCACAAGCTGTGTGGAACAAAGCTCGGCTAGCAGAGAAACCTTCTCAGATTCTGAGAGTGATATCCTTTCGCCTCCCTCCTTTTCAGAACGAATGGTGAATAAAAATGGGATGTCCTTTGCCTTTTCTACCATTCCCTTAAGGGTTTCTATCACTTGATCCTTGTCATGAAGGTGATGAAAAAAATCCGCCCGCCACTCGATCACATCAGGCTTCTTCTCTGTTAACACCTCGACCTCATGAAACAATTCTTCCTTTGTTTGTCCGATGAGCGGCGTACAAATCATTGGCTGACCGCCTTCCTGCACACTTTTTACCTTTTGCTGAAATGCATTCACATCCATACGCCCCTTTCACAGACCATTTGGAAGCACGACCATTTTGGTTTCGGTCATCTCCTCGATGGCGAAACGCGGACCTTCTCTTCCAAGGCCACTTCGTTTAATCCCGCCATAAGGCCAATGATCCAGTCTAAAATTCGATGTCCCATTGATGACAACCCCGCCAGCTTCAAGCTCTTTTGCTGCGTGTAATGCCACATCCAGCTGATTCGTAAAGATCCCTGCCTGCAAACCATATCGACTATCATTTGCTTCTTTAATTGCCTCCTCCAGCTCCTCATAAGGGAGAATGCTGACAACTGGGCCGAACACTTCCTCACAGACGACCTTGGCCTGTTTCGGAGGGTTTAGCAAAATAGCCGGTGTGATGCTCGCTCCATTTCTTTTCCCCCCGCATAAAAGCTGGGCACCCATGCTCTCTGCCTCTTGTATCCATGCCTCAACACGCTGTGCGGCCTGTACATCGACCATACAGCCGATATCACTCTCGCTGGACAGCGGATCTCCAACAACAAGCTGCTCTACTTTTTGTTTTAATACCTCAGTAAACGACGGCATCATTTCCTGGTGGACATAAATTCTTTGAACAGAAATACAGCTTTGACCGGAATTACTAAAGCCTGTTTTGGCACACATGGATGCGGCTTGTTCAATATCTGCATCGTGATGAACAATCGTCGCTCCATTCCCTCCGAGTTCGAGCAGTACCTTTTTTAATCCCGCAGAGGTTGTAATGTGTTCGCCTCCGGCAGCCCCGCCGGTAAAAGAGATGAGATTCGTTCTTTCATCAGTGACTAACTGTTTCCCGGCGTCGACTCCGCCAATCACAAGCTGCAAACCAGCCTCAGGAAATCCTGCTTCGAGAAGGAGTTCGACAAACGCTGTGGCAACAGCTGATGTTTGCGGTGCAGGCTTCAAAATGATGACATTCCCTCCCGCAAAGGCCGGACCGACTTTGTGACAAATTAAGTTGAGCGGTGCATTAAAAGGGGTAATCGCCAGCACAACTCCGACTGGTACTTTAAATGTCATGGCCATTGCTCCCTGTCCGCGCGATGATACATTGCCAGGAATGGTCTCACCTATTAATCGATTCGCTTCTTCCGCCGATTGCGCCAGCGTCTCGATTGATCGCGAAACTTCATCTCTTGTATTTTTAAGCGGTTTGCCTAATTCTAGCGAAATCAATTTTGCAAAATGGTCTTTTTGTTCTTCAAGCAAGGTGGCTGCTTTTGTTAGAAGCTTTGAGCGGTCGATTGCCGATATTCCCGCTATTTGTTTTTTAGCATGCTGCGCACTAGAAAGTGCCTGTTCTATGTCTTCTGATGAGGCGAGATAGGATGTACCGAGCCTTTCTCCTGAGTAAGGATTGATGATATCTGTTTTCACACGACCGATATCCAGCCACTCGCCGTTTATATATGACAACGCTTTTAAACCACTCAAATTTTTTCTCCCTCCTTCAAGTGCCGCGTTCCATGTCCTGCATAACGAACCAATCTTTCTTCATTCGGACAAGGTCCTTTCACGAGGGCTCCTTTTGTCAGCTCCTCATATGCATGCGCCACGATGCCCATTCCTCTGGACAAGGAAAAAATGCCTTTTGCTGCTTCTGCTGGAATGTTTAATTCACATTGGATGGCAGCAGATACACCATCTATATTCATCGTGATTTTCTTCCCTTTCAGTTGTTCAAGCTCATGCCTAATTGCTTCGGCTAACCGTAAATATGTGCCGCTGATAAGACCTTGCTGGACATATGTGTGACTCAGCTCATATAGACGTCTCACCCTCGGATCATCATCATGAAGCTGATGGCCGATTCCTGGGATTTTTTCCTTGCGATTTAACCATGTTTGGCACACTTGCTTTGCCGCAGACTGTATATCCTTTTGATCATCGTAGATCGCTTTGGCCTCGTATAGCATGCGCATGGCCTTCTCTCCGGCTCCGCCATGAATGTCACCTAATAGATTCACCCCTGTTGCAACAGAGGAATTAAACGAAATGCCGCAAGTCACCGCCATTCTAGCTGCTGCAATAGATGGCGCTCTTGGTCCATGATCCGCACCTGCGACAAGAACACTTTCAAAAAGAGCTGCTTTTGAATCATCCAATAATTCACCAACAAGCAGTAAATAGAGCATTTGTGGATACGACAATTCACCAATCAGTTCTTCAATCGGATACCCTCGTAGTTCAATTGAATTTTTTTGAATATGACTAATCTCAGTCTCCCACCAAGCGCCTCCCTCTTTGTAAATTTCCAGTGCACTTCGATTTTTCATTGCGTCAATCATTCCTTTAGCTTCTTATTTGGAGGTGAATCACCCTTTTATTCCATCCAGCGGAATATAATTTCACTTTTCGGAATGTGGTTTCATTGTAAGCGCATTCTTTTCGTTCGTCAATAATCTTTCTGAAAATACTGTCAATAGAAGAGAAATTAAGTGAATCGAACTAATTATTTTTTATTTTTTTGATCAAAAAAAGCAATATTTAGTTAAATTGACTTAAGTAGATCGTTCTACTAATTTAATGAATTTTTGGTTATTTTGTCAAACCCAATTGAAATTCGACATAAAAAAACCTCTCCATCTGGAGAGGTCTCTGATTATTGACAAAGGGCTAAAATGATCTTTATTTTAGCCTTTTGTCTTCTTTTTAGCGTGATAGAAAACCTTTGCAGTCTAGAAAGGACGAGCACCGGAACGGAACGAATTTGACATTCGTGAGTACCGGCGCACAGACCTGACAAAGAATGCGAGGGTTTGTCTACACGCTGAAACCTCTCCATCTTCTGGAGAGGTTTCTTTTTTATTTCCACCAGTCATCAAACATGGAAGCGGGTACTTGGCGTTTATGCTCTGATTGAACATAACGCTTTTCAATCGCTTCGGCGGCTTGATCTGACACTGGTTTTCCTTCTAAGTAATCATCAATTTCATTGTACGTAATGCCGAGTTCTGTTTCATCCGTTTGCTGAGGTTTATCATCCAGCAGATCGGCTGTTGGTTTCTTTAAATACAGGCGTTCCGGTGCTTCTAGGGCTTCTAAAAGCGCACGGCCTTGGCGTTTTGTCAAACCTGTGAGCGGGAGAACATCTGCACCGCCATCACCATACTTCGTGAAGAAGCCGGTTACTGCTTCAGCTGCATGATCTGTACCGATGACAAGCAATCCCTCCTCACCACCTACAGCATATTGCGCGATCATTCTCATGCGTGCTTTGACATTCCCTTTATTAAAGTCAGACAATGGGCCGCCCGTTTCCTTTTGATATTGATCACTGAATGCTGACACGGCAGGTGCAATATCATATTTCCACGACTTGTCTGGCTGAATAAATGATAGGGCGAGCTGTGCATCATCTTCATCCTGCTGCACACCATGCGGAAGGCGTACCGCAATAAAGACCGCATCCTCTTTTCCTTCTTGACGAAGCTCACTGACAGCAAGCTGTGCAAGACGTCCGGCAAGCGTTGAATCCTGCCCGCCGCTAATGCCGAGTACGAATCCTTTTGCCCCGGTTTTTTTCAAGTATTCCTTTAGAAATCCAACCCGTTTTTCGATCTCCTGCTTTGGGTCAATTGAGGGCTGCACATGCAACTCTTGGCTGATCTTTTTCTGCAAACTCATACACTTTTCCTCCTAAGCATCCTCTACATGAAGAGAACAGGTTTTACTCACAATTCATTGATTTAACAACGTTTTTTGAATCTCCATTATACCATGTTTTCATCAAGAACATTTTGTTAGACGTTCCCCTATTTCTTAGATGATCAAACATTCACAAGTGAAAAAGACCACGTCTTTATGGACTGGTCCTTTTCATTTTTAATCAATTTCTACCCGTATAGATGTACAGCTTGATCCATTACACTTCCCAATATCAGCAGGACATGCGGACACGGCCACAATGAGGTCCATTTCAGCCCGCAGGCGAATGTAGTCACCTGGCAGCGATTTTGGCTCCTCCACAGACAGCTTTCCTTTTTCATCAATGACTGTATTCATAAAGGCGTTAAAAGGATAGTACATATCCTCCTTTGGAATTCCAAAGGGCTCAAAGGCAGTCCGCAAATTGTCGTAGCATGTATGCATGACCTCTAAGTGCGTCCGGCCGTATAAAAGCTGATACATCTCTTGCCGGCAGGCGGGCATGTATAAATCATGGCATTCTACTGTATCTTCAATGATCGTAAACATCGGTTTATATAAATTAGAATAAAGCTTATCGCCTTTTTTCACTTTAGACGAGAACAAACTGTCCATCGTCGCACCTTGGTCAAATTTTTCATAAAAATCTTTTTCATGATAGGCCATCACATCTGCTACTTGCTGGCCTTCGACATCAACCACTCGCATACATTGGCCTTTTCCTAAACGAAAGCCGAGTCTACCCTTTGGTAAAATGACGTGTTCTCCGTTCATCACATGCACTCCTTTCCATGACAGTATGCCCAAAATGTCCCCTTGATCATGTATAAAAAAAAGACGCGGTCACAAGCTAATGTCATGAAATAGAAAGGTGTTGCACTTGCATTGAAAGAAGAACAATCTTTATCTTGGTGGCAGCTTTCTCTCATCGGAGTCGGCTGTACAATTGGCACTGGGTTCTTCCTTGGTTCCAGCATCGCCATTACAAAATCCGGTTATTCCGTCTGCATCTCCTTTTTGCTTGCTGCGGCCGGAACGTATCTCGTCTTTAAACATTTAGCTGCGATGACAGCCGATAATCCTGATAAAGGGTCATTTTGTTCCTATGCTCGTAAAGCATACGGACGCTGGGCAGGGTTTAGCAATGGCTGGGTGTATTGGTTTGCAGAAATGCTGATTACAGGAAGTCAGTTAACCGCCATTTCTCTGTTTACCCGCCACTGGTTTCCTTCTGTTCCGCTTTGGGTGTTTTCTGCGATTTATTCCGCTCTTGCCCTGCTCGTCATTATCATTGGGCTTTCTTCTTTTCAAAAGACAGAAAATGTTCTTGCGGTACTGAAAACAGCGGCGATTTTTCTATTTATGATTCTTGCGGTGCTTGTATTATTCGGCATTTTGACAGAACATAAACCGACCCTTCATCTGCCTAACAAGGATCACGAATGGATGCCTCTTGGTCCGCTTGGTCTTTGGAATGGATTGATTTATGCGTTTTATGCATTTGGGGGAATTGAAGTCATGGGGCTGATGGCGGTTCATTTAAAGGACCCGAAGGATGCGGCAAAAGCTGGACGTGTCATGCTGATCATTCTAGCGGTCATCTATATCGTCTCGATCGGACTTGCTCTCTTGCTTGTCCCAGTGACAGCTTTTAATGAGAACAGCAGTCCATTTATTACTTCATTAGAGCCGTTTCATTTATCGATCTTTCTTCATATCTTTAATGGCATTTTCATTATTGCTGGTTTTTCGACATTGGTTGCCTCTCTCTATGCGGTCACAACGCTGCTCGGCACAATGTCAGAGCATCAGGATGCACCTGCTTGTTTTAAACAAAAAGATCCTTCGCATGTGAGATGGTCTTCGATTATCTTAACTGCTGCTGGCTTAATTGTCTCGATTTTGCTTGCACTCTTTTTGTCCAAACACATCTACGAGCATCTCACAACAGCAGCCGGTCTTACCTTGCTGTACACATGGATTTTTATTCTGTTCTCAAGTAAAAAGCTATCCAAGCCATCCACCCGCCAAACGTGCGAAATGATTCTTGCGCTGCTCTTAATTGGAGCCGCTGTATCAGGCACATTAACAGAGGCAAGCGGACGACCTGGCTTTTTTATCAGCCTTGGGATCATTGCAGTGATTGCCATCATGGTGCTATTTATGAGGAAAAAGTGGAAGCAGGATCAGACCGCATCATAATTTCATCATGTTTTTTAATGCAGTAAATGGACATTTGGCGGAGGCTGGTTTCTCCGCCTCTTCATCTGGGAGAAAGTATTGCTTCCATTCATGATTGGTCGGGTCCCCGTACCATTTTAATGATGGGTGAACACTGACCTCATCATATGCTTTGAGCCGCTTGCGAACGAGCTGGCTCATTTTTTGTCCAAACTTGGTCGATCCATTCAATTTCTCAAACACCCATCTAGGCTGAAATGCCATCAAGAGATAAGGGAAGTGGCGGCTTTTTCTGAGTTTGTGAGCAGGAGTGGAACACAAAATAAAATACGCTTCCCCATGGAAGCAATACTCCCACTCATGATGATGAGTATCTAGCGAAATCTCCTCAGGCCACGGTTCTTCATCTTTATGATGCAGCCGTTGAAGCAGCGACCAAAACTGCTGCTCAAACTCTTCAAGCGAGCTTTCCTTTAAATCCTGCGGTGTTTCAAAAAAACAGATAAATGAAGCATATTGACCGGTTTCTTTCGCACAGCCTTGATATTCTCTCAGCAGCTGGGCTAATTCATCCACCGCTTCCTCTTCCCTCGGGTCACCAACAAACCCATAGCGTAAATGATCGAGAAAAAATCCCTGTCTTCCGGGTACACAAGGGAATGTATCGGCTTCATCTCCTACCATCTCGCCAAATTGTGTGAAAGCATCCTGCTTCCATTCTTCTAGTGATCGTAGATTTTGATCAAGGCAACTTTTCGCATACAGCTGGGCCATTTCCTTACACCTCGTTTTAGTGTCTTCTCCATAGCCTATGAGGTGCAAATGGCTGTGGTGACTGTCCTTCCACGACTTCCTAGCGTATGACAAGATGGGTTTCCTATGATCAGACTAGTGAAAGTTAATAGAGAGCCTTTCGTCATACCTACGATGGATTCTCCATCAAAAAGACGGAATCCAGCACCCAATAAATAAGGGCTGCGCAGAAGCTAAACAAATAGACTTTATAGCTGATGAACACAACAAGCCCATAATCAATCCATAAAGCCAAAGCCGAACAAACTACCCATGCCGCAATAAAATAAATCAATAAGTCACGGCTTCGAAAACCTCTTAGGATGCCGGTGTAAAACAAGCTGAATCGGTGCAGCAAAAATGACATAAGCGAGCAAAATGAACAGACTGGTCATCTCCACATAACTAAAGCCCACTTCAGGCGGCATGAATAAAAACGTATAAACGAATGTTGCTGTGATGACTGATAAAATCAACATACACACATAGTTGAATACTGGCAAAAACAGTCGCATAGCAGAAGCTCCTTCAATCCATTTTCTATTCCATCATTATTCAAGAATGTGTTATGTCTGTCAATCCTTACAAAAAACAGACTGAATGTGTCAGTCTGCTTCAGATTATTGACAAAGGGCTAAAATGATTTTTTATTTTAGCCCTTTGTCTTCTTTTCAGCGTGATCGAAAACCTTTGCAGCCCTAGGAAGGGCGAGCATCGGAGCGGAGCGAATTTGACATTCGTGAGCACCGAAGCGCAGGACTGACAAAGAATGCGAGGGTTTGTCCGCGCGCTGAAACAGACTGAATGTGTCAGTCTGTTTTTCTACCCAATCAACGCCATAATCCCTTGATACCCAAAATAGGCGCCGAAACCAAGTAACGATAGACCTGCCAGAACGGATAAGCCATGTAAAACACGTTCACTTAAATAACGCCTGAACGAACTAGCAAGCAGCGCCATGCTGAAATCCCAGATCAGCATGCCGATAAAAATAGCCATACTGTACATGAGCATTTGGGAAGCTCCATACTTTTCGATCGTATTGGCTAAGATGCTGCCGTAGATGCCAAGCCAAAACAAAATACTGAGCGGATTAGATAAAGAAATGAAAAATCCGGTCATGAACGAATGGCCAACTGATGTGTTTCCGCTATCCTTTTTCGGACTCTCCTGTAAATTGATTTTACGCAGACTTTCAATGCCGGTATAGGTCAGAACGAAAAAGCCGAACAGCCACAAAAAGGTTTTTACAAGAGGTGCAGTCAAAAGCTGGGCGACACCAAAATAGATGAGAAGCATATAGACAATATCCGCAGCCATAGCTCCCACACCAAAAATCCACGCATGCCAAAATCCACTTTTAATCCCTCTGTCGATTTGGGCTGCATTGACTGGCCCAACAGGCGCTGAAAGTGACAACCCTAAAAAGATATAACCAAAAAACACCGCCACATAGACGTCCTCCTTTTGATGCTGACTTGTACATGTTATTCAAACTTTCTGCGTTTTAGTACAAGTCCTTTGTCATCATTTCAGGTGGACTAGCCGCTGGGTCATCCGCTTAGCGATCTGCTTTCAGTGCCGACTGCTGCGCGTGTACCGTTTCTTTTTTCTTAGAACGATTCATTTGAATCGCAGCTGCAAACAGAAGAACAGCTAAGAAGGCAAATACAAAGACCGCACTTGCCGCTCCTGCCCATTCCAGACTAAATCCAATCAAAAAGGACAAGCAGGCTCCGCCTAAGCTCGCGGCTGCAATAAAATAACTTGTCGCCTCATCGATGGCATTTTCAATCATTAAGGCAGACGCTGTCAGTGCGATTGGGAACATGCCAGCTGCGCAAAGGCCGATGAAAAAGATGAGAATCAGCTGCGCGGTAATGTGGGTTGTCAGAGCGAATATCACAAGCAGCAAAATCATCAGTGATGCACTTAGCTTTAAAAAACGCAGCGGATGCAGCTGATCAGCCTTTCTCGCAATTACGGTTCTGCCGATGACGATCGCTGTCCAGAAAGTAGAGACCGCAAAGAGGCCCCAATTTTCTCCCCCTTTTTCCAGCATGATGGACGGCAAAAAGTTCGCAAAATTCGTTTCAATCCCTGCGTAGAAAAAGGCAAAGCAAATCATAATGACCACGATCATTCGATTGTTTCGATCAACAAGTAAGGACGGCTTCCGCGTCCCGCCTCTGGAAGGGGCAGCCATCTGCCCATGAGGCAGCTTGTTCATAAAAACAAGCCAGAGCATAAGGAAAAATGTCAGCGCACCCACCTGAAATAAAAACACATACTGCCATGTCTGTTCTGTGACAGTCAGCAGAATCACTAGCGGAAATAACAGCGCACCTAATCCAAAGAAGACCTCCATAATACTGATACGCTTTGCACTATTAGCCATCGAAATGACATACGCACCGGCTGTTGTCTCAAGACTGCCTGCGCCGCTCCCAAGAAAAAAACCTGCCAGCACAAGCGTTGTCCAGCCCGGCACCAACAGCCCCAGCAGAAGTGAGCCGATCATCAGCAAAAGACCCATCGTCAGCACAGCGCCATAGCCTTTTTTTCTCACTAAAATGGGGGATAACAGAACACCTGTCAAAAAACCAATAAACTGAAAAAAAATTAAAGATGATAATTCCCCGGGACCCTTATCGTAACTCGACAGCAAATAAGGCGTTAAGCTGCCAAAAAACACATGAATGGTCCCAATAAAAAAATAAAAGACACAGCCAAAATAAAATACCTTTTTCATCTTTTCACTTCCTCTAAAAAGGAGCGGAGTCATCACATCCTCCGCTCCACCTCTTTAATATGCCTGGGCAGAGACGACTGCCTCTTCCCTCTCAAAGCATGTATTGAGCGCAGCCTGTGCGCGATAACCATCTTCAAAATCAGCGACCTTCATATGAGATGGGTATGGATCTGTATTCACCCAATGCATCAGCTGATCACGGAATGTATCGGACCATCCGTAAAATTCATTTGGCGGATCTGTCAGCAAGGTTTGCGGCATTTGATGACGCTCCACACACAATCCATCACTGATCTCATATTCGTTTTTCATGTTCGTATGGTATTTGAATACCTTGTCATGACCAACGACTTCTACACTAAATCCACATTCCTCAGGCTGCGTGCTTTTGGATGTCACCAAATGAAAGAACACTTGATTCTCCATCTGCCCGAAAATTTCGGTATGATCATCCACCTGAACCTTTTTCTCTTCTTTTTCCTTTACATGTGTCAGCATCTTGGTGTTAAGTGATTCTTTCTTCATTTCACTGCCAAATAAGTACCACAGCATATCAATCAAATGAATGCCAAGATCCCCTAGTGCACCGCTCGTACGCAGACTTTCACCGCTGTCTCTCCATGAAAAAGTCTTTCTTCTAAGGGCACTGTTTTTCTTAAAATGAGTTCTGACGGTTAAAATGCGGCCTAATTCACCGTTGGCAATCAAGTTCTTCAATATATTTACAAAGGATAAATAACGATAGTTAAAGCCCATACTGGCTTGAACTTGGAACTGTTTGGCTGTCTCCACCATTTCCTTCGCTTCCTTCAGCGACACAGCCATCGGTTTTTCACATAAAATCGGCTGTCCTGCTCTTAGCGACTGAAGGGCATGGTCCTTGTGACAAAAATTAGGGGATGCAATGATCAATCCATCAGATGCATCTGCCAGTGTCTCGATACTTGAATACACACGACCGCCGTACTGTTTAATGAATCCCTGTGCGACCGACTCATGCAAATCATAGACACCGGATAATTCTGCACCTTTGATCGTTGATAATGCTCTTGCATGTGCTTTTGCAATATTCCCTGCTCCAACAATTCCAATTTTCTTCATGAATGTGCCTCCTCATGTTTATACATCACTGTTTTCAGTGTTTCATAGATTCCTTTTGCATACCCATGATGACAAATTTGGTGATGGTGCCGTTTTGCTTCGGCTGTAGCATTTTGGACAAGGAAACCGTGTGTGACGGATTGAAGCATCCGCAAATCGTTCCCGCTATCACCAAAGGCAAAGCCTTGATCTTTCGATAAATCATATTGGTTCAGCATAAAACGGACAATTTCATCCTTCCCTGTTCCGACTGGTAAAAAATCGACATCATAGCAATCCGCAGGATCTCCTGCAAGCGGGTTGCATTTGTTGATGTTGACCGCCACGCCTCGCTCTTTAGCCAGTGTTTGGATAAATGATAGATGATGAAGATCTGTCCGTTCATCCTGCTCCTGATAATAGAAATTCTTCTTATACCCTGAACTGCCCAGCTGCGTTTGCGGTCTAAGGGAAATGCCCTTTTCTCGGATGGTTTGCAGGATGTCTTCGATTTTTTCATCTGAAAAGCCCTGTGCATCCAGCCGCTTCATCCACTCTGCATCTGGCTGTCCAAAATGAGCATCCGACGTATATACAATCTCAGTCCCTAAGTTCGACGCAATGAAATGCGGGAATTGATGAAACCCGCCTTTTTCCATTTTGCTCGTGACAGAATCGAGACTGCTTCCCGTCACCCAGCCCAGCAAGAGCTGTCCCGCTTCACTCTTTTCTGCTACAAAGGCTTCCAGCCGCTTGACATCCGCTCTCTGCTCCTCTGTCATTCCGTGAGAATAATACGTTTCATCAAAATCACAGAAGACGATCCACTGCGGATTCTTCGGCAGATTCAGCAGTTTTTTATTGAATGGAAGACTTGATAACATGATGAACCCCCTCAATGACCTTCTCCTGATCTTGCAGCGGCATTCCTGGATAAAGCGGCAAGTGAAGTAATTGCTGCGCTGCTTTTTCCGTGTGTGGAAGTGTCGTTTGTCTATATTTTTGAGAAACAAGATTTGTTTGATGCTGATGCGATAGAACCGGGTAATAGACATCCGTCTCTATGCCCATTTCCAGCAATTTCGCTGCCAGTTCATCTCGGTCTCCCTTCAGCACTCTAATCGGGAATAGATGCCATACATGATCATCTGTCAGCGTCGGGAGCTTCATATATCCTTCATCCTCAAGCGTTTGCAGCTGGTCAATGTATCGCTTGGCTAAATAAAAACGTTTAAAGTTTTGCAATCCTAAATACTTCATTCGTTCGAGTCCGATTGCTGCCTGCAAATTATCAATTTTCGAATTAAAGCCGTAGTCACTGCGTTTGACATTTTTCTTTCCAGCTTCAAAGCCGTGATAGCTGATCTCCATGCATTTTTCCGCTAGGGCCTCATCATTTGTAGCGATGGCTCCTGCCTTTCCGCAGACCCCAAGGTTTTTGTATGGATTAAAGCTGAGAACAAGTCCATCTCCATAAGCGCCAAGGCCGCTGCTGCCAATCGCCTGACAACCGTCTTCAATGATTTTCAGCCCATGCTGTTTCGCAATCGCCGAAATCTCCTTCATATCCGCTTGCTTTCCATATAAATGAACCGGTAGAATGCATACCGTTTTATCTGTGATATGCTTCTCTATTTCACTCGGTGAGAGGCAGTAGGTTTCAGGATCAATATCGGCATATACCGGAACAGCCCCAATGGCAAGCACTGCATTTTCTGTTGCAGCAAAGCTATTGGCCGGCAAAATCACCTCGTCTCCTGGATGGACGCCTGCTGATATGAGACTGATCATCAATGCATCTGTTCCACTTGACGTGGCAATGACATATTTTTTCCCTAAGTACTCAGCAATCGCCTTTTCAAATGTCGGAATATATGGCCCTGAAGTAAAACGGCCAGAGCTCAATACTCCCTTCAGCACCTGCATAATATCATCGATTTCATCTTCTGAAATCAGTTTGTCAACTGGCAGAAACGGTATCTTTTTTTCCTTATTTTGTTTATAATGGAAGAGAATTTTTTCCAAACCTGTGCGCTCTATATCTTGCTCAAGGAACGACACCAGTTTTTCATTTGCTAGATGCTTTTCAACTGAATCAGCCTTAACTTGAACACCTTGATTGATCATATCCAGCAAAGGAAGATAATCCTTGCTTTTACCTGATATCTTCGTCAATATTTGCATTCCATTCCCTCCAATTAATCAATTCCTTTTGTTAATATTTAACTTGTTTCACATTGTAAATGATGTTATCGATTTCAGAACAATAACTTTGTGTAAAGGATTTGTTAATATGTGTACAATTTATGAAATTGCCAAGCGCTGCGGGGTTTCAACCACCACCGTTTCCAGAGTGCTAAACCATCACCCATATGTGTCAGAAGAAAAGCGGCAGCTCATTTTACAGGTGATGAAAGAAATGGAATATACACCGAGTTCAGCAGCCCGCACACTAAGGTCACATCAGACAAAAACCATTGCTGTGTCTGTTCCAGCTGTGGACCATCCTTTTTTTGCACAATTGATTAAAGGCATTTCAAAGGAAGCACTGGATCAAGGATATAAAACCATCGTGCTCCAGACGTTTTATCAAGAAGCATTAGAGCTTGAAGGGCTTCAATTATTAAAAAGAAAAGAAGTAGATGGGGTTATATTGGGTGCGTTAGAAAATACATGGGAGAAAATTGAGCCATTTTTAACGAACGGCCCCATTGTCATGGCAAATGAATATCACCAAACAGCAAACATCCCGATTATTGGCTACGATGAACGGGAAGCCGCCTATAAAGCGGTGGACTATTTGATTCGGTCGGGGCGAAAATCGATTGGGTTTTGCTTTGATACAGAAAGCAGTGAAGCGCAGAAACAAAGGAAACAGGGATATCTTGATGCACTCTCAGCTCACGGTTTGCCGCTGCAGGATGATTGGCTGTTTGGAGAGGCTTTTACCATTGAAGACGGCTTTCGCTTAATGGAGGTCATCCATCATATGAAGGAAGCGCCTGATGCCATTTTCACCGGCAATGATCAAGTCGCAGCAGGACTCATTAAACAGGCTATTTCATACGGCTATCAAATCCCAGGGGATCTAGCTGTCATCGGCTATGACAACCAAGACATTTGTGAGGTGACAGCTCCAACGATCACCACAATTGACATACCGATCGTAGAGCTTGGCCAGCGGTCTGTACAGCAAATGATCGCACTCCTGCAAGATCAAAAACCATTACAGCGCGAACATATCCAGCTGCCTACCCGGCTCGTGACAAGAGAATCTACATAAAGAAAAAGACTGAGATCTCTCTCAGTCTTTTTTATACCTATCTATCAACCTATACAAATTGAGCGAGAATGAATGTCCATATACATACAATACCGAGCAAGATGAAGCTGTACTTCACGGTCTTTTTGAAGAGCTCAGATTCTTTCCCTGTTTCTCCAACAGCTGCTGTAGCGATAGCGATTGATTGTGGAGAAATTAATTTCGCCATCACACCACCGGTCGTATTCGCCCCAATTAACAAACCTGCCTGTGAACCGATTTGAGAAGCAGTGACCGCTTGAAGGTTACCGAATAAGGCGTTGTTACTCACGACAGACCCCGTAATAAACACGCCGATCCAGCCAAGCACCGGGCTGACAAGCGGGAACAAATCGCCCGTTTTGGCAAGAGCAAGTCCAATCGCTGAACTTAGTCCAGCAAAGTTCGCAAGGTTGGCAAAGCCCATAACAAAACAAATAGTAAGAACAGGAACCCAAAGCTCTTTCACCGCTGCTTTTAAGCAGACAGCGCCTTCTGTTAATGTAATATGTCTGCTAAACAGCCCTGTCAGCATCACCGCAATCAGAATGGCAGTACCCGTGGCACTGATGACATCAATTTTAAAGATCGCATCAATAGGTGTTTCCGTTTGTGCAATTGGTGGTAATTTCACAATTTGCTGATGTAAAAATGGCATTTTCACTAAAATGGTCGTCCAGTTAAGCGGTCCTCCTACAGCAAACAATGCTTTAAATGCCGGCAGACTCCATACCGTAATAACAGCAGTTAAAATATAGAACGGAGACCATGCTTTCAGTATTTCAACGCCGCGATACGTTTGTTTCTGTTCAATATCTGGCGCTCCTTCTTCACGATAAATGTGTTTTGGCTGCCATTTCCGAAGAAATAAAGCCAAAACTCCCATACTTGCTAAGGCAGAAATAATATTGGCAAGCTCAGGACCCATCGTCACCATTGTGACAGCTTGCAAAATGGCATAGGTACCACTCACAACAAGTAAGGCTGGCAGAGTTTCTTTGATTCCTTTCAATCCATCTACAATCAGAATAAGGAGAAACGGAATACAGAATGAAATAAACGGGATCGTATATACAAGGGTTTGAGATAACGCAAGCGGCGTCATATTGCCCATTTGCGCCCCTGTAATCACTGGAATGCCTACAGCACCAAATGCACCAGACGCAGCATTGGCAATTAAGCAGAGCATCGCAGCTTTCAGCGGTTTAAACCCAAGCTCTGTTAAGAGAGCGGCACTGATCGCAATCGGTACACCAAACCCAGCAGCGCCCTCTAAAAATGCGTTAAAACTAAAACCAATTAATAAGAGCTGAAGACGTTGATCTTGAGAGATTCCTGCAATACTAGATCGAATGACATCGAACTTACCAGATTTCACGGCAATTTTATAGAGCCATACCGCCATGATGACGATATATCCAATCGGCCACAGCCCATTAGATATACCGAGCAGCACAGCAGATAATGCTTTTTCAACTGGCATATGAAAGAAGAAAACAGCTGTTACAAAACTGACGATTAAGGTAAAACAAGCGGCTAAAACACCTTTTAGCTTAAAAACGGTTAATGCAAGAAGGAAAAACAAGATTGGGAGCATTGCCACCAATGCACTGACGAATTCATTACCAAACGGATCATATATTTGCTGCCACATAGTGATTCATCCTTTTCTGCTCAGATAGGTTGCTTTTGATTGATTAAAAATGAGGAGCCAAAATCTCTTTTAACACATTTACACTGTGTGCAAATTTTTCTTTCTCCGTATCATCCAGAGCAAGCTCCATCACTTCTGTTGCACCATTTCGATTCACAAGGGCTGGTACACCAATGTAGACATCTTCTGCTCCGTACTCTCCATCTAAGTAAGTGCTGACAGTTAAAATGCTGTTTTCATTGTGCAGGATCGCTCTTGTAATGCGGGCTAAACTCATTGCTACGCCGTAATAAGTGGCGCCTTTTTTCTCAATGATTTGGTAAGCGGCATGACGAACATTTTCCATGATTTCATCTAAGTCTTCTTGTTTGTATTGCTCATTTCTCTTCATTAATTCTGTAATTGGTACACTTCCGATATTCGCATGACTCCAAACAGCAAGCTCTGTATCTCCATGCTCGCCTATGATGTAAGCATGCACGTTGTGTGCCGCTGCTTCAAAATACTCACTAAGCATGTATCTAAATCTTGCCGTATCAAGCGTCGTACCACTGCCAATCACTCGTTCTTTTGGAAGACCACTGAATTTCCAAGTCGCATATGTCAAAATATCCACTGGGTTTGTGGCAACTAAGAAAATACCATCAAATCCACTTTTCATTACGTTTTCTACAATGCCTTTAAATATATTTAAATTTTTCTCAACAAGGTCAAGTCTTGTTTCACCTGGCTTTTGGTTTGCACCAGCACAGATACAGACGATATCTGCATCCTTACAATCCTCATAATCTCCATACCATGTATTCACAGGATGCGGGGCAAATGCTTTTCCATGGTTTAAATCCATCACGTCACCCATTGCTTTGTCTTGATTCAAATCGATGACAACCAATTCATCTGTGATTGCTTGATTTATTAATGTAAAGGCATAACTGCTGCCGACGAAACCTGCTCCAATAAGGGCTACTTTGTTTACTTTTTCGTTTGTCATTTATCTCATCCTCCTGAGTAAAACTAGGCTGCTTTTCTTATGTGAAGTATTTCACATTCTTATTGTGCAACACTTCACAAACTTTTGCAAGGGGACTGCTCAAAAAAAATATGTAGCGAATTTGTGAACACATTTATTGTGCTTTCAAAGCGCTGGCTCCATACATATTTCCACAAGAAAAAAGCTGCCAAACGCTCGTCGGCAGCTTCCTACATATTTAATAAGGTCCCCAGTTGATCATGACCCCGATACAAATAAATACAAGACCGATGACAAACCAAATAAGGGCAAGCGGCACCATAAAACGCAGCCACTTTACATAAGGTATACCACTTGCAGCAAGCACAGCCATCAATACACCAGAAGTCGGATTGATACAGTTGACTACCCCTTCGCCAAGCATCACTGCTTCTACAGCTACCTGTCTTGTGATACCCATTAAATCAGCGAGCGGCGCAAGAATCGGGATAAAGACAACAGCTTCTCCTGATCCTGATGAAATCAAAAAGTGAAGAAGCGCACTCGCAATATACATCCCGATCGCACCAGCGATTGGACTAAAGCCTGTCAGCATACTCGCCAAGCCATTAACCACTGTATCAAGCAGCTTCCCGTTTTCTAAAATGACCGAAATACAGCGTGCCATCCCAACAATAAGTGCGCCGTATACAAGGCTTTGGCACCCGATAATAAACGTTTTCGCAATATCATTCGCCGCTAAACCGCCGAGCAGTCCAGCAGCGATAGCCATAAAAATGAACACACCCGCCATTTCCTTATCGGTCCAGCCAAGCTGAAGTGCGCCATATAAGAAACCTCCAAGTGACAATCCGCACACTGCTAAAATCAGCTTATGTCTGCCAGTAAATGCAGGCTTGTCCACAGATTCCGCATCGGCTCCGCCAAGCCCCTTAGCAGGAAACCATTGATCGCCAAGAATGCTTCCCTTTTCTTTATTCTTCAGACGTCTTGTATATAAATAGATGTACACAATACTAGAAATAAGAAAACAAAGATAAATAATGACACGCAGGCCAATGCCGGAAAAGATCGGCAGCTCTGCAATCGTTTGTGATAAACCTAATGGAGATGGAGATAAAATCGTTGCGTTAAATCCTGCATAACAGCCGATGTATATGACAGCAGCTCCTGCCACAGCATCCCATTTCAAGGATCGTGCTACAATGATGCCGATTGGAATAAACCCAATGACAGAGTTCACGACAATTCCGGTCGTTCCAAGGACTGAAAATAATCCCCCAACAATACAAATAAACAATAATTGCTTCGTTTGAAACCGGCTGATGACATGGTGAATCATCCCGTTAATAGCACCTGTCTTCTCCAGAATGGCAATGGTTCCGCCCGTAAATAGAATCAGAAAAATAATAGAAGAGGACCCTACCATTCCTTCTTGTATCGCTGTAAAAAAGCCAACTGGACTTACTGGTGATTGATCAATACGGTGATAGCTGCCAGGAACGGCTGTTGTGATCTCCCCAGATGTCTTTCGGTCAAACTCACCCGCTGGTACAAAATACGTTGCTATTGTACAAATCAGTGCAATCATAAATAAGAGAACATACGCATCTGGCATTTGAAGTTTTCGTTTTTGTTTCTCTGGTGCTGATACTGTCGCTGTTTTCATGTGTCAAAACCCCTTTGTCCCGATCGGAATTTCACTTAATTTTCAGAATAATCAAATGATGTGTTATATTATAAACACTGTTGATATTTAAGATCAATATTATTTCACTAAAATAATGTTTTGGCAGATTATCTGTCAGCAAGGAGGCTTCTCATGACAACTTTGACAAACGAAATGAAACAAACCGTGACAGACATCTTTGAACACTTGCATGCCCACCCAGAAATCAGCTGGGAAGAAACAGAAACGACCGCTTATATTGAAGATATATTGAAAAAATTGGGCTGCAAAACTCAAACATTTGACGACTGTACAGGGGTGATCGGTGAAATTGGAGAAGGCGCACCAGTGGTCGCTGTGAGAGCTGATATTGATGCACTTTGGCAGGAAGTAGATGGTGAGTTTCAAGCCAATCATTCATGTGGCCACGATGCACACATGACAATGGCTCTTGGCACCTTCATGGCATTAAAGGAAAAAGAACGACCGAACGGCACGATCCGTTTCATCTTTCAGCCTGCTGAGGAAAGAGGCGGCGGTGCGCTGAAAATGATTGAAAAAGGTGTGCTCGCAGATGTCGATTACTTATATGGCGTACATGTGCGCCCAATTCAAGAAACATTAAACGGACGCTGCGCTCCTGCTATTTTGCACGGATCAAGTAATCATTACGTCGGCACCATTATTGGCGAGGAAGCGCACGGCGCACGCCCACATCTTGGCGTCAACGTAATAGAAGTGGCTTCAACTCTAGTGCAGAGACTCGCGCATATCCATGTCGATCCAAGAGTCGCGCATTCTGTCAAAATGACCAATTTACATGCTGGCGGGGGCAGCTCAAACATCATCCCAGGGAAAGCTTCTTTTACATTAGATGTAAGGGCGCAAACAAACGAAGTAATGGATGAGCTAGAAAAAGAAATTGAAAGAGCGGTTCATTCTGTAGCGGATGCCTTTGGCGCTTCCATTACACTTTCAACAGACCATCGTCTGCCTGCCGCCACCTTAAATGAGGAAGCTGTCCAGATCATGTCTCATGCAATTGAACAGGTTTTAGGTAAAGAGCAGCTTGATCCCCCGATTGTCACAACAGGTGGAGAGGACTTTCACTTTTATGCAGCAAAGCTTCCGCATATCAAATCCACGATGCTCGGTTTAGGCTGTGATTTAAAGCCTGGTCTTCATCATCCGTATATGACCTTCGACCGCTCTGCAATCTTTACCGGCATTGAGATTTTGACCGAAGCTGTCTATCAAACACTCCAGCAGCATTCATCATAAATGAAAAAGCCACCCGCCTTCTCATCAAGCGGGTGGTCTGCTTTATATTATGCATTCAGATCTGCCATGGCTGGAACGTTGATTTCTTTTACGCAAGATACCCTTGATAAATGAATCACACATCTCGCAAGCTCCACAATATCCTGGACAGGGATTCTCGTTTCATCATATAGAGTGATGGCCTTTTCGGCTCCATCCTCATACGGAACCTCCGCCGCCAGCTCTCCTGGATTGATACAGGTGACGGATATTTTATCTTTCCTCACATGCTCTCTCAGTGCATTCACAATTCCGCGCAGGCCAAATTTAGATGCAACAAACGAGACTTGCGGCAGGTTTGTATGGTCGAGTCCGGCCGTTGAGCCAATCACGATGATTTTCCCATTCTCTGATTTCCTTACGTGCGGAAGCAGTGCCTGGATGTATGTTATGGTTGAGGTCACATTCACATTGATTAAATGTGCAATAGCCTCTGGCTGATCGTGATCAAAGGAATAATCGTCTTCAAAGCCTCGTTTTTCCCATAAACCGACGTTATAGATGAGTACATCAATCGTCTGGTTCTCAAGGGCTTCAAGCATATAAGGGATATGCGTTCGGCTTGATAAGTCGATTTTCAGCCAAATTCTATGTACACCGTCATCTATGCTCAAACTGCTTGGTTCACTACGCGACACAATCCAAACTGTATCTCCACTTGAAGGGAGACCCTTTACAAAAGCATCTCCTAATCCTTGACTTGCACCGAATATGATATAGTTTTTACTCATAGCTCCTCCTTCTATGGCACACATACTGTAAGCGTTTTATACCTATATCATACAGATTCAAAGAGACTGGCGCCCCTTTTATGCTCGTCTTCACTTATTGATTGGCGCGGCTACTGGATTTCCTTTAATTCGACTGGTAATGCACGTGCCTCTATAAAACATTTGATCATTTCTGTAAAAAGTTCTTTCTTCTCAAAAGTAAATGTATGTCCAATACCGGGAACGATGACACCTGTTGCCTTCGGATGTGAATTCGTTATTTTTTTTGCTGACCGTTTCATAACGCCTTTTTCTTTTTCTCCCACTGTGACAAGAATGCGTGCCTTCGCTTGCTGGAACGTGTCAGGGAGCTTGTAATGGAGGTTTTCTTGAAACATCGTAAGAAGGGTTTTCTTTTGCAGATGTTTCGATTCCGCCGCATAATGATGCAGTACATGTTGCGAGAGCCCCATCTTTTCAGCTTGGAGCTGGATAAACCAATCTTTCTTTAATAATGGATACGTCAGTGGCAAGAGGGGTCTCACCATGAAATGGAGCCATGGCAAAGGCATCACAAGGGCGCTATTGATGACGGCTATGTCTACGATATCCGGCTCTCTTGATAACACATCAACGGCAATCTGCGCACCTAAAGAAAATCCAATCAGAATCACTTGACGGCCATTCGCATTTTCCTTGATCCATGAGATGACTTCACGGGTGCTTTCATTCATTGAAAATATCTGTTCTTTTGCTCTTGTCCCGTGTCCAATGAGATCAGGGGCAAAGCATTCATACGTGTCCTTCAATATTTCAACCTGCTCCTGCCACATCCAGCTGCTTACTCCTCCACCATGCAGAAAAATCATGATTGACTTATCCATCGCTCGACAACTCCATCCTTCTATATAAGAAAAAAGCAGCCGCTTTTTGAGCAGACTGCTTTTTCAACATGCTCCCTTCTATTATAAGGGAACCACTATATCATTGACTATTTTTTCAAATCTTCAATGGAGTTTACGTTCTTCATATATGTTGGAACAACTAGCCCCATTCGAAGACCTTTCATACTTGTACCAAGGTCATCATATTTTCCTTTAAACTTCGCTGCATACGTTTTATGCGTATTTGGCAGCCAAGCGGATAATGATGCATCCGCACTTCCGGTTGCAATTGCTGTCCACATTGGACCTGCTTCAACCTGAGTCAAAGTCACCGTAAACCCGAGTTCACGCAATACTTCTGCCGCAACATTGGTACTTGCAATCTCACTATCCCATGCAACGTAGGCAAGATTGACTTTTCCACCATTCGACTTTTTCACGCCTTTTGTCCATTTCGCTACTTGGTCTTTATGTTTTTTCACATATTTTAAGGCGGCATCCTTTGGTTTCACACCATCTTGGATATCAATCATGACTTCGCCCATGTCATCTTGAGACCATTTAAACTGACTAAGCATTTTGGCTGCTTCCGGCTGATCCTTTGCAAAGCCTTTACGTGAAATCGTATGAATTTCTTCCGCTTCACCGTAAGATTTTTTTGGATCATCTAAATATTTTAAATCATAGCGGGAAAACATCCAGTGTGGATTCCATCCAGTGATGATGATTGGCTTTTTACGGTCGTAAGATTTTTTGAGCGTTGCCGTCATGGCTGCACTTGATGCAGACACAACCGTCCAATCCTCTAAGCCGTAATCCTTTTTCGCTTGATCTGTCAGTGCCATAATCCCTGAACCAGGATCGATTCCGATAATGGTTTTATTCACCTGCTGAGCAGCACTCGCATTTGAATCTGTCTGCGCACCGCAAGCGGCTAGTAAAAAGACAAGCAGGGCGGTCATCCCAATGTAGAGAGACTTTTTCCACATTAAGCATTCCCCCTGGTTTTTTTCGTTTTAATGTTTTGGGTAATACGGTCAAGTGTAATCGCCACAATCACAATGGCAATACCTGCTTCAAAACCAATACCTGTTTTCAGCTGCGTTACCGCACTATATACTTCTGAACCAAGTCCTGGTGCACCTACCATTGCCGCAATGACGACCATTGATAGAGCCAGCATGATACTTTGGTTAATACCAGCTAAGATGGTTTTTGTTGCAAGTGGAAGCTGAACTTTGAATAAACGCTGGAATGTCGTTGAACCAAATGCTTCGGTAGCTTCAATTAAATCAGCCGGTACTTGTTTAATACCGAGAATGGTCATACGAATCGTTGGCGGCATGGAGAAGATAACCGATGCCACAACCCCAGGAACAACCCCAATATTAAAGAAGAAGATCGCTGGTAATAGATAAACGAATGCAGGCATTGTCTGCATTAAATCTAAAATAGGTGTCACAATTTTACGCACAGTTTCCTTCTGTGATGCCCAAATACCGATCGGAACCCCAATCACAATGGAAATGACCACAGCGGTCAAAACGAGCGCAAGTGTTTGAAGCATTGGATGCCAGTAGCCTAAATAGTCGATCAGTAAAAATCCAATAAGTGTGAAAAGAGCAACTCCTCTTGTACTGATCCACCAAGCAATGCCGGCAAAGATAAGGGTTAAAATAATGGATGGAATGACGCCAAGTGCTGCCACAATCCCATTTACTGTTCCTGCTAATCCATTTGTGATGCCATCAAAGAAACCACCAAACGTTAATGTTAACCAGTCAACAAATTGATCGATATATTCCGCGAACGGAATTCTAGGTAAATCACTCATACTAAACATCTTATTCTACCTCCTGTGCAGAAGGCTCTTGTGCTTTAATTTCCTCTAGCTTGTTAGAAGACATGTTGATATACTCATCATTTCCTGATAATGCACCAATCAATGCACCTCTGACCACAATGCCCTTCATTCTGTTTTTCTCATCAACAACGGCAATCGGAATGTTCGCATCAGACACCGCATCAAAGATCTCTGTCAAATACGTAGATTCCAACACTGTCGTAAATTCTTTATCGAGAACCGTTTCAAGCGACGCTCCCGTTTCTGCTGCCTTTTTCGCTGCTTGGGCAGAAATGACACCTAATAAATGCTTTTTCTTATCTACTGCATAGATAGACGAAATCCCAAGGTTTTTCATGAGCGTAAGCGCAACACGTGCCCCTTTATCGATCTGAACTGTTTCTGCACGTTTCATAATATGACCAGCGGTTAATACTTTAGAAAGGTCAACATCTTCAACGAAGCGTTCAACATATTCATTCGATGGGTTCATCAGAATTTCTTCTGGTGTTCCGATTTGAACGATATTTCCGTCCTTCATGAGGACAATGCGGTCACCAATACGAAGCGCCTCATCTAAATCATGGGTAATGAAAATGATCGTTTTTCCTACAGATGTATGAAGCTCAAGCAATTCATCCTGCATATCTTTACGAATTAATGGATCTAGTGCGCTGAATGCTTCATCCATTAATAAAATGTCAGGGTCATTTGCTAACGCACGTGCCAATCCAACACGCTGCTGCATACCACCACTTAATTGATTTGGATATTGCTCTTCAAAGCCTTCAAGTCCAACAAGCTTTAAAGATTCAAGCGCTTTTGGTCTGCGCTCTTCTTTATCGACACCTTGCAATTCAAGACCATACTCAGTGTTCTCAAGAATTGTACGGTGCGGGAACAATGCGAAGTTTTGGAAAACCATGCTGATCTTTTTCCGTCTGACTTCACGCAATTGATCCTTTGACATATTTGTTATCATATCCCCATCAATATATATTTCACCGGAGGTTGGTTCGATTAACCTGTTTAGCATCCGCACAAGTGTGGACTTTCCGCTCCCTGATAGCCCCATGATGACAAATATCTCGCCGTCATACACATCAAAATTTGCTCGATTGACACCAACTGTTGCGCCGGTCTCTTTTAGGATCTCTCTTTTTGTTTTCCCTTTTTCAAGCATTTGAGATGCTTTTTTAGCATTTTTACCGAAAATTTTAGATACATTATTTATCTTGATTTTGATATTTCTCTCTTCAGAATTCATATTTTCCCTCCAAATTAGCATCTTTATAACCGTAACATAAGCGTTATGATGCGAACAATCTTTAGAATTCGCTTATTTCCCCACAATATGTATGAATTCCATATAGAGGTCTGGTCATTAGAGTTTATACGCCGTATTACTCGTAAATCCTATAGAATGCTTCATAAACTACATATTTTACGGGGTATTTCCTCTCATCAGACAATATTTTACTGGAAATTCCTAATTGTGCTAAAAAATAAGTCGAATCCTCGTCATAGCGGTTTTTTGAATCATGGGCGAACCATTCCCCTTAACAGGATTTACCCGAAAATGGTCACATAAAAACCTTTTTCCTCAAATTTTATTTAAATTCATAAAAAAACTGCCTGCAACTTTAGTTACAGACAGCTTGTTTTTTTAGGACTCTAGGGCAGCCCGCTTAATATTATCTTGAAGCTCAAGCATACGTTTTGTTCCATCTTCGCGTAATCGCTTGTTCTCTTCTTCAATCTGTTTCGTCTCTTTCATCCCTTGTACAATTGTATTAAAGGAAGATTCGATCGTTTCAATGTCGATGCTTGGACGGCCAGATAATTTGGCAATCTCCACACTTTGACTTGAAATGTTTTCAGCATTTCGTTTCAGCATTTCATTTGTTCTTCTATCCAGCTCACTCATAGAATCAGCCACAAGCTTTTGTCTCTTCGCTGTAACAGCTTGAATGATTCCATTTTTGAAAATTGGAATCGTGATGATGAAGGCAGAGTTGATTTTACCGATTAATTTCGTATTCCCACGCTGAAGCAAACGGATTTGCGGTGCCGTTTGAAGCGCCACCATTCGTGCCATATCAAGGTCATACACACGCTCTTCAAGCGCTTGAATGCCATTACGAAGCGTATCAAGCTCCATTTGTGCCAGCTGGTTTCCACTAGCTGCTTTTTCTTCATATGAAGGAACCAATTGCTTTAATTCTTCGATTTTCATTTGACCGGCTACGACATACTTTTCCAGCTCCAAATAGTATTGAATGTTATGCTCATACATTTCTTCAAGCGTCACAGTCGATTTGGTCATTTCATCTTTATATTTACTAATTTCCACATTAATTTTTTCAATTTCTGCACCGAGCGTTTGATATTTACTGAAAATCTTTTCGATCATGCTGCCGCCGCGCTTAAAGATTTTTGACAACAAACCACCCTTCGGTTCGTCAAAATCATTTTTATCAAAGCGATCCATAATCTTACCAAGCTGCGTCAGCATTGTTCCTGAGTCAGTGACACTTGTTGAACGCATCATTGAAAGGATACGATCAGAGAACTTAGAGATTTCAACGGCTGGCTGTTTACCGTATTCAAGCAGTTCCAGCTGATTTTTCGCATCGATCTGTCTCGCAATATTTTGCACTTCTGGTTCATTTCGAAGCTGAACGCGAATATCGTCTGCCTTCTCAATCGTGATTTCCTCTTTATCAATTGAAATGATGTCATTTCCGTTTGTATTTGTCATAAGCTTTGATCTCCTTATCGGTTTTTAATGGATTGAAATAACTTTCTAACGATGGACGGCTCTTTAAACTCCTGGTTCATGACCATCTCATCAAGCCAATGGGTATCAAATAATTGTTCATCGATATACCGTTCGATACACTGATATCCCGCTGGATGATATACGAAGAGATCCACACCCATTTCATTTAGGAAAATCAGGGCGGCCGCATCAGAACGAGTCAGCTCACCATTATATTCCGTATGGTATAAAATCACTTTCGGTACGGTTTGTGCGTAATCAAAGGTTTGAATCAGTCCAATGAGATCCTGGCTTAAATGCAGAACCTGCTTGAATAAATAAATACGGACATCTAATTCGGTTTCATTGCCTTCTTTTAATAGCTTCGGATGCTGACAGATTCGAGATATCGCCTCTGCTATCGCACGCTGCGTGCCCTCATATAGATGAGAAAACTGCCACACATTGCTTTTCATTAATAAGTCAGGATCAATCTCTCCATTAGAAGAAAGTGCATGCTGATAATGAAATTGATAATTCGATGTCACTTCTTTCGTAAAAGGAAAATGGCGAATGGTCTTCGTCTCTTTCCCCTCCATTAACGTGTGAATGCGATCCCAGTATTCACGCTTGTCTCGTGTGACACCCATCATTTTCGCAAAAAGATTCGGAATCTGTATCGTGTCCCGGTCTGCTTTGAAATTCGGGCGGATAAAGGATCGTTCCTTTGCAATTAAAAACAGCTCATCATACGTGGTCTTCAGTGTAATAGAATGAGGAGTATGATCTCTGAATTGCCACGGCTTATACAGCATTGAATCTTCCGTGTGAAGCACCTCTTCAAGCTCTCTTGTCGAGCGGTACGCCACCGTTGATTTCCTCTCAGGCTTTTCAGTAGGGAACGGCTCAAGCTTTGAAGTCCCCGGGTACTGATCAATAAAAGTCAGCTTTTCTTCTGGATCTAATTCGCGGAACGAATCCTTGCCTTCTGGATGAAATAGCACAACATCACAGCCAATCAGCATGACGTAGTAAAGAAAATAAAGCTGACTTTTATTCGCCTCTCCATACCAAATGACAGCCGGCATTTTTTCTTCGATATTGACTTCCTTCAGCCATGGACCTAGATGATTATTTGAAAACTTCACGACATCCAGCAGGACCCGGCGGAAATCAGGATGCTGAAATCCATCCTCGTGCAGCTGCTTGAAATGCTCAAATACCTTGATCAATGAAAGACGGATATGCCGGTTCATCACAGGGTTTGGATGGCGTACAATCAGCTGTTCACCATCTAAAAAAGCCACAAAGCGATTCACGGACAATCCCTTTTCTTCTTGGTTAATCAAATGAATACGCTGCAGCGCTTGAAAATGCTCCGGCTCAATATGACGATTGAGTGTTTCACTTAAAATATGCATGCCGTCTGTTTCGTATAATTCATGTAAATAAATAAAATAATCGGTTGCATCATGCGGAGTTCCAAGGACCCGGGCGGCGAGACGCGGCAAGGACAACATATGCTCGTCCTTTACATAACCGTCTCTTTCAGGGAGCGGCTTTTTCAGCACATTTTTCCAGGCTTCCTGCTCCGCCCGTGTATGGGTGACATTGATTTCTTTATAACTCACGCCGCTCCTTCCTTTCTCCTATATTTTCTCGAAAGCTACTACTATCATATCATTCAGCCTTCTACTTCTGCTATCGAATCGAAGGCTTTTTTGCGTTCATCATTTGCTCGATGACACAAGCGGTGATCTCATCCGCTGCGGCCATGCCAGATGCCGATGTCGGCTCAAGTTCTGGATCAAAGTCGAGCACTTCTCCATGCCTTGGAGCAAAGCCCATATCTGATTGCCGAATGAGCCCCGCATCTAACAGAGAATCACCCGCACCATAGACGTATTCAAGCTGCAGCCTGTCCTTTAGAAAAGCAACAGCATCCCACTTATTAAGCGGCTGTGGAATAAAATAAAGCTTCCGTCCCTGTAGAGAAACCTGCCAGCCTCTCTCCTCACCCCACAGCTTCAATTCAGCAAGCGGAATGTGAGATAGATACTCCTCTTTCATAATCAAATAAAGGAATCTTCCCTCTGCCGTACGGGTACGCTTCACCCATGCCGCAACCGGAAGTTCCGAGATCGCCCTCAACATCTCTCTGACTGGCATACACTCCCTAAGTCTCTCATCAACAATGGCCTGCCAATCCTCAAGCGGCTTGCCATGGTGAAGAATACAGCCCCCATTTGTTGTGACGGCATATTCCGGATTAAGCTCTTGTTGAAAGAAAGTGATCCGTTCATACTGTGCGGTTGTTCTTGTCGTTACTGGTATGAACCAGCCTGATTGATGAATCGTCTGCAAAGATTTTTTCGTTTCAACAGACATATAGGAAAGCGGCCGTTCGTCCAGCACCTCAACTAAATCATACTCTCCTTCATACGCATACTGGTCAAGCACTCGATGTGAGTAAATCAGCGTCCGGTCTAAATCACTGGCAAATGCAAATGTCTTCATGACGTTTGCTCCAACGGGCGAATTAACCCACAGCACGTGTAAGACATATTGGCATATTCAATGACAGGAACACCTCTGTCCTCTGCCAAAAGCAAGATATGCTTCAGCTTCTCCTGAGATCTAGGCTGAATCAAGATTTTCCAAGGGATTCTTCTAAGCAGCACGCGGGTCGTTTCACCAACACCCGGCTTAATCAAGTGGGTATTTTCAATTTGAAACTCCTGACCAATTGCTTCAATGGATGCCATTCCCCGCCAATCTGCCGGTGCTCCTTGCGTAAGTATGGTTTCTGCTTTCTCTTGTACATTTGGTCCGAGGCTGGAAAATGCTTCTTCAATTGTATCCACATATAGATTGGACACATCTTCATCAAGCAGCTCTTTATAATACTTTGCCCCATGGAAATCATCGGCATTGATCCAGCGGTTGTTTAATACCGTACGACTGACAAGCCCTGATACTGTCGAATTCAGGCAGGCACTTGGAATGAGAAAGTCCTCCCTCGTTCCGTATACATGTGTACAATAGCCGGGGTCTGCCAGCACAGCCAGCTCACTCGAGAGACGCACACCATACTTTTTTTCAAAATCAAGAACAGCTTTTTGGAGCTCTTTCGAAATCGCCCCTTTTCCAGTCCATCCATCGATAAAAGCAATTTCAAAACCCGGATGTTCTTTCAGCATATAATGCAGTGCATTCTCGTCTATTCCTCGGTCGCGAATAATAGAGATGCTGTAATGAGGCAGATCGACACGATACGTCTTTCGAATATATCGTTTGATCAGCACCCCGATCGGTGTCCCTGCACGCGCCAAGCTGCAAAGCACGGTTTGGAAGCCTCGCTTCTTCACAATCTGTTCTGCTACAACAGCTACTGCTTCTGCTACCTTTTCCTTGCTTTCTTCAAGAGATTGATAGAATAAAGTCATATAAGATGCCGTTGGTTTGTACTCAATTGGCAGCATTTCTGAATAATGCGCACCGCTTTGAATCGAACGCTCCCGCTCTTCTGTACTTTTCTCCATCTCAATAGAGGATAAATCTTTGAGTAAGAAGGTTACATCCTGCTCTGGATAGCTCCCCATCTTTGTATACACATTAGCCATTCACCTTCACCTCGTCTGATAAAGTCACAATATGCACATGCTTCACATGCCGCTCCGCAAATAAGTGAACAAGCGGAAGCAATGCCTCCTGAGAAACCTTTTTCTCAAAAAAGAGAAATACATCATCATATTCACCTTTTGGAATGTTGTACACGTAGTGCTGAATTCGGGCATCCTCTGGATTCATAAAGGTAAACCCATTTTGGACAGCGTATCCATCCTTTTCGACTGGGTGAATAGGGCTTCTCGTCGTTGAATGAAAGAGAACGCCTTCCCCCATGTGTGCAGACAGTCTCATCGGCACATACATCAGCTCACCTGTCCCTAAGCAGAGTGTTTGTTTTCCTTTGCGTTCCTGCCGCAGCTTCAATCCCGCTTCAGCAGCTGCTTGGTCGAGCGCTTCCGTATCTGCTGCATTTAAACCAAAACGACCCGTTTCATGTATATATGGCGAATGACCAGCCGAATTTGCTGCATGAGAAAGTGAATAAGGCACTTGCTTAAAGAAAGGTTGAAGAGAGTGAAAAGAGAGACTTGGCTGCTTCTCTTGCTCCGCAATCTCATACGAATAAGCTGGTTCATCGAGCGTTTTGCCTCGAAAAATCATCTGCCCTTTTAATAAAGACAATGATGTGATGTGAATTCCAAGCTCCTCTTCAAGCTGGCACATGGCTATCTCATGCTCCTCCGTCCGCCAGTCCAAAATGGAAAGAATGGTATAAGAATGCCTTGGGTACTTTGCATGAAGGTCACGAATGATGTTGATATTGGTACGACCTGTTGTGACTTCATCATCTACTAACACGATGGGGCGGTCTGTGCGAAGGAATGCTTCGTCTGCATAACAAAGCTGATCTGTTGCATGCGAATGTTCTTCTTCAAATACCAATGACGGGTCAAGATCCAGCAGCTGTTCACGTGTCGTATGAATGTATGATGCGCCTTCTATCACATCATACACACCATGTCCAAGGGCTGTTGCCGTTTCCGCAAAGCCGATGACGACAGGCTCATTGCCTACTGAAAGCTTTTCTTCTTTGAGTGTTTCATAGGCTGCCGTTAACACCGTGTGATCATTCGTCTTGAGTGCCTCTACAAGAAGATCTTGGTGCGGGGGCATCTTTCCAGTTTGCTCTTTGGCATATGCCATCGCTAAAAGACCCGAGACAAGGAGCGGTTTTACTGGATGAACAGGAATATGCTTTCCAAGCACCTTACTCACGAATAAAAAGGCTCTTTTTTTGTTCACCCTTGCCGCCATCTCAAAAAGATGCTCTTTTTCAAGCTGGAGCGCACCTTCTTTGAGGTCAAGCTCAACCTCCATATGTTCCAAGATGTTCAGCGTATGCCGCTTCTGATTCTGTGAGTATGTCGATATAGCTTCTATTTTCATGAAACACCCCGTAAATGTCTGACTTCATTAAAATGTGCTCTGCCCACCTGTAATGCGGCTTTGTTTCATTCATCTTATTAGAGAAAGCACTCTTCATCACGCCAACTGTGCCGTCGGCATGTTCCAGAATGCTTAAAGCATCCAAGTACTCTTCCTTTGTCACAACGTACATGCTTTGCACTGGCTTGAGATGTGTTGGATGGATCACTGTCTTTCCATGTATGCCGTTGGCTACATCGAGTCTTGTCTCTTTGAATAAACCTTGTACGTCATCGAATTCAGATAAGGACAGCTCACCGCCCTTAGAAAGCGCACGGATGAATGGTTTTTGTTCCTTTCGTGCAGGACCAAAATGCTCCCATACAGCACCTGATACAACAAAGGAACGACCAAAATAATTGATAATATCTGTGATCAAATCAGCAATCAATCTGATTTCATAGATGGTGGTGTCGCGATCACGGCGAATGCCATATAAGCCGCAAAGATCCGTTGCCCCAATACGAATATTCAAAATATATTCTTCATCATTCAGCATGATCTGCTTTAACTTAGACAGCACCGTATATCTTGTTTCTTTTTCTAATAAATCGGGTGTTTCCAAAATGGGCATACCGTACAGCGTTGTCTTCGTTTGTACGGACGCCTGTTTCAAGCTGTCCAAATAATCCTTCGCATTATGAATAGAACACTTTGGAAATACAAAACCCGTCAATAAACGAAGAGATGGACCAAGCAAATCTGCCATTTTCAGCAGCTGCTTCGGCGAACGAACCCGAATAAATAAAAGCGGCATTTGTTCAGCCATTTCAGGTGTATGCGTTAATTTGTCCGACAGTTTGGCGAGTTGTACCACTAGATTCTGTTCAGCCATTTCCACTTCTTGATCACCGATGGCATCCTCTAAACAAAATACAACAGAGCAAAGCGCTTCATATTTCTGCGACAGCAGCATGTCTGCTATATCCTGTCTTGTCGCAGGCATATACAAAGTAGCACCTAATGCATGCGCAAGTACGTGCCTTGGCGTCATCAAATGCATCGCCCCCGGCCGTTTGAAAAAAATATCGTGCTGCCTCGCCTCTGATAAAAACTGAAAATACCGCATGCTGTGCCACCTCCTGTTGTTGAGAGAAAATCGAACAAATGACTTGATGATTCAAAAAAGGATGGAGCCGCTAATCAACTCCATTCCTTTTTGATCGTCCTATTCTTCTTTTGAAGCCGCAGCTTCGTTTGTCACTTCTTGATGTTTCTTCTTATTGATTTTATGAACGATAAACGTTCCGATAAATGCTAGGATAATAATCGCAAAGAATGCAAGATGCGGGATTTCAATGTGAGCAGCACTCAAGCCCATCTTGATGGCAATGATCCCGATGAGAATAAACGCTGTATTCTCAAGCTCTGGGATACGGTCAATGAGAACAAGGAATAACTGTGCGACTGTACGCATCATGAGAATTCCAAGCATTCCGCCTAATAGTAGAATCCATACTTCCTCAGATACAGCGAATGCTGCAAGAATACTATCAACCGAGAAGGCAAGGTCCATAATTTCAACAGAAATAACAGTTGCCCAGAACACACCAAAGACTCGAATCAACCAGCCTTCTTTTTTCAGTTCCTTCGCTTCATCATCGCCGTCACCTAACCAGAAGTGCTTAATAACAAGCCATGCTAAGTAAGCAGCTCCGAGGACCTTAATCCACCAGAACTTAATAAGCAGCATCCCTACGCCAATGAATAGAAAACGGAAGAAATAAGCGCCAATTAATCCGTAGGTTAATGCTTTTTTACGCTGCTTTTCTGGTAGATGTTTCACCATCACAGCTAATACAAGTGCGTTATCTGCTGATAACAATCCTTCAAGCACGACAAGCGTCCCAATAAGCCCCCAAGAGACAGGGTCTGTTAATACCTCTGCCCACATATGCCAATCAAAAAACGAGGCATATGTATCCAACATATGTTTCAAAATGTCCAACTGGTTTTCCTCCTATAAGTGTAGAAGCATCAGCAGGCTTTCGCCTGCTGCTATTCTTGATCGCTGTTTCTTTCTCACTTAGGAAAAGGCCCTCATATGAGCTTTTGACAGCATCTCTTGAATTGATTTGTTTCTCTTATTTACACTTCTAACCCATAATTTTGACAAAGAGCTGCAAGTCCGCCAGAGAATCCGCTTCCGATCGCGTTAAACTTCCAATCACTTCCGTGTCGGTACAATTCACATACCACAACAGCTGTTTCAATTGAGAAGTCTTCGCCTAAATCGAAGCGAATCAATTCTTCCCCGCCCTCTTCATTTACAACACGAACAAATGCATTAGAGACTTGTCCAAAATTCTGGCTGCGCGCTTCTGCATCATGAATCGTAACTGTAATTCCGATACGATCAATGTTAGCAGGAATTTTCGAGAAATCAACGAGAATTTGCTCGTCATCTCCATCTCCTTCACCCGTACGGTTATCACCTGTATGAGTGACACTGCCGCTCGGATGCTGAAGGTTATTATAGAACACAAAATCTGTATCTTGCTGACAACGATTGTTTGCATCCACCAAGAAAGCCGAAGCGTCCAAATCAAATTCGGCTCCGCCAGAATATTTATTCGTATCCCAGCCAAGACCGATCATCACTTTCGTCAGCCCTGGGTTGGTTTTGGTTAAATCGACACGTTGTCCTTTTGAAAGCTGAATCGCCATATTCGTATCTCTCCTGTCTTTGAAAATAGGAAACTATTGCGTTATCCGATATCTAAGCCAAAGTCCGTTGCAATGCGGGCAAGACCGCCTTGATAGCCTGATCCGACAGCTGAGAATTTCCATTCCCCGCCATGACGGTATAATTCACCTACAATAATGGCTGTCTCAATTGAGAAATCCTCTGCCAAATCGTAGCGAATGAGTTCTTCATTCGATGCTGCATTTAAAATACGTACATATGCGTTAGACACTTGTCCGAAATTTTGACTGCGCGCTTCTGCATCATGAATTGTAATGACAAACGAAATCTTTTCAATGCTTGCTGGTACAGCTGCAAGGTCAACATTGACCTGCTCGTCATCTCCGTCCCCTTCACCAGTGCGGTTATCGCCTGTATGTACGACACTTCCGCCTCCGCCAGTTGTTTGGTTGTAAAAGACAAAGTCAGATGGAGAGCTTGCTTTACCTGACGCATCTAAAAGGAATACACTTGCGTCTAGATCAAAGTCATGTCCTCCGTCATACTTATTGACGTCCCAGCCAAGACCGACGACTACTTTTGTTAAACCCGGATTCGTTTTTGTTAAATCAATTTTTTGACCTTTCGCTAAAGAAATTCCCACTAGGAACCTCTCCCTTCTGTTTAAATATAGTTTCTCGTAATATCTGCAAGCTTCGCATCATTTGTGCCATTTCCAAGCGCCGCAAACTTCCACTCATTCTCGTGACGATAAAGCTCTCCGACGATTAATGATGTTTTTCCTGCATAATCATCTTTTAAATTATATTTCACTAATTCTTGATTGTTTGAACGATCAACGATACGAATGTAAGCATTTTGAATCATACCAAAGTGTTGGTTCCTTCTAAGGGCATCATAAATGTTCACGACAAACACCAATTTATTCACATTACCCGGCACCTTGCTCAAGTTGACGAGGACTTGTTCATCATCTCCGTCTCCTTCACCAGTCAGGTTGTCACCTGTATGCTCAACACTGCCGCATTTGCTCTTTAGGTTTCCAAAATAAATCAAATCTTTATTTTCCGTAAACTTATCATTTTTCAGCATGAGCACTGAAGCATCACAATCAACATCAGCGCCGCCTCCGCCGCCAAACAGCTTTCCTAAAAATCCGCCGCCTTGTGATACAGGGTCCCAGCCAAGTCCAACAAGAATATTTGTTAGCCCTGTTTTCCCTTTTGTTAAATCAATACGTTGACCTTTTTCTAATGTAATCGCCAAATCAATCACTCCTCCAGCATAATAAAAATCTATTTATTAAGCGATGGACCCTATTAAAATCATCATACATGAAAATTCGACAAAATTCATGAAATGACATTGGAGCCTCTTACTCTTTTTTCTATTTACTAGTATATACGATCTATGTTCAAGATAGGTTTCAAACTCTTTATATTTTTTTTAACGAAAGATGCACATTGGAATGGTTCATGTCGTTAATGAAGTGTTTCATGTGAAACATTGTCGAAAGTTCCCGATGAACAGCTCTTGCTGATAAGGAGGGTATTGATGTGGTTTCATATGTTGATATAGAAAAGATAAAAGCAAAGGATAAAACCTTTCGTTTCCTTCCACCTATGGATTTCTTTATACTTATATTCAGCATGTTGATGAAAGGATGTTGATGATGCCATCACTTCATATATTAGATCAAGTCGCCATTCCTAAAGGTCAGTCTGCTCAGGAGACATTGATTCATACAACGCAGCTGGCTCAGCTGGCTGAAACGCTTGGGTATGAGCGCTATTGGTTCGCTGAACACCACAGTACAAGAGGGCTCGCTAGTACAGCGCCTGAAATATTAATGGCTCATATTGCGGCTCATACAACGACCTTGCGTACCGGATCTGGCGGTATTTTACTTCCTCAGTACAGTCCTTTTAAAGTAGCAGAGGTCACGCGGCAGCTTGAAGCCCTTTATCCTGGACGGATTGAGATTGGTGTCGGCAAATCTCCAGGCGGGATCGAAAGGACGAGGCTCGCTTTGACGGACGGCGTGCCTAAAGATCTGTCTCAGTTTGACCGCCAGCTGAAGGACCTTCTTTTTTACTTATCAGACAGCCTGCCTTCTGGTCATCCGCATGCAGGCGTGAAAGCTGCTCCGCTTGTTGATGCTCATCCGCCGGTTTGGCTGCTTGGGCTGGGAGAAAATAGTGCCATGCAGGCGGCGGAGCTTGGAATCAACTATATTTTTGGCCACTTTATCCATCCTGCACGCGGCACACAAGCATTTGAGACGTATCGATCACACTTTTCTCCATCTGTCTTTTCTAGGCAGCCACAATCTATGTTTGCCGTCTTTGTCATCTGCGGTGAAACAGATGAAGAAGCAGACAGGATCGCCAGCAGTACAGATTTATGGCTGCTTCGTGTTGAAAAGGGACTGGACAGCCGCGTTCCTTCTATAGAAGAAGCAAGCGCCTATCACTACACCACACAGGAAAAGAAAAAAGTGCTGCAAAACCGCCAGCGGATGATTGTCGGCTCGAAGAAAACGGTGAAAGAGCAATTACAGACCTTGATGGACCGCTATCAAACGGATGACATCATGATTCTGAACAATTCCTTTGATCCGATCGAAAAACAACGTTCCTTCAAGCGAATAGCAGAATTATTTTGAAGCCAGCTTTCCAGGCTTCTTTTTTACATTGTCATAAAAAATGGGAAATGTAACATCAAGATGTCAAAATCCTTCCGTCTGTCATCTGATCGCAAATGTGTCTTCTAATCGTTAGCGAACTGTAAACGCATAAGAGGTGTACCTTTTATATAGTAGAGGTACATATTCAATGAACGGTTTACAACGCTGAGAAAGAAGGAGATGACAGACATGAAAAAGAGACTCGATTGGGTAGATGCAGCTAAAGGAATCGGCATTCTGCTCGTGGTCATGGCGCATGTGCCCATTCCAGATTCGCTCAAGCAATTCATTTACTCTTTTCATATGCCGCTTTTCTTTTTACTATCAGGCATGATGTTTCGATCATCCTCATCCCCTGCTCTGTCATTTATTCAGAAAAAAGCCAAAAGCTTACTCTTGCCCTATCTCTATTTCTCCATCATTACGTATGTATTTTGGTTCTCCGTTACCCGTTTTTTCGCATTCAAGGGACAAACGGATATTGATCCTTTCGTTCCTTTTACAGGTATTTTCATATCCAATGCAGATGAAGCGAGACTCACACATAACCCAGCGATTTGGTTTTTAACGACGCTCTTTTTAGTGGAAATTTTATTTTTCTTTATGCATCGTCTTTCTAAAGGAAAACCCGCTGCCGTGATCTTGCTGACTGTTCTTTGCGGCGGTGCTGGATATGCCTCTACCTTGCTTTTAGATCAAAGTCTTCCTTGGAACGCCAATGTTGCCTTGACAGCTGTTGTGTTTTATTCGATTGGATTTTTAGCAAAGCAATGGTTTGTGGAATTAAAAACAGATCCAACCCTTCTTTTATGTACAGGTTTGCTTGTGCTAACGGCGTACATGCAAAGCTTTAATTCACGGATCGATATGCGCGTCAACGACTACGGTGATCTCTTTATTTTCTACGCATGTGCTCTGCTCGGTTCAGCTGCCGTGATTTATTTAAGCTTTAAATTGAAAACATCCCCTATTTTGACATATCTAGGACGTAATTCTATTGTCATTCTTGTCTTGCAGTTTGCCGGTATCGATATCATGAAAGCATTTGTTTTTTATGGACTCGGTATCAATATTGCTGATACAGCACAGCTCTCTTGGACACTTTTTTATACGATCGGCACATTGCTGCTCATGGTGCCATGTATCTCCTTCCTGAGCAAATACCCGATGCTGCTCGGCAAACCGGCCAATGCCGCTCAACGCTACGAACAAAAAACATCCGCCGGATGAACAGGCGGATGTTTTTTGGATTAATCATTGATTTGAGAAGGATAAAGTGTCATTCCACCATCTACAAATAAGGTGGTGCCTGTGATATACGCCGCTTCCTTAGAAACGAGGAATGCAGCAGCGGCCCCAATCTCCTTCGGTTCACCAAAGGTTCTCATCGGAATTTTCTCAAGCTGCTTTTGTTTTTTCAATTCATCCTGTAAATCATCATTCGATTCGGTTGCCATGGTACCCGGCGCAATCGCGTTGATTCGAATACCTGCTTCGGCATAATCAAGAGCCAGCGTCTTCGTCATCATATTCATTCCGCCCTTTGAAGTGGAATAATGAACGTTGAACGGGCGCGGAATTTCCTGATGGACACTGGAAATATTTAAAATAGATCCTTTGATGTCATGCTCCATCATATAGGCGAGCGCAGCCTTTGCGCCTAAAAATGCACCTGTTATGTTCACATCGATGACGTTTTGCCATTGCTCCAGCGTCATCTCATGCGGCAGCGCTTCTTCGCCGTTGAAGCCTGAATTATTGACGAATACATCTACTGTACCGAAATGCTCCAGTGCTGTATCCATGATGGCTTGGATGCCTTCCTCTTTGGAGACATCTGCGTGTACTTTCACCGCCCCACCTCCGTGCTGCTGAATGGCTTTTACGGTCTCTTCAGCTCCATCTTCATCGCCTTTATAGTTTACAACCACATTCATTTCCTCTTGTCCAAACCGTAATGCGATCGCTTGTCCAATTCCTTTTGAAGAGCCTGTGACAATGGCTGTTTTTCCTTTTAAATCTTGATACATCTTTATTTCCTCCATTCACGTGCTTCATCTTGCTGATACACAATGGTTACCCATTTTGGAAAAAACAAAAACACAACCCTCTGCATTTGTACTCTAAGAGGGTTGTGCGTTTCATCAAGCTAAAAGGTGTTATAAACATTTTCACACGTTTCGGCGGTTGGCTGATAAAAGCAATGCGACTTATACCTTGCCACAAACGGCTGATTGTACCAAGTCGCTGGACAATCGCCAGGCGGTTTAAAATACCAAAGGCTGAATTTTGCCGGCCAAAAACGTTCTCCGTTAATATTTCTCCGCGCAAGTGTTTTTTCCGTTTCTCGTGCTCGCTGATAGAAGTAACCATGCGTGACCGCTTCGAATGCATGCTCCTGATAAATCATTTGTGGAATCGTACGCAGCCCTTTAAAGTCAGAGCAGTTGGCACGCAAACGATTGATGCCCACGTTTCCTACGAGCAGCATCCCTCGCCTCCCTTCACCTTCTGCCTCCGCTCTCAGCAGTCTGGCCATTAAATCAATATCAGAGCTTGTCGCTCTTACCACTGCCATACATCCACCTCCAGTTCGTTTCTCTTTTATTTTATGTAGCGTTTCTGTGTAGATGACTGCCATTTTGACATGAAAAAGCACGTTCAGTGTCGGCAGCCTGTCTAAATTTGCTGGACATGTGTCTCGCTGCCAACAACACTCAAACCAAGTGACCATATACATAACAGGAAGAAATATTCATTACTATATACTCATTTACAAGTCATAAAAATCCTTCTAATTGCGACATCATCTTCAAAAACAGTCATTTGAACCTATTCAATAATCCGACTCAAAACCTTAAAATATAAAATGTTGAGTTTCTACAGGAGATATCAAATAATAAATTACAAGTTTCTCCTCTCAACTTAGTGTCATTTTTACTACTTGAAGCCAATCAACCTCGGAAACGCACTGAGGTATTGACAGTACTTTCGCTTCATTCTACAGTAAAAAACATACAGTATTTTTCTTTTTGTGCAAAAAGAATGATATGAACTACAGCTTTTCAATGAAATTCACCATAAACCCGAGGAGGAAAACACGCCATGTTTAAAAAGAAATTATCCCTGTTTCTTCTGATCTTGTGTGTAACTGTTGTCGCTGCTGCTTGTAGTGGTGGAAAAGACAAAACAGCTGCGAAAGAAAACGATACCAAAAAATCTCTTGATGCAGCAGAGGTAAAGGTAGAAAGTGCTGAGTACACATTACCACCTCAATACGATACATCTGTACAGGATGATCAGTATGTACTAAAAGTGAATGTATCTGTAAAAAATATCAGCAAAGAGCCTCTCAATGTTGATAAAAGCAACTTCACGCTTTACCAAGATGACGCACAGGTATCTACAATCTCTCCAGATGACTACAACGAAGTATTATCTTCAAGCTCTTTAAATGCAGACAAAGTGACAAAAGGCGGTCTTTTCTTTGTTGTTGACAAAGACAAAGACTATCAGCTTGTTTACACAGAGCCAGGAAGCGGATCGAAAAAAGATGACAAAACACTAGAATTCGATATTAAAGGAAAAGACTTAATGAAAAAAGCAGATACACTACAAGCATCTGCAAAAGCTCTTTCTTCTTATATTGATGTGATGATTTTTGGTAAGAAAAACGATGATTTCGAAAAACTAACAGGTGATAACAAATCAACTGTTGTGAACGAATTTGATAAATCATTCAAACAAGGTTACATCACTTCTTCAGGTATTTCTTCTAGCTCAGCGAAGGACGAAAACCTTGATAAGCTTTTAAAAGCAGTGAAAGAAACATTAGCTGAAAAATCAAAAGTTTCAACAAAAACTAAATCCATCAGTGGTGATAAAGCTGTCGTGACTGTGACTCTTACACCAATCGATGCAAGTCCGCTTGTCGATCGTTTGAAAGAGAAAGCGACTGAGTTCTACAGCAAAAACCGTTCAGCTTCTTACGATGAAGCGCAAAAATACTTACTATCGATTTACCCAGATGAGTTTAAAAAATTAGGACCATCATCTTCTGAAGAAACAGTAGAAGTCAACATGAAGAAAAATGATATCGACCAATGGAAACTTGATTTGAACGACTACAAAACAAGCTCATTAGTTGAGAAATTCATCAAGAACTAAAGAAAAACCCCCGATTCCGGGGGTTTTTTCTTAATTTATTTCGGTTGTTTCCTATATTTGATTCTGAAATACATACAAGAAAGCAAGAAAATCGCCAGCCACCCCACTGAATGTCCACCATAAATATAGTAATGGCTGCTACTATTAATATAGTGAGATCGAGCTTTTTTCATATCGCAAACATTTTATAAAGATGAATCCCTCTTTTCAGCTTCATATTCTTTAATGATCTCAATTGGATCAATCGCATCTTCCTCTTGTGCGTATTCCTCTACATAAGGAGTTGTTAATTTTTCAAACCTTTGCTCATCGTCTACTAAAGCAATATAGACATCATATCCCTCATAATCAGAAGGGAATAACGTTGCAGTAGAACTACCGGTTTCTAAAGCCTTGTCTATTGCATTTTTTAATTCTAATAAACCTACCCTGTTTCCCAAAATAAAGGCTTCAAAATGGTGTATTTGCTGAGCATATATATTACATAGTCCTAACACATCATCGTCATCTGTTTGATAAGACATACCCGAACTCCTTTCCTTGGTAAAATTAGGATAATCATATCATTTCCTCTTCCATCATGCTATCGCGAGCCTCTTTTATATGAATCTCTGAATATAAAAAACTTGCAGAATATATCTGCAAGTTTTTCTTTATTTCGCAAGCATCCATTTCTCTTTCATAAACAAGCTTCTGACGATGACAAACAGGATGACGACTGCCAAGGCTGAGGAGCCGAGTGTCAGGGCGATGGACATTGGATCGATGATACCAAACATCAATTGCTTACACAGCGCATGAATATTGAGAAATGGGATGGCAAAGTAATACGTATCTAGCTGCGTAGCACCTGCTCTCATGGTAAAGAACATTGGGAGCACACCTAGCGTAATGATCATGGACATGTACGACTGCGCTTCTTTGACTGAGCCCGACATCACACTGAGCAGCAATTCAATCATGGATACCATGAAGGAGAAGATGATTAACGCCGCAAACATAACGCCGATAATGCTCCACATTTGATCACCAAAGTTCAGAGCTTGCTTCAGCTTTTCTGTAAAGAGCAAAGTGGATAGAAGCAGCATGCCGATCGCCACAATCCCACTTAAAATACCGAACATAGAGACAGCGAGCCATTTTCCGATGAGAATCTGGAGTCTGCTGGCCGGCGTCAGAAACAACGCTTCAATGGATTTTCGGTCTTTTTCACCCGCTACAATATCAAGCGCTGCCGGCAAAGCACCTGAGATCACGGAGGTCACCAAAATCATTGGAAGGAGAATCGACAACAGCATAGCAGTCACTCCGTTTTCCCCTTCATCACCTTCTTCTACATCAACGGACTGCACTTCGAACGGATGAATAACGGACGTATCGATTTGATCCGCTGCTAAACGCTTCTCGACCACCTGGTTTTGATACTGCTCCAGCAACGATTGCAGCATTTGAACGGTGATCACTGAATCATCATCTGTCGTATATCCATGAATTTTAATGGCGAATGGCTTTTGATGCTTGAGCATATCGCCTGCCTCTTTCGGCATTTCTAGGTAAGCATTTGCCTCCCCATCCTTGACGGCTTGCTGCGGATCATCAAATGTTTCAAGGTTTAGGTTTTTGACCTCTTTGATCATTTGGTTCATTTCGGCTGGAAGCTGTTCATTGATGGCGACTGTATAGGCTTTATCCCCTGGATCTGCAATCATGCTTTCATAAAAGAACACCAGCCCAAGCATGGTCAAAAGAGGAATCAGTACGGTTAAGAGCAACGTTTTTCGATCCCTTAGCGCATCTGTCATTTCTTTCAAAAAGACGGTTTTCCACATTATGAAATCCCCCTAGCGAGCTTCGACATAAAGATATAGTTCAAGTCTTCACTTTGTTCCTGTGCATATAATTCTGGAAGTGTCCCTTTGTAAACAAGCTCTCCTTGATGAATCATCATCACACTGTCACAAAGCTGGCTGACTTCTTCCATGATGTGGCTTGAAAAGAGGATCGTTTTATTTTGCTGCTTGAGCTGATGGATAAAATCTCTGAAAATATTACTCGACGTGATATCTAAGCCTGTTGTCGGCTCATCAAATAAAATAATGTCAGGATCATGAATTAACGTTCTGGCAATCGCCACCTTTTGTTTCATTCCTCTTGAGAATCCTTTCACCTTGCGATCCATGTATTGTCTCATCCCAAAACGCTTTGCCAAATCCTCTATTCTTGCTTTGATTTCATGCTGATCTAAGCCATATAATTTGCCAAAGTATTCAAGGTTTTCTCTTGCCGTCAAACGATCGTAAAGCCCCGTCTCTCCGCCAAACAAGACACCAATTCGCTTTTTCACTTCTGTTGCTTCTTTCACTGTATCAAAGCCTGCGACAGTGACTGTTCCGTGTGTAGGCTCTAATAATGTGGCTACAGCGCGCAATAATGTTGTTTTTCCTGCACCATTTTCTCCTAGAATGCCAACGACTTCCCCTTCCTTCACGGAGAACGTCATGTGTTTCATCGCTTTTACGACTTTTTTCTTATCTTTAAACCAGCAGCTGCAATCGCTGAGAGTAATCATGTGGTTCGCCCCTTTCAACTTTCTAAGTCTATGATAGAAAAAATAACGCTTGCCTGATATAAAAATGTCGCGAAACGTCCTTTTTCTGTCTTGAAATGATCTATTTCAAAAAAACAAATGGTAAAATAGACAAATAATAAGAATGGTCATAGGTGATTTTTATGATAAAAGTAGGTCTCGTCGACGATTACCGAGTAGATTTAGAAAAGTTGCACGCCATTGTAGGCAGGATGGAGGCTGTGGACATCGTCTTTGTCACGCAGTCAGCAGAGGATGCATATGAGAAGGTCAAAAAAGGAGACATTGATCTGTTGTTCGCTGACATTGAAATGCCTGGAATGTCTGGCTATGAATTAGCGGACCTCATTCACTCTCACGCACTGAATGTCGATGTGGTCTTTGTGACAGGAAACAGTGGATATGCGGTCCATGCGTTTGATTTGAATGTACATGATTATATTATGAAGCCCTACCAAGCTGATCGAATTGCCAAATGCTTAGAGCGTTATCTGTCCACCAAGCAGGAGAAAAGCATTCATGGACGGCTTCTCATTAAACAGCAGTCAGATATTCATGTGCTGCAGAAAAAGGATGTTATTTTTGTTGAGCGAACAGGCCGGTCAACAACTATCGTGACAACAACAGGAGATATCCAGACCTATCAGACATTAAATGAGCTAAAGGGCGATCTGGCTGAAAAGGATTTTATCCGCTCCCACCGATCGTTTATCATTAATATTCATTACATTAAGAATTTCTCGGCGTATGCTAAAAATTCGTATATCGTGTCTTTTGAAGGTACAGATAAAAAAGCCATGATGACCAAGCAGCAATTAGAATTCTTTAAGAAATACTATTTTTAAGGAGAACAAACGTGAACGCTTTCTATCTTGGATTTCGCATTTATGCTCTCATATGGTTAGGTCTTGCGTTTCATGCAGCTGCTGAAGCCTTTCTGCCGCTTTCATCCATTGTGTTGTGGCTTCTTACCTTTTGCGCGGTGTGTGTTTATACATTTTTCATGTACAAAAGATTTTTGCCTCATACGAGTGGTGATGTGATATTAGGCGCTTTTATACTCATTACCTGCACAGGCCTTTTGCTCTTTCTAACGCAACCTAATGAGCTGAGCTGTCTTTTGGCGCTCATCATGATGGTGACTGTCGATATCCTCTCGTTGAAGGTGATGCAGACAGAGAAACAGTTAAATGGACGGCTTCAAGAGCTCATAAACGCAGAATCAAGAACCAATGAATTACTTCTTGAACTGCGCAGTAAACATCATGAAACAGCCAGACATTTAAATGCCTTTTCCGCGTCGAACGACGAGCTTGAGATTAAAGATTTGATTCAGCAATACGTCAAACATTTCCCCTGGATTAAAGGAGAAAATGCATATTTAGCCTCAACTCTACATTCCTTTTTGGAGCGGGCTGAGAAAGAGGACATTGCACTTTCACTAGACCTTCAAGCACCCTTTTCATCGCTTCCTTTTTCAAAGGTGGATCAGGTTAGTTTTACTGGCAACCTGCTTGATAATGCTCTAGATGCAGCGATTGAAGCGAAGCAAGCCGGAAAAGAGGGCAGCATTTCGGTCAAGACCTCTATTCGGAGCGGGCTATTTTTAATCCATTGTGAAAACAGCACAAAAGGTATGGAAAAACACGTGCTAGATCATTTGTTCAGAACTTTTGGCCGTTCGACAAAAGGCGGCGATCATCAAGGCATGGGGACGTATATCATTCAACAGCTTGTAGAAAAGGCAGACGGTACACTTGATTTCACTTACCGTTCTCCAAATTTGCGGCTCGTCATCAAAATCCCTCTCACCATGTCATAAAAAAAAGGTGCATAGCTGCACCTTTTTTTAGTGTTAAGAGAAGATCTTATCGATTTGATTGATTTCCTCTTCTGTTAATTGAACATCGTTTGTTTTTAGGTTTTGCAGCACTTGGTCTGCTCGTTTTGCCCCTGGAATAATAGCATCAATGCCATCCTGCGCTAAGAGCCAGGCGAGTGCGACGTGTGCTGTTTCTGCATTCTTTGATTGAGCAATGGCTTTCAGCTTGTCTACTTTTTCGAGATTTGAAAGGAATGCATCGCCTTGGAAAAGCGGGTCCTTTGCTCGAATATCATCAAACGTCGCATCTTTTGTAAATTTCCCAGTCAACAAGCCTGATGCCAATGGGAAATAAGGAATAAAGGAAATACCATGCTTGACGCAGTATGGAAGAAGATCCTGCTCTGCCTGACGTTTCAGTAGAGAATACTCTGATTGAAGCACGTCTAAGTAGCCATCTCGGTTAAAGGCTTGAAGCTGTTCAAAATCAAGATTTGATGCACCGATTGCCCTGATTTTCCCTTCATCCTTCAATTCCTTTAATGTGCCTGCTACTTCTTCGAGCGGCGTGCGTCCATCCGGGAAATGCATATAGTACAAGTCAATATAATCAGTTTGCAGTCGTTTCAGGCTATTTTCGACCTGCTCTCTTAAGAAATCACGGCTGTTATCAAGTTCAATTTGGCCGTTTACTTCCTTATGAGCTCCTTTTGTCGCAAGGACAAGCTTTTCTCTGCCGCCTCTTTTGGCAATGATCTCACCGATTAATTCCTCTGAACGGCCCAGCCCATAAATAAAAGCAGAATCTAAGAAATTGACACCTTGATCAAGAGCCGTCTCCACAAGCTCCCGTCCAGCATCCTCACTAAGATTCGGGAATAAATTATGCCCGCCTACTGCATTCGTACCAAGCCCTATCGGATTTACCTGCAAATCAGTTCGTCCAAGCGTTACCTTTTTCAAAAGCTCATCTCCCTTATCTACATAATCATCCTTATTTTCCCACGAATCATTTCCAACATTCAAGTATACCGCTCTCTAAAATCAACCTGCAGGTGGACGCCGCGAAAATAGAAGATGCGTATGATGAAGATAGACTAAAACGAAAAGGAGATCTTGTCATGACCATTCAAATTGTCATCATTATGATTATTCTGCTTTTAAGAACAGGCAAGGAAAAAGAAATCCGCCCCATCAGGCTTCTCATAGGACCGCTCATTTTATTAGGCACACTCTCTTATTCCTTTACCCAGCATATTGAAATCACGGCAATGAGCCTGCTTGCAATGATTGTCTTTGCACTCGCAGGTTTTGCAATCGGGCTATGGAGAGGTAAACTATACAAAGTAACATATGATCAACAGTCGGGGCGTATCACCGCCGCCAGCTCACTTTATGGAACACTTTTTTTCATCGGAATCATCCTTATCCGGATGACAGTAGGTTCAATTGTACAGGATGGCGGTCATTCCCTGATCATTTTCGCAAATGGCCTGACATTCCTTCCAATCGGCAGTATGATCGGATTACGTTTTATTCTTTTAAAAAGATATATGAACATCAAAGCATCTGCTGCTATTTAACTGACAGACAGGAGTTTTTGATATGAACCTTCAGCAGCCACTCAAGCTTTTAGGTCAAATAAGGCGGAAATTTGTATTAGGCCTTGTATTGACCTATATGTATATTCAAATGTATGAGCCCCTTTCAATAGGCGAATTGGTGTTTCGCACCTTCGTCTATTTGGTGTTTCTCCTTTGTCTTTTTCCAAAAAGCAAGCTGTCACCTAAAAAGCAATTTTCTATGCTCCTCTTGATGTGGATTCTGACACATCTCTTGTGGCTGGTGACAGGTCAGATTCAAGACAGTATTGGACTGACCTTTTTTATGATCGGCTTTATCGCTTTTCGTTTTTCAGAGGCGCATCATCCCTATCTATTTGCTATCATCTTTTTCACCAGTGGGGTCAGCTATTATATAAACGATTTTTCTTGGAACATGGTGATCACTCTCCCGCTATTCCAGCTGCTTGTGTATACACTTGTTTTGATTTCTAGAATGCGTCGGCGTGAACAGGAATTAAAGGAAGAACACTTCGGAGAACTGCAATTGGTTCACAAGGAATTATCAGAAGCCCATGAACAATTGAAAAAAGCGCATATGGAGCTTGAAGAAGCGACCGTTCAGTCACTCCAATTTGCAGTGCTGGAGGAGCGAAGCAGAATTGCACGTGACCTGCATGACAGTATCGGTCACCAATTAACCTCGATGATTGTCCAGCTGCAGTCTTTGCCCTACCGTTTAAAGCAGGAAGAACCAGAGCAGATGACGCAGACGTTTCAGGAGCTGATCCATATTTCTAAAAATTGTCTCACCGAAGTTCGTTCTGTGGTTCATCATATGGCGTCAGATGATGCAGGTCTCGGCCTTGCCGGACTTCGCAGCCTCATCAAGCAAGGAGAGATATCGGGAGAGCTTGACATTCACTTTCATACAGAGCAGCTTACATATAAAAAATGGCCACTCTCCGTATCTGAACTGCTTTACCGCATTTTACAAGAAGCCATCACCAATACAATTCGCCATGCCAAGGCCACCGCGATGACCATTACACTATCTAACGACCAGCATGAGCTGATGATGAACATTGAAGACGATGGATATTTGACCAGCGAAAAAGATATTTCATTTGGCTTTGGACTGTCAGGCATGAAGGCACGGTGTGACGCAGCAGGCGGTTCCCTCAAGACGTCCATACGCGAGCCGCACGGCTTTTGTATCCATGTTCAAATTCCTATCAAGGAGGACTCCGAGACATGACAAACCCTATTAAGATTGGCATTATTGATGATCAGCCGCTGATCCGCCAAGGATTTCGTTATATTGCAAGCGCTCAAGAGGATATTGACGTCATATGGGAGGCGTCAGACGGTCAGGAGGCGGTTGAGCTTTGCTCGATCAACACACCAGACGTACTGCTGATGGATGTACAAATGCCTGGAATGGATGGCATCACAGCAACAGAGCACATTTTAAAAAAGCATCCAGATGTAAAAGTTGTGATTCTCACGACCTTTGATACGGAAGAATACGTCTTTGACGGAATTCGTGCAGGGGCAGTCGGTTATTTGCTGAAGGATACAATGCCTGAGGAATTAATTGAGGCCATCCGTACCGCCTTTGCTGGTGAATCTGTCTTTCGAACGGCAGCCTCTGAGCACATGATGGCACGAGCTCTTCAGCAGGCAAATGATACACATCACACTCATCTGCTTCACGAATCATTCACAGAACGTGAACGCGATGTATTACAGCAAATGGCCTATGGCTTAAAGAATGAAGACATTGCTGATCAATTATTTATCAGCAAAAGTACGGTAAAAACGCATGTGCACCGTATTTTACAAAAGCTCAATGCACAAGACCGTACACAGGCTGTCGTCTTCGCCATCCGGCACCGCCTCGTGAAATAAAAACTACCTTCACTTCAAGATTTTTATACAAAAAACATTTAAAAGCTAAAATAAATCTATAAATTAATACTTATTAACCAGTATATTGTGCTTATTTAATTCCTTATTTTATAGATGATTGTGTTAAAAGCTATCAAAAATAGGGACTAAAACCTATTCCTCATCATGAATGAATTTCGATAGAATGAATAGTGCAAATCGTCATTAGGATATTTTCCCCTTTAACACCCGAATATACCAATCTATCTGTTTCTTTTTTCTTAGTCAGATAGCGGGAATGAAATGACGAAAGAAAAGCAAAGGAGCTTCAACTGTGAATCTTAAAAAAATAAGTGCACTCCTCATGATTTCATTCGTGATGATCATCTCTGCAGCATGCCAGAGCTCAGCCAAATCAACCGACGCTGATCAAAAGTCAACAAAAACAGCAGAGGTAAAAGTCAATAGCTACGAATATACGTTACCAGAAGACTCAACAACTACCCTGAGAGACAATGAATTGGTACTAAAAGTAAATCTGACGATCACAAACAAAGGTGACAAAGCCCTTTCATTATATAACTCTGACTTCTCCCTTTATCAGGACGACGCCAAAGTATCTGATTTAAAATTCTACGGCAGCAAAGACCGTCTTGACCTTGGTTCATTGAACAAAGGCAAGTCAATTTCAGGAGCTCTTTATTTCCTAGTAGACAAAGGGAAAAAATATCAGTTCGTCTATCAGGACAGCATCAAGAAAAACAGTGATTCCATCCAAATCGACCTAGATGGAAACAAAATACTCGATTCAGCAAAAAAGCTGGATAACCCAGCAAAAGCGTTATCCGCTTATACCGATATTATTGTTTTTGATAAAAAGAACGATGAATTCGCAGATTTAACGGGTGACAACCAATCGGATGTCGTCAATAAATACCATGAGATGTTTGTAAAAGACTTCAAAAGAAGTGCAGGAATATACGGAAATGAAGTGAGTGACCGAGATATTCTGTCGATGTACAAACGCATTCAAAACACCATGAAGGATAAAGCGAAAGTAGAAACAAGTGTGAAAACCATCTCTGATGACGAAGCAAAGGTTGTCGCTCAAGTAACCGGCATTGATGCTTCTAACTTAAAAGACAAGCTAGACAAGCAAAGAGACGAGTTTTACAACGGGAAAATCCGTTCTAAAGAAGAACTGTATAAAAAAAGCTTAAACATGTACGCATCTGAATTCGAAAAACTTCCTCCCGTTTCCAGCCCAGCTGAATATGAAGTGAAAATGAAACGTAATGGGGATGGTCAATGGAAAATTGACCTCAATGATTATAATACAGAGCAGTACATGAGCGGTTTTATTAAAACGAGATAATCTAAAAAAAGACGCTGGCCTCTGAAGGAGCCGCGTCTTTTTTATATTATACTGTCGCCTCTTGCTCTTCTTTCACCGCTTTTTCGATATCTTTAAAACGGCTCGATACAGTCGACGCACTAATGCCATACTTTTTCGCTACTTGTGCTTGAGAAAGCGGGGCATCGCTTGCAAGTGAATGAATGTAGTATTCGATTCCCGCAGCAAATGACGCTGCTTTACGGATCACAGGTGATTTCTGATCACAGTAGGCTTTCCAAACCGTTAAAGCACCATCTGTCAGGCTTTGGTCACCGTGCTCCTTCATTCCGTCTTCAATCAGCTTAGCAGTTTCCAGCTGGACGTCACTTGCCCAGTCCATACGATCTGCTGATAGACCTGCATCGCCTTCTGTTTGAGCAGGTGTTTCTGATTCTTCTACTTCTTGCTTCGCAAACATACACTTCAGCACATCAGGGAATGATTCTCTCATAAATGTGCTGCGCTCGCCTCCATTTGCTTCATATGCGTCAACAAGCTGGCGAACTTGAAGAAGAAGAGTATCTGTAAACTCTTTCGCAAACATCGTATATTGAATGAAAAACTCTGCCTTTTCTTCAAATTGAACAGGAAAACCAAGCACGAGACTTCCCTTTTCAGGCAGTACCGTTTGATCAGGTTTTACATCTACTTCAACCTTCTCCGCTGTTACCATATTCTCAAAGTAAAGAGACTCGTCCGTTTTTTCATTTAATAAAAGCAAAGATGGCTCCATGTCTGTCCAAGATTGGACCACTTGTCTTGTTTTCGGACGGGTAATATCTTCTGCTTTCTTTGTCAGGAACTCTTCGAAAATGGTCTCTTTCTGATCAGTTAATGGACGGAAGAAGATGCCCCATACACTCAAATGGAAAACTGAGATTTGTTGCGTTTCTTTATCCATATCTGCAAGGAAAGAAAACTCATTAATGAATTGATTGATCGCTCTCTGATGCTTAGAAAAAGCATAATTCATTAAATCCTTTTGAACTTGTACAGCTTCCTTAAACACAAGCTCAGACGTTTGTTCTCCGCCTGATTTTTGACCACAGCAATGTTTATATTTTTTTCCGCTTCCGCAAGGGCAGAGCGCATTTCGTTTAATTTTTCCCAAAATAAAACCTCCGACATTCTAGTCTAACCTCACTATTTTAACAAACGATTGCACAGGAGGGTTTTATTTTCAAGAAAAAAGAAAAATCTGAATGATCAGTTAAATCATAAAAACACCTGAAGATCACGATAGATCATAGGAAAGACAGACTTTCTCTGTTTATTTTCTCCAATCATACCAACAGATTTTCCTCAGCTCATCCCTTCGAATAACTGCTTTGCCTCAAAATAAAAGATTTGAACGAATTTCTTCGTATTGACTCTGCCAGTCGACCCTGAGGGAGAAGATGTCTTCTGCATTTCTTTCATTCTTTGACTGACATCGGTAAAATCGAAAAACTTCGACGCGTAGTGCTCAAACTTAGGATTTGAGAAATCTGTTAATCCTAGTGAGGCAAAATGATTCAAGGAATGATGAATAGCTCGTCTAATCCGCTGCTCCGCCGCTTTCACTTCCCGCATCACCTCTACATCGGTTGCACCATGATCCAGTTTTCTTTCTGCTGTTTTGATAAACAGCTGCTTTAGCGGCGGGAAATTGACCTCATGAGAATTGGCTGACTGTGTTTCATGTAAGTAGATGAGTATCTCCAGTAAATCCTTAGAGCCGCTCTCACCGACAATTCCCAGCTCAGATAAGAGGAATTCTCCAGCCTCTTTCATCGTTCTTCTCTTCGCCCCAGCGCCCGCGCCTTGAGAAATGACAGGCTCTAATGGCAGCACGTGGCGAAGAGAGGCTTGTATATCGTAAATCGATTTTTCCAGCTTGATACGCTCCATGACTTTTCGAATCACACTGACGATTTCAATGCGATTGACAGGCTTATGGATATAATATTCAATCCCTAGTTCATAGGCTTCTGCCATCATCTCTTTCGCCTCTACTTGAGAAATCATAATGACCTTGCCTTTGAATTCAGGGTGAATATGACGGATGGTTTGAATGCCATCTCTAGCAGGCATTAAAAGATCAATCAAAAGGATGTCTACTTTCTTGAGGTTCAGGGAATGTGCCTCTAATCCAACTCCGTCACCCGCTTCATCTACGACCTCTCCCAAATCCTCATCCTCTATGATTTGACCTAAAATCGAGCGTATTGCACGATCATCATCTGCAATGAAGAATCGCATACACTCACCCTCTCTGTATTAAATTTTGTATAGGAAGGACAAGCAGAAAAGCTGCACCTTTTGTTTCTTTTGGTTCGATTTGAATATGACCGCCAAGCTCTTGAACCAACTCTCTCACATAGGATAAGCCAATCCCTGTAGACGGTGTTCCAAATGCATCAAATTTGGAGGTATACCCTGGATCAAACACAATCTCTCTCATTTTTTTAGGAATCCCTGGTCCGTCATCTTCAATCCGAATCTCTATTTTATCATGACTTCCTTTCAATTCGAGTGAGATCATCCCGGTATCTTTTATTGCTTCGACTGCATTGGCCATTAAATTATTAATCAGCGATAAGAAAATAAACACATGATAATCATGCAGATGAATGCCCCTTATATCAGATGTAAAGGAGATGTTTTTCCCAAGAGATAAAGCATACTTCTCTTGAATCCGGATGACAATTTGGACGAGCTCTTCCGCCTTCATATAGTCTTGCATATTTTCCTTCGAAATCAGCTTTGAAAGCCCAGCATAAATACGCTGATTGTCCTTTTTCACTTCATGAATTTCTCCTGCGAGCTTTAACAGCTCCTGACTCACTTTTTTCCCCGCTTCGTGTTCATGCAGCAGACGGTAAAGCCGGTATGATTCTTGTGTAATATGCTCTGTATGTTTTAACGTTTTCTTTAAATGCACCGTTTCTTCATATAAATTCGAAATGACCATCATCATATGCTCATTTTGTTTCATGATCTGCTTTTCTCTTGATTGAGCCTCATACAGCTTCATCATATTAAAAAAACTGATCACCACAAAGCTGTGAGCAAATGCAATGAGGAACATATCGCTCAGCTTTGATAAGGTCATCGTTGTATCAAACACTAGAAATTGTACAAACAGCTCGACAAAATCAGCAACTAATTCGATCATCAGGCCGATGATCCCAATGAAAATAGAGCGCTGTTTAAAGCGTCCCGTACGGACGGCAAAAAACAGGAAAGCATAAGTGAAATAGAAAAAGAAGCTTGGGAATTGCTGATAAAATGATGAAGCCAGATCAGCATTCTGCTGAATCAAATCTAAACCTACCCGAAAAAGCACAATGGCTGCGCCTGTTAAAAACCCCGGCAATAGCGGTTTAGATTTTCTTAAGAGTAATAAGCAAAAGAAAAACGCAGGTGCGCCAAAACTGATGCGAAACGTCTCATTCACAGGATAAAACTTCAGCTCTCCTGCAAGCGGCACAATGACCATCATAAAAATTAAAATGAATGCGTCCTTTTTGACAAGCTGATTTAAACTCAAATGACTGACATCCCTTCCCCTGTTTGCATAGCCACAGTATACAAGGAGACTCTTTTCTCCACAATGTACAAAAAAATAATTTTCACTGCTCCTTTTATCCTCAAAATCCTTTTTTATGACTATTCTCCGGGGTAGCAAGGTGACCTTTCAGCTATTCACTGTTTTGATCATTGACGACAATAATAGGAATTGTTTAGACAATCATCGACAGACTGATTTTTATTTGTAAGTTTTTCTGTAGATTTACGTCAGATTGTGTAGTTTCCAAGATAAATTGAATGAATAATTTTAGTGAAACTATATGTAAGCGTTTTCTTAATTTTCACTAAAAACCCTTTTTGTTTTTCCGCCGACAATGCCTTCATTTGTACATATATTTAGGTGTAAAGGAGTGGTGCAAGCAGCGCATGACAAGTTCTTTGAAGATGTGTAACATGTTTTCGTGCCTATTTGATCGCATTTTTTGTCATCCGCCAATTCAATAGGGTACTTTTTGATTTTTGATTGGAGGAATCGTATGAAAACAGCAATTTCTAATAATACACAACACGCATGCCAGTCTTCTGTTGATCAATGGGCAGAAGAAATACGTCCGTATTACATAAACGGACAGAATGCTGGCTACATTCCAGCACTTGGAAAAGTGAATTCCTCTCAACTTGGTATCAGCGTGATAGGCCCAGATGGATCATCTGTACGATATGGTGATTGGGACGTTCCCTTTACCCTGCAAAGTATCTCAAAAGTCATCAGCTTTATAGCTGCCTGTTTAGGAAGAGGCGTTCCTTACGTCTTGGATCGGGTAGATGTAGAGCCAACTGGTGATGCATTTAATTCCATCTACCGTCTTGAGATGCATAAACCAGGGAAGCCCTTTAATCCAATGATTAATGCTGGAGCTATTACCGTATCCTCCATCCTTCCCGGAAAGACTTCTACAGAAAAGCTAGCATATATTTTCGATTTAATCGAAAACTTAATAGGTAAGCGTCCTTCTGTTAATGAAGAGGTTTATCAATCAGAATGGGCAACTGCGCACCGAAATCGAGCACTTGCTTATTATTTAAAAGAAACCAATTATTTAGAATCGGATGTCGAGGACACGTTAGAAGTGTATTTAAAGCAATGTTCCATCGAGGTCACAACAGAGGACATCGCCTTGATTGGACTGATTATATCAAGTGATGGCTATCATCCCTTTAAACAAGTCCAAGTCATCCCAAAGGATATCGCCAGACTAACAAAGGCATTGATGCTGACATGCGGCATGTATAATGCGTCTGGGAATTTTGCTGCTTTCGTAGGGGTACCAGCGAAGAGTGGTGTGTCTGGAGGAATTATGGCTTGCGTTCCGCCAAGCGCAAGAAGAGAATTTCCGTTTCAGACAGGCTGTGGAATCGGTATTTACGGTCCCGCCATTGACGATTGCGGAAATAGTATTACCGGTGTCATGATGCTGAAAAAGCTCGCCAAAGAGTGGGATCTCAGTATTTTTTAAAAAGAACAGTGATGAATTCGAAGAGGTGATGTTATGAACGAAAAAGCTTTGCTATCTTATTTAACACATACAAATGATTTTATTTGGACTTATATTGTGATTGCTCTGTTACTTGGAGTTGGACTCTACTTCACATATAGAACACGCTTCATGCAAGTGAGAATGATGAAAGAAATGCTGCGTGTCCTGAAAGAAGGAAGAAAAGAAAAAGAGGGAATATCACCGTTCCAAGCATTTGCCATCAGTATGGCAGCACGTGTAGGGACAGGAAATATCACAGGGATTGCTATCGCTATTGCCATTGGCGGCCCTGGCGCCATCTTTTGGATGTGGATCGTAGCCATTATCGGATCTGCTTCAAGTTTCGTTGAAAGTACACTAGCTCAAGTATATAAAGTAAAAGACAAAACAGGCTTCCGCGGAGGACCTGCTTATTACATGGAAAAAGGGTTAAACAAGCGCTGGATGGGGATTTTATTTGCGATCCTGATTACGATTTCTTTTGGAATCGTCTTTAACGCAGTTCAATCAAATACGATCTCTGTCGCTTTTAAAAACTCCTTTGGTTTAGACCGTTTAACCGTCGGTATTGTGATGGCTGTCATTATTGCAGCAATCATTTTCAAAGGCATCCAAGCGATCGCAAAGGCTTCTGAATACATTGTCGTTGTGCTTGCAGTTGCTTATATCGGAATTGCGTTCTTTGTCATTGTCACAAATATCACGGAACTTCCTGGTGTCATCAGCACGATTGTGAAACACGCCTTCGGGTTTGAACAGTTCGCTGGCGGTACGCTAGGCGGTGCTTTATTACAAGGGATTAAACGCGGTCTTTTCTCGAATGAAGCCGGTATGGGTAGTGCACCTAACGCAGCAGCAACGGCTGTCACAAGCCACCCTGTTAAACAAGGATTAATCCAAGCATTCGGCGTGTTAACAGATACATTAATTATTTGTACAAGCACAGCCTTCCTTGTTCTATTTTCTGATGCGTATAAAACAACAAGCCTGCAAGGAATTGAATTAACACAGGCTTCTCTTAGTCAGCATATTGGACCATGGGCCTCTGGCTTCCTTGCCATCATGATTTTCCTATTCGCGTTCAGTACATTGATCGGTAACTATTACTATGGGGAAACGAACATTGAATTCCTAGGAGCGAACAAAATTTGGCTAAACATCTATCGAATTGCCGTTATTGGAATGGTTCTGTTCGGTTCGGTTGCCACTGTTCCTCTCGTTTGGGGTCTAGCCGATCTCTTCATGGGACTCATGGTCATCGTCAACCTCATCGCCATTACCATGCTGTCTAAGGTCGCCTTCGCAGCACTGAAGGACTACACGAGACAGAAAAAAGAAGGCAAAGATCCTATTTTCTATAAAAATGCCGTTCCAAACAATGAGAAAATTGAATGCTGGGACGACGAACCTACTGCATTGAAAAAGAATCAAATCGGATAAATCAAAAAAGCTCTGGTCAACTGATCAGAGCTTTTTTCTTTATGACAAAAATTCAAGTATAAGTTTGTTGACGACCTCTGGTTTCTCATGATTGATCCAATGAGAGGCATCATCGACAAAGATCAGCTGGCCATTTGGACAGATCTTTATCGTTTCCTTCGCCAGCTTTCTGCTTAAAAATTTGTCCTCCATCCCCCAGATCATGCGAACAGGGACGAGAATTCGTTTTGAAATTGGCTTTTCAAAGCCGCCTTTTTTGATGGCTCGATACCAATTCAGCATTGAGGTCAAGGCGCCTGGCTGCGTCCAAGCGAGCTTGTAGCTTGAGACATCTTCCTTCGTGAACAAATGTGGTCTTGCCGTCAGCCCAATGGCTTCATCCAGCTTTTGAAAGTGATTTTCTTGAAGTGCTGCCTCTGGAGCATTCGGAAGCTGAAAAAAAGCGATATAGGAGCTTTTCTTCCACTGCGGCGGATAAAAAGGAAGAACCTTCATCATCACCCGCGGATGCGGCATATTGACAATGATTAATTTCTCGACATATTGCGAACGGGTTGAAGCCAAATGCCAAGCAACAGCTCCGCCCCAGTCATGTCCGCCGACAATCGCCTTTTGGTTCGGGCTCAGCGTCTTGATCAAACCCACAATATCATCTCTCAGTTTATCTAATACGTAGGATTCGACCCCTTCTGGCTTGTCACTTAGATGGTAGCCTCTTTGGTCAGGAACGACAACACGATAGCCTGCCTCAGCCAAGGGGATGATTTGATTTTTCCAGCCGTACCAAAACTCAGGAAACCCGTGGAGCAGCAAAAGCAGCGGGCCATTTTCTGGTCCAGCCATTGCTGTGTGAAGTGTTACACCATTTGTTTGGATTGATTGAAACTCAATTTGTTCCATTCCTTTGCCACCCTTCTCCTTGTCCTTTTATTCTTCCAACATAGCATATTTTCCATTTTTCAGAAAATAAAAACACTCACAAAAAAACCTTCACACTCGTGAAGGTCTTCGTCTATTTCATAAAATTCAGAACCCAGATCAACCCATTTTTCCGGTCCTGTACTTGTCCGTGAAGTGCGCCAAAGAAGGTATCCTGTAATTCGACCAGTACATCTCCATCAGCTTCCAGCGCTTCATAGACAGCCTTTAGTTCTTCTTCATTGTCAAACTGCATGATCAATCTAAGATTCTCTGGCTTTGGTGTACGTCCAAACGTATCTGAAAAATGAAGCAGTGATTCCCCAAGATGCAATTCAGCATGCAGGACACGGTCCTGGTGTTCATTTAAGATCTGAATATCCCCACCAAAAATCCCTTGATAATATTGAAGAGATTCTTTCACATCTTCTACAACAATATAAGGACTAACACTAATCATATCCCTCATCCTCCTCTTGTTCCGTCCATTATCTCTTTTATAGCTTATCCCAAATCGTATGAAAAAAGGCACAAATCGTCAACGGATTTGCACCTTTTTCTCATGAAGATTTCGCTAATTCACTATGTTTGTTTGAATACGCTGCGTACATGACGACACCGATTAACAGCCAAACCCCAAAGTAAAGCCATGTCCGGCCTGGTAAATTGAGCATAAGGAACAAGCAGCAGCCCATTGAAATAATCGGCAAAACCGGCACAAAAGGAACCCTGAAGCCCCTCTCAAGCTGCTGATGTGTTTTTCTCAGAATAAGCACAGATAAACTGACCATGGCAAACGTTAATAACGCACCGATATTCGCTAAGTTGGACAGATCCTTCAAATCAATAAAGCCTGAAATAACAGCTGTCATTCCGCCAATCATCCATATGCTAGCAACAGGCGTATCGCTTTTGTTTGTTTTTGAAAACACTTTAGGCAAAAGTCCGTCTCGGCCCATCGCATAGGCAATTCGAGTTGCTGCATAATTATTGGCGAAAATCACAGCCATCAATCCAATGACCGCACCAACAGAAATAATACCAGCCACGCTATTTTGATGTACACTTTGCAGGACATAGGACATAGCCTCTGTAACATTCAGCTTTGTATAATGCACCATGCCTGTCATGACCAAACAAACGACAATGTAAATGATCGTACAAATAAGTAATGAACCTATGATCCCAATTGGCAGGTTCCGCTGCGGATTTTTCACCTCTTCTGCTGAAGCAGAAATTGCATCGAACCCTAAAAAGGCAAAAAATACAGCAGCAGCACCGGCGATGACGCCTTCTGCGCCAAACGGCATAAATGGCTGCCAATTGGCTGGCTGTACATAAAAGCCGCCTACTACAATGAAAAGAACAATAATACCGAGTTTCACAAACACCATGATATTATTAAATTTTTTACTTTCCTTCGTTCCTCTAGATAAGATCCACGCAATCAGTAAAGCAATGATAATCGCCGGCAGATTCATATATCCGCCTTGCTCCGGCCCCGCTAAAAATTGATGCGGAATCGAAATTCCAAATCCCTCAAGCAGGCTGTTGAAATAACTCGACCAGCCGCTGGCGACAGCTGAAGCAGTCAGCATATAAACAGACAATAAGGTCCAGCCCATCAAATGGCCTACAAGCTCGCCCATGGTCGTATATGAATAAATGTACGCACTGCCGAATACAGGAAGCGCTGAAGCCATTTCTGCATAACAAAGTGCTGCCAAACTGCACACAATGGCTGCAATCGCAAAGGAGAAAATAACAGCCGGTCCTGCATCCTTAGCCGCTGTTATACCAGTTAACACCATAACCCCTGTGCCAATCACTGCCCCTATACCAAGAAGCGTGAGATCTAGCCCGCCCAGTGTTTTCTTTACCTTTTGCTGTCTGCTCTGTTCCAACAAATCGTGAACGTGTTTCTTACGAAGAATATGTCGCAAACCCTTTCCCTCCAAAACGTTAGAAAAACAAAAAATCATTCAAATTTCATTATAGCAGAATAGGTACTAAGCATTCACAACCAATTCACGTAAATCTTTCTTCATAATTTTACCAAGCTTGTTTTTTGGCAGATCACTGATGAAATGAATGGATGGCACTTTGTAATCTGCCAAACGTTCCTGACAATAGTTCACCACATCTTCTTCGCAGAAATCGGCGGATTCGTCTTTTACGATATATGCACTTGGCACTTCACCATATAATTCATCCGGCACCCCGATGACAGCTGATTCAATCACACCTGGAATTTGTTCAATGACTTCTTCTACTTGATCAGGATAGATATTATCTCCACCGTATAAAATCACATCTTTGTATCTGCCTGTGATAAATAGAAACCCGTCTTCATCTAGATAGCCTGCATCTCCCATATGGAACCAGCCATCTTTGAGCACCTTCGCAGTAGCGTCAGGCTGATGATAATAGCCTAAGAAATAAAATGGGCTTCTCATGACGACTTCGCCAATTTCTCCAGCTGGCAGTGTTTCCTCAGTCTCAGGATGAACGATTTTTACTTCTACATCTGGATCCACTTTACCAGCAGAGCCCATTTTATCCTCGCCCATCGCAGGATGCCACGCACTGACAACCCATGCTTCCGTGCTTCCGTAGCCATGCATCATCTGAATGCCTACTTCTTTGTAGTCCTTAATCAAACGGACCGGCACCTTCGTACCGCCAGAAATCGCAATTTCAAAGGATGAAAGGTCATACGAACCGCGCTTCATTTCTTCCAGCATGTACGTATAAGCTGATGGGAAAGCCATCATGAACGTAATTCTTTCTTTTTCGATCGTTTCTAAAATGCGCTTCGGTGTTGCATCATGTAAGAAAACAAGTGTATACCCTTCAATGGCAGCAGCGATCAGATGATTAATTGAACTCATATGATAGAGAGGGTGACTCGCCAAGTACCGCTTTCCTTTCAAGTCAAATCCTCGATTCCCGCGTCTTGTTAAAAATTCATAGATTCGTCCATGTCCGACCATACAGCCTTTTGGATTCCCCGTTGTCCCAGAGGTAAATAAGATCATTGCTAGATCCTCTTCTGATACCTCTTCCGCAAGATCGCTGCCATCGTTTGAAGCCAATATGTCTTCAAACAGCTGCGTTGTTTTCGCATTCACACCAGATTCCACCATGAGGCAGTTGTCTAAAGACACATTCACCGCAGCAATCACATCACGGAATTCTCGGTCAAAAAATAAAGCCTTTGGCTCTGCTTTTTTCAAAATACCTTCCAGCTCAAAAGAAGTAAGCTGCCAGCTAAGCGGAACTGCGACTGCACCTGCTTTAATAGCTGCCAGCATAATCGTTGAAAAGTGATGATGGTTTTGACAAATAAAGCAAACGCGGTCACCTTTTCGAATTCCTTTTTGATTTAAGTAATGAGCAAGCTGGTCGATGCGTTTTGCATATTCTTCAAATGTATAAGACACCCCTCCGCCAGTTACCGCCTCAATTTGTGAAGAGCGTTCCATTCTGTCGTTTAGTAATGCCTGTAAAGTATTCAATATCTTCATCTCCAAACGTTTGATTTCCAATAGCCAATTTCCAGCGAATTGGGTTGGCAGATTTTATCTCATTCACATTCTAAAATAAAAACAGCTGAAAGTAAAATCATTTCATTTTGGAATTGTTCTTTATATTAATTGATAATATAGGTAATTTTATAGCCGTCTTCCATTTTGGTTTAAATCATGATGATTATTATGATAAGATAGACCTAGTAATTGATCGGAAAATGCGAATGCAATAGGAAAAGAGGTATGGAGAATGCAACATTTCGAGCTAGAGGCAAGTTTGTTAGACCATGCACTGACGAAGTATTTAAAGGCGACGAAACAAATAGATGAAGAAAATATTCCGAAAAACGTGACGAATGTTAAAGGGTTTATTTTACGTATCATCTACCGCCATCAATCATGTACTGTGAAAAATATTCTGCAGGAAGTTTCATTATCTCCCTCTGCAACAACAACCGCTCTCAATCACTTAGAAGACGAAGGGCTGATCATCCGCTCTCGAAATAATAATGACCGCCGTACAGTGTGGATTGAACTCTCTGAATCGGGTGAACAAATTGCTAAACAAATGATCGACAATCGCCAGCTGCTTGTGAATCAATTGTTCAACCACCTTTCAGAGGAAGATAAAAAAACATTTTTTGAATTAATCGAAAAAATGATGGACGAGCACACATTAAAGGCTTAGGAATTACTCCTAAGCCTTTAAATTTTCGACAAAGGGCTAATAGCCCTTTGTCTTCTTTTCAGCGTCATAGAAAACCTTTGCAGTCTAGGAAGGACGAGTACCGGAGCGGAGCGAATTGGGCATTCGTGAGCACCGGCACGCAGACCTGACACCGAATGCGAGGGTTTGTCTACACGCTGAGGCTTAGGAATACTCCTAAGCCTTCTTTTTATGGCTTTAAAACGACCTTTATACAATCATCCTGTTTGTCATTGAAGATGTGGTACGCATGTGCAGCTTCATCTAATGGTAATTTGTGAGTGATAATGGCTCTAGGATCAATTTCACCGCTTGTCACTTTTTGATAGAGCTTTGACATGTATCCTCTCGCCGGGGCTTGGCCCATTTTCAGGGTGACGTTTCTTGCGAAAAAAGCGCCTAATGGAAACATGTTGTACAGGCCGCCGTACACACCCGTCATCTGCACTGTTCCACATTTGCGAACGGCTTTTGTGGCAATTTGAATGGGTCCGATCGTTCCGCCTTGCAGCTTGAGCTTTTGCTCAATTTTTTCAAGCGGCGACTTCTTTCCATCCATTCCCACACAATCAATCACAACATCGGCTCCGCCCTTGGTGAGCTCCTTTAACGTTTCTCCCATGTCGGGATCTTCTGTAAAGTCAAAGACCTCAACGCCGCTCATTCGTTTTGCATGCCGCAGGCGGTAATCAATGTAATCGACGGCAATCACACGTTCTGCTCCTTTTTGCCAAGCAAATTGCTGCGCCATTAACCCAACAGGTCCGCAGCCTAGCACGATGACCGTATCGCCTTTTTTCACACCTGCGTGCTCTACACTCCAATAGGCGGTTGGGAGGACATCTGATAAGAACAGCAATTGTTCATCCTCCAGCTCACAATCTTCTGGGATCTTAAACGGTGTATAGTTGCCAAAAGGTACGCGTAAATACTCTGCCTGTCCTCCGGGGTAATTCCCATATTTCTCACTATAGCCAAAAAGTCCACCCGAATCGTAGTGCGGGTTTGAGTTGTCACATTGGCTTTCTAAGTGATGATCGCAATATTGGCATTTACCACATGCAACTGTAAATGGAATGACGACACGGTCTCCCTTTTTTACGGCTGTGACATCCGGGCCAACTTCCTCCACAATCCCCATTGGTTCATGCCCAATCACATAGCCGATTGGAAGCGGGAAATTCCCCTGATACAAATGTAAATCTGATCCACAAATTGCTGTTGATGTAATACGTATGATCACATCTTCCCGATCTTGAATCGACGGTGCATCTACTTTCTTCACTGCAATGCTATTTTTCCCTTGATAAGTAACAGCTCTCACATGGATTTCCTCCTTTAGCTCAAGTCATCTTTACATAGCTTCACCTTGAATGAATGGTTCATTCATCAAATGAGAAATTTATGTGGAGGAGGCAAAAAACAAAAAAAGCCTGTCGATTGTTTCGACAGACTCCTGATGTCGTGTAACGCGTTACACACTTATTCCTTCTCGACAAAAAACAAATCATATTGAGTTGAAGTCTCCCGATTGAACATGAAATTCCCTTCTTGAATAAAATAGGGGCATATATTTGGGCTTGGAGATTCTTCAAACTGCTCATACACCTGCTCAATTTCTCCTGGAAGCAGCAAAACCAACATTTTATTTGAATGAGACACAAATTCATAAGAGTGGATCGTATCCGGCGGGATATAGACAAAGTCCCCCGGCATCAAGCAAATATCCTCTCCGTTCAAATGAAGGTTCATCTTCCCTTCAACACAATAGATTGCTTCTGTATGAACTTGATGATAATGCGGCGGGAAATATTTCTCCTTCGCTCCTTCAACCACAAAATGACTGAATCCGCCTCCTGTTGTTTCTACTGTTGCAATCAGCTCATGAATTTGACCATCAATGATGTATTGCTTCCCTTCACCAGCCTCTAATACATAAGGCTGTACCTCGTGAGGAAGCTGACTATGAAATAAAACGGAGGGCCTCGTTGTATTAGACAGTTCTCTGATTCCATGCATCAGCATGATATCGCTTTCTTTTTCAGCCTGCTGAAAACTGGTTGCATCGAAAGCATGATTCATCAAAAAACATTCATTTTGAAAAAGCCTCTTTCCAATTTGCTGATAGACATCTGTCATTTTTCCGCCCAGCGTATATGAAATAAATCTTGTTTTATGACTATGCATTCTGTAGCCATGAATCGTTTTGGGCGGGATATGAATATAATCAAAGGCTGTGACCATGTATTTTTTACCGTCCAGCATCACTTCAAGCTTTCCTTCCAGCACAAAAATGGTTTCAAATAAGTGCTTATGACAGTGCAGCGGGAAATATGCTCCTTTCCCACCTGTGATTAAGGCAAGCTCAAACAGCTGATTCGTTTGATTTGCTTCTGCCAGCATATGAACAAGCTGATTCTCCAGCCCATACATCTTTCCGGAACCAGACACGGTATAAAAAGGGGTACCTTCGGATTGCTTCATCGATTGCGGTTGCTCCGACATCCCATCACTCCTCATGACAAATTGACTATCTATATTATATAGACCAATTGATATAATAGATAGACAATATGCGAGAGATTTTACTCTTCTCGCATAAATAAGTGTCTAAGGTAACTTTTTACGTGTTCTAAAGGGGTCGTTTGCTTGAGTGCAGTGGTCATCGATAAACCCCCGATGACCATTGAGTGAAGGAGAGAAGCCAGCTCATCCGCTTTGTTTTCTTCATACCCGCTGTTCATTAGCTTTTCTTTTACAAGCTCCTGCCAGCGGATCATTTCTTGTTTGCATGCAGCATGAAGCTGCGCGTTTTCAGGCTTGGACTCTGCCGCAAGCAAGACAATTGGAATCCCTCTTTCACTTTCTTTCTCCATAAATCCTCGAATGATCTTTGTCATAAAACGATCGATAGCGATATATGGGTCATCCGAATAGGCAAAGCCTTCTTCAATTTGATTGATGACCTTTTGACTAATGTATTCAACAGATGCAATGGCCAGCTCTTCTTTTCCATTTGGAAAGTAATAATAAAGAGAGCCTTTAGGTGTGCCGCTCTCTCTGATAATTTGATTCAATCCTGTCGCATGGTATCCCTGTTTACGTAAAAGAAGTGCTGCCGTTTGAATGATTTTATCCTTCGTACTCACGTGTGACACTCTTTTCCCTCCATAGACCAAAGTCGCTTATCATGCGTTATTGATTTAATTGACTAATTCCTTTCCAAATTGAGGATATCTCCATTTCCGCCGCAAGCCTGAGCAGCCAGTCCTCTTTTCCTTTAGGTGCTGTCACTTGTACCCCTAAAGGCATGCCCGCGCTAGTCAGATGAACAGGAACACTCATTGATGGCTGACCTGTTAAGTTGGCAAGCTGTGTAAATGGGGTGTAGGTCAAGCTCTTGAGGAACATGTCATAAATAAGATCCTGCTGTGCTTGCATGGAAAGAGATGACACACGTAAAAGTGCGGCTGTTTCCTGATCTGAATGCATAAGCTCACCAACCTTTGGAGCTGAATAGGCAGTAGCTGGTGTCACATAGAGATCGTAGGTTTGATGAAATGTTGCCATTTGTGCAGCAGCCCGATCCCACGCATCAAGACTTTCTGTATAAGCAGCAGCGGTCACATTCTTGCCAGCCTCCGCCAGCACCCATGCCACGATGTCCGTTTCCTCCGGCTTTACTGGACGCCCTAACGAACGAGCCAAGGAAGTGAATAACGCAGACATTTCTCCGCTGTTCATCACGTAATATTGCTGCATGAGATGAATCCCATCAATTTCCGGTTTGGCTTCCTCTACTTGATGACCTTGCTCACTCAGCCATTTCACTGTTTGCTGAACCGCCTGCTTCGCCTCCTCACTGACCTTCGTGCCAACTGGAGATTCTACGCTGTAAGCAATTCGCATAGAAGATGTACGTTTCACCAGATCCTCTTGGTAACTGCCATCGTATAATGGGGTTTGGAAAGCAGCTTCAGGCTGAATGACTTGAAGAAGATCAAGAAGGGCTGCACTGTCCCGCACTGTTTTTGTGAGTGTAAAGTCAATGGAAGCCCCTTGCCACTGCCTTCCTGCGCCTGGGCCTACTGGCGTTCTTCCCCGCGTAGGCTTAAGGCCGAACAAACCGGTAAAGGATGCTGGAATCCGGATGGAACCACCGCCATCACTTGCTCCGCCAGCAGGTACAATGCCGCTTGCAACAGCTGCTGCTGTACCGCCGCTTGAGCCTCCCGGAGAATAGTCCGTATTCCAAGGATTTCTCGTTGGACCATGTAACGCAGGCTCCGTCACATTTCTTAAACCGAATTCCGGTGTATTTGTATGTCCGATCATGAGAAAACCAGCCTGCTTCAACCGATCAACAAAGTGCGAATCCGAATTTGCTTTTACATCCTTTAACAGCAAAGCTCCTGCTGTCAGCGGTTCATTTTTAATCCCTTGTGATATATTTTTCAGCACAAACGGAATGCCCGCAAATGGCTGATACTCATGTAATTCCTTGATGTCTTTTAAAACTTGTTCTTGTCTTGTCCGTATCACAGCGTTTAGTTCTGGATTGACCTCATTCAATCTATTAAATGCCGCCTGCATAAGCTCCTCGGGCGTTACCTGCTTATTCCGCACAAGTGCTGCCAAGCCAGTCGCATCATACGTCATATACTCTTTTACGTTCATCAGCATGTCCTTCTTTCTCTTATCATGATGTCTCTATTGTCTACTAGAATTCTATGAATTTCAATTTCAGGTTACTTGTAAAAATAACTTTCTGAACAAGACGACAATTCTACTATCCCATCCCTCTGCTTTCTCCGATATAATAGAGAAAAAAAGACCGAGGTCATCGGATGAGAGGAGCCACGCATTGAAAAAGAAATTACTTATCGTCATTGCGTTTCTTCTTGCGTTGACAACTGCTTTGCCCTTCCATTCGCAGGCAGCTGCACCGCCAAAAGAAACAGATGTCATCATCGTCTATAAAAATCAAAAAGGAAAACAAACAGCTATTGAGGAAAGTGAGAAAGTGAACGCACAGTACATACATCTTCCGGCTGTCGCTGTGACAGCAGATGAACAAGCGGTCACCTCACTCAAAAAAGACCCAAACATCGCTTACGTCTCAAAAAACGTAAAGGTCAAACTCGCGGCTTCTACTGTGAAGAAAACAGCCGCTGCTACTAATCAGGATGCATTGGTACAAAAATCTTACAATCTGCAAAAACTAAATATAAAGCAAGCAATAAAAGAAGGCGTCACTGGTAAAAATGTAAAAGTAGCCGTTTTAGATACTGGTATTTTCTCACACGAGGATTTAAAGGTATCCGGCGGTAAATCATTCGTGAACTACACATCCTCTTATAAAGATGATGAAGGACATGGCACACATGTCGCCGGCACGATTGGTGCGCTTAATAACGATTATGGAACAGTCGGCGTCGCTTCTGGTGTGAAGCTGTATGCTGTGAAAGTGTTAGATAAAAAGGGAGAAGGCGACCTATATAGTCTGCTTCGAGGCATCGATTGGGCGATTACCAACAAGATGGACATTATTAATTTAAGTTTAGGCTTTGAAGACAATATCCCAATCTTGCATTCAGCAGTAGATGAAGCATATAAAAAAGGACTGCTCGTGGTTGCTGCAAGCGGAAATGATGGGAAAAAGAATCATATTAGCTATCCAGCCGCTTACAATAGCGTCATTGCCGTTTCTGCAACGACTGACAAAGACAAACTTTCGTCTATCTCAAATACAGGGAAAGGGATTGAATTTTCTGCTCCTGGCGAGAACGTCATCAGTACTTATTTAAAAAATGAATATTGGTATGCAACGGGTACATCACAAGCCACGCCGCATGTCACAGGAATGCTGGCACTGTTAAAGCAGCTTCATCCGAAGAAAACAAATGCACAGCTTCGCACTTTATTGCGCAGCTATACAGTGGATCTTGGCGCAAAAGGAAAGGATCCACAATTCGGCTATGGCCGCGTGCAATATGTGCCGCAATCCACCTTTTTAAAGGCAGCGACCAGTGCTGTCAAAACAGCCGAAACATCTAAAAAGCAGGCAGATGTCAATCAAGCCAAAACAAGAATTGGCAGGCTCACTGCAAGCAAGCAAAAAACAGCACTCACAGAACGGGTGAAGAAAGTCCAAGCAGCCATTGATATCCGCTCGGCACGTGCAAAGGTCAAAACAGCCGAAAAAAACAAAACACAGGGCGCTATAAAAAGTGCTCAAACGGCCATCAAAAAACTAAATAAAGGCAAAGAAAAAACAAGCCTGCAAAACCGGCTCGACAAGGTCAAAAAACAAGTCGCTTATCAAAAGAAAGTGACGGACGCTAAACAAAAGGTCAAAAAAGCGGAAGCCAAACGAACAAAGAAAACAAAAGCAGCGGCTCAAAGCGCTGTCAAACAGCTAAAAGCCTCCAAAACAAAAACCAATTTACAAAAACGATTAAACCGTATTAAGGTTTAACAGAAAAAACGATTCCTTTCAGCGAGGAATCGTTTTTTTCTATTTCAACATTGGCTCAAACAAGCTGTGATGATATTTCCCTTCGGCATCTGCCCTCACTTGATCGAGAATGCTTTCTAACGAAGCCGTCACGCTCTCTAATGCCCGCCGTACTGTACCGTGTTCAAAATCCGCTAAACTCTCCGGCAATTCATCTTCATCCAGCACAAAGACATCACCATTCGGAAGAACGAGAAGATCAATAATGAGGTCTTCAAACATGACCAGCTGCCCGTTGAACTGTGTATCTCTCACAATATTAAAATAAGATCCTAGTTCCTTCCCTTGATCATCTCTCCAGAAATATATGTTGTAAGGACGATCCTTCCAATAATAGGCGGTCGTATAGCTCCCTTTTGGAATGGTCAGAAAACCATCACCCGCCCTCATCGTAAACGGGTCTTCAATCTTGTGAAACAGTACAACCTGCTGCTCCTTTGTGTCTAACAGCTGACAGGTATGTTCCACAACTTTTTGATCGTATTTGATTTTTCTCTCGATGACTTCATCCCAACGATCCGCATGCAGCGAAAACAACATGTCACAACTCCCTCTAAACATCTCGTTTCTTTCCAGTATACACCGATTTTTTCTGAAGAAATAAAGGATTGCCTCATTTACTTATGGAAGACCTATGATGAGGTGAAATAAATGAACGGAATCACGATTCTTGAAAACTTTACACAAATTGGACAAATCATCCTCATGATTTGCGGCTATGTCCTTTATTGGCAGCTGGTGAAAACGAAGAAAGAACGAAAGCTGTCTCCTTATGAGCGCATGTTAAAATTCTTTGTCATGTTCGGTTTCATCTCGTGGGTGGTATCCTATTGGGCGCTGGCACTGTGGGCGTAAATTGAAAAAAGGAAGAGCTGTCCATGGAGGTAAGCTCTTCCTTTTGCTGCACGTTATACTATGAACCTGCCGGCTGTTCTTTCTTGATCACATATTGATAGCTCTTGACATGTGTCCCATTTTGGTTCACAAATTCTTTATCAAGCGCACGCTCAAAGCCCATTCTTTCATATAGGCGAATGGCAGCCTGCATTTTATCAGATGTATGAAGATACAGGACATTTTCGCCCCATGATTTCGTCAGTTCAATACTTTTACGCAGCAATGATTCTGCAATGCCTTTTCCCCTCACATCGGGATCTACTCCTAAAAACCGGACGATGGCTGATGTAATGCCCATTTCAGGTTTGTCATATGCTTGCTCTGATGACCGGAACATTTGAAGCGTCCCCACGACCTTGCCGTCAAGCTCCGCCACAAGCATCAGCTCCATGTTCGGATTATCTACAGCTGCTGCAAGCGCGGCAGAATAATTTTGCCAGCCTTCCTCTGTAAATTGAGGCTCATACTGTGCATAGGATTTGATCAGCACGCGTGTGATGGCCTCATGATCTTCTTTGACTGCTTGACGAATGATCAGCTCTTGCTGCTTCATGTCAGCACCTCCTGCTCTCTATTAGTGGGTATACGCATCATACAATCACTGCATGCGATCACCTTACTCTTTTCTCTACTCATTCAATGTAAAGAGTCTCATTCGAAAGATCAATCATTTTGCACGGAATCATCTTTGAAAATTTTTCATTGAAAAGGAACGCTTGATTCATTATGCTGTGTTGAGGAAGTATACGAGGAGTGTTGTCATCATATGAGTTCTTTATCTTATCCCCAAGAATCGAAAAAAAGTCGATTTCTCCTAGCCGCATTGCTCGGATCTTTAACAGCCCTTGCTCCGCTGGCAATGGATATGTATTTACCTGCTTTGCCTCATATTGCTCGTGATTTTGAGGCGAGCACGGCGTTGTCTCAATTAAGTCTGATGGCTTGTCTCATTGGACTGGCGCTTGGCCAGCTGATTGCAGGTCCGATCAGCGATACGATCGGCAGAAGAAAGCCGCTGATGATTGGTTTGGTCATCTTTATTGTTGCATCCCTTCTTTGTACAGTGGTCACATCGATTTGGACGTTCATTCTTCTTAGATTGATTCAAGGACTTGCTGGTTCAGCTGGCATTGTCATTGCACGAGCCATTGTCCGAGATCATTATGAAGGATCAGAAATGACGAAATTCTTTGCACTGCTGATGTTAGTCAACGGGGTTGCTCCGGCAGCCGCGCCTATTGCAGGCGGACAGATTTTACGCTTCACGACATGGCAGGGTGTATTTGTACTACTCGGAATTCTCGGGGCATTGATGCTGCTGAGATCGATTTTTTCACTGCAAGAAAGCTTACCCGCAGAGCGTAGACAGACCGGGGGCTTTCAACAGATTGCAGGCGCGATGAAAATTTTAGCCAGTGATCGTCTCTTTGTTGGATATGCTCTCTCACAAGGTCTTGTATTCGCAGCGATGTTTGCCTATATTTCTGGTTCACCGTTTGTGCTTCAGGAAATTTTCAACCTTTCTCCACAAGGATTTAGTGCGGCCTTTGCGGTAAATAGTCTTGGAATCATCACGGCTGGACAAGTATTTGCCCGAGTCGCTGCGAAAATCGGCGAAGAGAAAGTCCTTCGCATTGGATTGCTGACAGCTGCATTAGGAGGAGTCACTTTATTTTTGATGATCTCGATTGATGCAGGATTGTACGGCATTCTGATTCCGCTGTTTTTTGTTGTCTCAAGTGTTGGAATTGTCGGCACCTCTGCACCGTCTCTTGCGATGCAGCATCACGGGGCACATGCAGGAAGTGCAGCTGCACTGATCGGTGTGGCGCAAATGCTGCTAGGCGCTTGCATGACACCTCTTGTCGGACTAGCCGGAAGCCAAACAGCCTTTCCAATGGGCCTGATCATCATGCTTTGTGATCTAGGCGCACTTTGCTGTTATTTCTTCTTTGTGGCCCGAGCGAAAAAAAGACCCGCATAAGCGGGTTTAAAGACTGTTGGTAAAGGGCTAAAATGATCTTGATTTTAGCTCTTTGTCTTTTTTCATTTATTATGGCTTACTCCAATTGATGGTGCGGAACACGTTGCTCTGGTCATTGTTGTGATATGCATCTAGATCAAAGCCTGATATGCCAAAACCAATTGCCATGACAATTCCTCCGGCAACGGTGAAGATGATCCCCCATTTGATGCATTGCTTTTTTAAATCATTCAAGTTCATACTCTCACGACCTTCTTTTTAAACATTCCCATGAATGCCTTAGTGGTTTGAATAGTTATTTGCACAAATAGCTTTGTCAAATACGCCGTGGCTATGCCGCTTAATAATCCGACACCTAATAGAAAAATACCAACGCCAATCTGCGTCACCACCACATGCAAACCGTCCTGAAAGATAAATGGAGAACCAATGATACTCCAAAAACCGCCGAGCAGACCAGTAAGCGTCAATGTACCTGTCACGAGTGGAATGCACCAAATCACCATATACACAGAAAGAATCAGCAGAAAGACTGTTGCTAGAATACTGCCCCATAACGGAAAACCTAAAATGAGAATGGAGAGTCTTGTGGCTTTTTCTCCAAACGTCGGCACCTGAACGGTTTTTATTCCTTGTTCCTTCATAATCCCTTCAGCGATCATAGCAGGCTGCCCGACTTGATGAACCGCTTCCTGTTCACTGTAGCCATCTTCCTGATAATCCTCAATCATTTCATCGTAGTATTCGATAAACCGATCACTATCTTTGTCGCCTAGAAGATGCAGATGCTTCTTTAGGCTGCTCAAAAATTCTTTTTTATTCATTGCCCTGTCCTCCAGAAATAAAGTCGTAAATCGCCATCACCTGATCCCATTCCTCTAAAAACTGCGCCATATGCTCCCGCCCGCTTTCTGTCATGCGGTAGTATTTTCTTAATCGACTGTTATGTTCCTGGGAATAGGTCTCCACATAATTGTTTTGCTCTAAACGCTTTAAAATCGGATACAATGTCGATTCTGAAATCTCAATACAATGGGACATATCTTTAATGATTTGATAACCATAGGAATCGCCTTTCTTTAATACCGCCAGTACACAAAATTCCAGTAATCCTTTTTTTAATTGTGCATTCATGTTTACAACTCCTAACTCTTTATACTATACATTACATAGTATTATGTGACAAGAGGTATAGAGAATAAAAAAAGACCCATTTTAGGGTCTTTGCATTTTTATATATTTACAAATCCTTCTCCGAACACATCGCGTACGTCATGGACAACAACGAATGCGTCTCGATCTATTTTCTTAATAATTTTCTTAAGGCGCATGAGCTCCTGCTTTTGTATGACCGCGTACAGAATTTCCTTCGATTCCTTTGAATAATGACCGCGTCCGTTTAAAATCGTTACGCCTCGGTCCAGGGTGTGATTGATTTCTTCCGCAATATCATCTTTGCATGAAGAAATAATCGTCACTGCCTTTTTCGTGTTAAGTCCTTCTATCACAAAGTCCATCACCTTTGTCGCCACGTACAGCATCACAATGGTAAACATTAATTTTTCCGCACCAATAATAAAATAGGAAGCAAATACAACGATCAGATCAAAGAACAAGATGGCATAGCTCACGTTCCAGTCTAAATACTTGTTGGCAATTCTTCCGAGAATGGCTGAACCCGCCGTTGTTCCACCGGCTCTGAGCACAAGACCAATCCCAATTCCGATGATAATTCCTGCAAAAATCGCTCCAATGATCAATTCATGTACATTCACGACCCATGTTGTGGTCAGGTGTAAAAATAGGGAGTTACTTGCAACGGCAACCACCGTATAAATCGTGGTCTTTTTGTCCAAGTATTTATATCCCACAATTAATAAGATCGCATTCAACACAAGGTTCGTCAGCCACGGTGCTATTTCAAACAAATAATAAAAAATGATGGACAGCCCCGTGACACCGCCTTCACCAAATTCAAGCGGAATGACAAACATGTTCACTGCTGCGGCAAATAAAAAAGAACCAACTAGAATCATCGCTATATCTTTTACACATTTTTTCAATTTCTTCTTTCCTCCTTTTTTAAGCATATAAAAAACCCTCTTTCTGCACGAAAGAAGACAGTCGTTGGACAACATAAAAATCAAAAGACGGCGCGCCTTTTGATGAAGCTTTCTGAAATCAATCTTTCCATAATATATATCTCTTTTTAGAGGCTGTCAATGACTTGGTTTTCTATTATTTTGACTGCATTTTTATGCATCAAAACCCGCATGTTTTCAGGGTTTTTCCGCCCTATGATGCTTTTTCCTCTCCTTGACAAAAACACTTTAGTCATTTAAACTACTGCCTCATATCATATCCATTATTTCCGATCTAAAAAGGAGGCTGTTTGATTCCAATGAATCCTATTCAAAGCCGTTTACAGGCTCACGCACCTTTGATTTTAGACGGTGCATTAGCAACAGAGCTTGAACGAAAGGGCTGTAACTTAAACGATCGTTTATGGTCAGCCAAAATACTTATTGAACAGCCAAAATTGATTCAGCAAGTACACTTGGACTACTTCCAAGCAGGTGCTGACTGTGCCACAACCGCCAGCTATCAAACAACGATTGAAGGCTTTGCTGAAAAAGGCTATACAAAAGAAGAAGCGCTTGAACTGATGAAACGCTCTGTCACTTTAGCGAAAGAGGCACGCGATCTTTTTTGGCAGGATGAAGCGCGTCGTGAAGGACGGACAAAACCATTTGTCGCTGGATCTGTGGGGCCATTCGGCGCTTATTTGTCTGATGGTTCAGAATATAAAGGAAATTATGGACTCTCAGAGCAGGCTCTCATCGATTTTCACAGACCAAGAATTCAGGCATTAGTAGAAGCGGGTGCAGATATTCTTGCATGCGAAACGATCCCTTGTCTGATTGAAGCAACTGCCATTGCAAAGCTGCTGCAGGATGAATTCAGCGGGACATCTGCTTGGATCACATTCAGCGCAAAGGATGGCCTGCACATTAGTGAAGGTGATTCTATACGAGAATGTGTACAGGCGCTTGAGCCTTATGAACAAATCGCTGCTGTCGGCGTGAACTGTACGCCGCCGCAATTTATTACTTCTCTCATTCAAGAAATGAAAAAGGGAACGAGCAAACCGATTGTGGTATATCCAAACTCAGGTGAAATATATGATCCTGAAGAAAAGGTATGGAACGGAGATACGTCTCATCTTACTTTTGGGGAATGTGCGCATCAATGGTACAAAGACGGCGCGCATATCATCGGCGGCTGCTGCCGGACGACCCCAGAAGATATCAATGACATCTTAAAACGAACCACATCATAGCATCATGAATCATCACACATACTTCTAAGCAAAAGGGCGGGAAGACATGGAACAAGCAAAAGATCAGTCACAACAATATCAACGAAAAATGACGAGCCGGCACCTGTTCATGCTTTCTCTAGGCGGCGTCATTGGAACAGGGCTCTTTTTAAGCTCTGGGTATACCATCAATCAGGCCGGACCTGCGGGGACCATTCTTGCCTATCTTGTCGGGGCTTTAATTGTCTACCTCGTGATGCTTTGTTTAGGCGAGCTGTCTGTTGCAATGCCGGTCACAGGGGCTTTTCATACGTATGCAACAAAATACATTGGACCTGGTACAGGCTATACGGTCGCTTGGCTATACTGGCTGACGTGGACAGTGGCACTCGGTTCGGAATTTACAGCGGCAGGACTATTAATGCAGCGCTGGTTTCCAGACACTTCGGTTTGGATGTGGAGTGGCGTTTTTGCTCTTCTCATCTTTTTACTGAATGCATTTACAGTCAAGTTTTTTGCAGAATCAGAGTTTTGGTTTTCCAGTATTAAAGTGATGGCTATTATTCTCTTTATTATTCTTGGCGGAGCTGCAATGTTTGGTTTGATCCCATTAAAGGGCGGTGAGGCCGCTCCGTTCTTTTCTAATTTCACTGGCGAAGGCGGACTTTTCCCAAACGGCTTTTTACCGATTTTAATGACGATGCTTGCTGTCAATTTTGCTTTTTCAGGTACAGAGTTGATTGGGATTGCTGCGGGTGAGAGCGTCAATCCTGACGAGACCATTCCAAGAGCCATTCGCACAACCGTCCTGCGTCTCGTCCTGTTTTTCGTTGGAACGATCGTTGTGTTGGCTGGCTTGATTCCAGTAGAAGAAGCCGGGGTGATCAAAAGCCCATTTGTCGTGGTATTTGACCGTATCGGGATTCCTTATGCCGCAGATTTCATGAATTTTGTCATCCTGACCGCGATCTTATCTGCCGCAAACTCAGGATTATACGCATCATCTCGTATGCTTTGGTCGCTTTCTGAGGAACGGACACTTCCTAAAAAACTGGCGAAGCTGACGTCAAAAGGCATTCCTTTGAATGCACTCATTTTAAGTATGATCGGTGGTATTCTTTCTTTGCTATCGAGCGTGATCGCACCAGAAACGGTATACCTTGTCCTTGTGTCAATCTCTGGACTGGCCGTTGTGGTCGTATGGATGGGGATTGCTGCCTCACAGTTGATGTTCCGGAAAAGATTTTTACAGGAAGGCGGACAGCTTCATGATTTATCCTTTCGAACACCGCTCTATCCAGTAGTTCCGATTGCAGCCTTCCTCCTATGTCTTGCATCTGTCATCGGCATTGCCTTTGACCCAAATCAGCGGATTGCCCTCATCTGCGGCATTCCTTTCATTGCGCTCTGCTATGCTGCCTATTACGTGACAGCTTGGATTCAGAAAAAACGAGAAAAACCTGGTGTATAAACATCAGGGTTTTTTCATTGACAAATAAAGGATATCGCTAGTAAAAGTGTTTGTTTATCGACTCATTCGGTTGCCGCCCAGCAGGTTTGCTAACAAAAAGAAAAGGATGTCACCTGATGACATCCTTTTTTTCTATGAGATTAGTAACGTGATGTATATGCCAAATGGTACACACTTGTGACATTTGAAGATAGTATGATGTCGTTTGACGTGAACGTCACTGGAACGATATCGTAGTAATGTGTTGACCAGCCTGCATTATTGTATGATTGGTAGCCTGCACCTGCAGGAACTTGAAACGTCAGTGAAAACTGTCCATTCTCATCTGTTGTGCCTGTCGCTGTTTGAGCATATGATTTGATGGCTGCTTCAAAATAAAGCTTGATCGGCTGATTAGGCATGAGGTTTCCGCTTGCATCTTTTAGTGTCCCTTTAAACGTAGCTGGATAATAAGAACCCACGCGATATTTACTGCCATAGCCGTAATTCACTATTCCACTATCGGCTGCTGTGACACTTGTTACTTCTACTGATGCTGGTACTGCACCTGTTTCTTCAGCATGTGCAAAGCTTGGGAATACGAGAAGCAATGATAGAACGAAAGCAAACATGATTTTTTTCATCGATAAATCCTCCTTTTTTTTCCTACTATTTTACTATCGACATTAATTGGTATTTTTCCAGTTAAAAACAAAAAAACTTCCCTTTTTTTAGAAAGGGAAGTCCTTTTTTTATTTTTTCACAACCACTTTTACCGCTTTGCTTTCTCTTTTTCTCACATCTGAAGCGGTCACATATAAAACCGTTTTGGCTTTCTGTGGTTTTATTTGGGCAGTAAATGCACCCTTGCTATTGGTTTTGACTGTTTTGATGACTTTCTTTGATTTGTTTTTCACTTTAATGGTCAAGCCTGCACCCGCAGTCCCTTTGACCGCTTTACTTTTGACTGTTACTTTACTCACTTTCGGCTTAGCTGGTGCTTTGCCTTTCTTCACGACAGTTTTGAGCGTCGTAGCAGCCTTTCCTTTTGACATTTTAATGTGAAGGACCTTGTTTTTGTTCTGATGCTTGATCTTCACACTAAAGGTTCCTTTTTTGCCTGCTGTGCCTTTTCCAAGCAGCGTTTTGCCTCTATACACAGAAATAGCAGCGCCGGCTTTTGCTTTACCTGTCACCTTTTGATGCTGATCTTCCACTTTGTTCACTGATGCATTCAATTCGACAGCACTTAATGCAGCAAATGCATTCAGTCTGCCATGTCCTGTCATCCAATCAATTCCTGGGATTTTCGGATCGACAATTGGCTCCTCGTTTTCATCATAGAAAACGTCGTCTTTTCCATCAATAGATTTAAATGAGATGTCATCTGCTGTACTTTGCAAAAGATTTCTCACTTGATTTGGCTTTAAGGATGGATTTTTAGAAAGCAGTAACCCTGCTGCTGCTGCCACATATGGTGTCGCCATTGATGTCCCGCTCAGGTATGAGACATTCCCATCAGGCATGAGGCTCGGAATATCCGACCCTGGTGCTGACATGCTCAGTCCTTTGCCATAGCTTGAGAACTCAGCAGCAATATCCATACGGTTGCTTGCGCCAACCGCCATTGCGTATTTTGACGTCGCAGGGTAGCCCATTTCTGGTACGCCATCATTTCCACTTGCCACGACGACTAGTACATTTCTTTGAGCAGCATAATTCATGGCATATTCAATCACTCTGCTGTAGTAGCCGCCAAGGCTCATGTTGATGACCTTTGCGCCTTTGTCCACTGCATGCTTGATCCCAAGTGCAATATGCTCTGTATCGCCAAAGCCATAGGCATCCAGCACCTTCACCGGAATGATGCCCGTATGTTGATTGAGACCTGCCATTGAGTAATGATTATCGGATTTTGCGGCAATGATGCCTGCCACATGCGTACCGTGTCCATTGTCATCAATCGCATCTTTGTTTCGTCCAATGAGATTCGCACCTAAGTCTGTACGAACAGTCCCGTTTAAATCTGTCAAACGGCTGTCTACACCTGTATCCACAACAGCAATTAATGTTTGCTTCATTTTGCTTGTGCCAATCAGTGTATTCATTTGTTCAAATTTGACGTCAGCGCCTTTTTTCCCGCTGTTTTGCGCACTGTTTTTCAGCGGCCACTGATAACCATACTGCGCGTCGTTGCTTAGCGCACGATAGGTTTGAACAGGCTCTGCAAATTCAACATTCGGCATGCTGGAAAGCTTTCTTGCCGTGCTTTTGATGACCGCTTTGCCTGCTTTTAGTGTCTTTCCAGCTGATTCTTGCCCTGCTGGCACATCATAGACATACATTCCTTTGAATAAAGGACTAACTGACTGTGATGTCACACGGTTTTCTTGGATGCCGTAGCTTTTCATTTTCTTTTTCGCAGATTGAAGTGTTTGGCCATCCTTTAATTTAAAAATGATCTTATTCGTTTTAACCTTCTCTTCTTTTACAAGCTTTTGTTTCTCTAATACATAACCAACTGACTTTCCTTCAAGCTGATCGATGCCAATTTTTTGACTGACGGCTTCTAATTCCTTTTTTAAATATGCCGGACTTGCTTCTTTGAGCATATCAAAAAGGGAGCCGATCGCCTGTTGTTCTTTTTCTGTTACGATATGACCACTAAATGCACCATTTTTCTCTACGTCACTTAGCAGTGTTTTTAATGTGAGCAGATGGTTGTATACCTTTTGCTGCTCTTTTTGATGTTTGATGAGCTTTGATTTGAGAAACGGCTTTGTCTTTTGGAGCAGACGCGAAAGCTTCCGACCTTCTGCCGTTTCATTGAATCGTTTATCTTCGATTGTACGAATCGATTGAAGAATTTCACGCCCGTACTTTTTCTCAATAATGATGATTTCAGGCTCATCTTCTTCAGGAAAAACAGGTTCAGAAGGCGGAAGATTAGCTCCTTTATATCCGATTGTATATACCGCATCCTCTTCCTCATCACGGCTGTCTTCCTCTGACCCTAAATAGAGCACTTTGACATAATAGGGACCTGACCATGCATGCGGGAAGTTGATCTCTGTCTCTCCGCTCGCTGTGTCCACGCGATATCTTGAATATGTGTCATCCTTCATCGCTCTGTCCTTGCTTGGATAGACCGATACGGACAGCACTTGTTTACTTTTCACAGAAATTTGCATGTGTGTATGTTTTGCCACCTCTTGTGCAGATGGCGTGATTTCATACCACGACTCTTCCTTTTCATTCTGTAATGTACCTGAGATGACTTCACCATTTTTTAACCCAATGGCTTCATTGACACTTGTTCCATGACTGGCAGCTGCTGCCTCGTATCCAGGTAATGCTGCCATACATAGAATGATGGCCATGAGTACGATCACACAGGATTTGACCTGCTTTTTGAACATGAAAAGACCCCCTTATCTTTTATGATACCTTGGAAGAATATCACAGAAATACATATAGTAGAATCTGTTTTTTACATAATTAAACTCGTTTTAAGCTAGGATTTGAGATATTCAGTCAGCAAGACGGATAGCTTCATAAACTTTTTGCCATTTCAAACGGAAAATGATGCTATTTAACCATGCTGAAAAGTACATTACAATCAACTTGTAAGCGCTTAACAAACAAGAGAGAAGGGATCAGCTTGTTCCAAAAAGATCATGTTTTCACACAAGTAAACGGACGATCAAAGAATGAGATTTTACAATACATTTCCGAGAAAGCTGAAGACCTTCAGATTACTAACAATCAGGCGGGGCTATTAGCAGATTTGTTGACACGCGAAGACGAAGTCTCAACAGGACTTCAGCAAGGCTTTGCCATTCCACATACAAAAAGCTCCGCTGTACAAACGGCTTCACTTCTTTTTTTAGAACTTGAACAACCCATTGAATGGGGAAGCTTCGATGATTTGCCCACAAGCTATTTATTTACACTGCTCGTTCCACTAGAAGAAGCAAATGTCACACACCTGAAATTACTGTCAGGTATTGCGACCAGTCTAATGGAACCTGCTTTTATCGAGAAGATTCAACCAGGTCAAACAGCTGATTACTATTACGAAGTCATTGAACAACAATTGAAAGAGGGGATTACACAATGAAAATTGTCGGTGTCACTTCATGTCCAGCAGGGTTAGCTCATACTCCAATGGCAGCCAAAGCGTTAGAAAATGCAGGTAAACAGCTCGGACACGAGATCAAAATCGAACAGCAGGGGATTATGGGTCAGGTCAACGGCATTACAGCAGAGGAAGCACAGCAGGCAGACCTCTGCATCATTGCCTCAAATCAGCATATCAACGATGCGGAACGCTTCTCAGGCATTCCCACTGTACGTGTCGAAATCGGACGTGCCCTAAAAAATGCCGAGCAAATTATCACTAAAGCTGTAGCACTTGTTGAAAAGAAAAAGTCTGAATCTCAATAAACATGAGCAATGCCATATAGAAAGGAGCAAAGAAAATGAAAGCAAAATTAAAAGTCATTGAAGGCCATCTCATGACCGGTATTTCTTATATTCTTCCTGTAATCATCGGTGCCTCACTTATCGTTGGTTTAGCAAAACTGGTCGGGTTAGGGTTTGGTGTTTCAGATTTAAACACCTATAAGGATGCTGGCGGCATACTGCACGGTGCCTATTTAATGGAGCAGGTCGGCTGGACAGGCATTGGCTTAATGAACGTTCTGCTCGCTGGATTTATCGCCTATTCGATTGCGGATAAATCAGGTCTTGCAGCCGGCTTTATCGGCGGTGCTCTCGCCAGCTCAACAAATGCTGGATTTATTGGTGCCGTCATTGCAGGCTTCTTCGCAGGATATGTTGCTCTTTTTGTGAAAAGAAAAATTCAAATTCAAGGCTCTGCAGCTGGGCTCGTCCCTCTGCTCATCCTGCCGCTTATTACCGTTGGCTTAACCGGACTTCTTATGTCAGTTCTTCTGGGCGGCCCATTAGGCGCTTTGAACACGGCATTAATTGAATGGATCAAAGGTATGGTCGCTGATGGAACAAGCACACTCGCACTCGCTCTCATTTTAGGTGCGATGATTGGCTTCGATCTTGGCGGACCGGTGAATAAATCAGCGTGGATGGCTGGTAACGCCCTCTTTCTATCAGGTGTCTACCTCCCTGCCATTCTCGTCAATATTGCGATTGTCATTCCACCGCTTGGATACGGGCTTGCGACATTGATTCGAAAACGCAACTTCTCACCAACCTTTAGAGAAGCAGGACGAGGCGGTCTTGTCATGGGCATTATCGGTATTACGGAAGGGGCGATCCCTTTTACCCTCGTCAATCCTTTGAAATTGATTCCGCTCAATGTTGTGGCATGTGCTGTTGGAAGCGGGGTCGCTGCATTATTAGGAGTTCATGACATCATGCCGCCAATTGGCGGGCTATACGGCTTCTTCTCAGTCGGAAACTGGTGGGCTTATTTAATCGGAGCTCTAACTGGCGCACTCGTCATCGGTATTGGCGCCAATCTGCTTGTGAATTTCTCTGAGAAAAAAGAGCCAAAAACGCCGGAACATGACCAAAAGCAGAAAGAAGAAGACGATTTTGACCTTGTACTAGAAGGATAATTTGAACGTAGAAAGGTGTCGTTGATCAATGACTGTCAATGTACATGTGATTCCACATACTCACTGGGACCGGGAATGGTATTTCACCACCTCCCGCTCCCGTATTTACTTAATGAAAAGCGTAATGGACATCTTAGATACCCTTGAAACAGATGAAAGGTTCCATTACTTCATGCTCGATGCCCAGGCTTCCTTATTAGATGATTATCTGAAATGGCGGCCAGAGGATGAAAATCGAATCAAAAAGCTTGTCACTGCGAAACGTCTCATCATCGGCCCATGGTATACCCAAACCGACCAGCTCGTCATTTCAGGTGAATCGATTGTGCGGAACCTACAATATGGGATTGAACGCTGTCAGCAGTTCGGCCACGTGATGAAAGTCGGCTATGTCCCTGATTCCTTCGGTCAATCCGCACAAATGCCTCAAATTTATCGCGGCTTCGGCATTGTCGATACGGCATTTTGGCGTGGCGTTTCTGACCATATGACGAACCATACCGAATTCAATTGGCGCGGTGCTGACGGCAGTGAAGTCTTTGCTGTGAATCTGCCATTCGGCTACTACTACGGTGGAAATATCCCTGAGAAGGATGAGGACTTACAAGCCTTTTTATCTGAAAAAATCGGTGCACTGCAAGCAAAGGCAACCACAAAGAATGTCTATTTCCCGAATGGCTTTGACCAAGCACCGATCCGCAAAAACCTGCCTGATTTATTAGAAAAAGCCAATGAACTTGACGAGCATCACTATCAAATCAGCAGTTTAGAAGATTATATTGCAGCAGTGAAAAAAGAGCGGACATCTTTTGAGACATTACACGGAGAGCTCATTCATGCGAAGCATATGCGGATTCATAAATCTATTTTTTCAACACGAGCGGATTTAAAAATCTTAAACAATCAAATTGAAAACTATCTCGTGAATGTGATGGAGCCCATCCTAACGATCAGCTATTCTCTCGGACACGACTATCCGCATGATACGGTTCGCGATATTTGGTACCTCATGTTTGAAAATGCAGCGCATGACAGCATTGGCGGCTGTAATAGTGACACGACAAACCAAGATGTCTTCTTCCGCTACAAACAGGCAAAGGAAATCGCCGAGAATCTTGTGGACTTACACATGCGTCTCATCGCTATTCGACTGCAAACAGAGCAAGAAATCACATTCACCTTGTTCAATACCCTGCCTTCAAAGCGTTCTGAAGTCATTGAAGTCGAAACCTTTATCACGGAACGTCCATTTACGTTAAAGGATGCAAATGGACAAACGCTTCAGTACACAGTGAAAAGCAAAACCGATGTCACAGATTATGTGCTGGCACAGCAAATTTCTCTTAACCCAAGTAAAGAAGTGTACATGCCAAAGCAAGTATGGAAAGCCGTGCTGCTGATTGAAGCCATCGACTTACCGTCAGTAGGCTATACACAAGTGAGCATGGTCTTTGATGAATCAAGCGAATCTCTATGGGAACAAACTGAAGGACGCGTAATTGAAAATACGTATTACCGCATAGCGGCAAATGACAACGGATCACTGGACATCACAGATAAACAAACTGGCCGGACATTCTCTAAGCAAATGATCTTTGAAGACAACGGAGACGATGGGGATTCTTACAACTATTCACCCCCGCGTGAGGACCTGTATGTGTCATCCAAGGATCTTTCATCAGCAGACATCTCAGTGGCTAAAAGCGGCCTGCAGCAAGAGCTGACCATCAAGCTTCAGCTCACTGTCCCTTACGACCTAGAGGAGCGCTCTAAGCAATTGGCTGCGACTTCACTTCCGATCACAGCGAAGATAGCATTAAACAAAGACGATGCTGTCATCCGTTTTCATGTAGATGTGGACAACCATGCGTTAGATCATCGCCTGCGCGTTCTTTTTGATACAGGCATCGCATCAAACGTATCACTGAGCGATCAACAGTTTGGTACAATCGAACGCCCAACAGAGCTGACGCAAGAGCTAGAATGGTGGAACAATGAACATTGGGAAGAAAAACCGATCACCATTGAACCGATGCAATCCTTTGTCGCACTTCGTGATGAAGCATATGGTGCCGCTCTGTTGACCGACTGCGTGAGAGAATATCAGATCACAGGAGAAGGCTATACAACGATTGCATATACGCTCTTCCGCTGTTTCGGAAAAATGGGGAAAGAAAACCTGCTTTACCGTCCAGGACGCGCCTCTGGGGAAAAAATTATTGATACACCTGACGCTCAGCTGCAAGGTGCATTGTCATTCTCATTTGGAATGCACTATAGCAAGGACGCGGTCAGCGAGGGACACTTGGCACAGCTTGCCAAACGGTACACCACCCCTGTTCAATGCTACGAGCGGGCAGACTTTTTAAACGGTCGTTTAATTTTCTCTTTCCGAGATGAAAAAGAAGACTTACAATCTACTTATAGCCTGCTTGACATCGAGACAGATGGAGCCATTCTAAGCGCTCTGAAAAAAGAAGAGCATGGAACAGGCATTGTCATTCGTCTCTTCAATCCATATTTAACGCGTCAAACAGCCGCTTCAATCAATAGTTCATCTCTACAACACGGAGAAACAGCGAATTTAGGAGAAACACCTGAAGGACATATACTCAAAGCACAACATGGATCATTACACATTGAACCGCTTACACCTTGTCAGGTACAAACCTACATTGTAAAGAAAAAATGAACATGTAGGGGCGGGATCCATTGGATTCCGCCCCTCTTTAATGGAGGGCATTGATCATGCGAATTGGAGGCATTGAAGCAGGCGGAACGAAATTTGTCTGCGGCTACGGAACAACAGACGGAACGATTGAACACATGACTTCCTTTGCAACAGGGAATCCAGTTGAAACATGCCGGCAAGTGATCGATTACTTTACAAAGCATCGTGTCGATGCCATTGGAATTGGGGCATTCGGGCCTGTCGATGTGAAAGAGCAAAGCCTAAGCTATGGGACGATTTTAGACACACCAAAAACAGCCTGGCGCCAATTCCCTTTCCTCTCTACCTTAAAACAAGCCCTCGGGATCCCGATGAAGCTTGATACCGATGTGAACTGTGCAGCACTCGGAGAAGCCCGTTTTTCAACTGAAGCAGAAAAGCCTGCCTCCTTGGTCTATATTACTGTTGGGACTGGAATAGGCGGCGGTGCCTATATTGAACATCGCCTGATTCACGGATTGCTGCATCCAGAAATGGGTCATATCACCGTTCAGCGGCATCCTCATGACACCTACGGAGGCTGCTGCCCTATACATCATGACTGTTTAGAGGGACTGGCATCTGGTCCTGCCATAGAAGGACGCTATCATACACTGGCACAAATGCTGCCAGAGGATCATCCAGCCTGGTCACTTCATGCTTACTATCTCGGGCAAATGACTGCTAACCTGCTGCTCACCCTTTCACCTGAACGCATCATTCTAGGTGGAGGCGTGATGAAACAGCCAGCTATGCTGCCGCTTATTCTTGATGAAACAGACAAACGGCTTCACGGCTATTTGCAGCTGCCAAAGCCTTTACATGAAATTATCACAAAACCATCCTTTGATGGACTATCTGGTTTAATGGGCGCCATCGCTCTTGGAACTGATGCCTTACAGGCGCAAGGAGCCGCGCAATGATGATGACGGCAGATCCTCGAACCTATCAGCTGATTCAGCGGCTATTTGAAACGAAGGGGTTCGTGAAGCTGGAGGAGCTCACTGCCTCTTTTCGCTTATCTGACCGCTCTATCCGCAATTTAATCAAGGAAGCAAATGAGTATTTAAAGGAAACTGGGGCCATGATTAAAACGATTCGCGGGAAGGGATATACTCTTTTAACGAGTGACCAAGATGCTTTCTTACTTTGGCTTCATCAGCAAAAGCTTCCTGCCCGCTCTCTTGTCCCCGTCATGCCAGAAGAGCGTGTACGATTTATGATGAGAAAGCTGCTGCTTCAATCAGATTACTTAAAAATTGACCAGCTGGCTGAAGAACTGTTTATCAGCCGCATGACGGTCAGCAGCGATTTAAAAAAAGGACGAGAGCTGTTAGCCCGTTACGGCATGACCCTTGTATCAAAGCCTGGATTTGGCTTAAAGATTGAAGGAGATGAGCTGCAAAAAAGAACGTGCTATGCAGACTTACTTCTTGAAGAAGAGCCTGCTCTCTCTCATATCACCGAGCGGGAGCAGCTCCATTTTCCTGATATTTCTCTTGAAACCATTCGATCTATTGTGTTGACGAACCTGCATCAAGAGTCATTGCTCATTAAAGACATTGCCTTAAAAAATTTAGTCATTCACTTAGCCATTGCGATTCAGCAAACACGAAAAAACCAGCGGATATCCGCAAGTACCGCCCGCACACAAAGATCACCCGTTTTGATGAGAATTGCACAAAAAATCATACAGCAGGTGAGTGACACTTTTTGTGTGACCTTATCAGAGGATGAAACAGATTACTTAGTCATGCATCTATTGGCGAATCAAACGTGGAAAGAAGCCGCCCAGCATCAGACGACAGTGGAAGTTCAGCAGGCGGTTACAGTCTTTCTACAGCACATTGAAAAAATAAGCGGTCATCGTTTTGCTGATGACAGCATCCTACAGCAAGACTTGATGCTTCATATGAAACCGTTATTAAATCGCATCCAATATGGCGTATCATTACAAAATCCGCTTTTGCATGAGATCAAAACGTCCTATCCTTACCCGTTTGATTTGGCTGTCAGCGGGCTGAATGCCTTACAGCTGGTGCGGACGCCAAATGAAGATGAAGCGGCATATGTTGCCCTGCATATCGCTGCTTCATTTGAAAGAAGTCAGCTCGACACATCGCAAAAAAAGAAAGCGATTATCGTGTGCGGGTCTGGACTAGGGACGGCCAGACTGCTTGAAATTAAATTGAAGGCAGCCTTTCAGCACGAGCTTGACATTGTTGAGCTCTATTCCTATCAGGATTATCTCATGAGCTCCTCTTTGCCGTGTGACGTCATCATCACAACCGTGCCTCTCACATCAAAGGGGAAACCAGTCATTCAGGTCAGCGCCTTTTTTGAACATCATGATATACAGCGTGTAAATGAAGTCATTCATTTATTAAATGGACACGGGGCACCCTCAAAAGAGCTGATGGCGTTTTTTCAAGAGCGATTGACTTTCATGAATGCTGATCTAAGCAGCAAGGAGGAGGTATTAGATATATTATGCAGCCATTTAGAGGCGCATCAGCTAGTATCGTCTTCTTTTCGGCCCTCGGTGCTTGAGCGGGAGCAAATGTCGTCTACCTATCTTGGCAGCGGCATTGCAATGCCGCACCCGCTCATCACAAATGAAGGCACCTCCTCTGTAGCCATCGCACACTTAAAACAGCCGATTGACTGGCAGGGAGACCAGGTATCAATTGTCTTTTTATTAGCGATTCATAAGGATGACGCTACCTGCATGAACCAATTCTTTGAACAGGCCGTCGATTTACTAGACAATCCAGACCGCATTCGCGCCCTCAAGCAAGCCAACACATTTGATGAGCTGATGGATGCGTTGTTCCAATAAGATCAAACAAAAGGCCGCCCAGTTCATGAGGCGGCCTTTTTATTTAGATATACATCATCAATCGTAGATGACATTTTTTCCCTCTTCACTTAATTTTTTTAAGGAGCTCAGCATATGATTGATTTCTTCATCGGAATGTCTTTCCCAAGAACCTAATTCTGCGACTATTTTCAACGGAGATTTCGATCGATAAGAACGTGTTGGGTTGCCAGGAAATCTTTTATCAGTCACATTTGGATCATTTTCAAACTCGCCTAACGGTTCTACAATATAAATTCTTTCTTTCGCATCAGACCTAGCTAATTCAGCACCCCATTTGGCCGCGTTTAGTGTTCCGGTGAAATAAATATGGTTCGATTTTTTATCCTGATAATTGGATAAATGCAGCGGTTCAAGCAGATCTCCAATCTTCAATTCCGCTTTGGTCCCATGAAAAAATGGCCCGGGATCTAACACCTTTTGCTTGTCATTCATACAGCCACACCCCTCATCGTTTTTGACTTGCGTATAACAGTATACGGCTAGATATGGGCGAGAAACAGTCTATAAATTTCATTAAATTCGGGGTATAATAATAGTAGAGAGTTAGATGTGAACAGACATAAGTACTGTAAATAAAAACGGAAATTTCGCATTCACACCAACAATGACGAAAACAAGAATACCTTCCACAGCTGACAGCGTCACAATCAATCCATGGTTCATTGGATATTCCTTCGCAATTAATTTCTGTCCTATATAATTCAAACCATAAAAAATCAAAAACAATGTGAAGAACATAAAAAAAATCGTCATCATATAAACAACCCCTTTCTGATAATGGATTTTTATCCAATTTTTACAATATATCATCAGACTATCATGTTAGAACAACTCGAACAATATAATCTTTCCAATAAAATGAACGAAAAAAAGCCAGCCACCCGCATAAGGTGATTGGCTTTTTTATCGTTATTTCCCGATGTTGTCTCCATTTTGCTGAATCAAGGTTTCATACCAATAAGAGCTCTTTTTGCGAATTCTTTTAAGGTCTTTTAGGTCAAATTCGTCGCGATTGACGTAGATGAACCCGTAGCGCTTGGAGCATCCTTGATGTGTGCTGATTAAGTCGATGGCTGACCACGGGCAGTATCCGAATACCTCGACGCCGTCTGTGATTGCCCATTTGATTTGCTCGATATGTTTTTCTAAATAATCAATTCGATAATCATCCTGAATTGATCCATCTTCTTCTAACTTGTCGAATGCACCCAATCCGTTTTCCGTGATAATAAGCGGCAGCTGATAGCGGTCATAAATCTCGCGCATCGTTGAACGGAAGCCGACAGGGTCAATCTCCCAGCCAAACGCATTTTTGCTTAAGAATGGGTTGTTGCCGCCTTTGTAGACGCCATCTTCACCGGATTTCAAATGCTGATCTCCACCGCGTGCAAATTCGTCGTTGCCATCTCCTTTACTCGCTTCAACCGTTTGTGAGGTGTAGTAGTTAAAGGCAATGAAGTCTGGCTTCGCGCTTTTCAAAATATCCATATCTCCCTCTTCGATGACAGGAAGAATGTCTTTTTCTTTCATGTACGCCCAAGCAAGGTTGTTATAACGTCCGAACACGGCCATATCAAGATAAAGCCAGTTGCGGATCGCATTGTAATTCGCCGCAGCAAGCACATCTTCAGGCTTTGGAGAAGCCGGATAAATGAGCGCAATGTTTGGCGCTGGTCCAATTTTCGCTTCAGGCAGCATTTGGTGACAAAGCGTCATCGCTTTTGCCTGTGCAACGAGCATATGATGATTCTGCTGGTACAGTTCTTTTTTCGGATTTTCTAAATTTGGATCAAGTGTACCGAGCGCTGATCCATGTAAGATCATCATGTTTTGTTCATTAATGGTCAGCCAATATTTCACCTTCTGACCATACTCCTTGAATAGCACCTCTGCATAGCGTTCAAACGCATCCACTGTCCCGCGGTTAGACCATCCTCCCTTTACTTGAAGTGCATGAGGCAGGTCAAAATGATACATTGTCACGATTGGTTCAATGTCATAGCGGCGCAATTCATCGATGAGAGAATGATAGAATTCAATCCCCTTTTGATTGATTTCCCCATCTCCATCTGGAATGATCCGTGTCCACGCAATGGAAAAGCGATAAGCCTTCAAGCCCATTTCTGCAAACATCTTCACATCCTCTTTATAACGGTGATAGTGATCGCTTGCGACTTTAAAATCCGTTGTCCCTTCAGGATAACTTGCTCTCATGTCAATGACAGAAGGCCCCTTGCCATCCTCGTTCCACGCACCCTCTACCTGATAGGCGGAAGTAGATCCGCCCCAGAAAAAGTCTTTTGGAAATGATGCTAGTGTTGAATATCTCATGATTTCTTCCTCCTTTTGATTAAACTAGATGTAAAAATGATTGGCCTGGTGTGATTTGTTTCTCTTCCGTTTCAATGATATCGCTAAACTCACCTGAATTGGTAATAATGACAGGTGTTGTGACTGACAGGCCTGAAGCTTGGATGGCTTCTATGTCAAACTCAGCAAGCAGTTCGCCTTCTGTGATGGTTTGCCCCTGAGCAACCTTCGGGGTAAAATGCTTTCCGCCTAATTGTACGGTATCCAGTCCGATGTGAATGAGTACCTCTGCTCCGCTTTCTGAGGTTAGACCATACGCATGTCCAGTTGGGAACACCGTTGTTACAACTCCTGATACTGGTGCAAACAGCTTTCCTTCTGATGGAATGATGGCTGCGCCCTTTCCTAGTGCACCAGATGAGAATGCCTTATCCTGCACTTCCTCCAGCTTGATGACCTCGCCCTTTAAAGGACTTTTCACATGAGCGGCTTTGACCCCATGTTCGTTTTCAATTACCGGAGCAGAAGCGGCTGCCGGCGTTGCATCTTCATCTACTGGATCTTTAAATCCAATCAAATAAGTTAAGATGATCGAAAGGACGAACGAGACCGAGATACCGATGATGAACCCTGTAAATCCTTGACCGTAGAAAATCGGCAGTGTCAGTAAACTTGGAAGGCCTGACGCAATTGCAATACTTTGTGAATAACCGATAATCGCACCGCCGACCCCAGCAGAGATAACGGCTGCAATAAATGGTTTTTTCAAACGAAGTGTGACCCCGTATACAGCTGGCTCTGTGATCCCAAACACAGCAGAAACTGCTGTCGATCCAGCCAATGATTTCAGTTTTTTATTCTTTGTTTTCAGCATAACACCGATGGAAGCACCGGCTTGTGAGAATACAGCTGGCGCAGTGGCCGGCTTGATATGATCTTTCCCATGAACTGCGATATTATTTAAAATCACTGGCACAAGTCCCCAATGGATACCGAAGATGACAAGAATCTGCCAAGCCATCGCAATTAAAGCACCTGCAAGTGTAGGACTAAAGGAGAATACTTTCAGCAAAACAGCTGCAATGCCATTCCCTGCATACACACCGAATGGTCCGAATACGATGAGTGTCAGCGGAACAACCGTGACAAGCAAAATCAGTGGAGTAATAAAGTTTTTGACACTTTCATGAATGACTTTGTTAAAGAAACGTTCGATATATCCCATGACAAACACTGCCAAAATGATTGGGATGACCGTAGATGTATAAGACATTAAGACGACTGGAATCCCGAAGAATGTCACATCTCCGCCGCCTTTTGACAATTCTTGAATGGTTGGGTAAATCAGTGCACCTGCTATCGTCACAGCGACAAACGGATTCGCTTTAAACTTCCTAGCAGAAGTGAATGCGAGCAATAATGGCAGGAAGTAGAACAAGCTGTCAGATGCAGCAAATAAAATTTGATACGATGTATCTTCAGGAGATAACCATTTCGCATTGATACAGATGCCTAATAGACCTTTTAAAATACCTGCACCCGCCATGACACCGAGAAGTGGTGTGAAAATCCCCGATACAATGTCGACGAATTTCCCGAAAAGGCTCGTGCTCTCATCACCTGATTTTGCAGATGAAGCAGCGGAATCCTCTAATAGATTCGTAAACTCTCCAATTTCTCGATATACCTCTGGTACGGTATTGCCAATGACCACTTGAAATTGGCCGCCGCTTTCCATAACGGTAACGACGCCATTTAATTTTTCAATGGCCGCTTTATCTGCTTTTGATCTGTCATTTAAGGTGAAACGAAGCCTTGTGGCGCAATGCACCAATGAATGGACGTTTTTCTCTGTACCAATGTGTTTAATAATGTCTTCTGCTAATTGACGATAACTCATGCAAAAACCCCCTTTTTTTCAAAAAAATACGTTTTTGGGCAAAATAAAAACCTAAACGGGCACCAAAAATAGTCGCAGCTTGCTGTTGCGCTTTTTCAGTGAACGTTTAGGTTTTGCCTGCCGAACAGTCACAATCCTCTAAGACGATCATTGTGAAACCGTATTCTTTTATGTTTATGAGCAAATAGTACCACTCACCTTTTCTCATGTCAACGCTTTCTTTTAAAATCTATCTTTATTTTTCTCGTTTGATCAGTCGATTCAAATGAATGGATAGATACAGCATCTCCTCTGATGTGAGATCTCGGTGATAGGTTTGATAGACATATTCTGCGATTTTCTTTGCGCAATCGTATGCTTTCGGATATTTCACTTTGATCAGCTGATATAAGTCCTGATCTTCGCTGACAAGCAGTGTTTCGTTAATCAGACGCTGGACGAAAAAGCGCAAATGCGTGAGAAAACGGTAAAAGTTAAGCGAGTCTTCATCAAATTCCATGTTGAGATGATATTTCACAATGGTGAGAATGGCATTGACTTCCTTTGTGATATTGACCGTCGTATTCATATCCTCATTGAGCTCTGCGTTAATGATATGCATGGCAATAAAGCCCGCTTCATCCTCAGGCAGTTCAATATGAAGACGCTCTTCAATCATCTCAAGACAGTCCTTTGCCACAAGAAATTCATCTTTGTATAAGCGTTTAATCTCCCAAATAAGCGAATTCTCAATCAAATGATTTTTCTTCAGCCGTTCGATGGCGTAATGAATATGGTCTGCCAGCGATACATGCAGACTTTCGTTTAATCTTCGGTTCAGCTTTGTATGTGCATATTGGATCATTTCTTCGGTCACCTTGACCACATCATACGGAACCTCTTGAAGCAGCATTTTCATCCGCTCGTGAACGGAATGATCCTCCAGGCGGAAGACTTTATCAATCAACGATTCGTCCACCGGGTCCCCGGGACGTCGCTGGAAAGCGATGCCTCTGCCCATGACAACGATTTCTTTTCCATGTTCATCTATGACACTAATGACATTATTGTTTAGAACCTTTTGAATCTGCATTTCCAAACACCTCCGTCTATGACCAACAACTTTACTCAAAATATGCTCTCATCTTAACACAACTGTCAAATCACTTGGCGTTTTTATCTGACTTTTGCAATAGATTTCACCATGATTCTACCCTTTCATAGCTGGTCTGATCCTTCAATTGCCTGCATACAATACTCCTGAGGAGGTGACCTTCTGTGAAGGCTTTTTTCTGGTCTGCATCATTTTTATTCTTGCTCATGTTCACCCTCATCATTCTAGGCATCGTGTTCTGGCTGAGTGGACAAGGCTTAGGCCAGCTTTGGAGATATGTGCTCATTTCACTTGTCACAGCGGCGGTTTTGCGCGGCGTTACCACTTGGCTGAAACGGCATGTGATGCACCTTTCATCCAAATAAAAACGGCTGCCCCGAGTGTTCAGGCAGCCGTTTCTTTATTCTTTGGTTGCTGCAGCTTCTTTCTGAGAAGCACGCAGCTCATCATTGATTTTTTTCGCATCCTCTAAAAACTCTGTTTCATATCCACTTTTGAGTGCCCACATATAAAATAGCAGAGCTACCACTGTAATCAGTGCCATGTCCCAGCCATAATGAATGATGTTATAACCGCCGAATTTGTCACTGCCAAGGCAGGAAATCGTCATCATCACAAGCAGGTACACAACCATCCAAGCACCCGCCTTAAAGTTGCGGCCGAAGCCTTTCCACTTCGCTTTTGCTTGATAGTAAAAATAGATAGGTAGACCGATGAGAATAATGAACAGCACCTGACCTGTTAACGGCCATCTTGCCCAATACAGTGTCAATGAGGCAAAGACAAAACCGAGAGGAGCAATGATGCTGAGTCCTTTTATTCGAAGCGGACGATATAAATCTGTCCCTGTCTTTCTCAGTGTCATGACGGTCACTGGTCCAGTCAAATAAGAAATGAGTGTAGCGACAGAGATAATTTCTGCAAGTACACCCCAGCCTCTAAATAAAAACAGAAAGATAAACGATACGGCTAAGTTAAAAAACATTGCTGGACGAGGCACGCCGTAAATAGGGTGCAGACGGCCAAGCACACTTGGCATGTATTTGTTTTTTTCCATTCCATAAATCATCCGAGACGTCGTTGCAGTATACGTAATTCCTGTACCAGAAGGTGACACAAACGCATCCGCATATAAAATCAAAACAAGCCAGTTAATCCCAAGCGCAATGGCAAGGTCCGCAAATGGCGAGTTGAAATTCAAATGACCCCATCCGTTCACAATCATAGATGGATCAACAGCACCGATAAAGGCGACTTGTAAAAGGACATAAATCACAGTTGCAATGAAAATCGATCCGACAATGGCAATTGGAATCGACCGGCCTGGATTTTTTGCCTCACCGGCCATATTAATCGGGCTTTGGAAGCCATTGAAGGCAAACACAATCCCAGATGTCGCAACCGCTGTCAGCACACTCGCCCAGCCGTTAGGGGCAATACTTGTTCCAGAAGTAAAATTCTCACTATGAAAACCTACGAATAAGAGCGCACCAATTGTTAATCCTGGAATGACAATTTTAAACACGGTAATGAATGTATTTGCTTTTGAAAATAACCCAACTGTCCAATAATTAAGCAGAAAGTAAATCACTAGAAGCACACTGGCAACCATAAGACCTTCTGTCGTCAATACCCCTTTGGTGACCAAATGGGATGTCCACTTTGCCCATTCCCAAGGCCAAGAGCTCATGTACTGGACGGAAGCAACCGCCTCAACTGGTATCACGGAGACAATGGCGATCCAGTTCGCCCAAGCTGCAATAAACCCAATAAAAGATCCGTGTGAATATTGCGTATATTTCACCATTCCGCCTGCCTCAGGAAACATCGATCCGAGTTCACTATAAGACAAAGCGATAAATAAAATCACAACCATCCCAATCAACCAGGATAAAATAGCAGCAGGACCGGCGATTTGAGCTGCACGCCAAGCACCGAAGAGCCATCCTGAACCAATGATTGAGCCAAGACCTACCATCATTAAAGCGAAAGTTCCCATCCTACGATGCAAATGATTCATGTTCATAACACCTTTCGATTAAAATACAGAGCATGTGTCAAGCAAGCGTCTTTCTTTCAAAGCAGCTCACTTTTCATTTCACTGGCAAATATTTCTTCTATTGAACCTTTACCTTTGTTCATTTTTTCGCCTGTTATATTATCTCTCAATTCTTCATTTTCTGAAATAGTCGAACATGCTTATTTCAAAAGAAAGCGCTTTTTCACCTGTTCAATCTATTAGACTGAATAACTACCTTTACCCTTATTTTGAAAAAAACAAAACAAAAAAGATAGAGGAAATGACTTCCTCTACCTTCTAATCCCCGTCAGGTATAGAAAAAAAGGATAGAGGGGATTCCCTCTATCCTTGTGAAATCGCTTGTTCTTTTTCAATGACAGCTAGTCTTTCTTGTACTTCTTCTTCAGATAAATTGTGTTGTTTCACATACAAATTCCGTTCGCTTGTGCGGCATTCATGACTGCAACTGCGCATATACTTATGCTCACTCTCTTCAGTGGCAATCATCTTACGGTTACATGCAGGGTTCGCACAGTTCACATAACGCTCGCAAGGCTCACCAGTGAAGAAATCTTTTCCGACAACCACATGCTCTGTTTGATTCACTGGTACTGTTAAGCGATTATCAAACACATAGCATTGACCGTCCCATAGCTTTCCTTGCACTTCTGGGTCTTTTCCGTAAGTGACAATTCCGCCGTCAAGCTGAGAGACATCTTCAAAGCCTTCACGCTTTAACCAGCCTGAGAATTTCTCACAGCGTACACCGCCTGTGCAATAAGTCAGGATTTTTTTCCCTTCAAGAATCTCTTTATTGTCACGAATCCACTCAGGTAATTCACGGAATGTCTCAATATCAGGACGGACTGCCCCTCTAAAGTGACCAACATCAAACTCGTAATCATTACGTGCATCAATCACAACCGTATCAGGTGATTGCATTTGCTCGTAAAATTCGACCGGGCTAAGATGTTTCCCCGTTAATTCTAACGGATTCACGTCATCCTCAAGGCTGAGGTTCACGAGTTCCTTCCGGTGGCGGACGTGCATTTTCTTAAACGCATGTCCATCTGCTTCGTCAATTTTGATCGGCATAGACGCAAAGCGCGGATCTTCTTTTAACGCTTGCATGTACTTGTCCGTTTGCTCAATGGTTCCAGAAACCGTTCCGTTCAAGCCTTCTGCTGATACAAGGATACGGCCTAACAAACCAAGCTCCTTACAGAATGCTAAATGCTCTGCTGTAAACGTCTCTGGGTCCTCAATGGGGACATATTGATAGTAAAGTAAAACGCGATATTGTTTTTCCATCTATATAAACACCTCTTAAATTTAATCAAAACATACCATTCTTTATCATACAGGAAATACATACCTAAAGGCAATGTCGGCGGCTCAATTCCATAAAACGGAAGGGCCTTTCTTCTCATATATTCGATTGTTTGATTGGAGACTATGTAAAGAAAAGATTATCGACGCCATTCAAATCATTGAGGCCTTTCAACATCAAAAAACTGCACAAAAAAAGCACAGGCATCGCACCTGTGCTTTTCTTTCGATTAAAAATCAAAGTTATCTGGATCTGGACCTGTGCGCTCATCTTCATTGAGCTGATCAATGACACCCATCTCACGTGCGGACAGCTCGAAATCGAAGACTTGTGTGTTTTCGATGATTCGGCTCTTTGTCACAGATTTTGGAATGGTGATAATGCCATGCTGCAAGTCCCAGCGAAGAATCACTTGCGCTACTGATTTATCATGTTTTTTCGCGATATCCTGGAGAACAGGATGGTTTAGAAGCTTCCCGCTTCCTAATGGCGACCACGCCTCAACATGAATTCCTTTCGATTTGCAGTAGTCTCGTAAAGGCTCCTGCGTCAGCTTCGGATGCAGCTCAATTTGATTCACCATTGGCACAACTTCTGCCTCTTCCAATAAATCCTCTAAATGATGCTGATGGAAATTACACACTCCGATCGCTCGAACGCGTCCATCCTTATATAGTTTCTCTAGCGCTTTCCATGTTTCTTTATATTTGCCTTCAACAGGCCAATGAATTAAATAAAGGTCTAATACATCTAGCCCCAGCTTGTTCATACTTGTTTCAAAGGCTTCGAGTGTTGATTCATAGCCTTGATCATTATTCCAGACCTTTGTCGTAATGAATAGATCATCGCGAGAGATGCCTGATTGCTGAATGGCTTTGCCTACCCCTTCTTCATTTTGATAGGCGGCTGCTGTATCAATGCTGCGGTAGCCCGCTTCAAGAGCGTCTTTGACGGCATTTACAGCCTCATCCCCATCTTTTACCTGCCATACGCCAAAGCCTAGCTTCGGCATTTTTACTCCGTTTGCTAATGTGACTGTATCTGTTAATCCACTCATCAAACAAACCTCCGCTTCATTTTTAACTACCAAGCACTATACCCGAATTTTCGATTGATCATGCATAAAATTCTGGCTGAGCTATTTGATATATTTTCCTATATCAACTTGATTGGTGTCAACGATTTGATATTCGCTGGTTTGATCTTTTGTTTTAGAAAAATCATATGTTTCTAAAAATGTTTGATCGTAAAAAGTCAGACCATATGTTTCCTTCTCATTCTCATACACTCTGATCCAATAAGACTCTTTTGAAGTTTTTTTAGTTTCATTCGTTTTCTTTAATTTCATACCCGAAAATTCCTTCAGCAGCTTTTGAATATCCTCTTTCTTTTCAACCATAACACGCTCATTATCATGCTCAATTTGAATCGAAGTCACCTTGTTCTGATCAATTGAGGCCACATCATCAAAAGAGTATGTTTTTGCATTGATTATAAAATAAATACCAATTCCTAATAAAATAATGACGACTAAACCAATCATCCACTTTTTCAACCTAACTCCTCCTTCTATTCACACCACACCTATAAAAACAACGAAGTCCAATCATCCTCCTCAGAAAATACCTGAATTCCGTGCTGTTTAAGCAAGGCGGATGTCACTCCATCTCCAGCTTTTGTCCCCCCGTTAAAATCTCCGCGATAAATCATCCGGCTACCGCAGGAAGGGCTGTACTCTTTTAACACAACCGCCGTCGCTTTCAGAGACTGAACCTGTTCCAGCGCGGCCTTCGCGCCTTTTACATACATCTCCGTGACATCATTTCCATGTACATCAATCACGGAGGCGAGGCCCTGTAATACATCATGTCCGTCTCCGCCAATGATTTCTGCGGGAGGCCTTGGCGTGGAAAAGCCGCCAAGCAGTTCAGGACAAACTGTGACCACCTTTCCCTCCTGAACAAGCTCCTCAATTCGCTGATCTAATCGATGACTGCCATTATAACGAACCTTCAACCCAGCAAGACAGGCACTGACGACAATCATGTATGTTCCTCATTTTTTTTGGTGACTTTAAAATAAATACATACAGGCAAGAAACATATCGTATTCACCAAAAAGGGCAGAGCACAATACAAAGCAGCAGCCCAAATTGGTTCTCCAGGTCCTGCAATACCAAAAAAATAAACAAATAATAGCAAGCTGACAAACAATCCCACGAATGGCATGATGAATGCGTATTTTTTATAATTTTCTATTATTTCTTTCTCCAATGAGCTCCCTCCCTTTCATCATGGCTAAGAACAACGTCAATATATGTTAATTTTACCATAAAAAAACCGAAACCATCATCTCCCTTTGTGCGATGGTTTCGGTTTTTTAACTATATCTTTTCTTTCCAAGCCTTTAAGAAGCGCTCAATCACTTGTAATTCATCCTCATGAAACTGCTGAAGAAATTCTAAATAGGACGTGACTGCTTTATCATGTAGTTCATCATGCAGCGCCGCCAATTGCTTACCTTCCTCTGTCAAAGAATAATAGACAGATTTCTTATCACCTTGCCGGTGGCAATAGTCCACCATGCCTTTTTCAATTAGTTTTTTCACAGCCTTTGTAATAGCTGGCTTTGATAGTTTTAGCTGTTGAGATAGAAATGTATTATTTGATTCGTTTGGATTGGCTTGAATCATCGATAAAATGTGAAGCTGTGTGAGTGTCCATTCTTGTTTGAGTGTATCAGTCGTGGTAATCAGTGGATCTGTTGGATCATTCCGTCTCTTTTCCCTATGCATAATCAGATCTTGAATCGCTTTTAATACAATCTGCTCTTTAGTTTCCATCTGAACCTCCACTCTTAACTGGTTAATAAAATGGTACTAATAATGAAGAAAGGAGTCAAAAGAAATGTCGATGTGAGTAAAATAATAGGACATCAGACCTGAAAATTGCATATGCACTTTTTTACTAGATTCTCCTCATCCTGTCACATGCTATAATCATGGGGATGTCATCCAATTTATCATAATGAAAAGGTGATCTAAATGAATCCTGAACAACAAATGGCCATTCACCAGTTAGAAGAAAAGATACATCTGTTTTCCTCTGCTGTGAACGGAGCCTTCCTTGCATCGGACGATTTCGTTCTATCAAATACTCATATATCGACTGACACGTTCAATTTGCTCTTACCAACATCAGCTCAAATCCAAGATCCAAAAAAAGTGAAAGCAGCCATTGAACATATGCGGTCACAGAAACTCATCTTCAGCACATGGATCGATCACCGTTTACTCCATCCTGATTGGGCTGATTTATTAAAGGAATATCAGCTTCAAGAGGTCGAACGCAATACCATCATGATGCTTGAGCATACAGGTGACATTGATCCAGTCACATCCTCATCACTTACAATCAAGGAAGTACTTGATGAGCAGACACTCTTTGATTACAAACATATCTTTATTGAACTATTCAAAGGATCGACTGAGGCCGCCGCCTTAGAAGACTATTTCCAGCGTTTTTCAATTGAAGCATTACACTCAAAAGCTCGCATGTTTGTGGGGTATGAACACCAAAAGCCGGTCACAACAGGCTTATTATTCGAGGCAAACGACAGCTACGGTATTTATGATGTCATAACAAAGGCAGAACACCGCGGAAAAGGACTTGGCAGTGACATGTTTCATTACCTTCTGACCCAGACAGAGAATAAACAAAAGTGTGTCATCCTACAAGCTTCAGCGGACGGCAAAAATATTTACCAGCGTGCCGGCTTCCAACCAATTGGCGAAATGGCCGTCTTTGAATAGAAAGGTACTTTCCCTTTGAAATGAACATAAAAAAGCTGCCTAAAGATAGGCAGCTACAGATTGTTGACAAAGGGCTAAAACGATCTTGATTTTAGCTCTTTGTCTTCTTTTCAGCATGATGCTGACGATCCATATAAAGCGGCGGTCTCTTCAGCGAAATCACCGCACAGCTAAAGGCAATCAGTACAAACACAGCACCGAATTTAGCCAGATCAACAGATGAACCGGTCATCGTAAACATGACTCCGCCAACCGCTGATCCAATCGAAATGCCGATTTGCAAGGCCGAAGTATTTAAGCTCTGCTGAATATCAGACGTGACAGGATCTGTTTGAATCAAATAACTCTGCAAAGCAGGCGTCAGTGCCCAGCTGAGCGCACCCCAAAGGACAACCATCACCATAAAGAGCGCGAACACCCCCGCTGTATAAGGAATGGTAAACATGACAACCGCAAACACGATTGTCACAAGCAAAATGGCTTTCCCTGAACCCAGTTTGTCACTCAGCCAGCCGCCAAATCCATTCCCGCCTATAGACGCAAGTCCGAAGATCAAATAACAAATACTAATCCAAAACGGGGTCATATGCAGAACTTCCATCAGAAATGGAGTGAAATAAGAATAAAGCATATAATGGCCTGCAAGCATAAACAAACTGATCAAGTGTGCACTAAAAATTTTCGGATGCCCTAAAGAACGAATCTGCTCTCTAAGAGGCGTCACTTTTTCAACAGGCATTTTTTCTAATAGAAAATAGATCAGCACCATCGATATGGCAGAAAGAATACTGATTCCTAAAAACATCACTCTCCAGCCAAAGCTCTCTGTAATAAAAATACCGATCGGTACACCGAGAACAAGTGAGGAGCTAATTCCTATAAAAATCAGCCCTAAAGCCTTTGCACGATGCGCTGGTTCCACTAATTTGGCAGTGATCGTCAAAGATAATACCACCACAAGCGCTGTGCTCATCGCAATCAACACCCTTGATATCATGACAAGGGCAAAGGTCGAACTAAAATAAGTGAACACATTCCCTAATGTAAACACCAATAACGCGATTAAATAAAGACGCTTTCGTTCGATTTTGGCTGTAGCGGTCAGCAGCACGGGTGCTGAAATGGCATACACAATCGCAAATACCGTAATGAGCTGTCCGGCTGTTGCAAGAGACACATTCAAATCCTCTGCAAGACTTGGCAGAATGCCCCCGACCACAAGCTCAACTAATCCAACCGCAAAAGTAGAAACGGCTAATAAATATACTCTCCAGTTCATGTCTAACATCCCTTCTGTATATCATCGCTTTCACTTTTGATACAGGGTGCAGACAAACAAAAAAACCCTGATTACAAAAAAGGAAAGCGCGCTTTTGTAATCAGGATTTATCGGATCCTGGTAGAAACCCTCAAACCATATTATTGAGGTTATACAAGTCTATTTTTTTCTTCAAATATATTAGCATAGCCTTACATAACTCGCAAGCTGTAAAAATAGAAAAATACTGCCATTCCGTTACCTAGACAAAAGGCGCCGTAAAAGGAATCAGAACAACTTGCTTTCTCCTCCGTTTACAGGTAAACTGATGAAAAATCAACGAACAAGGATCTACGTAGATCTGGAATAGTAGCTTGAATCGATCTTTAACAGAGAGGGAACGGTGCTGAGAAGTTCCTACTGACATCTTCAAGTGAACCTGCCGATTTAGTTCTGTTTCATACAGCGGTTCATACCGTTATCATGATTGAGTGTAAAGCTGTGCTTTAAATTAGGGTGGTACCACCAGGAATGGTCCCTAACTTAAAGTACAGCTTTTTTGTTTTAAAAAAGGAGGAACCTGCAATGTCAAAGAAACAATTTGTTGAGAAAATTACAAGCATGGAAGACGACTTTGCCCAGTGGTATACAGATGTTGTCACAAAGGCGCGGCTCGTCGATTATTCAAGCGTGAGAGGTAGTATGATCATTCAGCCGTACGGCTTTAAAATCTGGGAGAATATTCGCGACGAACTTGACCGCCAGATTAAAGAAACGGGTCATGAGAATGTCTATATGCCGCTCTTTATCCCAGAGAGCCTGCTTCAGCAGGAAAAAGATCATATCGAAGGCTTTGCTCCTGAAGTGGCGTGGGTGACACATGGCGGTGAATCCGAATTACAAGAAAGGCTCTGCGTCAGACCGACCTCTGAAGTGCTGTTCGCTGAGCATTACAAAAACATTATTCATTCCTACCGCGATTTACCGAAGCTATATAACCAATGGGCCAATGTCGTCCGCTGGGAAAAGACAACACGTCCCTTCCTCAGAACCCTTGAATTCCTATGGCAGGAAGGGCATACGTGCCATGAGACTGAGCAAGAAGCGATTGAAGAAACAGAAAGAATGCTTCACATTTACGCTTCTCTTTGCGAAGATCTCCTTGCCATTCCTGTCATTAAAGGGAGAAAAACAGAGAAGGAAAAATTCGCCGGCGCTCGCTTCACCTATACGGTTGAAAGCTTGATGCATGATGGAAAAGCGCTGCAAACTGCCACTTCTCATTTCTTCGGGAACGGATTTGCCAAAGCATTTGGCATCGAATTCTTAAACCGTGAAGGAAAACTAGAGCATGTCCAGCAAACCTCTTGGGGTTTCACAACAAGAATCATTGGCGCTATGATCATGGTTCATGGCGATGACAGAGGGCTCGTCCTCCCGCCAAATATTGCGCCAACCCAAGTGCGTATCGTCCCAATCGCTTCTCATAAAGAAGGTGTGCTGGATCATGCCTACGAATTGAAGAATCGACTCGCCCGCATCGCACGTGCTGACATCGACGCAAGCGATAAACAGCCAGGCTGGAAATTCAACGAGTGTGAAATGCAGGGTATTCCGCTACGTGTAGAAGTAGGACCAAAGGATATCGAAAAAGGACAGGTGATGCTTGCAAGACGAGACACTGGTGAAAAGCAATCTGTCACGTTAGATGCCCTTGAACAAACCATCACAGCAACGCTTGAAGACATCCAGCGGACGATGTACGAAAAAGCGAAGGAACGATTACATGAAAAGACATCACACGCCCACACAATCGAAGACATCGAGCAAATTCTTGCCGAAGAAAACCGATTGATTAAAGCCATGTGGTGCGGTGATGAAGCCTGTGAAAACGACATTAAAGAAAGAACAGGCGCGTCCTCACGCTGTATTCCATTCGAACAGGAAACCATTTCTGACACATGTGTCTGCTGCGGAAAGCCTGCATCTGATATGGTGTTCTGGGCGAAAGCCTATTAAGAATATGAACGATAAAGAAGCATCTCTCATGATGCTTCTTTTTTTGTTAAAAAGACCCAAACACCCATTGACCTTCCCTGCATGATCCCCTATAATTCATATTAATATAATCGGTTTTTAAGACTTTAACTGGAGTGGTGATACATGAAACGCTGGCCCTCATTCTTTGCCGAACGCTGTCCTAAATGTAAATCAGCATTAGAAGTCTCAAAGTCCAATGCCCTGCAAGGCAAAGTCGTGAAAACATGTCCCAACCTTCATTATCAAAAAGAGTACCACCCAGCACTAGAAACGTATATCGAGCACGATGACGTCCAATAAAAAAGACCAACATGCTTGCTTTGTTGGTCTTTTCTTTATAAAATATCCAGCCAAATTTTGACCGCTGTCGCCGTAATCATCACAGCAAGTGCCCATTGCAAGTAGACGGCGTTGATTTTCTGACCGACCTTCGCACCAATCGGAGCTGCCATCAAACTTGCCGCCATCAGCACAACAGCAGGAAGAAGCATGACCTGACCCGTCAATACCTTTCCAGTCGATGCGCCTATCGCAGAAAGAAACGTAATCGCAAGTGACGACGCAATCGTCATCCGTACAGGAATTTTTAAAATAGACAGCATCACAGGCACTAAAATAAATGCGCCGCCTGCACCTAATACCCCGGAAACACTGCCAATCACAAAGGCAATACCTGATGCCAGTCCTTTATGAAAAGTGACTTCTCCCTCTGCGTCTGGACGCTGTCCTTTTTTCGGAATCAGCATGAGAATAACCGCCACAATGGCGAGTAATCCATAGACGAGATTCATCCCTTTCTCCGGCATAAAATGTGATACATAACTGCCTAATAAGCTGCCCGCCAATATACTGCTTCCCATATATAAAATCAGCGAGCGATGTAAAAATCCGCTTTTCCGATAAGCAAGTACACCACCCAGTGTCGAAAAAAGCACTTGAATGGCACCAATCCCTGATACCTCATGTGCTGATAGTGCCATCACACCGAAAAGAGGCGGGATATAAAGCAGCATGGGATAGTTGATCACCGATCCGCCGATCCCCACCATTCCTGATAAGAAGGAACCAATACATCCGATGATAAAAAGTGTAATCAAAAATGCAAAATCCACGCTGGTCTCCTCCTTTGCAAAAGGAAAAGGGGATCTTCAGCAGATACCCCTACATCCTTTAGGACCCTTTTCTCATCCAGAACTTCAACACGTGACCTTCTTCTGTCTGCGTGATCAATTCATGTCCGCTTGACTTCGCCCATGCGGCTAAGTCAGCTTTAGCCCCTTTATCTGTTGCATGTATTTCTAAAACTTGACCTTCCGCCAAGTCGTTCATTTTTTTCTTCGTTCGAATAATCGGCATTGGGCATGCGAGCCCTGTTACGTCTAAAATTTGATCTGATGTCATTTGATTGTTCCTCGTCTCTTATTTTATTGGACATTACCGAATCGCACAACGGTTTGGACCCATTTCCATTTCACGCTGCTCTTCCACATCTGGGTTCAGCTTCCCCATATTGGTTTTACGAATCTCTTGAAAGGCATGCGGCTGTGCAGGCAATCCCTCCGTCACCATCTGTCTAAACACATGTTGATCTTCAATATGAAGCCCATGATTTTCTTTTAAAAGTGAGTCGAGCTCCTTCCAAACACTGCCGTCTTCGTTCATTTCTTCGATGGTCATGAAGTGCGCAGGCAGAACGATGTATTCCTTTGAAAGCGCCATATACCGTTCATAAAGCGTCTCTCTCAAATCATCTACCCAGTCCTCCGCCATTCCAGCAAGATCAGGTCTTCCAATCGAATCAATGAACAAAATATCACCTGAAAGAAGATATTGATTGTCTACGATAAAAGATGTTGAGCCGATCGTATGTCCCGGGGAATAAATGGGTTGAATATCAATAGAAGCTGTTCCAATCGTTATCCGCTGTCCTTCTTCAAGACGTTCATATTCAAAGGTTACCTCTTCGGCATCTTTTGGCGGCAGCCAGTAGGTAGCACCCGTTAGTTCAGCCAGCTTTTTCCCACCAGAAATATGATCTGCATGAAGGTGAGTATCCAGCACATGCGTCACAGAGACATCATGCTTTTTCGCAAAATCGATATAGACCTCCGTCATTCGAGCTGCATCCACAACCGCGGCTTCTCCATTGGACATGATCATATAGGACAGACACCCTTTGCCCATCCGTACAAATTGATACAGCTCTCCGCCGCCGCTTAAATCACCTATTTTCACTGGCTCTAGATGCTCACTCCATGCCTTCATGCCGCCCTGCAAATAATGAACAGGCACGCCAGCCTCTGACAGCATCTCCGCCACCAGGATAGAGGAACCTTCCTTAGCACAAACCACCAATACTTCACGGTCACTAGGAATGTGCTGTAAAAGGTCCTCTACTCCGTCAAGCAGATCAAAATAAGGCACATTCAAATCAACGATTGCTTCCCCTTCAATCTTCCAGTCCTGCACATCTGCTTGATTTCGCACATCTAGCAAAAAGAGCGGCTCTTTGCCCACGATCTTTTTTGTTAACTGCTCTGCAGTCATGGCTTTTACCGTCATGTTTTATTCAGCTCCTATTTTTCAATGGCTCCTGTCCAGCTATTCATGCCTGGCACCACATTGATTAATTGTTGAAATCCTTTCTCTTTTAGCTTTTGCGCAGCTAATTCACTTCTTCTGCCTGAATGACAGATGAGATAAATGTCCGATTCTCTTGTTAACTCCTCTGCACGATGTTCCACCTCACCAAGCGGGATATGAACAGCTCCTGGGATATGCCCCGCTTCGTATTCATCCAGCTCTCGTACATCCAAAATAAACAGAGATTGATCTTCTTTTACCTTCTGTTGAAAGGCATTCAAAGATATTTCCGAAATCATAGGCTCTTCCTCTTGCGCTCCGCCCTTACGAATCAAATGATGGAGCACCTGACCCTCTACTTTTGTTCCTAAAAACTCATGGCCGGCACTTTTTGACCAAGCCGCTAAATCCGCTGCTGATCCTTTATCGGTAGCTTGCACTTCAAGTACATCTCCTGGCAAAAGCTCATTCATTTGTTTTTTTGTTTTCACAATCGGCATCGGGCATGCCAATCCTTTTGCATCTAAAATGACTGTTGGTTGCTGCATGTGATGTCCTCCTTTATATAGGGGTGGGGGTATATTTTCATGCGTGCTTAATGCCAAGCATTCATACCACCCTTGATGTTTGTAATATGAGTAAATCCTTGCTTCTTCAATATTTTCGCTGCCTGCATACTTCTCATTCCGCTTTGGCATATCACGTAGATTTCTTCATTCTTCTCAAGCTGAGAAACTCGTTCTTTTAACTGAGGTAAAGGAATGTTTCGAAATCCTTTTATATGGTTTGTTTGAAATTCTACTGGAGATCGCACGTCAATGAGTTGTTGACCTTTGTTTTTCAGCCTTTTCTTCATATCGACTGCATCCATTTGGTTCACACCTCGAACCGGCAGGAAGCGGCTCACGAGTAAGCCAATCACCAGGATGAACAAAATCGTTTGAATCATTTCATCACCTCACTAAATAAATAAATTCACACTTCCGATTTCAGCCTCTGCTAAATAAGCGGCCACACCAGCATATTGAATATCATCTAATAATTCTTTCTCCTGCAGCCCTAAAAGATCCATCGTCATTGTACATGTTACGAGGTTGATCTCCTGTTCCTTCGCCATATCAATGAGCTGCGGCAAGGTCATGGCATTGTGCTTTTTGATCACGTGCTTAATCATCTTTGGGCCCATTCCAGCAAAATTCATCTTTGAAATGCCCATTCGATCAGCCCCGCGCGGCATCATCTTGCCAAACATTTTTTCTAAAAAACCTTTTTTCGTTGGCACCATCTCATCCTTGCGCAAGGCATTCAGCCCCCAAAAGGTATGAAAAATCGTCACTTCATGATCATAGGCTGCTGCACCATTGGCAATAATGTAAGCCGCCATTGCTTTATCATAATCTCCACTAAATAGCACAATCGTCGTGCGTTTTTTCTGTTCTGCCATCCTGCTCCTCCTTCGAAATTACCCATGGGGGTATATACAAAATAAAAAATATATACACATACCGGTAAGGGTATATTATAACAAGTAAAAAAATCCGTCAACCTCAAAGGCTGAAGAATTTCTTACCGGCTTTTCACCAATAGCTCTACTGCTTCTTTCACAAGACCCTCCGTATCCTTGCCTTGTTCAAGACTTTCTCGGACACATTGTTCAAGATTTGTACTTACAATCACACCCATTGCACGATCAATGGCATTGCGTGATGCAGACAGCTGCGTCACCACCTCGCGGCAATCCTTCCCCTGCTCCATCATCGCAAGAACTCCTTTAATCTGCCCCTCAATCCGGCGAAGACGGTTCTTCATCTGTTGATTATATTCCATGCACAAGTACCCCCTTTCTATTCTTTCTATGAACAGATAGTATACCCTAAGAGGTATTTAGTCAAACGACTTGCCCTTCTCTTTTGTAGAGAATGTGAAAAGAATTGCACATTCCACCATTTATGAAGAAGATTAACAACCAACGAGAAATCATTGAAGATAACTAGCCTTCAATCAAACGTTTTAACTTAAGCTCCGTATCAGTATCCTCAACTGGAGTATAGACGCTGCATCTTAAATCAGTATCCCCATACACTTGTAATGAAGTGAGATTAAACAACATTTTCCCTGCCTTAGCATGACGAAATTCAATTAATACTTCAGGCGCATAACTGATCTCATTTTCATTCCAAATTTTACGAAACTCAGGATATGCCTGCTCCATTTCTTCTATAAATTGCTCATACCAGTCATCAGCCACATACTGTCCATAATACGTTCTAAATATGGCGATATATCCTCTAACAAAATGCTCCCAATTCACCGCTAAACTTTTAAATTCCTTTCTTGCGAAAAGTAAGCGTATGATATTCCTTTCTGCGGGGATGATTTGTTCAAAGTCCAAAAAGACATTCGCTGCTGCTTGATTCCAGCCAACAATCTGACTTCTTCTATCAGATACAATCGTCGGGCAATAACGAAGTTCCTGCAAAATTTTCACTAAAGCCGGACTGATTTCCTTCTCATTCTCAATGATAAAGGATTGTTTCACTCCTTCCTCTAACGCTAAAGCGTACAAATATCTCCTTTCATCGTTATTTAATTGTAATGCACGAGAAATCGCATCTAATACCGAAGTCGATACTTTTATATCTCTCCCTTGCTCTAACCATGTATACCAGGTAAGACTCACACCGGCTAGTTGAGCCACTTCTTCTCTTCTTAGTCCTGGTGTTCTTCTACGGGTTCCTACAGGTAAACCAACCATTTGGGGCGTAATTTTCGAACGTTGGTTTTTTAGAAATTCTGATAATGCTTGAAGTCTAGTTTCAGGTTTCATTTAGATCTCCCTTTAAAAGAGTATTAATTACACTAGGATAAACAACAACTTGTAATAGGATAACACAATGGCTAAAGTTAATAAAAACAAGGAGGGAATGATCATGAAAAGAGTTGTCATTACTGGAATGGGAATTATTTCTCCACTTGGAAATGATGTAAATAGCTTTTGGAATCAACTAATCAAAGGACAATCGGGAATATCTCTCATTGATTCTTTTGATACAACTGATTATAAAACAAAAATAGCTGGAATCGTTCGTGATTTCGATGCAGATGAAATATTGGGAAGAAAAGAAGCAAAACGATTAGACCGTTTTAGTCAGTTTGCCTTAGCAGCAGCCGAACAAGCATTAGAAAATTCGCAATTACAGTTAGATCAAGTTGATCTTGAACGTTTAGGCGTATATGTTGGTTCAGGAATCGGGGGAATCCAATCGCTTGTTGATCATGTCAATGTATTAGATAAACGAGGTCCCTCAAGAGTAAGCCCCAGCCTTGTACCCATGATGATTTCAAATGCAGCTGCGGCCCAAATCAGCATTAGATTAGGGGCACAAGGGCCATCATTGTCACCAGTCACAGCTTGTTCTATTGGGAACACCTCTATTGGCGAAGCTTTCAATGCGATCCGAAATGATGATGCAGATATTATATTTGCCGGAGGAACAGAAGCTGCCGTCTCACAGATATCTTTGGCCAGTTTTGGAAACGCACACGCACTATCTACTAGAAACCAAGACCCAAGCCGGGCCAGCCGTCCATTCGATACAGATAGAGATGGCTTTGTGATGAGTGAAGGCGCAGGTATCTTAGTATTAGAATCATTAGAAAACGCGATTCTTAGAGATGCGCCGATATTATGTGAAGTAGTTGGGTACGGAGCTAGTTCAGACGCTCATCATATGGTAGCATCCCACCCAGAAGGTAAAGGTGCCTACTTAGCCATGAAAAAAGCATTGAGAAGTGCAAATATATCAACAGATGACATCGATGTTATTAGTGCTCATGCAACAAGTACACAAGTAGGTGATCGTTCAGAAGTTCTAGCTATTAAGAAATTATTTGGTGATCGTTCAGGTGAAATTCCAACAACGGCAAACAAATCAATGACGGGGCACATGTTTGGTGCTGCCGGCGGAGTAGAAGCCATTGCTTTAGTGGAAAGTTTGAGACGAGGAATGATTCCGCCAACTATTAATGTCGAGAATCAAGATCCAGATTGCAACTTAGATGTTGTATTAGAAGCGAGACAGCTTCCTTTGAAATACGGGCTATCCAATTCTTTTGGTTTTGGAGGACATAATTCAGCCATCTTGTTAAAGCATTACGATTGATGTAGCTATCAAGGGTTTATAGCCCTTGATTTTTTTATTTTGGGAATACCTCACAGACAAATGATGACGGGCAACAGCAATCTGATATATTAAATAGAGAAAAGAGAATACTAAAAAACATTTAGAAAGGAAGGTGATTACATGCCGAACAATCAAAAACCCAACCCACTCATCAATGAAAAATCACCCTACCTCCTTCAGCACGCCCACAACCCAGTTCACTGGTACCCGTGGGGGCAAGAAGCATTTGACAAAGCCAAGCGTGAAAATAAACCAGTGCTTGTCAGCATCGGTTACGCCACTTGCCATTGGTGCCACGTCATGGCACACGAAAGCTTCGAAGATCAACAAGTCGCTGACATCTTAAATGAGCATTTCATTTCCATCAAAGTCGATCGTGAGGAGCGTCCAGACATCGACTCTATTTATATGTCTGTTTGTCAGATGATGACGGGGCAAGGCGGCTGGCCGCTCAACGTGTTTGTCACGCCGGATCAAAAGCCTTTTTATGCGGGGACATATTTCCCAAAGAGAAGTGCATACGGGCGTCCTGGCTTCATTGAGGCACTGACACAATTGCTGGATGCGTACCATAACGACCGAGATCATATTGAATCATTGGCAGAGAAAGCGACAAATAATCTGCGGATTAAAGCAGCAGGGCAGACAGAAAACACGCTGTCTCAAGAGGCAGTTCACAAAGCCTATTATCAGCTCATGAGCAGCTTTGATACGCTGTATGGCGGATTCGGCTCCGCACCAAAATTTCCTGCACCTCATATGCTCTCATTTCTAATGCGCTATTACGAATGGACTGAACAGGAGAATGCGCTGTATGCAGTCACGAAAACGTTAGATGGAATGGCAAATGGCGGTATATATGACCATATTGGTTCCGGCTTTTCTCGTTATTCGACGGATGAAAAATGGCTTGTGCCGCATTTTGAAAAAATGCTGTATGATAACGCGCTGCTGATGGAAGCTTACACAGAAGCGTATCAGCTCACCTCAAAACCTGAGTATAAAAAGCTTGTCCAACACCTGATCCAATTTATTAAACAAGATATGATGAATCCGGGCGGCTCATTTTATTCAGCAATAGATGCAGATTCTGAAGGGAAAGAAGGACAATATTACGTCTGGTCAAAGGATGAGATCATCACCCATTTAGGTGAGGAACTTGGCGCTTTATTTTGCGACGTCTATCACATCACAGAAGAGGGGAACTTTGAAGGGGAGAACATCCCGCATACCATTTCCACCTCTTTTGAGGACATCAAGGCCTCTTTTTCGATCGACGATAAAAAACTTCAGTCTAAGCTGCAAGAAGCCCGGCATATTTTACAATCAGTCAGACAGCAGCGACCCGCGCCGCTTGTCGATGACAAGGTGCTCACATCCTGGAATGCGCTGATGATCGCAGCTCTCGCCAAAGCAGGAAGGGTCTTTGATGAAGAGGAAGCGATCCATATGGCGAAGCAGGCGATGTCTTTTCTAGAAACACATCTTGTTCAACATGAGCGGCTCATGGTCCGCTACAGAGAAGGTGACGTGAAGCATCTCGGCTTTATCGAGGATTATGCGCATATGCTAAAAGCCTATATGTCTTTATACGAAGCGACCTTTGAATTAGATTGGCTGGAAAAAGCCACAGCCATTGCTGAGAACATGTTTGAGCTATTTTGGGACAAGGAAAAAGGGGGCTTTTTCTTCTCGGGATCAGATGCGGAATCGCTCCTCGTTCGAGAAAAAGAAGTGTACGACGGCGCTATGCCTTCTGGCAACAGCACTGCACTCAAGCACCTTCTCATGCTTAGCAGACTGACCGGACGTCAGGATTGGCTAGACACATTAGATCAGATGTTCCAAGCCTTTTATGTCGATGTCTCGTCCTATCCAAGCGGTCATACAGCGTTTCTGCAAGGACTCTTAAGTCAATATGCAACGAAAAGAGAAATCATCATTCTCGGAAAAAACGGCGACCCTCAAAAAGAACAGCTTTTACAGGCGCTTCAAAAACGCTTCGTGCCATTTGATATCATATTGACTGCCGAAACAGGGGAAGAATTAGCGAAGCTCGCGCCCTTTACAAAAGATTACAAAACAATTGATGGAAAAACCACCGTGTATATTTGTGAAAACTACAGCTGCCGCCAGCCAATCACCAATATCGACGAAGTGATGGAACAATTATTCCACAATTGAGTTTGTCATGAGATGACTATGAGAAGACAAAATGAGGACAAACAGATAAAAAACATGTCAATCCGCTAACAAATTGTCTGTACGGTTTTATTTTTCCTAAAAAACGGTTAGAATGCGCACTAGACGTTCTCATACCGAAGGGAGAGAAAATGATGAAAAAGGTATCATATACACTCATCGCTTGTTTGTTATCTGTTGGACTTGCAGCCTGCTCGTCAAACGATGCCAAACAAGATAAGCAAAACGATTCAGCCAAAAACAAGGAAACAACACAGGCTGATCAAAAAGAGCAGCAAAAGCAAATGGAAGAAATGCAAAAGAAATTAGACGCACAAAAAATCGATGATCAAAAGGTCGTTGCGACTGTCAACAAAGACAAAATCACAGGCAGTGAATACAATAGCGCTTTATCTACCATTCAAGGACAGCTTCAGCAGTCCGGGCAAGACCCAACTTCTAAAGAAGGCGAGAAAGCAGTCAAGAAACAAACCATTGATGCGCTCGTAGGACAAGAGCTCATCCTGCAAGATGCTGAGAAGAAGGGCTTCAAAGCCTCTGACAAAGAGGTAGATAAGCAGCTAAAGGAAGAAAAGAAACAGTTTAAAGACAACGCTCAATTCGAAGAAGCACTGAAAAAGAGCGGACTTACATTGGATCAGCTGAAAAGTGACATTGCCGACAGCATCAAATACAGCCAATATGTCGACAAAGAAATCAAATCAGCCTCCGTCTCTGAGAAAGACGTCAAAGCGTACTATGACCAATACGCAGACCAAATGAAAAAACAAAAGCAAAAAGCACCAGAATACAAAGAGGTTAAATCACAAATTAAAAAACAGCTAGAATCTCAAGAAAAGCAAAAAGAAGTACAAAAAGAAATTGAAAAACTAAAGAAATCTGCGAAAATTAATGTGTCTCTATAACCGCTAAGAAAAAATCCGCCATTGTGCGGATTTTTTTGTTGCTTCATGACCCATTTTTCCAAATTTATGACAAAAGCCTCATCATAAACGTCTCTTCCATCCGATATGATGGGAGTACAAAAGAAAGCGCTAACATTTCTTTTGTCTCTGAAAAGGTACAGAATCGAAAGCAATTCTCGTACTTTTGCTTCAGTCAATCAGACATCTACAAAAGGAGGATCTTTATGTTCAAATGGTTTAAACCTGCTCCACATATCGACAGGCTTGATGATGCCAAAACAGACGAGACGTATAAGCGGCTGCGGCTGCAAGTATTTCTAGGCATCTTTATCGGGTATGCGGGCTACTATTTGCTGCGCAAAAATTTCGCTTTTGCCATTCCATATCTACAGGAAGAGGGGTTCACGAAAAGTGAATTAGGCTTTGTACTCGCAGCTGTATCTATCGCTTATGGCTTTAGTAAATTCATCATGGGGATGATCTCAGACCGCTGTAACCCCAGATATTTTTTAGCTGCCGGACTCTTTTTATCAGCTCTTATCAATATCCTATTTGTCTCATTTCCATGGGTCACATCCAGTGTATGGATCATGTTTTTATTCATGTTCTTAAACGGCTGGTTTCAAGGCATGGGGTGGCCGCCATGCGGGCGTACGATGGCGCACTGGTTTTCGGTTAGTGAACGTGGTACGAAAATGTCCATTTGGAACGTCGCTCACAATGTCGGCGGGGGGATTCTTGCACCGCTTATCACATTAGGGATTGTACTGTTTGCGACGTGGAAAAGTATCTTTTTCTTCCCTGCCATCATTGCCATTATCGTCTCCTTCGTGATCATTCTTCTCGTACGGGATACCCCGCAATCCACTGGTCTTCCGCCAATTGAGGAATATCGAAATGACTATCCGGCCCAAAAGTATGAGGATCAAGAAAAAGAATTAACAGTGAAAGAGATTTTATTTAAATATGTACTCAACAATAAATTCCTATGGTATATCGCCATTGCCAACGTGTTTGTGTACTTTGTCCGTTACGGTGTCGTTGACTGGGCGCCGACCTACTTAACAGAAGCAAAGGGCTTTTCACCAGAGCATTCACGCTGGTCTTATTTTCTTTATGAATATGCAGGCATTCCCGGTACATTATTGTGCGGCTGGATCAGTGACCGCTTCTTTAGAAGCCGCCGCGCACCAGCTGGCGTCATCTTTATGGCCGGGGTGTTAATTGCCGTTCTTGTTTACTGGCTAAACCCTGCAGGCAATCCAATGGTCGATAACATTGCCCTTATCAGCATCGGCTTTTTGATTTACGGACCTGTTATGCTTATTGGGCTTCAAGCCATTGATCTCGCTCCGAAAAAAGCGGCTGGAACTGCTGCCGGACTGACAGGCTTCTTCGGCTACATTGGCGGCTCTGCCTTTGCCAATGCCATGATGGGTGTCGTCGTCGATCACTATGACTGGACAGGAGGCTTCATTTTACTGGTTGGTTCTTGTGTGCTTGCGATTGTTTTCCTCGCCATGACATGGAATACAGGAAAACGCGTTGAGCAAGCTTAATGAAAATCACATAAAAGATTCATATCCGCCCAACATGCTCTTTACATCTATTTCTTATGATGGAGGCAGTTACCGTAAAAGGAGGATAAAATATGAAGAAAAGTAGATTACTTGCTTTCGTGTTGCTCTCTTTTGCTTTACTGTCTTTTGTGTGGGTGCCGGCCACCGTATCGGCACATGAAAACCTTTTATCTCCAGATCGCATCTTAACCGTTGCACACCGCGGAGCATCAGGGTATGCACCAGAGCATACCCTGGCTTCCTACAAGCTCGCCACAAAGATGAATGCAGATTACCTCGAACTCGACCTTCAAATGACAAAGGATGGACATCTCATCGTGATGCATGATGAAACCGTTGACCGGACCACAAACGGAACAGGCTGGGTCAAAGACCTCACACTTGCCGAAATCAAACAGCTTGATGCTGGTACATGGTTTAACGAAGCCAATCCCGACAGACAAAATGCCAACTATATCGGACAGAGAGTCCTTACATTAGATGAGGTGCTGCGCTATTTCGGCAAACGAGAAAATTATTATATTGAAACAAAAAAACCAGACCTTTATCCGCAAATGGAAGAAAAACTATTGGCCGCCTTAAAGAAACATCACCTTCTTGGGAAACACACAAGAAAAGGCCAGGTCATCATTCAATCCTTTAGTGAAGACAGCCTGCTAAAGCTGCAGAAATTAGCCCCACGCCTGCCAAAAGTACAGCTATTAGACAGAAACCAAATGACATCCATCACAGACGATCAGCTCGACTTTATCAAAACGTACGCTGTAGGGGTTGGACCGAATTTTAGAGCATTAACACCTGAAAACGTCCAGCAGGTCAGAAGCCATGGACTCCTCCTTCATCCATATACGGTAAACAGCGAAACAGATATGACCCGTCTACTGCAATACGGCGTCACCGGTCTTTTCACCAACTTTCCAGATGTCTTTAACCGTGTAAAAGCTTCACTCTAAATAAAAAAGCCTTGCGGTCCATCCCGCAAGGTCTTTAATTATTTTACCGTTTGATCAGAAGAAGCTGTTTCAATCGGTTTTCGTTTTCCAATCCCAAATACAATAAAGCTAAGTGCCACTACAATCAAGAACACAATTCCCACAATGAGAGAAATTCGAGTATCCTGATTAATGAGCATAAACACAAGCACCATCAATAAAAATCCGATTGTAAGATAATTCGAAAACGGCGCTAACGGCATCTTGAACGGGTGCTGATCAAGTGCTGCCCCCTTTGCCTTTCTGAAGCCAATATGACTAATCAAAATGACAAACCAAGGTACCATCCCAGGAAGGACACTCGCACTATACACATAGACGAAAATATTTGGCGGAGAAACATAATTCAGGACCACTCCTATCGCTAAACCAATCAGCACAGCGAATGTCCCAAAATACGGTACACCGTTCTTCGAAATTTTCGTAAAGAAAGCAGGTGCCTGACCATTCACACCTAATGTATAAAGCATACGGCCCGCACTGAAAATACCACTATTACAGCCGGACATCGCTGCTGTAATGACAACAAAGTTAATAATACCAGCAGCTGCTGTAATCCCAATCTTCGCAAACGTCGCCACAAATGGACTGCCAAGGGTATTCAGCTGATCCCAAGGATACACCGTCACAATGACAAAGATCGCACCGATATAGAAAATCAAAATACGCCAGATGATACTTTTGATGGCATTTGTCAGCGTCTTTTGCGGATTTTGCGCCTCACCGGCTGTAATCCCAATCAGCTCGACACCTTGATAAGCAGCAATAACTAGAGACAATGCAAACAGGAATCCGCTAAACCCACCTGTAAAGAACCCACCATGCGCCCAAAGGTTAGACAGCCCAATAGGCGTTCCGCCATTTCCAAAACCGAAGAAAATAATGCCTAAACCTGCAACAATCATCAAGATAATCGTCACAATTTTGATCATCGCAAACCAAAATTCAAATTCACCAAATGACTTAACCGAAATCAAGTTGGCTGCTCCTAAAATGATCATCGCAATTAACCCTGGAATCCACGCAGGCAGCTCTGGGAACCAATATTTCATATAAGCCCCAACCGCAATAATTTCAGACATTCCGACAATGACCCACTGGAACCAGTTACTCCAAGCCGTCATATACCCTGCAAGCGGATGAATATATTGATGCCCGAATGTAGCAAATGACCCTGTACTCGGCTCAAGATATAACATTTCTCCCATCGCACGCATAATAAAAAAGATAAAAATACCACACACCGCGTAAGCTAGAAGAACGGATGGACCTGTCCACTGAATGGCCTTCGCTGACCCCATAAATAAGCCAACACCGATTGTGCCGCCAAGAGCGATCATTTGAATATGGCGGGCACTTAACCCTCTCTTTAATTCCTTTTGAGCCACTTTTCTTCCCCCTCATCAACAAACAACATAAAAAATAAAAATCAGAATTTTCATTCTGATTGAGAAACATCAATCTTTCGATGTATATTATCATAATAAATCTACCCTTAAAAAACAATTGTTTTTTTGAGGAAAACACTATTAACAAAATATTCTGACATAAAATCAAGTTCAAATTATTTTATATTGATATAATCAATAACCAGAAAAATCTTCAAAAAAAGACCGCTCACACGGTCTTCTAAGCTCAAACTGTTAATTTATAGGAACATCGGCAATTGCTTTCCTAAAACACTTTCCTCTGGTAAATCACAGTAGAAAGTCCCCAAGACAACAAGTAGAAGAGCATAATCAGCACAGCTGAGCCCGTATATAAAACAGGGATCGATAAATTCATAATAAAATTAGTGAACCCACTAAATTGCTCTGCTAAATAGAGAACAACAGGCGGTCCCATAGCTGATAATACGATAAAGCCAATGATCACTGCCGTTGTGATATAACCAGGCTTTAAGATATAAAATAATGGAAACGTACACGCCGCGAACAATAAAAACAACCCGCTGCCAATCGCAATATCTGACAGCGAAAACAGCTTCCCAAACACAAGTAATGTAGCACTTGTCAGCCCGATCGCAATGACCATATAAAAAACGGCACCAAGATAACGGGAGGCAATAATTTCATTCCGGGTATAAGGCAAAGAATTTAATAGGATATTCGTTTCTGCCTTTTCATCATACGCATATGTGTTAAAGGGAATGAAGACACTAGCGACTATAAACGTCAATACTGGATGGACATCCATGAAAATAAAAAATAAGATAAACGGAATAAAAATAAGTAACTGCTTCTTTTGCAAAATCACATCACGCTTAATTAAATGAAACATGCGCAGCCCCGCCTTTCAAATAAAACATGATATCCTCAAGCGACGCCGGTTCAATCACAACAGCATCCCCAAAAATAAGTTTCACCTCATCAATTCGATCTGATAATGCTTCAAAACCTGCTGATGTACGCTGAATATGGATAAACGCCTTTTCTGTGTCTCGATCCAATAACTCCAGGCTTCCTTTCACAAGCGCATAACTTTCTGCCACTTCATGAATCGACTGTTGAAAGACCAATCTTCCATTTTGTATAAACGCAATATAATCCGCAATCCGGTCTAAATCAGTCGTCACATGCGTCGAGAAAAAGATCGTCCGATTTCCATCAATCATCAATTCTTGTAACGTGCTGAGCAGCTCTCTTCTAAAAACCGGATCTAAACCAGCAGTTGGTTCATCCATGATGATCAGCTCTGCATGATGCGACAGCGCAATCGCAAGTGACGCCTTCATCTGCATCCCTTTTGAAAATGTTTTGATCGCTTTATTCAGCGGCAGACCAAACTGTTCAATATATTGATTAAAAAGCTGGTCATCCCAACGTTTATAAGCAGGAGCCACAATCCGTTTGATGTCCTTTAAATTCAACCCTGGGAAAAAAACATTGGCATCGTAAACAAATCCGATTCGTTCCTTAATCTCTTTTTCATGAGTATGATAATCCAATCCAAAAACCTTGATGTCACCTGAATCGGGCTTTAACAAATTCATGATCATTTTAATGGTAGTCGACTTACCCGCTCCATTCTCTCCAATAAACCCTGTGACAAAGCCTTTCTTGACCTGTAAATCAAGATCCTGAACGGAAAAATCCTTGAATCGTTTCGATACTCCTCTGAATTCAATCACATGCTCCACTCATCTCACTCCTCATATAAGAATTTTAATAACTGCTGCAATTCATCAAAAGATAAGCCTAATTCTTTCCCGTTTGTAACAACCGCTCCAAGCTGTTCCTCGATCACCTTCAATTTCTTCTCTTTCATCACTTCTAGGTTTTGTTCGGCAACAAAAGATCCCTTGCCTACAATCGAATAAATAAATCCCGCCTTCTCTAACTCTTCATACGCTCGCTTTGTTGTAATCACGCTAATTTGTAAATCCTTCGCCAGCTTTCGAATAGACGGCAGCGCTGCACCTTCTTCAAGCTCACCCGTTAAAATCATCGATTTGATTTGATTCGTAATTTGCTCATAGATAGGCTCCTTAGAATGGTTTGAAATCGTAATTTGCATATAAAAACCTCTTTTTTCAGAAAAATATTGTATATACACTATATATACATTATATACACACTAAAAGAATATTCAACCATTTTAAAAATGTTCTCCTCATTTTTTTTAAAATACAATACAACGAAAAAACCGCACAGCCCTTAAGCCATGCGGTTCTTTAACAAAATGCTTTATTTCCAATATACCCATTTTCCCATAAGCCACTCCACAGGACCTCTTCTCCATTTTTTCAAATAGAGATAGCTGATGAACAGCTGTGCTGTGTACAGTCCGACAGCAAGCAGCAGCCCAAACATTGATCCCAATTGTCCAAATAGACCAAGTCCATAAGAATAGAAAATCGTTGTACAAATAATCGACTGCGCCAAATAGTTTGAGAGAGACAAACGGCCAAGCCCTGCAAGCAGGCGTTTGAAACCTTGGGCTGCCTTCGAATAGTAGAAAACAATAAAGGCTTGAATATACCCAATCGTCAGCACATAGGCACCCAGCGTAATCACCAATTCACTCCAAGGAGCATCAATGAACGTCGCACATTTTAGCGCAATCCCGATGATAATCATCCAAACCCAGCCTTTACGATAAGCCATGCCTCGATCTTCTTCTGTCAAATGACCCTTTTTCCCGATCGCCATGCCAAGCAGTGCAAACGGACCGATTATGATAGGAGCATAGATAAGACTTAAAATTGGTGTCAAAGTAAGTGTTACAATTGCCATAATGATGGTGACGATTATCATATCATCTTCAATTGTAATCCGGCTCAATACAATATCGCCATATGTACCGGTCCCATATACATTCGTTAATAAATCAGAATTTCCGTAAATAAAATTCATTAGAGATGGATAAATCACTAAAGATAAGGCACCTAAAATACCCGACCATATAAACACTGTTTTGATTCGACTGTTTATAAACATTATTAGGAAAAACGTACAAGCTCCATAGTAGAGAAGAATGTCGCCACTCCAAATGAAGATTAAATGCAGCATCCCAAGCACAATCAAACCAAAACCACGGCGAACGACAATGGCATTCGTATTTAATCCCTTGGCCTTCGTCGATTCAATCAGCTTGATAAAAGAATACCCAAACAAAAAGGAAAAGATCGGATAAAAAGACCCTTGGAACAAAATTTCCGTCACATATACACCGAATTCCTGTCCCCAAAAACTCGAATCAAACATTTTCTCAAAATCATAATCATATTGGAAATTAAGCATATTCACAATCAAAATACCTAATAAACTAAAACCACGTAAACTATCAATTAACTCAACCCTAGATCCCTTCAACTCGACAGCTCCTTCGGACAATATAAAGATAAAGCATATTTATCCTACCACACTTTTAAAAAAATGGTTTCCATCCCCATGAGAAAATTTGCGTTTTAAGGTAAATTTAATAAAAAAACCTAGAATATACATTCTAGGTATCATACTAAATACTTATGACTTTCTTCTTCCCGCAGCACACGCTTCAAATAAAACAAAATTCCCAAACCGAATAAAATCAACGCTATTTCCCAGTCTGCAGAAATCGGCAACCATTTCAGCATCATTAAAATCAGCAAAACCGCTCCAACACCTGCGAAAAAAATGACGTTTCTTTTTAATTCTTTGTTTGATTGAAACAACAATCTCTTCTCCACTGTTTATCCAATTGAATGTTTTTCTAACTTTTTCAATATTCTTTCCCAGCCGGTATCTCCCATTTTCCGATCTATTAACTGTCCCTCTTGATCAAAGAGGCAAAAGCTAGGTAATCCTTGAATCTTATACTTTGCAACAATCTCATAATTCTGATCCAATACAATAGGAGCGGTCATATTCTTTTCCTCTGCATACTCTGAAACAACATCTGCCGATTTTTCCTCTTCTGTATATGGAACATGGACACAGGTTAAATGAATACCCAGCTCATTCACACGTTGTAGAATATGATTGGTTAATTCTTCACAATGAGGACAGTTGACGGACCAAAAATAAAGAAGCTGATGCTGTCCCTTAGGTACACTCCTTTGATCTGAAGGATAAATCCAAGGAAGATTCTCAGGCCAGTTGAGTTTCTGCGTTTCCACTATTCATCCCCCTTTTCCTTTAGCTGAAAAGCAATAATCTTCCCTAATGCTTCCTCTGCAGCAAAAGGAGTAACGCTGCCTGTTGGGTTTTCTTGTTCTTGTTTTAAGCACTCGTACATGTTTTTTTCAATTTTTGATGGATCAATCCAAGAGATACACCATGATGCCCAGAAACAAGTAGGTCCCTCATAACGTTTAGCAAGTGCCAGAAGAAATGGCAAGCTAGGCTGCCCAATCCTCATGAGTGACATGGCAGCGGCCATTCTTGTATCTTCTTCGTCACTTTCTAATAGCCGAGCTAGCGGTTCTGCTGCGTCCCCCGCATCTGCTCCAAATTCACCAAGTACAGCTGCTGCAATGTTCCGCAGAGAGCCTTTTTCTTTTAAAGCCTCAACAAGGACGGGCACTGCATCTTTTCCATATTTTCTTAAATCTCCTATTGCTTGAACGATCGTTACTTCATTTGTATTAGCCAATTGTTGAACGGATTGAGACAGCTTATTTTCTGGTTTCATTTACAATCAACTCCTCTTTTTAATGAACCGCACGGTATCGATAACAAAGCACATAAGATCCAGATCCAGCCACTAGAGATACAATTGTAGTCAACAAGCCATCAGTGATGAGATGAATGCTAATAACGATCATAGCACTGATCACAGACGCAAATAGCAATGATCGATAATAGGCAGCCAAAGCAAAACTCATTTCTCGTCTCAGAGGCTGTATAAAGGCAAAGAGTCGTATGGCCAAAAACCATATATAAACTCCTCCACCAAATAAGGTCCAATACAAAACATCCTGAATCTCAACTAAATAAAGAGAAATCAAGTAGAAAGCATACAGCCAAAAGGTTTGAAACACCTCTAACAGAATGATTTTTTGATATAAAGCACCTGGAAAAAGGTAGAGCACTCCTGTTTGTGCGTGTCTTACAATCCCTGCATAATATGAACTAAAAAGAACGGATGCCGCGATGACGATCAAGAATAGATTCAGCCAATCTGAAAAATAAGTAAGGACGACATAGTAAGTACCAATTAACAGCATAGTAGATAGTACATGGAAAATCATATACTTTTTTATCAGCAATAATTCAATCCAAAGAAAAGCCCAGCTGCCCGTTAATGCCGGAAGTCCCCACCATGTCTTGCCCTTTTTTTGAACGATTGGACTTGAATGAATATGTTTCCCCTCAAATTCCTCCCAAAATACTGCCTCCTTGACTAAAGACTCCTTCATCTCTAAACGATGACTAGCCTTGTACATCATCATGAAAGATAGAAACATCACTCCAATAAAAATGAAGACAGAAAGAATGGAGAATTCTTCGATCATACGTCCAAATTGAAACATCAAAGTATCAGCAATGTTCATTAATGAAGGCTGTTTCATCATCAACTGATTCAAAGCGAGCACTGCAAAGCAGCAAAACATCAATAAAAAGCTGATTAAGAGCAAACGCTTGTATACTCGAATGGTTCTAGCACAAGACATCGCAATCATCCAAGTTTCAACCAAACATAACAGCCCTGTCAGGATGAGTGATTTTCCAAGCAGAAACGGGTAATGATGCGTCATAAAAAACAGAAGCAGATCCGCAGCCACAGCAGAGACAATAAGAAGTGCCCCTCGCCAAAAAATGTGATACAACCATACACTGATGACAACTGTCCATAGAGAAGTGCCATTTCCATATAACCAAATGATATCGTTCATTTGACTAGGCAGCCGATTTGTAAACAAGCCAAACCCCGTATAGAGAACAAACAAACAGACAATGATCCACCCAGCTGCAACCGCATTCCAATCACCCATACTTGAAACTGCGCTTAGCTGAAAACCAATTGCCGCAATGAAAAGAAGTAAGATCAGAAAAGGCATTTTCTTTTCTTGATTTTTACTGATCAAGCGCCTTTGAGATTTCATCCATAAAAGGGAGAGTGTGTTATTCACTTGACCACTCCCCCAAAAGTTGAATAACTTCTGCCCTCCACTCAACCTGTTCTTCCTTTATTTGAGGAACATCCATACTCTTCATGATGGCACCGTCTCGAATCAATACAACCCTGCTGGCCGTATCGAGAACGAACTCCAGACTATGAGTCGACACAAAGACCGCCCCCCCTTGACTGCTTTTTTGTCTCAGCCAATCCGACAGCCACTGTTTTGACGGTATATCTAACCCAACAGTCGGTTCATCTAATATAAAAAGGGAGGCATCTTGAACAATGGCTCCTGCTAAGACGACACGCTGCTTTTGGCCTCTTGAAAGCCTTCCACACAGTTCATTCATCTTCTTTTCCATATGTACTTCTTTCAACGCTTCATATACCTTTTCCTTGATCTGTTTTAAGCCTTTATGATATCCACGAGCACGGAATTGAACATGTTCAGCAGCCGTTAAGTCTGGATACAAATACGGCTGATCAGGAATAAGAGCTACTTGTTTTTGGACATGGGCATGACCAGGCGGGAAACCCTCTATGAGAATTTCCCCTCCATCTGGTTTATATAGACCTGTTACACACCGAATTGTTGTCGTCTTCCCGGCACCATTAGGCCCAAGCAGCGCCACAACCTCTCCTGCTTCGATGGAAAATGACAGACCCTCTATCCCATCACCATTGCTATATCGTTTACTTACATTCTGAACCTCCATGAACGGCATCAAATCTCTCCTTTTGATTAGAGTGATGTATGCTGAGGCTTCTTGGTATGTAGATATCTTTGAAGTTTAAATTGCCATAAGGGCATACAAACAAGCACTAAATTGTGAATAAAATGTGCCACCAGTACACAAATAAAGCCATAATTCACAAAAAGAAAACCAAGGAAGCACCCAAAAACAAAAAGATGCGTCCAGCGAATCCATCTTGGATCATATCCTGTCACCTGATGCATAATTGCCCACAGTAAAGATGATATTAAAATGGACAATATCATACTCCCACTTAACCAAAATATTAAAGAAATCATTAAGAGTCGGTAAATGACTTCTTCTCCAATAGAACTTTGCAGGCTCATATTAAGCCCTTGTCTTAAGGTAAAGCCGGATAAGAACATACTCCTATTTGATAATTCTGGTGATATACGTAATCGATTCATTCTCTCTAACAAATAAAAAACAAGTGATGTGATACCTAAACTAATTATTCCGGCGCTAAGACCGATATATATCTGGGCAATGCTTTGATCTAGAAATTTTAGTCCTAATTCATTCACAAGAGCACCTCCTGCCAATGAACATATAAATACTACAAATCCTGTCAATAATCCTGCAAACAAAGTAGATAGAATGCCAAGTAATTGAACAGTATGAACACTCATCCTAGCATCGTAAGCATTTACTATCGTTAGTTGTATATCTTCCTTTATTGTGAGAGATTGCACTAGTACAATAATCAAACCCAGTATAAGACTTAATGCGATTTGAATTTGGACATTCATTAAGACTAAAACTAATATTGCAATGATCATCGCAGCAGCTGACCCTAACATACCTGAGATGCCAAAAGTAGACTCAACTTGTTCATCTCTTATTACTTTGTTCATTTGATCTGTTAGAATCTCTGTATCTGTGCCGATATAAGTGATCACACCAGATTGCATTTCAACTGTTACCTTAAGTCGAATATCTTCTTTTTCAGCAAGATACCAATACGTTTTGATTTCACGAAAATCCTCTTCTTTTGAACCTGAACCAGTTGGTTTGGTCTTAACCCATAATCCCTTTGAAGAATAAGTTAATTGTTCTTTTAATCCTTCTAATGATATTTGAGCATCTTTTTTAGGCAATGAAGTTTGCCTTACATCGGCGTAAAAAAAAGTAACTTCGCGTTTTGCGTTTACTCCTATGACGAATGATTGATTTTGATGAACAAAGCGAACACGCCAAGACTCAACCAATCCCATTTCGTGAAGAATATGTCGATTTTTTTTCAACAAACCTAAATGATGTAGCTTATTCACTGTTTCATGATCATACCAATAGACTGAATATACATCCCATTCTTCTACATCCACGCCTACAAATTCTTTAATAAAGTCGATACTGACTTTTCTTGCCTCACTTTTATCTAAAAGATTTGATTCTATAGTTGATACTCTATACTTCATGAATAGGACAAGTCCTATCACCCCTAGAGCTGTCCACAAAATGATAGTAAAACTATTCATGTACAGCCCCTGCTTTCATCTCATTTTCAAATGGAAGGTCTGGTTCTGAAATTTCAACTTTCCCAATACATTTACAGTTTTTTGCTTCACATTTCAATTTCATTAGACGTGCTGGTGAGCCAATATCAGAAAATGAATCTGTTAGAATATGACCTAAAGAGATATCCTCTAATTGACAAGGTGTCACATACCCGTCTGCCCTGATATACCAGGCCAGATAACCAGGCGTACAAAAATCAGTTGTAAAAGAACTTTCTTCGTGTTCCCAGTCTATTATATTCAGGTGTTGATCCCATTTATGACGTGCCTGCTGTAATTGACTTTGAACACGCTGTTCAAATGACTTCTCCAGTGCTTTAAAGTTCTTTGTAGCACGCCCAACGGATAAAGTCTTTCCAGCACGAAAAATGGCAGCATTTACTCTTGCACAATGATCTATAACCTCTGTAACTTGATCAACGTTTATTTCATTGATCGTCATTGCCACAATTACGGGGACATTCATTTCTGCTAAATGTTTGATCGTTTCCATACTCTCTTGAAAAGCACCTTTTCTTCCTCTTAATGAATCATGAGTTTCGCTCGTACCGTCAATACTAATTTGTACAGTTACATTGCCCAAATGACTAAGAAGTTCTACTTCTTCATTTCTCCAGTTTAGTCCATTACTAAACACATTTACATTCGTAAATAATGAGCTGGCGGCCATTACAATCTCTTTAAAACCTTTGATTAACTTTGCTTCACCCCCAGTTAAAGTAACATCAGCTACTCCCTGGGCTGCTAACTTTTGCATTACCTCGATCCATTGTGAACATGTTAACTCATTGGGATAAGGCTTCCCCGAACTGGCATAGCAGAATGAACAACCTAAGTTACAGGCATTGGTTAATTGCAGAGTACAGCTAATAGGTAAATAAGATTGTAGCGATCCAGAAAATTGAATTGGCTGATCCAATAACCCCTGTGTCCAAGCCTCTGTAAAAGGATGGGCACTCAACTCTTCACGCAACTGATCAGCCGTCAACTCTTCTTTTTTAACGATCTCCCAAATTCGAGCAGTTTTGCTTAAATCTTTATTCTTAGATAATAGAAATGCAAGTTGAGCGCCTCTTCCACTCAATCTAAAATAATACATCGATTTTCTATCTATCATGACGGCCCCATGAGGCTGTAAATGGATGCCTAATTCAGGTAACTCATATTCTGCAATTTGATTATTCGACATAAAAAACACCCCTTTTTATAGAATAAGGAGTTAGCAATGTATGCATAACTCCCTATGTTACTCATTAAAGTGCTCGCATTGCAGGATGTGGAAGTGCACAAACACGCGTCATTGGTATACTCTTCGAGGCCCAGCACCCCATACATCCAGCAGCCTTTACAATCGAAGTACCCCCTGGACGCTTAAGGCTTTTTTTACTCACAGATTCCCATTCTTTTTGGTTTCGTGCCATAAGTAAAACCTCCTCTTAAATTTTGCATAGTGTCAATAGGCCCATCTCCTATGCACCCTGATATTACCATATGAAAAATGTCGAAGTAAGGGGAATTGTGTAAAATATTCTAAAATTATACTTAAAAGTAATTTTAATATAGATTATACTTAAAAAAAGATTGGATTTGATCATCCAATCTTTTTTCGCATTTTCTATTTATAGTGATTTCTGAACTAACCCATTCCATCTTCAAACCATATGCAAACTAATCGTTCACCCTATACCATCTCCTGACACACCCAAGCATCCACCTCTACCTTTAAAGCAGGTGAAGCCAATGCCACCACATAAATCATAGTCATACAAGGCAGATGATCGCCTAAAAACTGCCCCATGATTCGTTTTCTGCTCTCAGCATCGAACTCTCCTACGAGATAAAATACTAATTTCGTTATATCTTCCACGACCATATCTGCTGCTTCTACGTTTCGCTTCACATTCTCTAACGCTAGCTCTAGCTGCTCCAACGGGCTCTCTGGGATTGTCCCATCCGCCTCCATTCCCACCTGACCTGATAGAGTTAACCACCGCTGTGGTCCGGTTGTTTCTATTTGATGAGTATATGGAGCAACTGGCGGGTGAATGGTCTCAGGATTACGTGATGTTCTCATTGATAAAAACCCCTTTTCTGAAAATACAGTCAATTTTTATCATCATATCAAACTTTCTACCATATTCAGATTTTTATGCTCAAAGTAAACCTGAAGATACTGCTATAATTCTTGTTTTCTAAAAAGAAACCATCCGATAAGAAAAAAGAAAACAATCAATACCGATACACCTAGAAAACTTGTAAGTGCCTGATCCGAATAAGTCCCTTTATGAATCATCTCTTCGGCTGCACTTGTCACGCCTTTAGGCGCAAACTTCCCTATTGTCTCTTCATAAAATAAAGGTACGGTAAACAGAATAAGGTTGATCAAAAGCGACACACCGCCAGCTGTGACAGAACGTTGAAAGAACGCCGAAGCACAAATGGTCGATACTACAATCAACAATAAATTTGGATAATAAAGAAGTGTTCCTTTTAACACATTCACCCAATCCACATGCCCAAATTGAATGTCCACATAATAAACAGAGGCAAGCACCGCCACCACCAAACTAAATAATGTCAAACAGGCATAGGCACATATTTTCGAAACATAATAACTCATTCGACTGATCGGTTTCACCATAATCATCGCCGTCACTCCAGAGGCACGCTCTCCAGCGATCGTCCCCATCACGATCATAATCAGGATAAACACACCTAGCGAATCAAATTTACTCAATGCACTCGCCAAAGCCTCTCCTGCACTAGGCTCTGGTATGTAAAATGTAGCTCCTTCAGGTAAATTAGCTGATTTCGATAGAAGATCCGGCAGCATTTTGAGCGTAATAGGCTGTGTGATCATTAAAATCGTAAAAATAATAGGAACAAATAAGATTTTATAGCTAGTAAATAACTCCCTAAATTCCTTTTTCAACATCATCATGCATTCACAACCTTCATGAAAATATCTTCAAGCGTCAGCTTAGATAGTCGATAATGGAGGAGAACACCGCCAGATTCAGTGATGAGACGAGGCAGCTCCTTCAATGCTATTTGTTGATCGTTCACTCGCACCTGATAAGCATCTCCTGTCTCAAAGCATTCCTCCACCCAATCCCGCTCTTTTAGCAAAGCCACTAGTTTTGTATTCTGTTGTTCTAATTGAAATTCAATCACTGGCTGGATATAGTCTTCTTTGATCTGTTTCATGGAAGAAGACATCTCAATTTTGCCATTGTTGATCATGATAATATGATTTGCCACACGTTCAATGTCATCTAAAATATGGGTCGACATAAAGATCAACATCTCTTGTTTAAGACGCTCAATCAATGTCAGAACGTCTTTTCTCCCCATGGGATCAAGTGCAGACACAGGTTCATCCAAGATGAGAACCTTCGGGCTGTTGATAAGCGCCTGCGCAATGGCAAGCCGTTGCTTCATTCCTCCGCTATAGCTGCCAATGGCACGATCCTTCGCCTCATATATGCGGCAAAGCTTCAACAGCTCCTCTGTTTTGGAGCGAATGATTTTTTTCTCTAAGTGAAATAACCCGCCAACCCAATGCATCCACTCCTGCCCCGTCATATCCTGATAAAATGCAGGATGCTGCGGACAATACCCTATCACATGACTGATTTGATCCATCTCCCTTGTGACATCCAAACCAGCCACCTTCACGACCCCAGAAGTAGGACGAGCAAGCCCCGCCAAAATCCGGATCGTCGTTGTCTTCCCCGCTCCATTGGCTCCTAAAAAACCGACACATCCTACCTCCTCAACAGAAAACGAAACATCTTTTAAAACTTCATTCGGGCCATACGATTTCGTCAGCCCATAACACTCCAACATATTCAAGCAAATCCCCCCTTTTAAGATGCTTTACGACCAAAAATCAAATACACAAAAGGACCGACACTCGCCACAAACACAATCACCAAAGCCCAAACCCACTTCACCTCTCCCCTGATCCTCGATGGGTCTCTTTTCAACAAATCAAACAAACCAATCACCATCAACATCGCTTGCAGCAAAATAAGAGGTAATATCATTTTCATATCCATCCACGCCACTCCTTTTCAAACACCAATTTGTTTTGATATTACTTCTTTTGACGACATGAAAAGTAAATTCGTTCAAATGGATTTTATTTTTATTGGTCGAATGATCTATAAGATATAAAAAAACCCAGTGAAGGTTAGTTCACTGGGCTTGCTTGTTATTCTCAAGATGAACCTCTTAAAATCTTTTCCATCTTCTTTCCTTTCGCTAACTCATCAATCAGCTTATCCATATACCGAATGTTTTTCATGGTTTCTTCCTCAATGTCCTCTACTCGAACACCACAAATGACGCCTTTGATTAAACTGCGGGAAGGATGAAGCTCAGGAGCCTCAGCAAAAAAGGTTTCAATGTCTATCTGTTTATCTACCTGTTTCTGCAGCTCTTCTGGACTGTACCCTGTTAACCAACAAATAATCGTATCGACTTCAGCCTTTGTTCGTCCCTTTCTCTCTGCCTTTGCGATGTAGAGAGGATAGACTTTTGCAAAACTCATTGTGTAGATTTTTGATTTGGTCATTTGTTATTCCCCTTTTCTTAAAGTACTTTTATCCATGCATTAGAAGATAGTTAGCCTAACCTTTTATGTCCGATCTAGTAAGAAGAATCAGCTACAAATAATTATTACAATAATAACCACATTTACATAAATTATGATATAATTACTCGTTATCAACATGTGAAAGGAAGAAGAAAATTGTCTAATTACGATTTTCATGCATTACTTCAACCATTAGAGTTTGAAGTGTTGGTATGCGATGTAGTCTCTCAAAGAGATAACGTTCCCTTTAGAACCTTTAAAGAGGGGCGAGATCAAGGCATTGATGGTTTTTATACAGACGGTAAAACTGAAACCGTCATACAAGTAAAGCGTTATGCTCAGCAAGCTTTTAAGCCTTTAATACATTCTTTAAAGCAAGACCTACAAAAAGTTCGCAAATTAAAACCAGATCGCTATATCTTAGGGATATCAATGGCGTTAACACGTCAACAAACGAAAGATATTGTTGAATTATTTAAAGAATTCAATGTGACTGAACACGATATATTAGATAGAGTTGAACTGAACAGACTTCTTTCACAGCCGACTTACAGAAAAGTGATAATTAATCAACCAAAACTTTTAATTCCAAACTCAAATGTGCTTGAACATTTGTTAAAGGAATATCTACATAGTCGTATTTATAGAGAGTCTGCCTATAGATTAAAAGATGCTTGTAAAATAGCAAAAACTTTTATACCTTCAAAAGTCTATAGGTCAGCAGTTACAAATTGGGACATTAACAGAACTATCATACTTTCCGGAGAACCAGGTGTTGGAAAGACAACAATCGCTCAAATTCTAGCTTTAGCCCATTTGTATCAAGATCAATTAAACGGATTTAGATGGGTATACTCAATCGATGATATATACAGTATGTTAGATGAAGACCAAATACAAGTTTTTATTTTAGATGATTACTGGGGAAGTATCATCGAAAAAGAAAAGAATAAAAAAGAAGAAGAACGCTTAGCTAAGTTAATAAAGGATATCGAAAATTTTCCTAATGATACAAGATTAATTATTACAACAAGAGAATATATTCTTCAACAACTCATTCATAAAAGTCCTTTACTTAAAAAAATATTTGATAACTATACCTTAATTTGCAACTTGGAAGCATACACCGAGAGTGAAAAAACAAGTATTTTATTTAGTCGTCTCTATTACTCAAAACTGAATTATAAGCATGTTAACTATTTGCATCTTCATACAGATGAAATTGTATATCACGACAATTATAATCCAAGGGTACTATCACTATTTTTAGATCAACAACCTCAAAGTTATGAAACACCAGAAGATTACTTAAATCGATTGTTAAATTATTTAGATTGTCCAAGTGATTTTTGGAGAGATATTTTTGATAATTTATCTAATGAAGCAAAGTTTGTAGCTTTGCTACTACTAATTACTTCGACCCCCTCATTACAAGAGGATATTGAAATCTGCTACAAAAATTCCTTACACTATTATTTCACTGAAACGCACACGAAGAATTTAAGTGAGAGTCTCAGAGAACTTGAAGAAACCATGATCAAGACAGTTTATGATGATGAGTATGATGATATCTTTTTATATTTTATTAACCCATCAGCACAAGATTTTCTGCTTGACTTCTTGAAAGAGAATTGTGAACAATGGATTCCAAAACTACTGCCTTGCTGCTCCTTCTATAATCAATTATTATTTCTATTTAAGAATATATCACCTTTTTGTAGTTCAAACGTTAGTGAACAAATCATACAAAGTTGTATAGAACATTATGATGATTATACAACTAGTTTTTCAGAAAACGATAATATATGGAATGTTGATATTTTAGAACAAGAAAAGGGAAGCTTAGATAGATTCTTTGATTTACTTAGAATTTATCTAACACAAAATCAAAAACAACCGAGACTTTATAAATTTTTAGAGTATAAAATCAGTCAGTACTGTATTGATATGGGGAGTAATGATCCTAAAGAATATCAATATAACGATTTACACAATTTACCTGGTTATATCGCAAGTTGCACAAATATTGGAATGACTTTTAACGGATATAAATTAATAGATAAATACTACAAAAACGCCTTTAGTGTGTTTCATTATAAAGCGATGGAGCGTTTTCGAGAAATATTTCCTAAGGAGTACGAAATATTTTACGAATCTTTTAACTCAAAAATTAGAAAAAATATAAAACAATTAATTTTTTCAGAGTTAGATTTTTTAGATGAATACTGCATGGATGTAGAATTAGATATATTAATTGATAGCATTCCTGATTTATGTGATTTTTTTGGCGTTCAATACTCAATAGAAATGGATAAAGAAATTGAGCTTCTATATGGGCGCTCACCTACAAAAATAAATAATGATCATTCAATAATGAACAGGCATTTTTCAAATGAATATAATTCAAGTGAACATGACATAAGTACAGTAAAATATAACGCATATGATTGGATGTATGGAAAGGAAGAAGCATTAATAGAAAATGATGAAGTTATCGAACTTATATCAAATAGCAAACTTTCGAATGGAGTCAAAGATAAACTAATTCTCACATTAGACAATTATTCACCAGTTTACATCTACCAATTACTAAATACGAAAGAATCCTTGAATTTGTTAATTTCAATGTTAGAAAAAGACGGTTCAATGATGCCTGAGAGAGAAAGCGACTTATATATGAAGATGTTAACCCATTTAACTCAAGGAGATTCCACATTATTAATAAATTTAATTAACTTCTGTATTGATTCATTTTATTCATTCATGTATAGGGAAAAACCTTTATTCCGAAAAGGAGAATTTTTAAAAAGTAATATTTATAGTGACCATTTAGCAGATAACCCTTCACTCAAAAATATTGTGTATGAACATTTAATATTAGAGGATGAACAGTGGTTACGATTTATTCATATTCCATTATTCGTCGCTTGCTTTTCGATGAGTATATGTTTTAGCGTTGATGATGATGAATTACTAGAAATCTACCCAGAAATATGGGGTGATAATTCAAAAAAAATCAAACGAATACAGCTAGAGAATGGAAAAGAATTATCCGAACTATTTTATCCTGAATTTGGAGAATACTACATCTATAACAGTGAGTGGGAAAGCATATTATATCGACTTTTCGAAGAGTTAAAACCATATCATTTTAATCAATTCTACGTTGAACCTGCCATTAAGCGATTTATGAAGCACTTAGGGGATGGCGATGAATCATCAAAGGTATTACAACTTATATCAACTATGGAATTGTTATTGGAATATGATCAGCATGATGAGATTAATCATATCGGGCAACAATATAGTATTAGTGACGAACAAAATCTTATCGAGAAATTAGGAATAGCTGATTTTGATTTTTGGGATTTACCTTCGATTCCCCAAAATACATTTACTCATTTATTAAAAGGTGATTTAATAAAACGGAAAGTACATAATTGGCAAATGCCAGTTTACAAAATAGAGAACATCTGTTTATTAAAAGAGCTTGGAGTTTATAATCACTCATTAACATCCATAAAAAAGATTGAAAATCTCCTTAAACGCTTTGAAAATGGTGATTATTCGCAAATAATAGTAACCTAAACAAAAAACACCCCTTTGACAAATTCTCAAAGGGGTGTTTCATTATAAAAATTTACCCTACTCCACCGTCACACTCTTCGCAAGGTTACGTGGTTTATCCACATCACACCCGCGGTGAAGGGCTGCGTAGTAAGCGATTAGCTGTAATGGAACAACAGATGCAAGTGGTGCAAGTGCTGGGTGTACAGCTGGAAGGACGAAACGGTCACCTTCGTCTTCTAGGCCTTTTAGTGAGATGACACATGGGTTTGCACCACGTGCAACGACTTCTTTGACGTTCCCGCGAATGCTGAGGTTCACGTGCTCTTGTGTTGCAAGGGCAATGACCGGTGTGCCTTCTTCAATTAAAGCAATTGTGCCGTGTTTGAGTTCTCCTCCAGCAAAGCCTTCTGCTTGGATGTAAGAGATCTCTTTTAGCTTCAGTGAACCTTCAAGGCACACATAATAGTCAAGTCCTCTTCCGATAAAGAATGCGTTACGTGTCACTGTGAAGAAGTCACGAGCGATTTGTTCCATTTCATCCTTTTGATCGACAAGGGCTTCCATTGCGTTTGCTACAATACCAAGCTCTTTCACAAGATCAAAGTCAAGAGATTGACCATTTAATTCAGCTGCAACAGATGCAAGGATTGCAAGTACAGCGATTTGTGCTGTGTAGGCTTTTGTTGAAGCCACTGCGATTTCTGGTCCTGCATGAAGAAGCAATGTGAAGTCTGCTTCACGAGAAAGCGTAGATCCTGGTACGTTTGTGATCGTTAATGCTTTATGACCAAGCTCTTTGACTTGAACAAGTACAGCACGGCTGTCCGCAGTCTCCCCAGATTGAGAAAGGAAGATGAACAACGGTTTTTTCGATAGAAGCGGCATGTTGTAAGAGAATTCACTTGCTACATGGACTTCTACAGGTACTTTCGCCCAGTCTTCAATGTATTGTTTACCGACAAGTCCAGCATGGTAGCTCGTTCCGCAAGCCACAATGTATATGCGGTCTGCTTCTGCTACTGCGCTTGCGATATCGCCAGCGACTGACAGTTTGCCGTTTTCGTCTTGATATTCTTGGATGATTTTGCGCATAACAAGCGGCTGTTCATCCGTTTCTTTTAACATGTAGTGAGGATATGTGCCTTTCTCAATGTCGCTTGCATCAAGCTCAGCGATATAAGAAGGACGTGTCATGATATCACCGTCAAGGTTTTTAATGATGACCTCGTCTTTTGTGACAATGACCATTTCTTTATCCATTAATTCCGCATATTCGTTTGTTACTTGAAGCATCGCCATTGCGTCAGAAGCCACAACGTTGAATCCTTCGCCGAAACCAACCAATAATGGGCTTTTGTTTTTCGCCACATAGATTGTTTCTTTGTTTTCGTTATCGAAAAGGGCAATCGCGTAAGAGCCTTTTAGTTGAAGAAGCGTTTGACGGAAAGCTTCCTCTGTATCAAGACCTCTGTTTACAAATTGTTCGATGACTTGAACAACAACCTCTGTATCTGTGTCGCTTTTTAGTGTGACGTCTTGTAAATATTCGCGTGTCAATTGTACATAGTTCTCAATGACACCGTTATGAACAAGCGTAAAACGGCCAGAAGCACTTTGATGCGGATGCGCATTTAGATGGCTTGGTACACCGTGTGTTGCCCAGCGTGTATGTCCGATTCCTGCTGAAGATGCTACGTTTGCATCCACGACTTCACGAAGCTCAGCGATACGTCCTTTTTCTTTGAACACATGCACACCATCTTCGTTTGCCACAGCGATTCCTGCTGAATCATACCCGCGGTACTCAAGCTTCTCTAAACCTTTTAGTAAGATTTCCTTCGCATCATTCTGACCAATATAACCTACGATTCCACACATAAATATTCTTCCTCCCGATCATGTGAAAGGGACAAAGAAAGCCTACTAAAATAGAAGGGACATTTCTTCGTCCCTCTCTACATGTTTATTTTGGGAGATCATGTGTATTCCCTTTGTACAAAGAGTCACCTCTTTGGTTTAAAGAAACACTTACGGCTGTGATCTCTTTTTTTGATCAGCCGGGAGGCATCCGCCGAAAATTCGATAACCTCCATCCTCGTCAACTAAGCATCTTTCGTCCGATCGCTTAGTTCGGGCGCTATAATTATAAGAGAGTTTCTGAACATCTACCCTGCCTTTCCTGATAGAATAAAAATCCAGTAACACAAGGATGATTGTACTATAAGGTCTGACCTCCGTCAATCACAATTTAGCGGGTGATCCCCTTCATTTGAGAAAGTGAGACCTCCATACACTATATGCGATGAGGCTTGTCACGTTCTACCTTCGATGTGCTCTCCTATGTATGAAGGCAGCTTCAAATTGCCCTCGCTTATATCATTCGTATAGATCCATCCAATTATGTCGTTTATTCAAAAAAAAGCAAACCGCTGGCAGCGGTTTGCTTTCATCTATTACTCAATACCCATTTCTTCTTTCACAACAGCTGTAATTCGAGCCACATATTCATTACACAGCTCTTTTGTTTTCGCCTCTGCCATGACACGTACAAGCGGCTCTGTCCCCGATGGACGAACCAGGATACGGCCGTCACCATTCATCTCTTTTTCGACCTCTTGGATCACCGCTTTTACTTTTTCATTTTCTTCTACTTTATATTTATCAGACACTTTCACATTCACTAAAAGCTGCGGGAACTTTTCCATTTCCGCTGCAAGCTCTGATAATGTTTTTCCTGTCGCTTTGAGCGTATTCACAAGCATGATCGCAGAAAGCATGCCATCACCTGTCGTATTATAATCAAGGAAAATCAAATGACCTGACTGCTCGCCGCCGACATTATAGCCGTCTTTTTTCATCGCTTCGACCACATAGCGGTCACCAACAGCAGTTTGAATGCTCTTAATGCCTTGCTTCTCAAGCGCTTTATAGAAACCAAGGTTACTCATAACCGTTGACACGACGGTGTCATCCTTTAATCGGCCTTCATCCTTCAAATAACGTGCACATATGTACATAATTTGATCGCCGTCTACGATATCACCTTTTTCATCGACTGCAATTAAACGGTCACCGTCTCCATCAAACGCAAGACCAATATCTGCACCCTTCTCCTTCACAAAAGCAGAAAGTGCTTCTGGATGAGTGGAGCCTACACCATCATTGATATTCAATCCGTTTGGAGATGTTCCCATTGTAGACACATCAGCATCTAAATCTGCAAATAAATGTGTCGCTAGAGAAGAGGTTGCACCGTGTGCACAGTCAAGCGCCACGTGAATACCTGTAAAATCCTCGTCCGCTGTCTGCTTTAAGAATTGCAAGTATTTCTGACCGCCTTCAAAGTAGTCGTTCACCGTTCCAAGATCAGCTCCAACTGGGCGTGGTAATTGATCGACTGGCTGATCCATCAGCTGCTCAATTTCGTTTTCCTGTTCATCTGACAGCTTAAAGCCGTCACCGCCGAAGAATTTAATACCGTTGTCTTGAACTGGATTGTGTGAAGCAGAAATCATGACACCCGCTTCAGCATCCATTGCCTTCGTTAAATATGACACACCAGGTGTTGAGATCACACCTAGACGCATCACTTCAGCTCCAATTGAAAGCAAGCCTGCAACAAGCGCTCCTTCTAACATATGACCAGATACACGTGTGTCTCGACCAACGAGTACCTTTGGACGTTCTTTATCCTTCGTGAGCACATAGCCGCCAAATCTCCCAACTTTAAATGCGAGCTCTGGCGTTAATTCGCTATTCGCTACACCCCTTACACCATCAGTTCCAAAGTACTTGCCCATGTTTCAATCGCTCCTTTTTTACCATTCAAGAGGACGCTTCGTCCTCTTTTTTATCTTCTTTGACCCGCTGTCTTTGACTCGATTCTTTCTTTGCTTTATCTTGCGTGGATTCTTCTTTACTCTTCTCACCCTGATCATCGTCATCAGTTGATGCATCTTGTTGATCTTTTTGATCCTTCCGATCATTCGTCGAAGCCGGCTGATCCTCTGTATCAGTAGAAGTGAGTTTCACTTTGACCTTTGATCTCGATAATGTCCAAGTCACATTTTGAGGACCATTTACTTGAACTTTGACCTCATGGGTTCCTTCGTTCAAGTCCCCTGCATTGATATAGGCTTCAACATCTGAAGCCTTTAGTTTATCAATCGCACTCTTTGATCCCTTTGCTGTTAACGTGAGCCGTCCAGAAGAGGGGCTCACAAAATCAGAAGTGAGATCCTTGCTCAAACCCACGACAGAAATCGGTACATTATCGATCTTTTTTTCTTCAGCTGTTGCAACCTTCACTTTGATCTTAACGGTTTCGGGTGATACCTTTTTCACACCATCTGGCAGGGGAATATCGGCATCAATCTCCGTATCATCTTTGATCTTGCTTAGGTCCAGCTTGACGCCATCAATAAAATCAAGGGCATCCAGCACCTTTTGAGAGCCGTACACTGTGACCTCACTCGGGCTTGTCTCAATGCTTGAGATGCTGATCCCTTCTGGCAAGCTGCCCGTCCGCTCAATTTTAAAAGGGACCTTTTTGCTTGGACTAGAGATTGGGACCGTAATATCCACCACGGACGGACTTACTTCAACTGGCAGCTCATTCCCGCTGCTATCATACACAGTGAGCTTCGCTTCTTTTTCAATTTGCTGATCGACATCTTCTAAGTTCACAAAAGCTTTAATGACAGAAATTTTGTCGATGACATCCTTTGATCCAGTAACTGTGACCTTTTTCGGATTCACAATGGGCTGTTCAGGTGAATAGCCGTCTTTGATTTTATTTTGATTATAAAACTCGGTTTCAACAGGAAATTCAGCTGTCGTTTTTTCTTGTATCGTCACAGTCGTCACAGATGGATTAATCGATAGTGTGAGTCCCTTCGATACATCTCTTGCCTTCAGCTCCACTTTATGTGTACCTGTCGATAAGTTCTGCATGTCTGCGTAAATTTCAAAATTCTTTGTTTGTCTTGCTGTTTTCACAGCACTAGTTGATCCTTTAATCGTGACATTGACTGTCTGCGGCACACCAGTGACGACGTACTTCTCGTCATCATAATACGCTTTAACAGGAATGTCGGTTAAAGTTGCTTCATCTGTCGTCGATGTTGGGAAAAAGGATTCACCGATTTTTTTCGGCGTGGGCGCTTGCGCTGAATTGACTGCACCATACAGCAATAAAGCGAAGACCAATGCAAGAAGCTTAACGGCCCAGCGATTATTCAAAACCTTATCCATTTTTCTTGCCCCTCCAATACCATTTGGTCGAGGAAGCATCTTTGCTGTTCTTACTAAATTCAGCAATCAGCATTTCTTCAAGCGCTTCTTCTGTCAATTCTCGGTGGAGATCACCATTCCTTGCAACAGAAATACCGCCAGTTTCCTCAGAAACGATGACAGTTAAGCTGTCTGTCACTTCACTAATTCCGACTGCCGCCCTATGACGCGTCCCCAGCTCCTTAGAGATAAAAGGGCTTTCTGACAGCGGTAAATAGCAAGCTGCAGCTGCAATCTCATCCCGCTTCATAATGACAGCACCGTCATGAAGCGGTGTATTCGGAATGAAAATATTAATGAGCAGCTCTGAACTCACCTTTGCATTCAAAGGAATTCCTGTCTCTATGTAATCATTCATTCCGGTATCGCGCTCAATTGTCAGCAGCGCGCCGATTCTGCGTTTCGCCATATAGTTAATTGCTTTTGTAATTGCCTCGATCGTTTTCTGCTGCTGTTCCTCTACAGGTGTCCCGCTTCTTGAGAAGAAACGGCCGCGCCCAAGCTGCTCAAGCGCTCTCCTTAGCTCTGGCTGAAAAATAATAATGATCGCAAGGAATCCCCACGTAATCGCTTGATCCATCAGCCATTGAAGTGTGTTAAGACCGAGATACGCACTTCCCATCCTGACGAGAACAATGACCACAATTCCCTTTAAAAGCTGAACCGCTTTTGTTCCGCGGATGACCATCATTAATTTATATATCACATACCAAACAACGAGAATATCAACAGCATTACCGAGGTACTGCAAAAAAGGAATATCCCCTAAAGCCATTTCCTCGTCCTCCAGAATTTTCAGTTATTCTTCGTTTGATGCATTTTTTAATATAAAAATAGCCTATGTATCAATACATAGCGTGGCTATTATACCACATTTTGTTTCAGCAAGGAAAATAGTTGCCATATCTGGCTGAGTTGCTAGTATGCGTGAATCCCGCCAATGTATAGAAAAAGAGCAGCCCCCTTAGAGACTGCTCTTTAAGCCGATTGAGTTACTTTTGCTCCTCTGGCCCAATGACCCGCATTACGTTTTGTGCTGTTGATTTCATTTTGTACCAGATCCAATCAAATACTTCATTAATTTCATTAATTTGACCAGTGACTTGTCCGGCAGAAGCAGTCAACTGTTCCCCATTGACGACGGTGACATTTCCATCAACCTTGCCTTCTACAATCAGCTTGCCATTTTTGACAGTGACATCACCCTTTACGGTTTCCCCTTTAGGTACGGTCACTGTATCATTTTCAACGACGAGATTCGGCTGCTTTGACACACTGAAATTATGATCGGTATTCCAGCTCGTAAACAGACTGCCTCCCATTAAAATGAGAAAGAGGGCAGCTGCTACCATCAGCGGGTGAGCTTTGATCCATCTTTGAACCGACACACGCTTTTTCTCCTTTGGAAGACCTGCCATCACCTTTGCAGTGAAATCAGATGGTGCTTCTATATGAGATGTACTCTGCACTAGCGCGATGGATTTCTCAATTTGTTGAAAATGAGTACGGCACTCCTCACACGATTGCAGATGGCTTTTTAATTCTTTTTCGTCTTGGGGCTCAATGTCCCCGTCTAAATACTGATGCATAAGCTGGACGATTCTATCCTGACAGCTCATCAAAATCACCTCACTCAAAGGTCTCTCAACTGTTTCCGGAGAGCCTCTCTACCCCTGTGTATTCTCGTTTTCACCGTACCAACTGGTATATTCAGAATCTCACTAATTTCTTTTAACGAGAGTTCATCAATATACTTTAATACGATGACCGAACGATATTTGTCGGGTAATCTTAAAATTTTTTGCTGAATGGTACTCGATAATTCAAGAGACACCACCTCATCCTCTGGCAAAATGCCATCAGCAGCAATTTGAGAATACATATTTAATCCTTCTGTTCCTGCCACCTCTGCATCTAAATAATAATCCGGCTTTTTTTTGCGAATACGGTCGATGGTCAGGTTGGTTGCAATGCGGTACAGCCACGTGGAAAACTTGCGATTCACATCAAAGCTTTCGATATTCACATAAGCACGAATAAACGCCTCCTGCGCAATATCCTCCGCTTCATGTGCATTCCCAAGCATACGGTAGCACAGCTGATAAATTTTGTCTTTATACAGGTCTACGATGTCTGCAAATGCGTTCTGGTCGCCTTTTTTCACTTGCTTAATTCTCTTTTTAATCATTGTGTCCATAGTATATTCAACCTCTGCCTTCACCGGTCTTTATGTATACGAACCTCTTTCCAAAAGGTTTCATTCTCCTCTAAAAAATAGTGTAACAAATTTTTGACAGTGTGTTACGCTTATCAACCGGTAAAAACCTTAACATATCCTTAAATTTTCCCAAAACAAAAAAAAGAACGGGAACAAGTCCCGCTCTACAATAGCTTTTCACCCATTAATGAACCAATTAACGCAACTGCCGCTTCAGCGGTTTTGTTTTTCTCATCTAAAACCGGATTTACTTCAACAAATTCAGCAGACGTTAGAATACCCGCCTCCTCTAAAAGCTCCATTGCGAGATGACTCTCCCGGTAACTAATGCCGCCTGCTACCGGAGTACCTACACCAGGGCATTCCGCTGGATCTAATCCATCTAAATCAAGCGACAGATGGACACCATCGGTTCTCTCCTTTAGATACGCAATCGCTTCCTCCATCACCCTTGTCATCCCTAAACGATCAATTTCATGCATCGTATACACTTTAATGCCTTTCTCTCGAATCAATGCCCGCTCTCCTTCATCTAAAGATCGAGCACCAATTATAACGACATTTTCAGGCTTCAATTTAGGCGAATAACCGCCAATGTTCGTTAAATCAGCATGCCCAAAACCGAGACTGACAGCAAGCGGCATGCCATGAATATTTCCAGAAGGAGAGGTTTCCTCCGTATTCAAATCCCCGTGTGCATCATACCAAATGACACCTAAGTTTTCATAATGCTTGGCTACCCCAGCAAGTGTGCCAATCGCAATGCTGTGATCACCGCCTAAAATGAGCGGAAACGAACCAGATTGCACAATACTGTCAACCTTCTCAGCAAGCAGCTGATTTGCACCAGCATTCTCCGTCAAATTTTTTAGCTTTTCACTTGTATATAAACCTTTCTCATCATCTCTTTGTTCAACTGGAATATCTCCAAGATCCTCTACATCAAATGAGAGCGTTTCCAATTTTTCTTTTACGCCTGCACAACGAATCGCACTCGGGCCCATATCGACGCCCCTTCTCGTTTGACCCAAGTCCATTGGAACTCCAATAATCGTGACCTTCTTTTGCTCTCCCATATGTACATCCCCTTTCCGTTCATGCTTATATTTTACTTTCTTGATGCCTTCTGACTCAACTCGACAACATTTTGAATAGTTATACAGTCCCTCTGCCAACATAAAAAAAGACACCTTTTTCAAAAAGGTGTCTTAACTGGGCTAGCTGGATTCGAACCAACGCATGACGGAGTCAAAGTCCGTTGCCTTACCGCTTGGCTATAGCCCAAAAATGGTGGAGGGGGACGGATTCGAACCGCCGAACCCGGAGGGAGCGGATTTACAGTCCGCCGCGTTTAGCCACTTCGCTACCCCTCCACATATGGAATTGATAAAGAAAAAACAGTGCCGGCAAGAGGACTTGAACCCCCAACCTACTGATTACAAGTCAGTTGCTCTACCAGTTGAGCTACACCGGCATATGGTGGAGGATGACGGGCTCGAACCGCCGACCCTCTGCTTGTAAGGCAGATGCTCTCCCAGCTGAGCTAATCCTCCACATCATGGTGACCCGTACGGGATTCGAACCCGTGTTACCGCCGTGAAAGGGCGGTGTCTTAACCGCTTGACCAACGGGCCAGTTTGTCAAGTTTGTTGTTTCCGTGAAGCTGACAAAAGTTATTATATACAGGTTGTCCCCCTTTTGTAAAGGGGATTTTTATTTTTTTTATTTTCTAACTATTTACTCCCTATTCGTTCAACAATTTGACTGAAATATAATTTCAATATTCAAATATAATATTGAAATTTCATATCATACTCAATATACTGAAAATGAAGAAATAAGGAGGTATGTCACATGCAGCCATCTCAACTGCGTTCTTTGACAACAGAATCAAGAAACCCAAACACAATGGGAATTTCTCAAGCAGATCCGCTTGAAATACTCCAGATGATCAATGAAGAAGATATGAAGGTCGCTCAAGCAGTCAACCTTGTACTTCCACATGTCAAAACAGCAAGTGACTTTGCTTATGAGTCCATCTCAAATGGAGGCCGACTCGTTTATTTAGGCGCCGGAACAAGCGGCAGAATTGGCGTAATGGATGCTGTCGAATGTCCGCCAACCTATAGCGTCTCACCTGATGTCATTGTTGGCATCATGGCAGGCGGAGACTCAGCTTTTTCTCAAGCTGCCGAAGATGTGGAAGACAGTGAAGATGCCGGCAAACAGGATTTAGTACACATCCACCTGACATCAAAAGATACAGTCGTCGGTATTGCCGCAAGCGGCAGGACACCTTATATCATCGGCGCTTTAAACTACGCAAAGTCAATTGGAGCTAAAACAGTAGCACTCAGCTGCAATGAACAAGCAGAAATTAGCGAGCTTGCAGATTGCGCCATTGAGGTTATTGTAGGACCAGAAGCCATCACTGGGTCAACAAGAATGAAAGCAGCATCCGCTCATAAAATGATTTTAAATATGCTTTCCACCTCAGTCATGATCAGACAAGGCAAAGTATATGAAAACCTGATGGTTGATGTAAAAGTCAGCAATCATAAATTAAAAGAACGCGCCATCACCATCATTCAACATGTGACAAATGCTTCCTACGAACAAGCCGTGAAGACTCTTGAAGCAGCAGACTTAGAAGTCAAAACTGCCATCGTCATGCTTCAAACAAACACAGATAAGAAAACAGCCAAAGATTTACTTAACAAAACGAATGGCCATATTGACAAAGCGATCTCACGTTATCAATCCTAAAGGAGGCAGAGCTCATGTCAGCAGGTGGACTTACCCTACTACACACAATCAAATCAAAGCTTCCCCAATCTGAAAAAATCATTGCAGACTATATCCTTGCCCATCCAGACAAAGTCATTAAAAGTACAGTACACGAAATCAGTCAGGAAGCCGGCGCAAGCAGCTCTGCTGTCATCCGTCTTTGTAAATCTCTCGGGCTGGAGGGCTATCAAGATTTAAAAATGCGGATCGCTGGAGACTTGATGCATGACGATAAACAAGGCTACAGAGATATCGAACAAGATGAACCGCTTCAATCCATTATTCAAAAAACAGCAGGAAACTCGATTCAATCGATTAAGGACACCGCTTCTATTTTAAATGCAGATGCTTTAGAAAAGGCTGTTCAATTACTGCTGCATGCAAACCAAATTCATTTTATCGGTGTTGGTGCATCTGGCATCGTCGCAGCTGATGCCCAGCAGAAATTTCTCAGAATTAACTATGCAGCAACAGCCTTCACTGACATGCACATTGCCTCCACCGTCATCGCAAATGCAGGAGAGAATGACATTGTGTTTGGGATCTCCTTTTCAGGAGAAACGTTAGACATCATTCAAGCCCTTCAGCTCGCAAAAGACAATCAAGTGAAAACCATTGCTTTAACACATCCAGGTCATACAAGCGTTTCTGCCTTATGTGATGTTCACCTATCGACGTCCGGTTCCAATGAAGCACCTTTTCGCAGTGCTGCCACTTCCTCTAGAATGGCACAGCTCTACTTAATTGATGTCTTGTTCCTCAGTTTAGCTTCTCGTCAATATGAAGAGACAGCCCAATATATTGACAAAACAAGGCATGCCATCCGCTCCATGAAACGAAAATCAAAGGGGGATTCAACATGAGTCATCAAAAGAAATATCAGCAGTTGGCGAAAGACATTCTTTCACTCTGTGGTGGTTCTGAAAATATCTCTTCCCATACACATTGTATGACAAGGCTCCGAATTACACCGATGGACAATGAAAAAGTTCACGTCACAGCAATCAAAGAACTCGATGGCGTCATTGGCGTCGTCGAAGCAGAAACGCTTCAAATCATTTTAGGCACTGGCGTTGTCAACCAAGTATCAAGTGCGTTTGAAGAGCTGCTAAATGCCTCTGGCTCTTATGATTTAAACAACGAAGCACAAAAAAACAAGCAAGCCATTTCACAAAAGAACCGCACCCCGTTCAAGCTGTTCTTACGTCGGATTGCCAGCATTTTCATCCCAATCATTCCGGCACTAGTTGCCTCAGGTCTGATTACCGGGATAACAAAAGCAATCGTGCAAGCAGGCTGGCTTGACGAAAAATCTCAAGCTGCGATTATTTTAACGGTTATCGGTTCTGGCCTTTTCGCTTATCTCGGGATATTAGTCGGGACAAATGCCGCAAAGGAATTTGGAGGCTCTCCTGCATTAGGCGCATTAGCTGGTATCCTTATTATTAACCCAGCCTCCGCAGACATTATGTTATTTGGCACAAACATTCTACCAGGCAGAGGCGGACTCATCGGTGTTCTTCTAGCCGCCATCTTTATGGCACTTGTGGAAACCCGAATTAGACGCTTCGTCCCGCAATCACTTGATATCATCGTCACACCAACCATCACACTACTCATTACAGGTATTTTCACGTACGTTGTCTTCATGCCAGTCGGCGGATTTATATCTGATGCCATCACCTCAGGACTGACTTATCTATTGAATATGGGCGGAATTTTCGCAGGATTTGTTCTTGGTGCTACCTTCCTCCCACTTGTTGTAACAGGACTTCACCAAGGGCTGACACCGATTCATATGGAACTCATCAATTCAATTGGAGATGACCCGCTTCTGCCAATTCTCGCTATGGGCGGTGCAGGACAGGTAGGCGCTGCATTCGCCATTTATATGAAAACAAAAAAGAAAAAGCTCAAAAGAGCCATTGCTGGTGGACTTCCTTCAGGGATGCTGGGCATTGGCGAACCACTCATTTTTGGTGTCACACTCCCGCTGGGACGACCATTTCTCACCGCTTGTCTTGGTGCAGGAATCGGCGGCGCATTTCAAGCCTACTTCCAAATTGCGACGAAAGCCATCGGAGTATCCGGTCTTCCATTAACCTTTATTGTTCACACACATCAAATGCTTCTTTACTTAATTGGACTATTCATCGCATATGTTGCTGGATTTTTCTTCACATACTTATTTGGGTTTCATGATGATATGGCTGTTGAATTCGAGGATCACAATCAATAAGGAGGTCTAGACCTTGAAGAAATGTTTTCTTTTGATCACATGTCTGCTCATGCTCCTTGGGTTACCAGTACAAACATTTGCAACTAGCTCCCATCCTGTATCGTCTTTGTCTAAAACAGCTCATGAAGAATATCCCGTCTTAAAAAAAGCAAAACGACCGGAACAAGTAGGTGTTTCTTCCAGGCAGCTGAGGAAGGTTGATCAAATGATTCAAAATGACATCAAAGCAGGATTTCCAGGAGCCGCTCTCATCATTATCAAGGACGGAAAGATCGTTCATCAAAAAGCCTATGGCTACCGGCAAAAATATGATGGCACAACAGAACTCAAATCGTATAAAAAAATGAAAAAAGATACACTATTCGATTTGGCATCCAATACAAAAATGTATGCGACCAACTATGCCCTGCAAAAGCTTGTCTACGAGAAAAAACTTGATGTCAACGAAAAAATACAGACCATCCTTCCAGATTTTCAGGATGAACCTGATGCAAAGGTAACCAGTAAAGACCAGCTTCGGGTAAAAGATCTTCTCACCCATTCTGCGGGTCTCCCTTCCAGTGTCTTATTTTATAGCAAAGAATCAGCTGGCTCTTTTTTCTCTCAAGACAGAAAAACAACGATGAAATGGCTGCCAAAGGTACCGCTGCAATACAAGCCAGGTACCCAGCACATTTATAGTGACATTGATTACATGCTGCTAGGCATGATCATCGAGAAAAAAACAGGCATGCCTCTTGATCAATATGTCGAGTCAACGATTTATCGGCCGCTAGGTCTCAAACATACAATGTTCAATCCGCTGCAAAAAGGGTTCAAGCCGAAACATTTTGCAGCAACTGAACGTTTAGGCAATTCACGAGACGGTGTCATCGATTTTGAAAACATCCGACGGTACACCCTGCTAGGTGAAGTACACGACGAGAAAGCATATTACTCAATGGCGGGTATCTCCGGCCACGCTGGACTTTTCTCGAATACCTCAGATATGGCCGTGCTGCTTCAGCTGATGCTTAATAAAGGAGGCTATGGAAAAACAACCATTTTTGATCAGGCTTCTATCGATCTCTTTACAGCCTCATCTGATACGAACCCAACTTACGGGCTAGGCTGGCGAAAAAACGGTCATACTGACATGGAATGGATGTTTGGAAAATATGCAAGTAACGAAGCCTATGGGCATACTGGCTGGACCGGCACAATGACGTTGATTGATCCTAAACACAATTTAGGTGTCGTGTTGCTGATGAATAAGAAACATTCACCCGTTGTTTCACCAGAAACAAATCCTAATCAATTTGAAGGCGACCTGTTCCCAACTGGTACTTATGGAAGCATCATGACCGCAATCTACGAATCTTTTCAGTAAAAGGAGGAATTCGATGTTGAAAGCTCTCTTCCCCGCTGCACTGGTTTTAGCCCTGCTAACCTCTTCCATTCCAACGGAAAAGGTTAGCTCTGCCTCTCTGCCAACCGCTAAACAAATGGTTCAAGACATGTCACTGGATGAAAAGATAGGTCAAATGCTCATGCCGGACTTTCGCAATTGGCAAACAAAAGATGAATCCGCACCTACAGGCTTCACAAAGATGAATAACGAAGTATCTCATCTTGTAGAAAAATATCATCTAGGCGGTGTCATCTTATTTGCCGAGAATGTGGTTGATACAAAACAAACCGTGAAACTCACCCATGAATTTCAAAAAGCATCACCAAACATTCCTTTACTCATTTCCATTGATCAAGAAGGCGGAATCGTCACAAGGTTACAAAAGGGAACACATTTCCCAGGAAATATGTCGATTGGTGCCTCTAGAAGCAAAAAAAATGCATATGACACAGGAAAAATCATCGGAAAAGAATTAAACGCCTTAGGCATCAATACAAACTTCTCTCCTGTGCTTGATGTGAATAATAACCCAAACAACCCCGTCATTGGTGTCCGTTCCTTTAGCTCTGATCCTGCTCTTGTCTCTAGACTTGGCCTTCAAACCATGAAAGGACTTCAAAAGGAAAAGACCATTTCCACACTAAAACATTTCCCGGGACATGGTGATACAGCCGTCGATAGTCACTACGGCTTGCCGCTCGTAGAGCATGACCTAGATCGTTTAAAAAAGGTTGAGCTGTATCCGTTCCAACAAGCGATCAATGCTGGTGCAGATATGGTCATGACCGCTCATGTGCAATTTCCTGCCATTGATGACACAACGTATCGAAGCAAAAAAGATGGCGAGGACATCATGGTTCCAGCAACCTTATCAAAAAAAGTTATCACAAACTTATTAAAAGAAGAGATGGGCTTTCAAGGTGTTGTTGTGACAGACGCTCTAAATATGAAAGCGATTGCAGATAATTTCGGACAGGAAGAAGCCGTAGTGATGGCCATTAAAGCAGGCGTCGACATCGCTCTCATGCCAGCACCAGTCACCTCATTAAAAACAGAGAAAAACCTAGAGAATGTATTCAATGCTGTCAAACAAGCGATTTTAAAGAAAGAGATTCCGATGTCGCAGATTAACGAATCTGTCGAAAAAATTCTTCAATTGAAAATCAAACGCGGCATTATTTCCTCCAAAAAACCAATCAGTCTTGAGAAAAAAATCAAAAAAGCCACTCAAGTCGTCGGGAAAAAGTCGCACCTTAAAGCAGAACAAAAAATGGCACGTGAAGGAATCACCCTGCTTAAAAATAACAAAAAGACCTTACCTTTCAAGCCTAAAAAGAATGACAAAATCGTGGTCATGGCACCTTACGAAGATCAGACTAAAGCAATGTCTGTCACAGTCGAATCTCTCATGAAACAAAAAAAGATCAAGCCTGTACGCATCCAGTCATATGCTTTTGCGGATAAAACGTTCACCAAAGATACAGCCAAACTGATTCAAGAAGCTGACTATGTCATCACTGGCTCTTACGTTGTCCAAAATGATCCAGCTGTGAATGATGGCGTAATTGATGACAATGTCCAGGATCCAAAAAAATGGGCTACTGCCTTCCCTCGTGCTGTCATGAAAGAAGCAGCAGCACAAAACAAAAAAATGGTCATCATGAGCCTTAGAAATCCTTATGATGCGGCAAATTTTGAAGAAGCCGATGCCTTACTAGCTGTGTACGGTTTTAAAGGCTACTCAAACGGACAATTCAATCAGCCAAATATTCCTGCTGGACTAGAAGTGATATTTGGAGCTGCATCACCTAAAGGGAAACTGCCAGTTGATATCCCATCTGTCACTCATCCAAATCAAACCCTTTACCCATTCGGCTATGGCCTCAACTTGAAGGGGAAACAGATCAAATAGGAGGGATTCTCTTGAAGAAAACAGCAAGCTTCATACTCGCAAGCTTTCTCATGATGAGCACATTGACCGCCGCCTCTCCCGCAGAAGAACGAACAGATACAAAAGGAAAAAAAGCAACAGTCAAAACAGGGATCGAAACACTTCTCTCAAGCAACCTTTCATGGCTAAAAGGGAAAAGAGTTGGTCTCATTACCAACCCGACTGGCATTGATGCAAATATGAAAAGCAGTGTCGATCTCCTATTTGAACATCCAAATATCAAGCTCACTGCTTTATATGGACCTGAACACGGCGTACGCGGCGATGCACAAGCAGGAGAAGGCGTCGAATCCTATACCGATGAAAAAACAGGTCTTCCTGTTTACTCTCTTTATGGAAAAACAAGAAAACCAACTCCTGAAATGCTGAAAAATGTAGATGTCCTGCTGTTTGATATTCAGGACGTTGGTGCTCGTTATTACACCTATATTTACACGATGGCCTATGCGATGGAAGCCGCTAAAGAACACAACATTCCCTTTGTTGTCCTAGACCGTCCAAATCCCATTGGCGGACTAAAAGTAGAAGGACCTGTTTTAGAGCCTGAACACGCCTCTTTTGTAGGGCTCTATCCAATCCCATTAAGACATGGAATGACCACTGGTGAGCTTGCAAAACTGTTTAACAAAGAGTTTCATATCAATGCTGATGTAACAGTCATCAAAATGAAAAATTGGAAGCGGTCCATGACATTCGATGATACAAAGCTGCCGTTCGTCCTTCCTTCTCCTAACATGCCAACAGTGGATAGTACCTTTGTATATCCTGCCACAGGATTAATTGAAGGCACAAATGTCTCTGAAGGCAGAGGAACGACAAAACCATTCGAGCTCATTGGTGCACCATATATCAATAGCAGCGAGCTGGCAGATCACTTAAATCAGCTAAAACTAAAAGGCGTTCAATTTAGACCTGTGTCATTCACCCCCACATTTTCTAAACATGCCGGTACACTATCTCATGGTGTGCAGTTATACGTCACAGACCGCTCATCCTTCGAAGCAGTGAAAACGGGGTTATCCATTATCAAAGCAATACATGATTTATACCCTAATGACTTTCAGTTCCTTCAAACAGGCAGCTTTGACAAACTAATCGGGAATGACTGGATGAAAGAAGAGATCAATAAAGGGACTTCCGTCAAACACATTATGAAACGCTATCATCACGACCTTAAAACATTCGAAAAGAAGCGAAAAAAATATCTCATCTATTAAATCACAGAAAAAACCTCCATCTATCAAAGGATGGAGGTTTTTTTCATGAGATAGATTTGGTCACAGCTGGTGCTTTCAGCTCAAAACGATTGAGCAAGAAGCCAAACAAGGCAGCAAGCACTTGCTGAAACAGCATGCCAATCACCACAGGAACAGCGACAGCAGGCGGGAAAAAGCTAATGGCAAGCACAGCCCCCGCACTAATGTTTCTCATACCGCCCGTATACACGATGGCCACAATCTCTCCTTGAGTACATTTCATCGTCTTTCCAATCAGCCAAGCAAAAGCATATCCGCTCATTGCAATGAGAAACACAGTCGCTGCCTTGCTAAAAAATGCGGCATCCAGTTCACGCAAGTATGGCGCGACAACAGAACTGTTAATTGACACCACTACAAACAAGCCTATTTTTGAGAAAGGTGACAGTGTCTGACTAATCATTTTTGTGACAGCAGGCTTTGCATAGTGACGAACGAGCATCCCTAAAATAGATGGAAGCACCACCATCCCAAACAGCCCTTTCATGATCGCCACCATGTCCATATGAACCTGTGTACCGGCTAAAAGTGACAAACTGGCTGGCACAATCAATGGCGAAAGCAATGTATCAATTAAAATAATGGATAACGTTAACCCAACATTCCCCTTATACATTGCCGCCCATATTAAACTAGAAACTCCTGTGGGAATCACCATTGCAAGTGTCAAACCGGTGATCGTCATAGCATCACCCGCAAATATGAGATGTCCCGCTGACCAAGCATAAAGAGGCATCAATACGTGTAAAATCATAAACGATAAAATCAAAGGCAATGGGTGCATCACCGTATGCTTTAAAGCCGAAAAAGTAGAAGACAAACTCCCTGCAAAGGTCATCACAGCAAATACCCATGGCACCAAAAACGTAAAATCCTTTAAATAGGCTGCCAACAAAACACCGAGTAACACACTAAAAGGTGTAATGAGCGGCATCATCCGGCCGAGCACTTGATTCAAACGCGCAAGCATGCCGGCCACCTCCATCCCTTCACTTTCTTACCTTTTCTATTGTAACAGACAGAAAGGCCTTTTTAAGAACCATTCACTTGTTTCACAAGCTTTTGACTTGATGTATCCATTCCAACTACGTCCACCTGGACGCCATTTGCTTGATACCTTTCCTTTATACGTTCTATCGCTGCTACGCCTGATTCATCCCATATACGTGCTTCAGACAAATCAATCACAACAGATTGGAGTTCTTTCCCCTGATGAAAAGCTTGGATCAAATCAGTGACAGAAGCAAAGAAAATTTGTCCTTTAACTCGATATTCCCAAGTACCTGCCTGGCTTTCTTTAGACGTAATATGAAGCTTCGATATCTTTGCGACAAAGAATACCGCACTGAGCAGTACACCTGCAAAAACGCCTTTTGATAAATCATGAGTCAACACCACCGTCACGACCGTGACAACCATCACAATAGAATCTGTTTTCGGATTCTTTTTTAGCTGCTGAAAGGAACTCCAATCAAATGTGCCAATGGAAACCATGAACATCACAGCCACTAGAGCAGCCATCGGAATTTGAACCACGACATCACCTAGTACAAAAATCAGCACCATTAAAAAAGCACCCGCTACAAAGGTAGAAAGCCGGCCTCGTCCTCCTGCCTTCGTATTAATCACAGATTGGCCAATCATCGCACAGCCAGCCATACCACCAAAGAATCCTGCAACCACATTGGCAATCCCTTGACCTCTCGCTTCCTTGTTCTTATTACTAGACGTCTCTGTCATATCATCGACAATCTGTGCGGTTAAAAGAGACTCAAGTAAACCAACCATCGCAAGTGCTAAAGAATAAGGAAAAATGATAGCAAGTGTTTCCCAGTTAAACGGAACTTGAGGTATCAGAAAAACAGGCAAAGAACTAGGAAGCTCTCCCATATCTCCAACTGTTCTAACATCAATATGTCCAAATACAGCCAATATCGTCATTACAATAATGGCAATGAGTGGGGAAGGTATCACCTTTATCACCATAGGCAATAAATAAATGATCAGCAAGGCGCCCCCTGTCATCATATACATAGCCATTGATTCCCCAACGAAATGTGGAAGCTGAGCCATGAAGATCATAATAGCCAACGCATTAACAAAGCCAACCATGACGGACCTCGGAATAAATTTCATCAAACGAGACACTCGGCACAATCCAAACACAATTTGAATCAAACCCGTCAAAATCGTAGCTGCAAACAAATATTGCAACCCATGATCAGCAACCAAGTTAACCATGACGAGTGCCATAGCCCCTGTTGCAGCCGAAATCATACCTGGGCGTCCACCAACAAACGAAATCACAATCGCGATACAAAATGATGCATACAAGCCGACCTTCGGATCAACGCCCGCAATAATCGAAAATGCAATTGCCTCAGGAATTAAAGCCAGTGCGACTAATATACCCGCAAGCACGTCCTGACGTACATGTCCAAACCATTCTTGCTTTACAAATAAATCTTTCAAACCATCTACTCCTTTTTATATACATACCGTACATGGAAAAAGAAGATCAACTATACCTGGAGATAAAGGAAGGAAAAACAAACGATACTTCACTTTCGGGGGAAAAGAGGAACGTACAGAGTCTTTTAATATAGAGGATATCACTTTAGTAAGAATAAAAGAAAGAGAATGAAGAATCAAGAACAAAAAGAAGGAGATAAGTAAAAAATCGATGCAACACTTCTGTGCAAGCCGTTTTATTCTCTTTCCTAATGTCATCAGTCTACTGATCATCGAGCAGTTCAATATATATATAAACAAACAAAAAAAGCCTTCTCATCATCGAGAAACCTTGTCATATCAACATATAGAGGAAAGCTTCCAAGCGGGCTCGAACCGCTGACCTCTTCCTTACCATGGAAGTGCTCTACCTACTGAGCTATGGAAGCATGGCTCCGCAGGTAGGACTCGAACCTACGACCGATCGGTTAACAGCCGATAGCTCTACCACTGAGCTACTGCGGAATGATAAAGTAACTTCTTCCATTGGAAGGATATAAACAAAAAGCTTGGCGGCGTCCTACTCTCACAGGGGGAAACCCCCAACTACCATCGGCGCTGAAGAGCTTAACTTCCGTGTTCGGTATGGGAACGGGTGTGACCTCTTCGCTATCGCCACCAAACCTGATGGAGAGAATGTTCTCTCAAAACTAGATAACAATGTTCAAACTTCACAATAGAATATAGGTTAAGTCCTCGATCTATTAGTATCTGTCAGCTCCACGTGTCACCACGCTTCCACCTCAGACCTATCAACCTGATCA